>DASYBC010000127.1:0-2504 GCA_036500965.1 Allostellaceae bacterium | reverse complement strand
CGTCAACTCTCAGCCGCTACCCAAGCCTCTCCCAACGGCCAGGTCCCATGGCTGTGCGGAGCCGTGTGCATCTCGTCCAAAAGTAGCGGTATTTATGCTGCACATCAGGCTCAACAGGGACCGTGCATTATCCGGGCTAGCCAGATCGTGCAAGCTCATACGTATGATAACGTACAGCGTTTTTCGCTTGGCGGCGCGGCGCACTGTCCTGTCCGGGTAGCCTCCGGAGCCTGGGTCCGCGCCGGTGAGCGAAAAACGTGTTGCGCTAAACCGCTGCCCCGGCCGCCTGTCCTATGGGCGTTGGACGTCGCCACGCCCCCTTGCCCGAAGCGCTCTCTGGGTGCCGCGCGACAATCAAGGTGAGAATCACCGTCAATCAGGATGAGAAAGTTTCCGGGGCGTGGGGCAAGGGAGGGCGTAGCCCGACCGCAGGCCCACGCCCCGGAAAAAGTCGGCCTGCGGCCCCCCGGGGCAGCGGATCGTCTGGTGATCGCGACCGACGGGCTATGGGGATGGATTTTCTCATCGAGGATCCGCCCGTTGCCCGGCCGCCATGTCACCGATCACCAGATGAGGCTCTACATGAAGTTCCGACAGACAGAATCGCCGACCGTGGCCGCGGCGAGGGCTTCGATCAGCTCTGCCACCGCGTATCGCTTCGAGCACGATCACAGGCTGCCGTCGGACAATCCGCAGATCCGCGGCCGCCGCCGCCCGGACCCGCTGGCCGATTTCTTTGAGGCCGAGATCGTACCGATGCTGAAGGCGGCACCGGAACTGCGCGCGGTCGCCATCTTCGAAGAGATGCAACGACGCCACCCTGCTCTGTCCGCGGGCGTCCGGCGCACCCTGGAACGCCGCATTCGGGCATGGCGCGCTCTGTACGGTGCGGACCAGGAGGTGATTTTCCGCCAGGTGCATGAACCCGGCCGGATGGGACTGTCGGATTTCACCGACATGGCCGACCTGGGCGTCACCATCGCCGGTGAGCGGCTCGATCACCGGCTTTACCATTTCCGGCTGGTCTACTCGGGTTTCGAGCATGCCCATGTGATCCTCGGCGGCGAAAGCTATGTGGCGCTCGCCGAGGGGCTGCAAAACGCGTTGTGGGCCCTTGGCGGTGCGCCGCTCGAGCATCGCAGCGACAGCTTGTCGGCCGCGTTCCGCAACTTGGATACGGATGCGCGCGAGGACCTGACCCGGCGCTATGACGCGCTGTGCGCCCATTACGGGATGCAGCCGACGCGCAACAATCGCGGTGCCGCGCATGAGAACGGCTCGGTCGAAAGTTCACACGGCCACATCAAGAAGGCCGTCGGCGACGCGCTGCTGATGCGCGGGGCGAACGACTTCGACGGCCTCGCCAGTTATCGCCGCTTCATCGATGAGATCGTCAGCCGCAAGAACGCCCGATCGACCAAGCGCATCGAGGCCGAACGACCCGCGCTCCAGCCATTGCCGGGGCAGCGGACCTGCGATCATGAGGAGACAGTCGTCACCGTCACCTCTTCCGGCGGCTTCATGCTGAAGAAGGTGTTCTACACCGTGCCGTCGCGGCTGATCGGCCACCGGTTGCGAGCCCGGCTGTACGATGACCGCCTCGATCTGTTCATCGGCGGCACGCCCCTGATGACCCTGGTCCGCGGTCGGGCCGATGCCGCGGGCAAGCGCGCGCATGTCGTCGATTATCGCCATGTGATCCACGCTTTGCGGCGCAAGCCGATGGCACTCCTGGGTCTTGTCTACCGCGACCAGCTCTTCCCGCGCGACGCCTACCGGCAGACCTTCGACCGGCTGCTCGAACGGCTCCCGGAAAAATCGGCCTGCCGTCTGATGGTCAACCTGCTGGCCCTGGCCCATGAGCGCGGCTGCGAGGCCGACCTCGCCACGCTGCTGGCCGCCGATCTCGCGGCAGGCCAGGTGCCCGACCTGGCGGCGTTGCGCGAACGCTTCGCGCCGGATGCCGCGGCACTGCCCGCGGTCACCGTCCTTCTCACTCCGCTGATTGCCTACGAGGCGCTGGTCGGCAACGATAACGATATCGGAGCGGCAGCATGAGCCAGAGTATCGACGGGGCTCGGCTCACGCTGCTGCTTAACGACCTCCGGTTGCCCGCCATCAAGCAAGGTTGGGCCGCCTTTGCCGAACGGGCGGACAAGGAAGGCTGGCCCGCGGCCCGGTTCCTCGCCGCGCTCGCCGAACACGAGATTGCCGAACGCGACCGCCGCCGCATCGAGCGCCATCTCATCGAAGCCCGGCTGCTGCCGGGCAAGACTCTCGACGCCTTCGAGTTCGAGGCGGTGCCGATGGTTTCCAAGGCGCATGTGATGGCGATCTGCGCCGGTGACAGTTGGATCGACAAGGGCGCCAATTTGATTCTGATCGGCGGACCCGGCGGCGGCAAGACGCATCTGGCGTCAGCCATTGGCCTGGCACTGGTGGAAAACGGCTGGCGCGTGCTGTTCGCCCGCACCTCCGACCTGGTGCAGAAACTCCAGGTCGCG
>DASYBC010000126.1:0-15840 GCA_036500965.1 Allostellaceae bacterium | reverse complement strand
TGCAATCGTCTCCACAACCAGCATCCCCGTCCCGGCTCCCACGTCCCCCATGGAAGCCACTGTGGACCCGCCGTCCGGGGGGTCCCGATTGGATGCCGATCACCCCCTAAACGGGGTCCTTATTCCACGCCGATCCACAGGGGGAGAAGCCGACGTCCAGGGCTTCCCACGAGGCGGAGGGGTCAAAGCCGAAGCGGCCCGTCATCGGCCGGCGACCGCGGAATAGACCGCGCGGCGGTGTGCCGGAATCGCGCGCGGCGATTTCCCGCCAACAGACGCGGAGGTCGTTCAACTTCCCGAGCGGCGTTTGCTGGCCGGCCCAAATCTTGAGCTCGGACTTCTCGGCGTCGCCATCGTAAGATTCCAGCCACCAGTCCAGGCGAAGGCCAAATGGCCTCAGTACGACGGGTTGGCGGTCCGGCTTGTGCTCCTTGTGATCGTGGTCGAGCTCGGCCAGCGGTTCGGATTCGCACAGGATACGGACGATCTCACCCAATGGGTCGTTGCGCCCGCTTCGTGTGGCGATCTGGAAGGTGGCGCGCGGACCGCTTGCCGCGAACCAACCTTCAATTCCCGGCCACAGGCGGCCAGCCAGTTCCAGCGCGCCACAGCAGGCGAAGAACTGGCCCGGATTGCGCAGGTCGACCTCGAGCACGATGTCGGAATCAGGGAGGCGCATCAGCGTAACCCCTCGACCTCTTCGCCGCGCACCGTTGCGATCGCATCGGCACACTTCATCAGCGCTTCCAGCCAGGCGAGCTGCCAATAGCCGAACCGGCGGCTGAGGCGGGCATAGCGGCGCATCGCCTCTGCCGCCGCCTCGGTGTTCACCGCGGACGAAGCCTGGGGGTCGAATTCGCGTCCTTCGAAATGCGGCCGCGCGCGGCCATGATGGCAGGCGATGAGATGAAGGATGAGGTCCCGTTCGGGATTTTCCGGAATGCCGAGATCCTCCGCCGCGTCGATCAGCGAGCCGAACTCGTGCCGATATCCCGCGCAGACGCGGTTGTCGAACCGCCCGTGTCCGCTCTTGGCCAGAGGAGGCGGCTGCTTGTTGCCGATGGCGCGCTGCCACGACGGCCGGTCCTTGCCCTGGTCGTGCCAGCGCGCCGCCAGGACGACGGCGTCGCCGATCGGGGTTTCGAGGCGAAGCCGCGCAACGATTGCCGCGGCGGCCCTGCCGGTCCAGTCGAGATGATCGACCAGCGTCTGTTTGCTGCGCCCCGCCGCCGAGGTGTCGAGCGCGGTTTCGGTGCTGCGGCTCACGCCGAAGGCTACGAGCGCGTGCAGCCCGTCTTCGTCTTCCCGCAGGACCAGCCGCTCCTTTTCCTTCAGGTCGAGATGTTCGGTGACTGTCGCCATAACGTCGTTGAGCGAATCCGCGACATCCAGTTCGGAGTGAATATTGGTGAGATCACCTTGACCGTCTGCGGATCCCAGAAGTTGGATCTGCCAGCCCTGCTCCTCAGTGCGCGAGATGAGCACGCGTGCGCGCTTGGCGAGACCGGAGCCGTCGGGAACAATATCCGCCACGTCGGTCGCATCCTTGGAATCGCTATCCAACAGGCCGTCGAAAAGACCGCCGGCCTCCTTCGGCAGAACGACCGTCGCGTTCGCGATAAGGCGGGCATCCGCGAGTTTCGCTAAGTCTTCGATCCGGGGTTTCCTGTCCGGCCGGATGACAAGAGCGCCGATGGGCGGGTCCTCTTCCTTGCGCCTTGCAGCCATCTTCTTGAAGCATTCCGCGGCGCGCCAGCTTCGCTCGCGCAGGCGTTCCCAGGCCTTGATCGGATGGACATCGAGCCACTCGTCGATGTCACCATCGACCTTGTAGCGAACAAGATCGGCCACCTCTTCGCGCCAGGCGACGGTCGTTTCGGGCGGCTCGCTCTTAATGCCGTGCAGCCAATCCTCGACCGGCGGCCGTCCCGGCATGTCCCGTACCGATGTCAGCGCCCATTTGTCGAGCAGGATGTCGGTAAGCTGCCGAAGGCGGGGCCTCTTCGAAAACGCCTCCTCTACCGCAGCCGCATCCGCCGCCGCGACGACCGCTGCGAGCTTCGCCGGGCTCGCATCGAAGGCGTCACCTGAAGGCACGCATCTTCCAGCCAACGTTGGTGGACGGAAAGATTCCGGCCGCGCTCGATTTGCCGACCGGGCTCGGAAAGACCTCGGTGATGGCGATCTGGCTGATTGCGCTTGCCGAGCAGGCCGCCGCCGGCGCAGTGCGGCTGCCGTGGCGGCTGGTCTACGTGGTCGACAGGCGGACAGTCGTGGATCAGGCGACCGAGGAAACGCACACGATCCGGCTGAGCGACACGACAGTCGGGCCTTCGCGGAGGCGCTTCTCCATCCGCGGGAACCAGACGCTCGGCTAAAAGCAGCGGCGCAGCGATACCTCAAGCTGACCGGCGCCTGAGTGACCTCCACTGCGCCGGCACTGCGTATCGAGCCTTTGTCGGATCAGCACGATCGAGAGAGCTTCGCCAGCGGCGTCGAGCCGCTAGACTGGTATTTGCGACAGCAGCCGGGGCAGGACGCAAGGCGGCGGGCCGCCTCGTGCTTCGTACTGGTCAGCGACGGCGATCGCGTTCCGACCGGCTATTACACGCTTGCGGCGACCAGCATGGAGATTATGGGCGGCGATCCGGTCTTCCTCGGCACCCGCGTGCCGGTGCACCTGATGGCCTAGCTCGTTGGCCAAGGCGCCACGGAGGCGGAGTTGCTCGGCGGGTACCCGCGCCTCCACCCGATATGATCCGACTGGCGCCGGTCTATGCCGCCGCCTATCCGCTGCGAGGCCGGCCGCGCAAGCAGCCCTGGCGCGATCATCAGCCGGTACATCGGTCACGGCGTCGGCTCGCCGCGATCGCGGTATCGTGAGATTTCTGATCGAGAATGCCTCACCGTCGATCTGATTGCCGTCGCCGGGCGGGCCGGCCATGAAGCTCATCACGTTGCCCGCGTCGGCAAATCCGGCTGGAAGGACTGGAATGTCGTGCGATACGCGCGCGACGGCGATCTCATCCCGGTCACCAATAATGCGAGCGACTTTCGGCGTCGTTACGCGGCGCAGCCGCTGCATGCCGGGCTCGTCATTCTGATCCCGGCGGTCGACCGAAGCCTGCAGCAGCGGCTCTTCAAAACCGCGCTCGACGAGCTCGCCATCCTCGGCGAACCGGTCAATCGGGTGATCGAGGGTCGATCTCGACGGCGACGATGTGACTTTCGCCATCTACGATCTTCCCTCGGGTGCGCCGTAACTCCAGTCGGGATCCGGACGCTGGTGCGATCCAATTCGCCGGGAAGCCTGATCGGGTCGCCCTACGCCTCTGCGAAGCGGCGGTGAGCAGCCGCGCCGTCCTCAGACCTTCTCGATCAGCTCCATCTGCGCGCCGTCGGGTGCGGCAACCCAGCACACATGCCGACCGTTGTTAAACCGCTCCTCCAGGACCTGCGCGCCGTTCTTCTTAAGCGTCGCGAGGGCGCCGGGATAATCGTCGGTCTCGATCGCGATGTGCTCGATGCCGACATGCTGCTCATGGTTCTGGTCGGCGTTGATGGTCGTCACGTTGAGCTGCACGCCGTGCAGGTCGAGCTGGCAGCCGCGGCCGGGAGTTTCCCGCTTCACGGTCGCCCCGAAATTGTCGATGTAGAACTTTGCGACCTTCTGCGGATCGTCTCTGGTCTTGATGTGGACGTGCCCGAGTTGCATGGCCAATGCCCGTCTCCTTTGTCCGAGGCGCGCCGAGGCGGCGCCTGCCGCCGCAGCTTCGCAGCACGAGCAGAGGAACTCAACCGATATCGCCCAGCTTCCCGGCGTTTTCGAGAGCGGGAGCGCGCGTTTGACCGGCTGACCCGGTTTCGACAACGGCAAATTGCCGTCGCCCCAAACCGCCTCGTCCAAGCGTTCAGCATCCAAGCCCCTTCCTGAAAACGGGTAGACGGGTCGCTCGACCTCTCGCGACACCCGACGGCAACTCTCCGCGCGTGTTACAAGAAATCCTACCTGTCTCATTGATCTTACGGAGTTATCGCCGTGGCCTACCTCGCCAATGGCAGGGCCCTAGAACACGCGCAGGAATGAGAACACGCGCAGGGAATGGCAGCACACGAGAGCCCTCGGACGACCAAGCTCTACGACCGGACGAAGGAGCGGCTCACCCAAGACGAGGTCGAGCGGATCAGGTGTAAAGACTTGGCCGGCCACAGCCTCTATCATCCGCCGAAAGAGCAGGTTCAGCCGACATAAACCTTGGGAGGAACGGACAATGGAAACCATGGTACGACGGCAACCCGTATCGCGCCGCATGCTGCTGAGCGGGACGGCCGGGTTGCTGGGCGGAGCGGCGCTGTCGTCGGGCGCGGTGCTCGCCCAGAACACCGCGCCCGCGAGCACCGGTGCTGCGCCCAAATCAGTATACAATCCGCATTATCCCTCCCCGGCTTGGCTGGCGCTGCGGCAGGAGGAGATCGTCCAGCCGGGGTTGGAGATCGTCGACCCCCACCATCACCTGTGGGACCACCCGGGTAACCGTTTTCTCCTCGATCAACTGCTCGCCGACATCGGCAGCGGCCATAAAATCACCGAGACGGTTTTCATCGAGTGCGGCTCGATGTACCGCGCTGAGGGCCCGACTGAAATGAAGCCGGTCGGCGAAACCGAGTTCGTCAACGGCACTGCAGCGATGAGCGCGAGCGGCCAATACGGCCCAACCCGGCTCTGCCGCGCGATCGTCGGACACGCCGATCTGCGGCTCGGCGACCGGGTCGACCGGGTTCTGGAGGCTCAGATCGTGGCCGGGGACGGCCGCTTCCGAGGCATCCGCCATTCTGTCGCTTGGGATGCGAGCGATGCGTTCCCCAAGCCGCGGACCAATCCGATCAAGGGGCAAATGCTCGATCCGACCTGGCGCGCCTGGTTTGCGCGGCTGGCGCCGATGAACCTGACCTTCGAGGCCTGGCTTTACCATCCCCAGCTGCCCGAGCTTGCCGACCTCGCCCGCGCCTACCCGCAGACCACGATCATCCTCAACCATGTCGGCGGGCCGCTCGGGATCGGACCCTACAAGGACAAGAAGGCCGAAACCTTTGCGCAGTGGAAGGCCGGCATCATCGAGGTCGCGAAATCCCCGAACGTCGTCGTCAAGCTCGGCGGGCTCGGCATGCCGATCGGGATGTTCGACTTCTATACGCGCGAGAAGCCGCCTTCTTCGGAGGGCCTCGCGACGGCCTACAAGCCCTACATCGAAACCTGCATCGCAGCTTTCGGGGTGGATCGCGGAATGTTCGAAAGCAATTTCCCGCCCGATGGCGCGAGCTCTAGCTATCCGATCCTGTGGAACGCCCTCAAACGGCTCGCGGCCGGATATTCGCCATCCGAGAAGGCGGCACTGTTCAGCGGCACGGCAAAGCGCGTTTACCGCCTGGCCTGAGCTTCGCAATTCCACGCTGACAGGCAGAGACCAAAGCTAACAAGGGGGCCGGACGCCATGACGACATCACTTCGCCTCGACCGCCGTTCCTTCCTCGTCCAGTCGACGGGGGTCGGTGCGGCATTGCTTCTCCCGCTCCGGCATGCCTGGGCGGCGGCTGCGGGCGAGCCGGTGGTAGACACCATTTCCGGTAAGATACGCGGGGCTGTGGTCGACGGGATCAAAGCGTTCAAGGGAATCCCATACGGCGCGTCGACCGCCGGTGCGAATCGGTTCATGCCGCCGCAGAAGCCGGCTCCGTGGGGCGGGGTGCGCGAGACTGTCGACTGGGCTGGGCATGCGCCACAAGCGTTCTTCGGCCATCGGCGGCCCGAGGTGTCGCGCCTGTCCGGCACTCCGGACAAGGTGCCCGTCAGCGAAGACTGCCTGACGCTCAATCTGTGGACCCCTGGCCTCGACGCCGGCAAGCGCCCGGTCATGGTGTGGTTTCACGGCGGCGCCTTCTCCTATGGATCGGCCAATACGCCACGCACCGCCGGTGCCAATCTCGCTCGGCGCGGCGATGTCGTCGTCGTGACCGTCAATCATCGCCTCAACATTTTCGGGTTTCTGGATCTTGTGGCACTTGGCGGCGAAGACTTCGCGCACTCGGCCAATGCCGGAGTGCTCGACCTTGTCGCCGCGCTCCAATGGGTCCACGACAATGTCGCCAATTTCGGCGGCGATCCCGGCAACGTGACGATTTTCGGCCAATCCGGCGGCGGCGGAAAGGTCAGCGCCCTGCTGGCAATGCCGGCGGCGAAGGGGCTGTTCCAGCGAGCTATCGTGATGAGCGGCGCCGGCATCCGCATGGCCGAACACGAACGCGCGACAAAGCTCGCCGAGGCGGTGCTGGACGAGGTCGGGCTGAAAGCGAACCAGCTCGACAAATTGCAGGCCCTGCCATTCGAGCGGTTGCTCGCGGCGATCGGGCCGGCGCAGAAGAAGCTGGCGCCGGTAGGCTTCCGGCTGCTCGACCGCTATGGGTTTGGACCGGTGGTCGAAGGCCATGATCTGCCGCATCACCCGTTCGATCCGACGGCGCCGGATTTGTCGGACGACGTGCCAGTTATGGTCGGCGGCACCAGGGACGAAAACGCGCTCTTCCTTGCCCCTGACGATGCGGTGTGGAACCGAACCCTCAGCGAGGACGAACTGAAGACGCGCGTCGCCAAGGTGGCGGCCGGGAACGCCGACGCCGTGCTGGCGCTCTGCCGTCAGATGCACCCCGGTATGAACCCGGCCGAGCTGTTGATCGAGATCACGACCGATTCGAATTTCTGGGTGCGCTCGGTGCTGCTTGCCGAGCGCAAGGCGGCCAAGGGCAAGGCGTCCGTCTATATGTATTCGTTCAACTGGCGGACCCCGGTCCTCGGCGGCAAGCTGATGGCGCCGCATGCGATCGACGTGCCGTTCGTCTTCGACACGCTCGATGCGGTCGGCATTACCGGCCATGCACCGGCCGCCGCGGCGATCGCTGCCGCGGAGTCGGCTACCTGGGCCAGCTTTGCTCGCGCCGGAACACCCGATAACAAGGCGATTCCGCACTGGCCCGCTTACACGGCAGCTGATCGGGCGACAATGATGATCGATACCGAGTGGCGAGTGCAGAACGATCCGCAGCACCAGGCGCGGCTGTTATGGACCAAGATCGCGGTGGCGTAAGCGGAGAGCGGGTCATCGAGGTGAATCCTCTCCGGACCGCGGCATCCCGTTGATCCCGAAACGGAAGGAATTGATGGCGACCGCAGGGCGGTGCGGTGCGGCTTGACTTTGACCATGGCGCGTTCGCCCCGGCCGATAGGGATCGTCCAATCGCTTTGCGACAAGGCCGTCGACAGCCCCGCGCCCGGCTTGGGCGAGCCAGCGTTCGGCGCCTTCCGCCTCTCGGGTCACCGGCGACAGCAGCAGCCTGGAGGAACGGGCAATGCCCGCCATAAGGGTTTCAAGGACCGCTCGTCGGCGCCGCAGCGGTTCGTCCACGAGTCGAGTCCCGTCCGCTGCTAGCAGAAGATCGACGCGATCAGCGAAGCCGGCGTCTCTCCCGCGAGCTTGCGCAGCCGCATCTGCAGCGCCTCGAACGAGAAGCTTCCATCGACCTCGATGACGAGTTCGCCTCGAGATCGAATCGGGGTGCAGCCAAGCCGACGAGCGCCGCCCCCATTTCTGGGAAGTAGCGCCCGAGCGGCTTGCCCGACTTCGCCCGCATTTCGACGCGATCGCCGGCCTTGAAGCAGAAGCAGCGGAACCCGTCCCATTTCGGCTCGTACTGCCACGGCCCGCCGGCAACGGGAATTGCCTCGGCACTAGCCGCCTCCATCGGCGGCGTATCAAGCGGCAGGCCGAACCGTGCCCAGGTGCTTTTAAGGGCCGAAGGCACGCCCCCGGTCAGGCAACTCGATTTACGAGGGCGATCGGTTTCAGGCGACCTTGGTACCGAGCTGAGCCTTGCGCGTCTGGAACTCGCGCGACATCGCCTCGAGCTGCTCCTTGTCGAACTCGTCACGAGCGCAGCTGAAGCCAGTGCTTTCCTCTTCGCCGACGTGATGCTCGATGAGGTCCTGGAGCACTTTGAGCTCGGCAGTCCACTTGTCGCTCACCGTGTCGCCCAGCCCGAGCATCTTGTCGACTTGCTGCTCGACTATGCGGTGCTCGCTGGTGCCTTCATGGCCGAATTTCCGCGATTCTTCTTTCTTGCCGGTTTCCAGCCGCCGATAGAGGATTTCCTGCTCCGCCTCGAGGTGCGGCAGCAGCTTGCTCCTCATTTCGGAGAACAACCGACCCCGTTCGCCGCCATCTTCGCTGTCCATGATGCGGCCGAGCAGCGTGTCGACCTCGCCGTGGTCGTTGTGCAAGTCCTGCAAAATCCCTTCGGCGATACCCAGCATTTCCCTGATCATCGTCTACAGCCTTTCCGCGAGAGAAGCGCCTGCAAGACGAACACCGCTCGCGGCCGCCGGTTTCCGGCCATGCCGAGAGGTGCGAACGGGAACCGCAGCCGTTCTCAGGCGTCGGTAGCGGATGGGAACAAATACGGAACATAGGTTAGAAAGACGTGAAACCCGGCAAGAATCCCGGCGAAAATTCCAACCGTGTCAAAGACCCCGACGATTGGGTCACGGGTGACGAGGAGATGACCGGCGCCCAGGAATCCTATCTCCATACGCTCGACGAAGAAGCGCATGAACCGGTCGAACCTGACCTCACCAAGGCCGCAGCGTCGAAAGAAATCGATCGGCTTCAGGCGAAGACCGGCCGGGGCGTCAAGTCCTCGCGGGGACGGAACGCCTCTCGCCGGCGCAAGCAACGCCAAGCTGAAGCCGACAAGAGACAGGAACATGAAGATCATGAAGAGCGCGACGGGCCGATCTTCCAAGAGTTCGAGGAGATGACGCCGGAGAAGCGGCCGCAGGACCTTGCGGCGACGGCACCGGGTTACGCTTCGAGACCCTCGAACATGGCGGTGATATCCCGATGCTATGCCGCAGGCGCTACGCGCTACCGACGCCGAAGGCCGGTCGTGCATCTATGTGCGACCGGCCGCACGGGGTCTGGAGTAGATTGAATCATTCATGACACGGCTCGCCACCTATAACGTCAACGGCATCAACGGACGGCTTACCAACCTGCTGGGTTGGCTGGAGCAGGCCTCGCCGGACATCGTCTGCCTGCAGGAGCTGAAGGCGCCCGATGACAAATTCCCGGCCACAGCACTCCGCGCCGCCGGCTACGGCGCGGTCTGGCACGGGCAGAAAAGCTGGAACGGCGTGGCGATCCTCGCCCGCGGCACCGAGCCGGTGGAGACCCGCCGCGGCTTGCCGGGCGATCCCGACGACACGCACAGCCGGTATATTGAAGCGGCGATCGGCGGCATCCTTGTCGGATGCCTCTATCTGCCGAACGGCAATCCCGCGCCGGGTCCGAAATTCGATTACAAGCTGCGCTGGTTCGACCGGCTGACGAGCTATGCCAAATCTCTTTTGGACGGCGGCGCGCCGGCCGTTTTGGCCGGGGACTTCAACGTCATGCCGACCGATCTCGACGTTTACGCGCCGGAGCGCTGGGTCGATGACGCCCTGTTCCGGCCGGAGGTGCGCGAGGCCTATCGGCGCCTAGTTGCGCAGGGCTGGACCGACGCGCTGCGGGCGCTCCATCCGGATGAGCGGATCTACACATTCTGGAAAATATTTCCGGAACGCCTTTGCGCGCGACGCTGGGCTGCGCATCGATCATCTGCTGCTGAGCCCGTCCATTGCCGGCCGCCTGGTAGCCGCCGGCGTCGATCGCGAGGTGCGGGCCGGCGAGAGGTCGAGCGATCACGCGCCGGTATGGATCGAGCTTGCGGACGCAAACACACCTGCGCAGCGCCGGCGGAAAAATCGACTAGGCTGACGTTCCATTTGATCGAAGCTGCGATCGCCGGCGGGTAGATGCCCTTTTCGCGCGCAATACAACGCGGGCCGGGCCGTTTTCTCCCCTATAGAGCTGACCCGACATAGCCGTCTGACTAACGAAGATGGAATGACTCGCCGCAGTCCGCCCGGAAAGCCATTTATTTCGAACCGACGCTCCGCGCCTCAACCGCCACACCGTCAAAGAATCGACCTTCGAGGTCGGAGGCCTCTTCCCGGTGCACGATGCGCATAGATTGCGGCCAGAATCGACCCCGGCGCGGTGATCCGGCCCGTACGCGGCGAATGTCCGCGCATGCCTGGGCGCCTCGACGAAGGGGAGCTGACGGACTGGCGCGCTGGCCGCAACGCGGTTTACACGGCGACGAGTTGATCCGTCCTACACTGGGGGCGCCTTGTCTCGACCTCGAGGGTCATGATCTCACTGGTAAGTGAAGGAGAAGACGGTCACGGCTTCATCACGACCTTGATGCAGCCGTCCTTTTTGTCGCGGAAGGTCCTGTAGAGCTCCGGCCCCTCTTCGAGCGTTGCCCGGTGGGTGATGACAAAGGAAGGGTCGATCTCGCCCTTTTGGATGCGCTCCATCAGTTGCGGCAAATAATGCTGCACCGGCGTCTGCGCCATGCGGAAGGTCAGGCCACGATTGATCGCCGAACCCATCGGAATCTTGTCGAGATAGCCGCCATAGACGCCGATCAGCGACACCGTGCCGAAATTGCGGCAGCAATGGATGGCTTGACGCAGGACATGCGGCCGGTCGGTGCCCATGAAGGTGGCGACCTTGATCCGATCCCAGCGCGAGTCGAGGCTGGCGCTCGCCTCAGCCTCGGTGCCGACGGCATCGATGCAGGCATCCGCGCCGCGCCCGTGTGTCAGTTCCTGGATGCGGTCGTAGATGTCCTCCTCCAGGAAATCGAGCGTCTCCGCCCCGGCGGAGCGAGCCAGTTCCAGCCGCTCGGGCACCGTGTCGATCGCCAGCACCCGCTCGGCGCCGAGCAGGAAGCAGCTGCGGATCGCCATCTGCCCGACCGGGCCGCAGCCCCAGACCGCGATCGTATCGCCGGGCTGAATGTCGCAGAATTCGGCGCCCATATAGCCGGTCGGGAAGATGTCGGACAAAAAGAGCGCCTGCTCATCGGACAGGCCGTCCGGAACTTTCACCGGTCCGACATCGGCGTAAGGCACGCGGAGGTACTCGGCCTGGCCGCCGGCGTATCCGCCGAGCAGGTGCGAATAGCCAAACAGACCGGCGGGCGAATGGCCCCACAGCTTTTCTGCCCGTTCGCGGTTGGGGTTGGTCCGCTCGCAGCCGGAATAGAAGCCCCGCTTACAGAAGAAGCATTCGCCGCACGCGATCGTGAATGGCACGACCACGCGGTCGCCGACCTCGAGGGCCTTGTTTTCCGATCCGACCTCGACGACCTCACCCATGGTCTCGTGGCCAAGCACATCACCATGCTCCATAGACGGAATCATCCCGTCATAGATGTGCAGGTCCGAGCCGCAGATCGCGCACGCGGTCACCTTGATGATCGCGTCGCGGGTATGCTCGATCTTCGGGTCAGGCACCGTGTCGCAGCACATGTCGTGCTTGCCGTGCCAGCAGAGCGCTTTCATTTGTGGCCCGCTCCCGTTTTGACCTTTTCGGCGGTGCCCGGCGCGGCCATTTCGCGGTGTTTCCCGGCCATCCGTTCCGAAGACACGACGCGCGAAACCGCGACCTGCGCCTTGTTCTTCAGCCCGTAGATGACGCCGCCCTCGCCCTGCATCATCGCCTCGAAGCCTTCCTTGGCGACATCGGCCGGGTCGTCCTTTTTTTCGGTTCCGACCTTGGTGTCGAGCATGCCGGCACGCTCGAAGAACTGTGTTTCGGTAGCGCCAGGCATCAGGCAGGTAACGGTGATCCCGCTGTCCTTCAATTCGTCACGTAGCGCATAGGAGAAGGAATCCAGAAACGCCTTCGTACCGTTATAGACGGCCTGAAATGTCCCCGGCATAAAACCGGCGATCGAGCCGGTGATCAGGATCTTACCGAACCCTTGCTCGCGCATGTCCCGCCCGAAGCGGTGCAGCAGATAGAGCGTGCCGGTGATGTTGGTGTCGACGACACGCATCGCCGCGTCGAAATCCTGGTCCAGGAAGCCATGACCGAGCCCTCGTCCGGCATTCGCCAACAGCGCTTCGATCGGTCGATCTTGCGCCTTTGCCGCCTCATAGAGACGGTCGACACCTTGGGTCGTAGCGAGGTCGGCCTCGACGGCTTCCACCGCCGCGCCGTTGCGTTTCAGCAGCTCAGCCGCCTCATGGACCGCCGGCTCGTCTGCGGCGATCAGCAGATCGAACCCGTTCTGTGCGCATTGCTTTGCCAACTCCAGGCCAATGCCGGTTGATGCACCTGTAACCACCGCGATGGGGCGCAATCCATCGGGCCTTTCTGATTCGTCAGGCATCCTGATCTCCACTCCGGGACGCCGGCACGGAGCGTCCGATCCGTTCCAGCCGTTACTGCTTCTCAGAACAAGGCCAAGCCATGGCCGTTCCGCGGAAATGAAACGTACGGGCTGGTCCATCGGGGCACGCGGGTCGTTCCGATCCCGCCGTGGGGCCGCTGCGTGGCGGGCGCGCAGCTCACTTGCGCTGCTGACCGCCATCGGGCTGGCCCTCGTTGCTGCTATGCGGATCGCACCTCAACGTCGGGCTAGGCATCATCGAACGATCTCCGGTACCGGATCGAGGCTAATGGCGGTCCAGAACGGCGGTCGAGCCCCAAGGGTTGAAGATGCAGCTCGCTTTTCCTTGCTCTATGTCGTGCCGCCGATCTGGCTCGCCGCGGCGTTTCTCGATTACCTCTGCCATCGTCGCTCGCGGATCGAGGAATCCACATCCTGCTGCAGATGGAGATGGGCCTTCCCGTCCTCGCCACCTTGTTCCTCGAAATCACTAGTCCGGTCATCCTCCTGATGATTGCCGCCTTCCTGGTCCACGAGGCGACCGTCTATTGGGACCTACGCGGTCACCCGGCGCGAGGTGGCGCCGGCGCCGATCGATGGTGCATAGTTTCATGGAAATGATGCCGCTGGTGGGGCTCGGGCTCGCCAGCTTGCTCCGGGAACGAGAGCTGCACGCCCTCTTCGGCCGCTCGTGCAGGCCACGCGATTTCTCGCTGCGGCCGAAGGACGAGCCGCCCCCAAGAAGTTATCGTGCGGCATTGTTTACTGCGATCGCGCTCTTCGGTGGTCTGCCCTATTTTGAGGAACTGTGGCGCAGCGCGCACGCCGTGGGGGTTTCAGTGGTGGCGCTCGCCCGCGACTCAGTTGGTCGTGAGTAAAGTCAATGAGGTAAGCTGGTTGGCCTTTACTGGAAGATCTGTCCTGCATAGCATTCAATGAAGGCGTAAGCCGTGGATTACGAAACTCAGAGCTTCACGACCTTAATGCCGGTGTCCCAAACGGATGTGCCGCCGATATGGCTCGGCGAACAAGTCCGCGGGCGTGCTGCGGCTCAACTCCCCCTTTCGCGACCCTATCCTGCCAACGAGATGTTTGGTGGCCGTGAGCACCGAGGCCTGCAAATATCGGCAATATGCCCAAGGTAGGCAGCCGATTAATCCAGCGAATTGGCCGCAGCACGCGGGAACCGAGCGGGGAGCCGATCCGTTCCCGCTAAAACGACGGATCGCTGAGTGCGCCATGGTATCACGTAGCGTTATTACCATAGGCGGCTCGCTGGGGGCCGTCGCTGCCCTCCAGCGCCTCTGCTCCGATCTCCCATCCGACTTGCCCGCGGCGGTGTTAATCGTCGTGCATATCGGTCAGCACCTCTCCGACCTCGCCGGCACGCTGCAAAGCCGTAGCTCGCTTCCAGTGATCACCGCGGAGGATGGTGCGCCGGTCGAGCTCGGCAAGATTTATATCGCACCCGCCGATCACCACCTTCTCCTCCTCAACGGCACGAGCCGCCTTGGACGCGGACCGCGCGAGAATATGGCTCGACCGGCCATCGATCCGCTCTTTCGCTCGGCTGCAATCAGCTACGGACCACGCGTCATCGGCGTGGTGCTGACGGGATTGCTGAATGACGGCGCGGCAGGGCTGGCCGCCGTGAAGCAATGCGGCGGTCTTGCCGTCGTGCAGAACCCGGCCGACGCAAGGGCCGACAGTATGCCGCTTGGCGCTCTGCAATCCTGCGACGTGGACTACAGGGCGCCGGTGGTGGAGCTCGGCAGCATGCTTGCCCGCCTCGTACAAGAGTCGGCAGGGCCGCCGCTGCCGATCCCGCCCGAACTCGGCCTCGAGGTGGAAATCGCTCTCGGCCGGGCGATGGATTCACCGACACTGTCCAAGATCGCCGAGCCCGCGCCGCTCTCCTGCCCGCAGTGCGGAGGTGTGCTATCAGAGGTGCGCAGCCACCCCCCGCTGCGGTTTCGCTGCCAAGTCGGCGAAAACCGGAAATCCTCCCGTCAGGAGGGCGTCGGCATGCTCATTGTTTCGGATGAAGCGCAGCTTGCCGGATCGTCTCTGCGTAGCCGCGCATCTCTTTCGACCGCTGGTCACACGGGCGCGCCTAACCTTTGTGTTGTTTCCGGCTGCTCGAGGAGTTCCAGCGTCGCGCGGACTTACCGGCCCGGCCCGTATCATCGGGGCCGCGTCGCGTGCTCTCGCAGAATGCGCCCAAAGCACAAATCTCCTCGCCCAACAGGGCCTCAGTCTCGATGTTCCGAAATTTCCGACCGGCGATCGCGGCGATCCATCCCCGAGCCACGTACCGCCTCAGAGCAACCTTCCGCTCGACCCCCGACCACACCTCCGTCCCCGGGTCGAAAAGCCGGATAGCTACCCGGACAATTGCATCACCCGAAGGTGACACCCCGCATGGTTATTGGTGGCGCTACCAGCATCCCGACGACGAGCCGCCGATGGAAATCGGAAACCGCAATCTGCGTCGCCGTTCAGATCGCCGCTGCCGAAGCCCGCAAGACCGGCAAGACCTAATCTCGTCGCGTGCGCGGCCTGCGGCGCCGACGCCATTTATGTCTTTGCCTGCGATCACCCCGACGCGCACAACGCCGCCATCAACATCATGGTCGAGCAGAACCCGGCCGGCGAGCGCATCCGCCGCCCTGGCATCCACAATGCCAGCCGGCATTGACCATTAATCATCCTCCTCAATTATTATAATTATCCGCGCCGCCTTGACTTCACCGGTTCGCGATCGCCGCAGACGCAAGCCGCCGCAGCCGAAAACCGCCGCCGATCGAGGCTTTGACTGTAACCAGCCTTTGCTTGCTCCTCCGGGAGTTATCTTGAAAAGCCGGTGTTCAGACTAGGACGGCCGTGATCGATCGGCCGAGCACGGCAACAAAGGAGCAGTAAAATGGCGACAAACGACAGCCGACACGGCGAGCACCGCGGATCGGTTCGTGATCCGGAGCATGACGGCCGCCTGAAAGAGAACCGCGAATCGGGTCGCACGATGGGAACCACGCCGGGTGCGCAGGAACGCGCGCAGGCGCATGGCCGCGAGGCCGCTTCGAGCAACCACCCCGGCAGCCACAGCGAAGGACAGTCCCAGGGCCACGACGAAGGCCGTTCGCAGAGCCGAGGGCAGAGCCGCTCCCAAGACAGCGGGCATGCGCAGGGCCAGAGCCACGCGGGCAGCGGCAGCAGCAATCAGAACCGTGAGGAGGAGCGCGATCTGAAGGAGCTTGAATATCGCGACGAGCAGGGCAATGTGCACCACCACACACGGACCTATATGGAGCGGGTGTTGGACGCGCTTGAAGACTTTGGCCAGGCGACGCAAGACCGGTTTTCCGGGTGACGTCAAAAGGTTTGTGTCAGCAGGAGAGGGGTGCTGACGCCTTGGTTGCGGTTTTCGTGATTGAAGACGGCGAATAGGATGCGGTCCATCGAGGTGCGATCGGAGAAGACGCCCATCGGGCGGGTTCGCCGTCT
>DASYBC010000125.1:0-22386 GCA_036500965.1 Allostellaceae bacterium | reverse complement strand
GACGCATACCCCACCGAGATCGACCAGCGACAAACCACACCCGTTCGCCGCAGCATTGATTGGGGCCGCCAATCGGAACCATCAGCCTGCTGACCCGCCGAAAATCATCGCAAACCGGGTAATTCGAGCCGTCCAATCGTGTCGGGAGCCTGCGGTCGGGACGGTTGCTACGCGCTGGGGGAGCGGGAGGCGGGCCGATTTCGGCTGCTGATTTGCGTCAGGTCGAAGATCGGCTGATCGGCCGATCGGCGATGGGCGGCAAGTCGGAGCACGCCCTGAACATCCGGTTCTGCAATGGGAGCGGCACCGTCGAGTTCAGCCCGACCGCGCACCGGGTCGGCGGTAGGCTGCAGCTCGACGAAACGATCTTTGCCGAGGATTTCGGGTTTCTGAATTCGGTGGCAGCAGCGGTTCCGCCGCACAGCTGATGATCCCGTCGCTTGATGCGCGGGCGATCGCCGATCCCCCCGCTCGATCCTTCCCGAGCAGCCTACGCCTCGAGCGAACCCGCTTCCCGCTACGGCAGCCTCTCCCCACCGGTGTACCTACGCCAGGCGCTCATCTGGATTTGCGAGGTCAGGCAGTGGACGACGACCGGGCGGGTCTTAACCGCAAAGGCGCGGGCGATGCCGTCGGCGATCTCGGCTTCGCTCTTTATGGTGATGCCCTCGGCGCCGAACGCGCGCGCCCATTGCGCGAAATCGGGGTTGGTCAGCCGCACGCCCTCCATCAGCGGGCGCTCGGGATAGCGCACATAGGAGTGCATGCCGATCGTGCCGTACATGCGGTTGTCGGAGACGATCATGATCGGGTTGGCGCCGTATTGCAGCGCGGTGGCGAGCTCGTTGCCGGTCATCAAGGCGCCGCCGTCGCCGACAAACGCCACGATTTGCGTGTTCGGCCGGCGCAAGGCCGCCGCCACCGCCATCGGCACGCCCGAGCCCATCGCCCCCACCACGGAGGCGAGAAACACCTGGCCCTGGCGAAAGCCGATGTAGCGGTGGACAAAGCTCGCAAAGTTCCCGGCGTCGGTGGTGACCGTGGCGTCGGGCGCCAGATGCTTGTCGACCTCGCACACGATCGCGGCGAAATTGATGCCGTCCGGGGTCGGCTCCCATTCCTTGGCGAGCAGCCGACGGTGGATCGCGTTGAGCCCGGCGACCCAGCCCTGGCGCTTTTTCGCGTCGGCCGGGGCGCCACGGCGCAGCAGGCCCTTGATCACCTCGTAGGGGCCGCACGGCAGGCCAAGCGTCGGCCGCCACACCCGGCCGACCTCGTTCGGGTCGGGCCAGATGTGCACGAACGGCAGCTGCGGCAGCGGCGCTTGCGGAAAGCTGTAGGACTGGCTGACCGAGTCGGTCATCCGCTCGCCCAGGGCCACGATCAGGTCGGCGCGCTTCATCTCGGCGATCTGCGGCGGCGGCACGCGGATCCCCATATAGCCGCCGTAATTCGGGTGGGCCGCGTCGAAGAGTTGCGGCCGGCGATGGGTCGGGCTGATCGGCAACACCCATTCTTCCGAGAGGCGGTTCAGCTCGGCGAAGACCGCATTGTCGCGCACCGCCTCGGCCAATAGCGCGCCGCCGACCAGCACCAGCGGCCGCTCGGAGCCTTCGAGCATGACCGCCAGCCGGTCGAGGTCGTTCGGCCGCGGCCCGGCGACAACCCGCGGCCGTGCCGGGTCGAGCGGGGCCTCGGTCTCGGCGTCGAAAATATCCTCGGGCAGGACCACCGCAACCGGGCCGGGGGTGCCGCTCTCGGCCAAGTGAAAGGCGCGGGCCAGCGCCTCGGAAGCCTGCTCCGGCTCGTTGACCTCGATGACCGCTTTGGTCACGTCGGCGAGGAGCCGCGAATAATTCTGCTCCTGCAACGCAAGGCGGCCGAAATCGCGGCGCTCGACCTGGCCGACCAGCATGACCATCGGGGTCGCATCGTGATAGGCCGAGTGCAATGCCACCATCGCGTTCGACAGCCCCGGCCCGCGCGACACGATCGCGACCCCGGCGCGGTCGCGCAGCCGCCCGTCGGCCACCGCCATATAACCGGCGCCGCCCTCGTGCCGGCAGACGACGACGCGGATCGAGTTCTTCTCGATCAGCGCGCTGGTCAGCCCGACATAGCTCTCGCCCGGCACGCAATAGATCTGATCGACATCATGGGCTTCGAGGCTCTCGGCCAACAGGCGGGCGACG
The DNA here is from genome assembly GCA_036500965.1 of Allostellaceae bacterium. Lineage (GTDB taxonomy): Bacteria > Pseudomonadota > Alphaproteobacteria > ATCC43930 > CGMCC-115725 > AP-15. The sequence goes on along the minus strand of DASYBC010000125.1, from coordinate 20,194 downwards.
GTCTGGGGCATCGGCGGCGTCTCCTCTGCAATATGGCGCAGCGACATACAGAAACCCGCCGCGGCCCGGAAGGCGCAAGCGCTATTTGAGCTGATCGGCCACCTTGTCGAGCCCGGCCTTGGCGCAGGCCTCGTCCTTGTCGCCGCCGGGCGAGCCGGAGACGCCGACCGCCCCGATGACATCGTTGCCGGCCTTGATCGGCAACGCGCCCTGCGCGGCGATGACGCCGGAAAGATGCACCAGGCCGGTTGTCGGATTGGCCGTGACCCGCTTGGCGAACTCGCCCGACGGGATGCGAAAGGTGCGCGCGGTATAGGCCTTGCGGCGGCTGTTCTCGACGGTGTGCGGCGAGGCGTTGTCGCCGCGCAGCAGCACGATGACCTGACCGTCGCGCCCGACCACGGCCACCGAGACGAGGTTGCCCTCGGCCTTGCAGGCGTCGGCGGCGGTGGTGGCGATGGTCAGGGCCGTGGCCAGCGACAAATCCTTGTGGTCGAGCAGCTGCGCGCCGGCCGGCGTGGCGAGCGATAGGGCGAGCAAAGCGGCCCCGGCGACGCGATAAACCAACATGGCTGTTCCTCCCCCTCTAACCGATGTTTCCCGGTCGGCGGAGCGATTATAGTCCAGATCACGGGAGGAGAGGGCCAATCGGATGAACGAACAACAGGATGTGATCGAGGCCGATTTCGTCATCGTCGGCGCCGGCTCGGCCGGGTGCGCCATCGCCGCGCGGTTGAGCGAGGACCCGGCAACCAAGGTGGTTCTGCTCGAGGCCGGCGGCGAGGACAAGAACCGCTGGATTCACATCCCGCTCGGCTTTGGCAAGACCTTTGCCGACCCGTCCGTCAACTGGTGCTACGAGACCGAGCCCGACCCGGGTGCGGCCGGCCGCCGGGTGTTCTGGCCGCGCGGCAAGGTCCTGGGCGGCTCCAGCTCGATCAACGGCATGGTCTACATCCGCGGCCAGGCCGAGGATTTCGACCATTGGCGCCAGCTCGGCAACACCGGCTGGTCGTTCGACGAGGTGTTGCCCTATTTCAAGCGCTCCGAGCACCAGACCCGCGGCGCCGATTCCTGGCACGGCACCGGCGGGCCGCTCTGCGTGTCGGACGTTCCCGACAAGCACCCGATCTGCGAAGCCTTTATCGATGGCGCGGTTGGGCTCGGCTTCCCGCGCAACGACGATTTCAACGGCGCAGGACAAGACGGCGTCGGCTATCACCAGACGACGACGAGAAACGGCCGGCGCTGCTCGACCGCGGTCGGCTATCTGCGGCCGGCGCTGAGCCGCCCCAACCTGCGCGTCGTAACCAACGCCTTGACCGAAAGGATCACCTTCGAGGGGCGGCGCGCCACCGGCGTCACGTTTCGCCAGGACGGGCAGCTCCGGACCGTACGGGCGGCGTCCGAGGTGATCCTGTGCAGCGGTGCGGTCAACTCGCCGCAATTGCTGCTGCTGTCCGGGGTCGGCCCCGCCGCGCATCTGGCGCAGCACGGCATCCCGGTCGTGCACGATCTCTCCGGCGTGGGGCAGAGCTTGCAGGACCATTATTCGGCGCCGCTCAAGTTCCGCTGCAGGCTGCCGGTCACCGTCAACGACATGATGCAGAGCAATTTGCGCAAGATGCGTGCCGGGCTGCAATATTACATGTTCAAGAACGGCCCGTTGGCGATGGGCACCTCGCCGGCGGCGTTGTTCGCCCGCACCCGGCCCGAGCTCGCCTCGGCCGACATCAAATGCTCGTGCTCGCCGTTCAGCGCCGAGCGGCCGCAGGACGGGCTGCACCCGTGGTCCGGCTTTACCATGATCGTCTATCAGCTGCGGCCCGAGAGCCGCGGCCGGATCGAGCTCAAAAGCGCCGACCCGGCCCAGCCGCCGGCAGTCTATCCAAACTATCTGGCGACCCCGACCGACCGGCAGACCATCGTCGATGGGCTCAAACTGTTGCGTCGGATCGCGGCAACGCCGCAGATGCAGCGCTTTATCGAAGCGGAATTCCAGCCGGGGAACGCGACCGCAACCGACGAGCAGCTGTTGGATTACGCCCGCCGGCGCGGCGGCACCGTCTATCACCCGACCAGCACCTGCAAGATGGGCGTCGATGCGCTGGCCGTGGTCGATCCGCAATTGCGGGTGCACGGCCTTGAGGGCTTGCGCGTCGCCGACGCCTCGGTCATGCCGACCGTCGTCTCCGGCAACACCAACGCCGCGACAATCATGATCGGCGAGCGTGCCGCCGACATGGTGCGGCAGCGGCTCCGCCTCGCGGCGTAGTGGTCCGAGTTTAACGCTTGGTAGCCATTTCTTTTTTTGTCATGCCCGCGAAAGCGGGCAGGGGGGCAGGCTCTGGACCCCGCTTTCGCGGGGGCGACGAGAGAGAAAACGCGGGTGCCAAATGTCGGGTTCGCACCACCAGGGGTCGGTCGATCCGGCCCGCGCGGGTGAGCGGCGGAGCGTCATCCTCCGCGTTCGGCGAAACGGATGTCCTGCGGCTTCACCGGCTGCATCGACTTGCCGGCGTCGCCGTGCCAAAATGCCGCGTGCAATGCGAGCGTGCAGGGAGTGCCGTCCGATGACCGAGAAGACCACGCAATCCGTCGCGAATTTGGGCTATCACGCCCACATCTATTACGACCCGACCAAGACGCGCGCCGTCGCCGAGCGGGTGTGCGGTGCCGTCGCCGAGAAGTTCGAGGTCGAGATCGAAGAGTTCCGCGACACGCCGCGGGGGCCGCACCCGATCTCCAATGCCCTGGTTATCTTCAAGCCCGACCAGTTTGCGCATGTTGTGCCTTATCTGATGCTGAACCGCGACGGGCTCGACGTGCTGGTTCACCCGCTGACCACGGACGCGGTCGAGGACCATAGCGGCTACGCGATCTGGCTCGGCAACCCGGTCGAGCTGAAGCTTCATACGCTGCCGCGCGGCCGCGGCGGGCAGCTGCCGCGCGGGGTGAGCGCCTAGCCAGCGTGGCGCCCGCCGCCGCGCGATGCGCCGCGACGAAGCGCGATGGGTCGGCGGACCGCCGAGCGGGTGGTGCTGAAGCTTGGGCTGGCCGCATGGCGGACCGGTTGCTAGGGTTTGATGGTGAAGAACCAGAACGGGAGAGGGAACGCCGATGCCGTCCGAAATTTCCGACGAAGCTCTCGAATTCCTGCTGGCCCGCGCCGGGCTTAGCCTCAGCCCCGCGCAAAAGGCCGAGCTGAAAGGCGTCTATGCCAGCATCGCGGCGATGGCGGCACGGGTGCGCCAGCCGCGCGGGCATATGGCCGAGCCGGCCCTGACCTACGGGTTTGCCGAGGAGGATCTGCCGTGACCGAGCCGATCCCGACGATCGCCGAAGCGGCCCGGCTGATCGCGTCAAAGCGCCTGTCTCCAGTCGAATTGACCCGTGACTGCCTCAGCCGCGTGCATACGCTCGACCATCAGCTGCACGCCTTTGTGCATTTGACCGAAGAGCGGGCCATGGCCGAGGCGCGCGCCGCCGAGCGGGCGATCATGGCCGATGGCCCAAAGGGGCCGCTGCACGGCATCCCGATCGGCCTCAAGGACATCGTCGACACCAAGGGCATCCCGACCACCTGCGGGTCGAAGCTCCTCGCCGGCAACATCCCCGACGCCGATGCCGCCTGTGCCGAGAGGCTCGCCGCCGCCGGCACTATATTGATGGGCAAGACCACGACCCACGAATTCGCCGATGGCGGCCCTTCCTTCGATCTGCCGTCGCCGCCGGCGCGCAACCCGTGGAATCCCGACCATTTCACCGCCGGCAGCAGCAGCGGCACCGGCGCCGGGGTCGCCGCCGGGCTGATCCTCGGCGGCATCGGCACCGATACCGGCGGCTCGATCCGCGGGCCCGCGGCATTGTGCGGCATCGCCGGCATCAAGCCGACCTATGGCCTTGTCAGTCGTGCCGGCGTCGCCCCGGCCGCTTACACGCTCGATCATATCGGCCCGATGGCGTGGACCGCGGAGGATTGCGCGCTGCTGCTGCAGGCCTTGGCCGGGTACGATCCGCGCGACCCGGCCAGCGCGCGGCGGCCGGTGCCCGACTACACCGCCGAGCTCGGCAGCGGCGTCAAGGGGCTCAGGATCGGCGTGATCCATCACTTCCACGAAACCGACTACCAGGTCAGCGCCGGGACCAGGCGCGGCATCGACGAGGCGATTGCGACCTTGCGCGGGCTCGGCGCCGAGATCCATGAAGTGCAACTGTCGCCGTTGCAGGATTGGATGGCCTGCGGCTCGCTGATCTCGCTCGTCGAGCGTGCCGCTGCGTATGAGGAATGGGCGCGCACCAGGCTCGGCGATTTCGGCGAGCGGGTGCAGCGCCGGCTGATGCTCGGCGCCTTCGTCTCGGGCGTCGATTATGTGCAGGCGGTGCGGCGGCGGCGCGAATTGCGCGGCCAATTGCAGCGGGCGATGGCTGGACTCGACGCGGTGCTGACCGCCGCTCAGCTTTCCGAGGCGCCGAAGATCGACGCGCTGCCGAAATGGGACGTGTCGGAATTGCCGAGCTTTACGATGCCGTTCAATGTCGCCGGCTACCCGGCGATCTCGATCTGCTCGGGGTTTGGCGAGGGCGGGCTGCCGGTGGCAATCCAGCTCGCCGGCAAGCCGTTCCAGGAGCCGACCGTGCTGCGCATCGCGCACACCTTCGAGAACGCAACGAGCTTCCGCAGCAAGCGCCCGGCGATGACCGCGGCGCGCGCTCCGTCCTGACCCGCTGGTGGTCCGAACCAGACAGATGGCACCCTGGTTTTCTCTCTCGTCGCCCCCGCGAAAGCGGGGGTCCAGGGCCCGCCCCCGTGTTCGGGCCAGAACCTGCTCCTGGCCCGAACAGGGGGGCAGATTCTGGCTCGAGCAGGGGGCTGCAGGCGCGGTGCCGGATACCCTGGGTACCTGCTTTCGCGGGCATGACGAAAAAAGAAATGGGCACCAAGCGTCAGGTTCGCACCACTAGACCACCGTCGCTGCCCGGTCTGACTTCGACTGTCGCCGCCGGGCTGTCCGGGCCGCATGGCTGGTCGCCAAGACAGCGCCGCGGCGATGCGGATACGCTCGCCCCGACGCTCACCGTGATTTGATCGCGGCCCCGCTTGCCGCTGGCAGGGTGGGCGCAGACATTTGCAATGGTCCATTCGGGATCGATCCCTGCCGATGGAGGACGGCTGTGCGGCAACTTCGTTTGATCATGCCAATGTTGCTCGGCCTGTGCCTGATGGCGCTCGCCGGGTGCGCAGCGCAAACCGCTCCGACCATCGCGCAGGCGCCGACCCCTGCGGTCAAGCCTGGAATGTCGCGCGTCTGGTTTTTTCGCCCGCAACTGACGCCACAGTTTGGCGCCGTTACCGCGTTCGCGCCGGTTGTCTATGCGAACGGTGCGCCAATCACCGCCATCCCGCCCGGAACCGACTTCTATCGCGACTTCGCACCAGGCACCTACCGTTTTACGGTGCAGCCCTACGGTCTGCCGACCGGTCAGGCAACAACGCTGCAGCTGGCGCCCGGCACGCAGGACTATCTACAAGTCGACTGGATCGCCAGCTGGACGCAGGGCTATCCGGAAGCCGATTACAGCTTCGCGCCCAACACCTTTGGCGTCCTGCTGAGCACGCCGCAGGTGGCGCTGGCCTACATCCCGACCTTGGCCTACCTCGGCGAACGATGAAGCAGCGCAAAGCTTACGATCGGGCGTCGCCGACTGGCACCTGATCGCCCGGAATTGTCGTGAAGCCTTCGGTCTCGCAGAGCTCATCGATTCTACACCAATTGATCTCGAAGCGACGGGGTGATCGCGAAAAGCCGAGCCGGTCGCGCAACAGGGCCAGCCCTTGCTAAGCATTCTCCGCCCTATAATTCAGGCCGGCCTTGCCGTCGGGGCGCTCGGCCAGCTTGAATACGGTTGCTTCTAAGTTTGGGGCGGATTGCGCCTCTGGCGACTCGATTGTTAACATCGCAATTGCGATCATGGAGCTTACGACCGCCATGGACGAAAGGCGGAGCGGCGGTTCACAATGCCCTGAGCGTCTAACGTTGCGGCGGGAGGAGGCGAGGGATGAAGGACGGTTTTCGCGTCTACGACACCGACACCCATATCGACCCGGGCGCCGACGTGCTGGAGAAATATGTCGATCCGGGCTTTCGCAAACGGCTCGACGATCTGGCGCCCTATCGGGTCGCGATCAAGTCGCGCAGCGTCGATGGCGGCGAGCGGCATACCTACCGTTTTGAAAGCCGGCGCTACGAACGCACCTTGGGCGAGGCCGAGGCGCGCCCCGGCTCGGCCGACGGGCGGGTGTGGCGCGGCGAGCGGCGGCCCTCGCCCGGCGTCGTCGACGACCGCTCCGATAATCGCGTGCTCGACATGGACGCCGAAGGATCGGACGTGCATTTCCTGGTGCCGAGCGTATGGACCAGCGTCGTCGGCTTGCCCGACGTGTCGCTCGAAACCGGGCTGATCCGCGCCTATCACCGGCACATGCACGAGTTCTGCGGGCCCTATCCCGACCGGCTCAAAGGGCCGATCGTCGCCTCGACCCGCGACGTCGCCGAGGCGGTGCGCGAGATCCGCGAATGGGGCAAGTCGAAATGGGCGGTCGCGGTGCAGCCCTTGCTCGACAACGACATGCCGGTGGACCACCCCGATCTCGAGCCGATCTGGCGCGCCGCCGAGGAGCACGATCTGGCGATCGCGCATCACAGCTTTACCTGGTCGCCGCCCTATTTCCCCGGCTATGAGGACATGTGGGACAATGTCTATCTGGCGCGGCTGTGCTCGCATCCATGGGGCGCGATGCGGTTCATGGCCGGGTTCCTCGCCGGCGGGATTTTGGACCGCTATCCGGGGCTGCGGCTCTGCGTCCTCGAATGCGGCTTCGGCTGGCTCCCGTTCTGGGTGCGGCGCATGGACGAGCAGGTCAGCTACGTCGGCCGCACCGCCAAGCTGAATCACCTGCCGAGCGAGCATTTCGCCGCCGGCCGGGTCTTTTGCAACATCGAGGCGCATGAGCACGAGCCGATGTTCAACATGGTGACCGGCGCCTTGGGCGATGGCTGCCTGATGTTCGGCTCGGATTATCCGCATTACGAATCATGGTTCCCGCATTCGATCGACAAAATCCTCGAATGGCCGAGCCTGGGGCCCGACATACGGCGCAAGCTGTTCTGGGAAAACGCCAATCGCTGCTTCAAGCAGACCTGACCGGCCGGCGAACAGGGGAGGGAAAATGGCCGAACTCCAACCGCTCGACAGCGCGGTATTGCCGGCGGGCATCCGGGCGCGTTTTGTCGACAACGGCAACGGGCTGCGCATGCATATGCTGGAGGCGGGCGACGCTGAGCGCGGCCGGCCCTGCGTGCTGCTGCTGCACGGCTTTCCTGAGCTGGCCTATTCCTGGCGCAAGGTGATGCTGCCGCTTGCCGAGGCCGGGTTTTACGTCGTTGCACCCGACCAGCGCGGCTATGGCCGCACCACCGGCTGGAGCGCCGATTACGACGGCGATCTGCACCCATTCAGCATTCTGAACGCGGTGCGCGACGCGCTGGGTCTGGTTTCAGCGCTGGGCCATGGCCGGGTCGCGGCCGTGATCGGGCACGATTTCGGCGCCTCGGTCGCGGCCTGGTGCGCGCTGGTGCGGCCGGACGTGTTCGGTTCCGTGGCGCTGATGAGCGCGCCCTTTGCCGGCCCGCCGGCATCGCCGTTGGACACGGCTGGGCAGCCGGCATCGCGGCCTCAGCATCCCGATATTCATCAGGCATTGGCGGCGCTCGGCCGGCCGCGCAAGCATTACCAGTGGTATTACTCCACGCGGCCAGCCAATGACGACATGTGGCATTGCCCGCAAGGCGTTCACGCTTTCCTGCGCGGCTATTACCATTACAAGAGCGCCGACTGGCCGGGCAACCGGCCGCACCGGCTGCAATCCTGGACCGCGGACGAATTGGCCAAGATGCCGACCTATTATATCATGGACCGCGACCGCAACATGGCCGAGACCGTGGCGCCGGTGATGCCGTCCACGGCGGAAATTGCCGCCTGCCAGTGGCTGCCGGAGCATGAGCTCGCGGTCTATAGCGGCGAATACGAGCGGAACGGCTTTCAGGGTGGGCTCAACTGGTATCGCAGCCGCACCACTGGTCTCGCTGACGCCGAATTGCGGCTGTTCTCCGGCCGCACCATCGACGTGCCGTCGATCTACATTGCCGGCAAGAGCGACTGGGGCACCTATCAGCGCCCTGGCAATTTCGAGCGCATGCAGGGGGCCGCCTGCACCCGCATGCTGGGCTGCCATCTGATTGACGGCGCCGGCCACTGGGTGCAGCAGGAGCAGCCCGGAGAGGTCAGTCGATTGCTGACCGATTTCCTGCGCCGGCAGGAATAGGCGCCGATTAGCCTGGGATCGGCGCGTCAGAGCGTCATCGGGACCGGTTCTTCTTCGTCGCCCCCGCGCAAGCGGGGGTCCAGAGCTTGCCCCCTGTTCAGGCCAGGGGCAGGCTCTGGCTTGAACAGGGGGCAACCGCCACGTCACTCGATCCTGGGTTCGCGCTTTCGCGGGAATGACGGTTCGATACGATCAAAACCCGCGGGGAGCGGAACAATGCAGCAATTCGCCGGCAAGATCGTGTTGGTCACCGGGGCGCAGCAGGGGATCGGTCGCGCCACGGCATTGGCCTTCGCCGGGGCGGGAGCCGATGTCGCAGTCAACTGGCTTGACGACGAGAGCGCCGCCGAAGAGATCGTGACGCAAATCCGACAGGGTGGCAGGCGGGCCTTTCCAGTCCGGGCCGATATCGGAGATCTCGGGCAGGTGCGGGCGATGGCGGCGAGCGTCGAGAGGGAGCTCGGCCCGATCGACATCCTGATAAACAATGCCGGGGTGTTTCCGCGCGTCGCGTTTCTCGACATGTCTGAGCGCGACTGGGACTACGTGCTCGGCGTCAATCTGAAGGGCGCGTGCTTTTGCGCGCAGGCGGTGGCGAAGGCGCTGGCCGCTTCCGGGCGGCCGGGTGCGATCGTCAACATAGCCTCGGGTGCGGCGTTCCGCAGCTCGCCGCGCGGCGTGCATTATGTCGCGAGCAAGGGCGGGCTCGTGTCGATGACCCGGGCGATGGCGCTGGAGTTGGCGCCCTATCGCATCCGGGTCAATGCGATCGCACCCGGGCTGACCGACACCGCGCAGCCGCGCTATGGCAGCAGCGAGGAGGAGATCGTGCAATCGGCGTACGCGATCCCGCTCGGCCGCATGGCGCAGCCGGAAGACATCGCCCGCACCGCGTTGTTCCTAGCCTCCGACGACGCCGCGATAGTCACCGGCCAGACTTGGCACGTTAATGGCGGGTCGTACCTGGCCTGAATGCGGCCGCGACGGACGAGGCGGCCGGAGAGCGCGCCGGTGTGCTCGCCCCGCTCGAAGACCGGCGTGCCAGCGACCAGGGTCGCGGCATAGCCGAATCGCAGTATAAGCGGTAAATCCATCCCGAGAGGGCGAGGGCTGCCGTTGCAACGCCAAAACATAGCTGGACAGTTCAACGTTGCCGCCGAGCTGCCCTACGAATTGAGGCTCAGGGATTTTGAGATGGCGATGCAGGACGCGTATGATTTCTTCTTCGACGTCAACCTTCTTCTTTCAGAGAAGGGACTGCACCGGATGGACGACATGCTGCGGCCCGCGGCCATGTCGGGCATGCTGTCCGACATGCTGACAGCCAGCATGGCCAAGCACTCGCGGACGCTCGTCGAAAATCGGCATTTTAACGGCCATCCCGACCTAATCGTTCAGGGCCGCTATCCTCAGAATTCCGTGCGCGCCGGTGAACAGGGAATCGAGATCAAAAGCACCCGCAAACCGGGAGGGGCAGTCGATACGCACGGCGCCCGCGATCAGTGGATGGCGGTCTTCGTTTACAAAACCGATCATGTCACTGAGCCTGCCGAGCGGCGAGAGCCGATGCGCTTTACGGAGGTTTACCTCGGGCGCGTGACTGTAGCAGATTTTCGACGCAATCCGCGTGGCGAGCTCGGAACCCGAACTGCAACGTTAGACCGGGTCGGTATCCGGAAGCTGCGCGCGAACTGGATCTACCGCAGCCAATGAAGGCATCTTAGAAACCGCATCCTCAGCAACCTTTCATATTTAGATCGGATTAGAGGCGTGTATTGCACCCGCCCGAACCTAGCAATGAATCCTGCAAGGCACGTAACGTGCGATCAATTTATGGGTAGAGCGACTAGCTCGGCAAACGCTTTGCAGCCCATTTCGAGATATTGCAGGTCGCGATCGGTCCCGACCGCTCGGTATCCGATAGCTTCGGCTGCCGCGAGCGTCGAGCCGCTACCGGCAAATGGGTCGTAGACCACCCCAACGCCCAGGGGCAGTGACGCCCGGACAATCTGGCGGAGAAAGCGCTGCGGTTTGAGCGATGGATGCGGGGCGATCTCCTTCTCCCGCCCGCGTGTGGGCGAGCACGTGATCACGTCCTTCAACGGCTCCCCTCCGCGCAAACGCCGCAACCCTCCAGCCCCCCAACGACGGAGGTTTGCTGCTACAGTACCCTCGAAAGGTTTGCGGAAAATGCCCCACGGTTCCCAACACGATCGCGGCATAACCGAGATCTCCGGGAAGTCGTCTTCGGCGCCTTTCGGCTTATAGCCGCCCCGAAGGGTCTGGACGAGGCGGATGATCTCTCCGCGCTTTTCAAAGCCGGCGTTCTGGAACGCATGAAACGTCAGCGATGAAAGCAGCGGATTCGAGGCAATGAAAACGTGTCCACCGGGCACGAGGGCTCTCAGAGCACCATCTGCCAGGGAACTGAAGAACGTGTGCAATGCAGCAAGGTCTTCCCGAGAAAGCACCGTAAAGCGGGGCAGCGGCTTGCGCTTTGCTCCGTCGAAGGACGGCGGAATGCGCCACACACCGCCACGACCGGCTCGTAGCTTCCGATGGTCCTTGTCGGCATATTCGAGCATGCCATAGGGCGGGTCGGTTACGATGGCATGGAGCGAAGAAGCTGGAAGTGCCGAAAGCCAATGGATCGCGTCATCGAGGACGTAGGTGACGCGGTCGGAAAGATGCTGGCGTCGCTGCTCGCCGAGATCGCGAACCCGCTCCCAGGTGGATACCTCCCGATCGCGAAGCGAATCGCGCCAGCCTCCGCACCTTCCCAGGCGACTTTCTAAGCCGCGCAGCGCCAATTCGCTCGGTTTTTCCAACGTGACATTCATAGTTTCGTAGCTTAGCACGATCTTGGCGCCATATTTAGAGCTCTCCCCGTTGGTTCATGGTAAGTTCTACGGCAGGTGAAGGTGGTAGTCAACAGCGCAAAATAACCTTAGGTATACGACCAATTCGATTGCGCTCTGGCCGCCTGGATGCGCGCAGCCACCAAACCGACCGGAGCCGGGTGAAAATGAGCGCAGAGCTATGCTCAAGCGAGCAGGTCTGATTTGCCCTATGATTGCACTCGATGCAAAGGAATCTTTCGGGGAGGGAGCCGTGTCGGCAGCAGCTTTTCTAGAGGCCCGGGATTTTCTGCTCGCACATCGCCTGGATTATCAGACGGCGTATCGGGATTTTCGCTGGCCGGTCTTGGACCGTTTCAATTGGGCGCTCGATTATTTCGACCCGATGGCGCAGGGCAACGACCGCCCGGGTCTGTGGATCGTCGATGAGGGTGGTGCAGAAACCAGGCTGAGCTTTGCCGGTCTTGCCGAGCGTTCGAGCCGGGTCGCCAACTATCTGCGCGCGTTGGGCGTGCGCCGCGGCGACCGCCTCCTGCTGATGCTCGGCAACGTCGCCCCGCTGTGGGAGTCCATGCTGGCGGCGAGCAAGCTCGGCGCGGTGATCATCCCAGCGACGACCTTGCTGAACCGTGACGATCTTCTCGACCGTTTTGCGCGCGGCCGGGTCCGGCATGTCGTCACCAGCGCCGAGAACATCGGCAAATTCGCCGACCTGTCCGGCGATTACACGCGGATCGTGGTCGGCGGGAGCGCGCCCGGCTGGCAGCCGTGGGAGAGCGGCTACGGCGCGCCGGCGCGGTTCATCCCCGAGGGCGAAACTCGCGCAACCGACCCGCTGTTGCTCTATTTCACGTCGGGCACGACGGCGAAGCCAAAGCTGGTCTTGCACAGCCACCAGAGCTACCCGGTCGGGCATTTGTCGACGATGTACTACATCGGCCTACAGCCGGGCGATATTCACCTCAACATCTCGTCGCCGGGCTGGGCCAAGCACGCCTGGAGCTGCGTTTTCGCGCCGTGGAACGCCGGGGCGACAGTGTTCATGCTGAACCAGCCGCGGTTCAACGCGAAAGGGCTGCTCGACGCGCTTGCGCGCTACGGGGTGACGACCTTTTGCGCGCCGCCAACGGTGTGGCGGATGCTGATCCAGGAGGATTTGGCGGCGTGGAAGACGAGCCTGCGCGAGGCGCTGGGCGCCGGCGAGCCGCTCAACCCCGAGATCATCGCGCGGGTCGAAGCGGCCTGGGGCTTGACCATTCGCGACGGCTACGGCCAGACCGAGACGACCCTGCAGATCGGCAATTTCCCGGGGCAGAAGGTCAAGCCGGGATCGATGGGCAAACCGGCGCCGGGCTATCGCGTGCGATTGCTGGATGCCGATGGCATCGAGCAGCCGGAGGCCGAAATGTGCCTGGCGCTCGACCCGCCGCCGCTCGGGTTGATGCAGGGTTATCAGGGCGATGACGGCGCATTGCAGCCGCTCGCCGGCGCCGGCTACCGCACCGGCGATGTCGCGATGGTCGATGAGGACGGCTATTTCACCTATGTCGGCCGCGCCGACGATGTGTTCAAAGCCTCCGATTACCGGATCAGCCCGTTCGAGCTCGAAAGCGCCTTGATCGAGCACCCGGCGGTGGCCGAGGCCGCGGTCGTGCCGTCACCCGACCCGTTGCGCCTCGCGGTGCCCAAAGCCTTTGTCGCATTGGCCGGCAGCCACGCGCCGACCCGCGAAACCGCGTTCGCGATCTTCGACCACATCCGCCGGCATCTGGCGCCCTACAAGCGCGTTCGCCGCATTGAATTCGCGGAATTGCCCAAGACCATCTCGGGCAAGATCCGCCGCGTCGAGCTGCGCACCGCCGAAGCCGCCCGCCGCGATGCCGGCTCCGCCCGCGCCGACGGCGAATACTGGGAGGAGGATTTCCCGGAGCTTGGCCAAGAAACGGCCACCGCCAACTCCGGGCTCGACATCATTGCGGGCCGCGGTGACGGAGAGGCGAGCCCCGATGATCTGCGGCGCGATCGGCGCCGGGACGAGAGGTGACCGTCCTCCTCGATCCAGGGTGCGCGCGAAATTGACGGCCGGAGCCACGGGCTTCACGTGATAGGATGTGGGTTCGGTCGCGTCTCGAACATCCTCGAAGGGGGGGTACGCTGATGGGCAAGCTCGATGGGAAAGTGGCGCTGGTCACCGGCTCCGGCCGCAATATCGGCCGCGCCACCGTCCTAAAGCTGGCGGGTGAGGGCGCCAATGTCGTGGTCAATGCCCGCAGCAACGAGGCCGAGGCCGAGGCGGTCGCCCGCGAGGCGCGCGAGCGCGGGGTCAAGGCGCTGCCGATCCTCGCCGACATCGCCAAAAAGGCCGACATCGACGCGATGGTGGCGCGCGCGCTCGGGGAATTCGGGCGGATCGACATCCTGATAAACAATGCCGCGATCCGGCCGCACAAGCCCTTCACCGAGGTCAGCGCAGGCGAATGGGAGCATGTCCGCGGCGTGGTGCTCGACGGCGCCATCTACTGCACGCAGGCGGTGATCCCGTCGATGGTCAAAAACCAATACGGCCGCGTCCTGTTCTTCACCGGCGACGGCTCGTTCACTGGCGGCAGCGGGCGCGCCCATGTCTCGGCGGCCAAAATGGGGCTGGTCGGGCTAGCGCGGGCGCTCGCCAGCGAATACGCCGCGCAGAACATTCGGGTCAATGTCGTCTCTCCCGGCAGCATCGACACGCGGCGCGACCACCCGGAATGGTATCAGGGGCACGCCCCGAACGCCGCCGGCATCCCGCTCGGCCGCCAGGGGCATGTGGACGAGATCGCCGCCACCTGCGCCTTCCTGGTCAGCGACGATGCCGGCTTCATCACCGGCCAGACCATCCACGTCAACGGCGGCGCAGGGTATTATTGACGATCCGCCTCGCCGGCTCGGGGCAGCAAGCCTCTGCGCCTGTCCGTGGTGGGTGCTCACCGCTGCTTTGCGATGGTTTGCCGCGAACCTTTAGCTCGTGCGCGCCGTGGCCGCAGCGGCGACGAATGAGCCTTGAGACGAATGAGCCTTGAGACGAATCAGCCTTGAAGAGACGCCCTCGACCCCCATCTTTAACGCATCGTGTTTCGACAAGGGCACGGCTCTATCCGGTGTGCTCGCGGGCGAACCGAGCAGCGCTTCCCGAAATTGAAATGTGATCTGACCCGGCGAGGGCGCCGGGGCAGGATTTCTTGTTAAGGAAGCTCGATGACTGTCGGCACCGTAAAATGGTTCAACGCGCAAAAGGGCTATGGATTCATCCAGCCCGAAGACGGCTCGAAGGACGTGTTCGTCCATATCTCGGCCGTCGAACGCTCCGGGCTCGGACACCTGGTCGAGGGCCAGCGGATCAGCTATCAGATTGAACGCGGCCAGCAGGGCAAGACCTCGGCGGTCGATCTCCAATCGGCGTGACGCCGCGCCCGCGCACCGTAAAATCGGCATAGCGCGGGGTCCGCGTATGACGAAAGGCACGGGCGGCGCCGTCGGGCGGCGTCCGTGCCGCACTTTCCGGAGCTGACAATGGCAGAGCATAAATTCCGTGTCGGCCAAGCGGTCGAATTCTCTCCCGACCCCGGTACCGACCGGGCGAGCCGCGGCCGCTATACGATCGTGCGCCTGCTACCGCTCGAGGCCGGCACGCCGCAATATCGGCTCAAGAACACCGCCGACGGGCACGAGCGGATGGCAAGGGAAACCCAACTGGGCCCGCGATAACCCGCGCCGGCTCACCCGGCGGGCACCCCGCCAACCGCGCCGCGCACATCGGAAAAAGCGCCACTCCGAGCTCGTCGCGACGATTTCGGAACGTAACCCCTAGAGCAGGGTGCGGAAAAGTCGCGTCGCGGCGCGTGACATATTGGATGGGTTTGTCGCTGCGCAGCCCAAATCTGGGGAGATGGGGAGCGCCCGCAGCAGCTTCCTCGCCCGCCGCCCGACCACCCCGCCGCCGATCCCGAACGCGGCTACGCCCGCCTCTACCGCCACGAGATCCTGCAAGCCGACAAGGGCTGCGACTTCAACTTCCTGCGCAAGCATCCGCTCCCCGAGGGTGCACGGGGGTGAGTCGCGAGCGCCAATTGCATCTTTTTCGCGACATCGCAGGTGGTCACGGCGGCATCCGGATTGCGTGCAACCCGGCGCGAACCGGCAGGGGCGGTGCCGGTTGGCGGCCGCAAACCAGGTTCCAATAGGCCCAGGACCGCGCGTCGAAAACGCCCGGCGGGGCTTGCTCCAGCAATTCGCGATAATCGTCCTTGCCGATGATCCCGGAAAGCGCCTTCAGGTCCTCGACCGAGCCGAACACCATGACGTGTGCCAGAAATTGACCCGGATCGGCGAGCGCCCGCTCCGGCTCCTCAAACCAGACGACGCGGCCGGCCACCCGCAGCAGTTCCGGCGTCCTTGGCAACGGCTTCATTGAGTGCGCCCTTCGTCGCGCTGAACATTCGGGGTTAGGATCGGCAGACGGGCCGGATCTACCGATGTCACCGCCGCCCGCAGCCTTTCTTGCACTTCAGGCGGCAGCGACGGTACGTCGTTGAAATAGCTGAGCGCCTTCAGCGTAATCAGCGGATTGAAGCCGCGCCCGTAAACGACATTCCCCGCCGCCAATATCTGCGGCAGGCTGACGCCGTAACGGAGCAGCGCATCGATGTCGATGTAGTCCCGCGCTTGGGCGCGCTGCTGCACGGTCAGCGCCTTGGTGCCGGCGAGGTCGAGCAACGAGGCCACGTGCAGCGCCGTTCCCTCGGCGACCTCCCGTGGTGCAACCTCTCCGAGATTGAGGTTGCCAAAGAACGAGACCAGCACCGGCCCGCCGCGCTCCACCCTGCAGGTCAAGGTATGACCGGCAATCAGCACCGGTTCGGCTTCGGCGAGATAGGGAATGTCCCGCGCCAGTGCGGCGGGATCGAACGGATCCCGCGAGAAGAAATCGAAATCGACCGATCGCCGATGCCCCAATCGCAGCGCCAACGCCGTCCCGCCGTAGAGCGTAAAATGCCCCGGGGTGGCGTCGAGCTCGCGCCATAATGCCCGCTGCGGCGATGGCAATATATCAAGGCGGGGGAGAAACGTCGGCATCTGAGCTTCCGCAATTTCTTGTCACACAACAGAATACCACGACGCCAACGCGAGCGCGCAGAGTGGCGGCTGTAGCCGCTTCAGGGATGCCGGAGGCCGGCTACCTGCCGATCCCGCAAAAGCTCGCCCGCGCCGGGATCAAGGACATGGTGCGGATTTCCGACGCGCGGATGAGCGGCACCGCCTATGGCTCGATCATATTGCACGTGACCCCGGACGCCGCCTCGGGCGGCCCGCTCGCCAAGGTGCGCAATGGCGACCATA
Source organism: Allostellaceae bacterium (assembly GCA_036500965.1). Lineage (GTDB taxonomy): Bacteria > Pseudomonadota > Alphaproteobacteria > ATCC43930 > CGMCC-115725 > AP-15. The sequence goes on along the minus strand of DASYBC010000125.1, from coordinate 3,574 downwards.
TCCGCCTCTCGGTCAAGGAGCGCCATATCGACCTACTGGTCCCGCCCGACGAGCTCGCCCGCCGCTCGACCACCCCGCCGCCCGTCCCCGAACGCGACTACGCCCACCTCTACCGCCACGAGATCCTGCAAGCCGACAAGGCCTGCGACTTCAACCTCCTACGCAAACACCCGCTCACCGAGGCGCGGCAGTGACCCTCTCCGCGCCAGGGATCCCGTTAAATTAAGACTTTCGGGAAATCCCGTTGCACCAGCCCGATCAATGGGTTATGCTTCCCGTAAGATATGACTGAAACACGCCCCGAAAACCGCCGCCTCGGCTATGCTCGCGTCAGCACCTATGGGCAGACCCTCGACGCCCAACTTGAGCAGCTTCGCGGCGCGGGCTGCACCAAAATTTACCGGGAGAAGGTGACCGGCGCGCACAACGACCGGCGCGAGCTTCTTAGAATGCTCGCCGCCCTTGCCCCCGGCGATGTGGTGACGGTGACACGGATCGACCGCCTCGCGCGCAGCACTTTCGACCTGTTCGCCATCGTCAAGCAGATTGTGGATGCGGAGGCCCAATTTCGATCCTTGGCCGAGCCGTGGGCCGACACCGGCACCAGCACCGGGCGGCTGATGATAGCCGTGCTGGGCGGGCTGGCAGACGTGGAGCGCGATCTTATCCGCACCCGAACCGCCGAAGGCCGAAGCCGAGCGCAGAAGCGCGGGCAGCATATGGGCCGGCCCTCGAAACTCACCGACGCGCAGAAGGCGGAAGCACGGCGGCGGCGGGCAGAGGGAGCCACTCTCGCCGAACTCGCGCGCAGCTATGACGTGGGTAAGAGCACAATCTCACGTCTGTGACGACGACGGCCCCCCGGCTAAATTTGATAATACAGCGGGCGCTGTCCGGCCTTGCGAGGGAACAGAGGTGGACGTTCAACGCCGATACTGGCAGGAATTTCTGGACTTGAAGCGGGACGCTTTCTACATAGGCTCCTATCATGCGAGAACCGAGAGCATAGATCGTTGTATAAGTGGATTTACAGCATTAGCATCCAGCTCGGCTGTTGCTGGATGGATTTTGTGGCGCGAGATAGTGACGGTGTGGGGTTTAAGGGTCGATTTCAGCTTCGTATGGATGGTAATAATCATGATATCGCAGGTGATCAACGCAGTGAAGGAATACCTTCCATATAGCAAAAGGCTGCACTCACTTTCAACGTTATCTAACGATTTCAATTCTCTCGTCTTGGTCATGGAAAACGATTGGTATAAGGTGAGTCGTGGTCTTCTGACGGAAGGGGAGATCAACGATTTGCACATGGAGATGAAGCGAAAAAAGCACGAGGCAGCGGCGAAGAGCTTTCCGAACACGTCACTACCACCCAGCAAACGGCTGCTGGTACGGGCCGATGCGGATGCCCAATTATATGTAGAGACGTATTTTTTCGGGGGTGAGGATGGTTGAGCCTGCTCAAAGAATTGTTAGACGCGGAACGGCGGAGCGTGGAACGGTGCTGCCGACCTCGCACGTGACCGCCCCAATGCCTCCCGTGCAGCCGCCCAAGCCCGCGCCAAGTCAAGGCGGCCCTAAGCAAGGCATCCAATCACCACCTTCGGCAAAGCCAGCGGGGTAATAGCTAAATGCCCACACAACCGCCGCCCGGCCGTCGCACGGGCCGCCCTTTTATTGTAGGAGATTCTCAAATTGTCCCAAACTCGCATGTAAATGCTCGAATGCCGAAGGTGCTACAGCCACGTACAGAGCGCGCCGTCGGGAAGAGCGAAACAGCGTCCGCGACCCCGATTAGCCCGAATAAAGCCCCAAAAGCTCCGTCGTCATCGGATACAAAACGCCGAGACTGACCTTTCCTCAATCCGTCGCGTGTGTTCCGAGAGGTGGTGAGCGGAGCTAGCCAAACCGCACACAGCTTCGTCGGTTGCTGGCCGGCCCCGGCGACTGGTTTTATGGTGGTTCACCGAGATCGTGGCGAATCGCTCACCGAAATCGCCCCGCTTCAACGTCCACCCGAGCACGACTTCGAGGCTTACAGCCTGAGCGTCGCTGCTCTTTACCCTCTTGAGAGTTGCCACTTGCGTTCGCGGCTCGTTCCATCCATCAATCCGCTCGACAGGCAAGGCGACAGGACCTGATATCATGGCAAAAACGCGAATTCTTACCTCCTTTGATTATGATCACGACGACGACCTCCGTACTCTTCTGGTCGGTCAATCCAAGAATCCCGATTCACCCTTCGAAATGGCCGATTGGTCGGTGAAGGAGGCCTTATCTGGTGATTGGAAGGCCAAAGTCCGAACGCGAATTCGAAGCGTCGATCAAGTGATTGTCATTTGCGGCGCGCACACGGACACAGCAACCGGCGTAAATGTGGAAATTAAAATTGCTCAAGAAGAAACGAAGCCCTACTTCCTTTTGTGGGGTCGTGCCAATGGGACCTGCAAAAAGCCGACGGCGGCGCTCACAACAGATAAGATATACAAATGGACGTGGGATAATCTGAAAGCCTTAATCGGCGGGAGCCGGTGATGAGAAAGGCGCTTATCGTCGGCATCGATGATTATCAGCAGGCTCCGCTGCATGGCTGTGTAAATGACGCCATCAACATAGGATCTCTCCTCGAAACTAATGGTGACGGGTCTCCGAATTTCGCTGTGCACAGCCTCACTAGCAATGATACAGTGGTTACGAGCGAAATCCTTCATGGTGCGACGCAGGAACTCTTCTCAGGCGATGCGGAGACGGCGCTATTTTTCTTTGCTGGCCACGGCATTGTTAACCAAGAGACCAACGCCGGCTATATTGTTAGCCAAGACGGGCGAAAAGGCGCATGGGGGATCTCGCTTAGTGAACTCCTTGAATTGGCGAACAGAGCATATCCACGGATCAGGTCCAGTGTCATTATCCTAGATAGCTGCCAATCGGGATATGCTGGCGAGGTCGCTGGGCTGGGTAGCGAGCGGCCTGTTGCATTTATCGGAAACGGCGTAACGATCCTCACCGCCTGTCATCGGGAAGGGAGTGCGAACGAGGAGAGCGGACAAGGTATTTTCACGACGCTCCTTATTGATGGTTTGCGGGGCAGCGCATCTGATATTTGCGGCAGGATCACACCCGCCGCCATCTACTCACACGTTGATCAGACCTTGGGGCCGTGGGATCAACGACCGATTTACAAGGCGAATGTTCAGACTTTCGTCGTTCTTCGACAGGTCAGTCCTAAGATACCGTTGGAAGTGCTCCGGCGGATTCCCGAGTATTTTCCCGATCCCACTTCGGTGTTTAAGCTCGACCCGTCTTTTGAGCCTGATCGTGGGGAGGAGACTGAAAAGCATAAAGACATACCGGTAGACGACGAAAACTATCGCCGATATCGCGAGCTTCAGATGTGCAATCGGCATGGCCTCGTTGTGCCCGATAGTCAGCCTCATACCCACCTGAATTGATACTGACTCGCCAAAGGAATTGCATCGGAGCTGGCTGGCGAGTAGCAGATGTTGTGGTTGGGGGACGGGGGGACCGCAATGCCTGCTCTGAGGATCCGGGACGACATCAGTTCGGGGGAATT
>DASYBC010000124.1:0-41704 GCA_036500965.1 Allostellaceae bacterium | reverse complement strand
CCGTCGCTCACCCTGCGACCGCTCAGCCGCGCCCCGACAGGCTCAAAACGCCAGGCTCGCGGCCCCAAAACCCCGACAAGCAGCCTGATACGTCAGAAAATCCAACATCAGCAGCCGCCCGGTGAGATATCCGGGCTAGTCTGCGCGGGGCCTACGACCAAGGTTTCTAAAAAAGGTCGAGTTTATCATTCCGGATAATCGCGAATCTTCGTATCGGTGAGAGGAGAGGGCCTGTGTTCTTTACCTTCAATATATTGGAGTTGGTGTAGTCCTCAAAGGACTCCCACTTCCAGACGGTCACAGCGATGCGCTCCTCGATAGCCGGGAAATCGTACTCTTCCCCACGTCGTAGCTGCGCGCGAGTTCGACAAGGGTGACACCCTGCGCCCGCCGTCGCCGAGCTTCGGCTTTCTGCGCGACGGTCAGTTTCGAGGGTCGGCCTATCTGCTGCCCGCGCTTCTGCGCCCGGCTGCGCCCCTCAGCCGTCCGGGTGCGGATAAGGTCGCGCTCGACGTCGGCCAGTCCGCCGAGCACGGCGATCATCAACCGCCCGGTGCTGGTGCCGGCCCATGTGTCGCGGAGCGAGCGGAAACCGGCTTCCTTGGGTCGAGCGCGCCAGCCGGTCGAGCCGCGTCACCATCAGCACGTCGCCGGCGTCTAGTTGGTCGAGCAAACGGCGAAGCTGCGCCCGGTCGGTCTTGGCTCCGCTCGCCACTTCCCGGAACACCGTTCCGGCTCCGGCGGCGCGAAGCTGGCGCACCTGCACCGCCTCGCTTTGCCCGCCCGTTGATACCCGCGCGTAGCCATAGATCATGAGCAGATTGTGCAACAAACTTACGCAAGAAGAAAGCTCAATCGGATCAACGGCCCGTTGCCCTTGCGTCTGTCTTAGCTTTCGCAAGGCGAGATCGAGGGGCAAAGGTGTGCCTTGGCCCTGACCCCACCGATTGAATTGTTGAACTGCGGGCGAGCTGGGCGAAGGTCGGGCCGGGAGGCGATTGAGCATGATCTCGCCTTCCGCTGATCCAGCGTATCAGCGTGCGTTCAGCAGTTCTTCAGCTTCGTGCCCGAAAAGCGCCCCCGGAATTGGTGAGTTGATGTACTTTGTATCGGATGGCGGTAAAGCGGCCGTTCATCATGGATTAAGGAGGAAACGACGCATGAAGCACATCGTAGGCATGTTGTTAATGGCTGCTGTCGTATGTCTCCCGATCACGGCCCGCGCCGATGGGCGACACCCCCAGGGCGGCTACACCAATGCTGATATCAAAGGCGGCTATGGGTGCGGTGTGAGCGGCGCTCTCAGCGGCGCCAAGACCGTGGGGATCGCGCAATTTCATCCAGCGGGCAACGGGACTTTCAGCGCGAGCGTTTTCGTAGTGAACCTTGACGGTGTCGGCGTTTGCCAATACTCGCTCGAGAACGGGACCGGCACGTATGATGTGAGCGCTAATGGCGTTGGCTCCGCGCAAGCCACTTATTCACTGCAGACCGGGTCGGCCAAGAACTGTCCGGCCGAGTTTTCCAGCCATCTTAGTTTCGTTTGTTCAGGGGCGGAGATCACAGCCAATACATGTAACATCGCCACTTTGGATCCTGGTCTTCTATTGCACGGAACCTGCACGAAACAGAATAAGTGAATATTGGAAGGCCGATGATCGGACCACCATGACGATGCAAGTTAATTAATCCTCAGATCGTCGTTGCGGCCTCGAGGAAAGATTAATTGAACCGGCTCTTGTCGTCCTTGGGCGGCAAGGTTCGCCGGACTGCGTCCTGCACTTCGGGGGGTTGGGCGGCGAGGGCGTCGCAGAGGCGGCGCAATTGGCGGCGCAGGCCATAGACCTGGTCGAGCAGGCCGAGGACCAATGGCAGCGCCTCGTCGTCGATCGCGTATTCGTGGCGGATTTCGAGGATCAGCTCGACCCGGGCGACGTCGACCTCGTGAAACAGCCAGGCGTCGCCGTGCTGCTCGGGCAGGACCCAGCGGTTTTCCACCCAGTGCTGGAGCTCGGTGCGGTCGAGACCGCCGAGGCGGCTGAGCAGCTCGTCGAACGCGATCATACCGAGGACATTCCCTGGCGGGGGTCGAACGGATGCCACGGCGCCCATTTCTCGATGAATTCGGCGAGCTCGGCGTCGTTGCCGGGCCCGATGGCGACCTTCAAGGTCACATACTCGTCGCCGGGATTGCGGCGGCGCTGAATACCCTTGCCGCGCAGGCGCAGCACCGTGCCGGTGTCGGACCCCTTGGGGATCGTCATCGTGACCAGGCCGGTGACCGTCGGCACCGTGACCCTGGCGCCGAGCACCGCCTCGGCCAGGCTGACCGGCAGCTCGATCCGGATATCGTCGCCGTCGCGCCGGAACAGCGGGTGCGGCGCCACATGCACCTCGATCAGCGCATCGCCCGGCTCGTCGCCGCCAAAGCCGGGGCCGCCCTTGCCCTTCAGCCGCAGCACCTGGCCGTCTTCGAGCCCGGCCGGGATCGTCACGTCGAGCCATTGATCCGGGGCGAGAGACAGCCGTTTTTTGGCGCCGTTCGCGGCTTCGGTAAAATCGATCGTCATCGCATAGCTGCGGTCGCCGCCGCGCGCGCGGAACCCTTGGCCGGACCCGGCGCCGCCCGGGCCGCGCCGGCCGCGCGCGCCAGAGCCGAAAGCAGCGAACAGATCCTCGAGATCGCCCAGATCCATCTCGCCCTGCGGCTGGTACTTCCAGCCCTCCGCACCCTCGGCGTGCGGACGGTAGGAATAACGCGGCCGCTCGGCGCCGCTCTCGTCGATCTCGCCACGATCGTAGCGCGCCCGTTTTTCCGGGTCGGAGAGCAGATCGTAGGCCGCCGTCACCGATTTAAAACGCGCCTCGGCTTCGGGCTTGCCGGGGTTCAGGTCGGGGTGCAGCTGCTTGGCGAGCTTGCGATAGGCCTTGCGAATCTCGTCGGCGCTGGCATCGGGCTTGACGCCCAGGATCTGGTACGGAGTTTGGGTTTGCGTCGCCATGCTGGGCAATCGGGCTCAGCGTTCGCCGAGGCGCTGGCGCTCGGCCGGGGCCCGGCCGATGCGCACCATCACCTGGCGCTGCGCTGTGCCGCGGTCGACGGTCAAGGTCACCTCGTCGCCGATCGGCGAGAGGCCGATGCGGTTGCGCAAGTCGCCGGCGCCATGGACCGGCGCCCCGTTGACCGCGACGATCAGATCGCTGCTGCGCAGCCCGGCGCGCTCGGCCGGCGAGTTCGGCTCGACCCGGGCGATCAGCGCCCCCTCGGTGCGCGTGGTGCCGAGCGCGTGCGCGAGATCGGGCGTCAAATCCTGGATCGCCACCCCGATCCGCCCGCGCCTGACCTCGCCATAGCGGATCAGCTGGTCCATCACGTCGCGCGCCATGTCGATCGGGACGGCAAAGCCGATCCCCACATTGCCGCCGCTCGGGGCCAGGATAGCGGTGTTGATCCCGATCAGCCGGCCTTGCAGGTCGACAAGGGCGCCGCCCGAATTGCCGGGGTTGATCGAGGCGTCGGTCTGGATGAAATCCTCGTATCCTTCGATACCGAGGCCGGTGCGGCCGAGCGCGCTGACGATCCCCGAGGTCACGGTCTGGCCGAGCCCGAACGGGTTGCCGATGGCGAGCACGAAATCGCCGACCCGCAGGCGAGCCGAATCGCCCATCGGCACGGCGGTCAGGTTTTGCGCCGGGATCTGCAGCACGGCGATGTCGGTCGCCGGATCGCGCCCGATCAGCCGCGCCTTGAAGCGTCGGTTGTCCTTGGTCGTGACTTCGATGTTGGTGGCGTTTTCGACCACGTGATTGTTGGTCAGCACGTAGCCGTCGGCCGCATCGACGATGACCCCCGAGCCGACCGCCTCGGTCTCGCGCTCGATCGGCTGGTCGCCGAAGTTGAAGAACTGCCGGAACAGCGGGTCCTGCGCCAAGGGGTTGTTCTCGCGCACCTCGCCGCGCACGGCGATGCCGACCACACCCGGAGTGATGCGGCTGACCACGTCGGCGACGCTCGTCACCGCGGCGCCGCCCGCCTCGGGGATCGGCGCGCCGGCGAGCGCTGGACCGGGCGTCCCCGCCACCAGAGAGATCCCGCCCGACAGAACGAGCGCCGTCAGAACCCGCTTCATTGCTGGAACCTTTGGAGGTGCTGCCCGCTCGGACGTCTCTCGCCGAACGCTGCGACGAACCATTTGGTTTCCGGGGGGCCGCCCGGTTGTCCGGAAGCCTGTATCTAGAGTTTCGCATGACCCCTTCAAGATAGGAACTTGGCCCGAACCCGGACGCGGAGGTCGTTCAGCCTCACTTCTTGCGGCGGGGCGCCAGGCGCAGCCCGAGCAAGGTCGACGCCGCTTGCGGCGACAGCTTCGAATAGCCATTGGGCACCGCGAACAGGGCCGCGTCCTGCGGGCCGATCCGGACGTGGCGCAATTCCCAATGCACCGTCGAGACCTTGCCGTCGTTGCGGGTCAGGCTGCCGTCGCAGCGCATCGGGATCCCGTCGGCGCTGAGCCACAGCGCGCCCGACAAACGACCTTCGGGGATGTCCTTGTCGACCACGTATTTGGTGGTCGCGATGCCGTTGACCTGCTCGTGCCCGGCCCGCTTGCCCAGCAGCTCCGGATTGGCCAGCGCAGCGAGCGCCGTTGGCATCGCGAACTCGATCGCGGTGTGCAGCTGCGGCAACAGGATGTCGCCCGCCGGGCTGTCGGCGTGGAGGATGAACACCGGCGTCAGCGAGGGCAGGTCCTGGTCGTGCCGCTGCTCGCCCGGCATGCTCCAGACCCGGCCGATATAGGTGTGCCCGTCGAACACCAGGACGCGTTCGGCGCTGAACCCGATGCGGGGATCGCCCAAGGTCCCGGCCGGCGCTCGGCCGCCGACGGCCACGAGCACCGTCAGCGCGATTGAAGCAAAGGCAAGCGCGCGCATTTCCGCCCTCGACGTCATTTGTGAAACCCCGGATCGCGGCAGCTGTTAGGCAGCGAATACGGCCGTTTCGCGGCGCTGGACAGGGGCGGCACATGCCCTATCCTGCACCGAGCGAGACAGCGAGGATGAGGCAGGCCGACGGCAATGAGAGAACCCAACGGCGCTCGGCTTTTCCCGGTCCCGACCCGGGGCCCACAATGCCCAAGCCTGCCATGCCCGAGCGCCCGATGAACGACAGCGGCGGCTCGATCACGGTCCGGGTCCACGGCGCGATCGCCGAGATCGCGGCGGCCGATTGGGACGCCTGCGCCGGCGAGGTCAATCCCAGCGTCTCTTATGCCTTTTTGAGCGCGCTCGAGGACAGCGGCTCAACCACTGCGCGCACCGGCTGGGCGCCACAGCACCTCTCGTTGACCGGCCCCGACGGCACGATCCTCGGCGTGGTGCCGCTCTATGCCAAAAGCCATTCCTATGGCGAATACGTGTTCGACTACGGCTGGGCCGACGCCTATGAGCGGGCCGGCGGGCGCTATTATCCAAAGCTGCTGTCCGCGGTGCCGTTCACCCCGGTGCCGGGACCGCGGCTGCTCTTGCATCCGGCAGCGCCGGCGCGGACGCGCGTACATCTGATCGCGGCGATGGTCGAGCTGGCCAACCAGCGGCACATCTCCTCGGTGCACGTCACCTTTCCCGAGCGCGTCGAGGCCGACGCCTTGACCGAGGCCGGGTTTCTGCAGCGCATTGGCCAGCAGTTTCATTGGAGCAACGACAACTATCGCGATTTCGACGACTATCTCGCGGCGTTGAATTCGCGCAAACGCAAGGCGGTAAAAAAGGAGCGCCGCGAGGCCTTGGCCGACGGGCTCGACATCGAGGTGCTGACAGGGGGCGATCTGAAGCCGCGGCACTGGGATGCGTTCTACCGGTTCTATCTCGCCACCTCGGACCGCAAGTGGGGGCAGGCCTATCTCAATCGCAAGTTCTTCACGCTGATTGGCGAGCGCATGCCGGAAAAGATCGTGCTGGTGATGGCGCATCACGACGGCAAATACGTCGCCGGCGCGCTGAACCTGCTCGGCACCGAGACGATATATGGCCGCAACTGGGGCAGCTATGGCGACTACAAATTCCTGCATTTCGAATGCTGCTATTACCGGGCGATCGAATTCGCCATCGCCCATGGGCTGAAGCGAGTCGAGGCCGGGGCCCAGGGGCCGCACAAATTGCAGCGCGGCTATCTGCCGGTGCCGACCTACAGCGCCCACTGGATCCCCGACCCCGCCTTTCGGCGCGCGGTCGCGCAATTCCTCACCCGCGAGCGCCAGATGGTCGAGCACAAGATCGAGGGGCTCGCTGAATATTCGCCGTTCCGGCACGAAACAACGGAATAGCGATGCACGAGGAGCCGGGTTGAACGTGTCATCACTGGGCGGGCAATATGAAGCGCCGCATCTCGCCAGGAACGCTGCCAATTTTACCGCGCTGACGCCGCTGTCGTTTCTGGCGCGCGCCGCGGCGGTCTATCCCGACAAGCTCGCGGTCGTGCATGGCGGACGGCGCTTCAGCTATCGCGAGTTGTACGCCCGCTGTCGGCAGCTCGCCGATGCGCTGCGCCGGCGCGGGATCGGACCCGGAGATACGGTTGCGGTCCTGGCGCCAAATGTGCCGGCCTTGCTCGAGGCGCATTACGGCGTGCCGATGGCGGGGGCGGTGCTGAATGCGCTGAACTACCGGCTCGATGCCCGCTCGATCGCCTTTATCCTCGCGCATGGCGAGGCAAAGCTGTTGATCGCCGACCGCGAATTCGCTCCGGTCGTGGCGCCGGCGCTGGCCGAACTCGGCCGCCCGCTGCCGCTGGTCGAGATCGCCGACATGTCCGGCGGCGAAGCGCTCGGCGGCACGGAATACGAGGCGTTCCTCGGCGAGGGCGATGGGGCGGCCGACTGGGCCGGGCCGCAGGACGAATGGGCGCCGATCGCGCTCAACTACACCTCGGGCACCACCGGCAATCCCAAAGGTGTGGTCTATCACCACCGCGGCGCTTTTCTGAACGCGCTCGGCAACGCGATTACTTTCGGGCTCGGCCGCGATTCGGTCTATCTGTGGACCCTGCCGATGTTTCATTGCAACGGCTGGACCTATCCCTGGGCGGTGACCGCGGCGGCCGGGACCCATGTCTGCCTGCGCCGGGTCGAGCCGGCGGCGATCTTCGCCGCGATCGCCGAGCATCGGGTCACGCATCTGTGCGGCGCGCCGATCGTGCTCAACATGCTGGTGCATGCGCCCGAGGCGGTGAAGCGCCGCTTCGACCATGTCGTCGAGGCGGCGACCGGCGGCGCCGCACCGCCCTCGGCGGTGATCGAGGCGATGGAGCGGATGGGGTTTCGCGTCACCCATCTTTACGGTCTGACTGAGAGCTATGGCCCATCCACGGTCTGCGCCTGGCAGCGCGACTGGGAGGCGCTGTCGGTGGGCGAGCGCGCCGGGCGGATGGCGCGGCAAGGGGTGGCGAGCCTCACTCTCGACCGGCAGCGCGTCGTCGATCCAAAGATGATGGCCGACCTGCCGGCTGACGGCGCCACGCTCGGCGAACTGGTGCTGCGCAGCAACACCTTGATGAAGGGCTACCTGAAAAATCCGGCGGCGACCGTGCAAACGTTCGAGGGCGGCTGGTTCCACACCGGCGACCTCGCTGTCATGCACCCGGACGGCTATGTCGAGATCAAGGACCGGGCCAAGGACATCATCATCTCCGGCGGCGAAAACATCTCCTCGCTCGAAATCGAGGAAGTGCTCTACCGACATCCGGCGGTGATGGAGGCGGCGGTGGTCGCTACGCCCGACCCGATGTGGGGCGAGAGCCCCTGTGCCTTCGTCACCTTAAACCCCAATGCCGGCGCGGTCGGGGCCGACGACATTATCGCTTGGTGCCGCGAGCATCTCGCGCATTTCAAAACCCCGCGAAGGATCGTGTTCGGCCCATTGCCGAAGACCTCGACCGGCAAGGTCCAGAAATACGAATTGCGCGAGCGCGCGAAGGAGATCGCGCCGTGATCGCTTGCCGAATTGCCCCTCACCCCGGCCCTCTCCCCGCTTGCGGGGAGAGGGAGGGACCCGCGGAGCAGGAGGGTGAGGGGCGGCTCCGCGGAACCCTGCTCAGATGACCGCGCTGCCGAGCTTCAGCCTCGATGGGCAGGTGGCGCTGGTCACCGGCGCGTCGAGCGGGATCGGGCGGCATCTGGCATTGCTGCTCGCCGCCGCCGGGGCCAGGGTGGCGCTCGCCGCGCGGCGCACCGACCGGCTCGCCGAGGCGGCGGGCGAGATCGCCGGCGAGGGCGGGACGTGCCTGCCCTTGGCGCTCGACGTGACCCGCCCCGACAGCATCGCCGCCGCGGTCGCCGAGGCCGAGGAGCGGCTGGGCCCGCTGACCCTGCTCGTCAACAACGCCGGGGTCGTCGTCTCCAAGCCGGTGCTCGATCACACCGAGGAGGATTGGGATTACGTCATCGACACCAATCTGAAAGGCGCCTGGCTGATGGCCCGCGAATTCGCCCGCCATCTGATCGAGCGGCGGCGGCCGGGGCGGATCGTCAACATCGCCTCGGTGCTGGGCTCGCGCACGATCGCGCGGGTGCCGAGCTACTGCGCGGCCAAGGCCGGGCTCATCCACCTGACGCATGTGCTGGCGATGGAGTTGGCGCGCCACGGCATCCTGGTCAATGCGCTGGCGCCGGGCTATGTCGAGACCGATTTCAACCGCGACTTCCTGCAGAGCGAGGCCGGCATGAAGCTCGCCGCGCGCATCCCGCTGCGCCGGGTCGCGCAGCCGGACGATCTCGACGGCGCGATGCTGCTGTTGGCGTCGCCGGCGGGCGCCTACATCACCGGCGCGGTGATCGCGGTCGATGGCGGGCACGCGGTCTCGCCGATCTGAGCCCGCGGCCGGTGCCGGTAACGACCGCCGGCCGGCTCTGGCGCGGTTTCTCGCCGAAGCCAGCGGCGCCGAGGCTTGCGAAATTACCAGTCTCGCTCCGCTGAGTGGAGGATCGATCCAGGAGAATTGGGCGCTCGACGCGAATTTCTCGGGCGGCCGTCTCGCTGGCGAGCAGCGGCTGGTGCTGCGCGCCGCGGCGGCGACCGGGGTGCCGTCGAGCCTCGACCGGCGGCAGGAATTCGCCGTGCTCAGGGCGGCGTTCGCGGCCGGAGTAACGGTGCCCGAGCCGCTGTTCGCGTGCGGCGATACTGCCGTCTTCGGCAAGCCGTTCCTGGTCATGCGCCGCGCGCCCGGAACCGCCGCAGCGCATCGGATCACCCGCGACCTGGCGCTCGACCCGGCACTGCCGATGATTGCCGAAGGGCTCGGGCGGGAGCTCGCTCGGATTCATGCGATTCGGCCGCCGCGGCCCGACCTCGCCTTCTTGACACCTTACGATCGATCTTCTCCGGCACAGCAGATCGAGGGCTTCCGCGCTTATCTCGACCGCCACCCGACGCCGCGGCCGGTGCTGGAATGGGGCGCCCGCTGGCTCGAGACGCACCTGCCCGCTCCGGTTCCGCCGGTGCTGTGCCATCATGATTTCCGCACCGGCAACTACCTGCTCGACGGCACGCGGCTGACCGGCATCCTCGACTGGGAATTCGCCGGCTGGGGCGACCCGCACGAGGATATCGGCTGGTTCTGCTCAAAGGGCTGGCGCTTTGCCCGGCTCGACCGCGAGGCCGGCGGCATCGCCGGCCGCGCGTCGTTTTACCGGGGCTACGAGCGCGACAGCGGCACAGCCATCGACCCGGTGCGGGTGCGCTTCTGGGAGGTGCTGGCGAGCGTGCGCTGGGCGGTCATTGCACTGCAGCAGAGCGACCGCCACATTGCTGGCGGCGAGCGCAGCCTCGATCTGGCCTTGACCGGGCGCCGCGCCAGCGAATGCGAGCTGGAGATATTGATGCTGCTCGACCCCAGCGGGCTTCCCGCCGATGGATGACCTGCCGCGCGGCCCGGCGCTGCTGGCGCTGGCCCGCGACGTGCTGGTCAATGACCTCTTGCCGCTGTTGCCGCAACAGCGGCGGCTCGACGCGCTGCTCGTCGCCAACTGCATGGCGATCGCGGCGCGGGAGGCCGAGATCGATGACCGGTCGCGCGCTGAGATCATCGGGGAGCTGGAGAAGCTGATCGGGCCGGACTTTCGCTCACCCTCCCGCTCCGCGGGTCCCTCCCTCTCCCGCATTGCGGGAGAGGATACTTCGCGCAGCGAAGCCCGTGAGCGCGCGGCGGAGCTGCTGCGCCGCTTTGCCGGCGAGCTGCGCATCGGCGCCTTCGAGAATTCGCCGGAGCGCGAGGCCTTCGCCCGCGCTATCTTGTGGCGCATGACGATCGCCAGATTGCGCCTGGCGAACCCGCGGTTCTTGGCCGCGAACGGTTTTGCTTAGCCGATTGCGCCGTCGGGAGGCTGAGATCATGTCGCACGCCGAAGTTCCGCAGGTGATCGACGCCTTCGCCCGCGGCGAAATCGTCGTCGTCACCGATGACAACGATCGCGAGAACGAGGGCGATTTGATCCTCGCAGCGGCGCATGCCACCCCGGAAAAGATGGCGTTTATTATCCGCAATACTTGCGGCATCGTCTGCGCGCCGCTTACCGGCGAGATCGCGCGGCGGCTGCACCTGGCGCCGATGGTGGCCGACAACGACGCGATCCACGGCACCGCCTTTACCGTCTCGGTCGATTACCGCCACGGCACCACGACCGGTATCTCGGCCGAGGACCGCACCGCGACGATCCGCAACTTGGCGAACAACAACACCGGGCGTTCGGATTTTGTCCGGCCGGGCCATATCTTTCCGCTGATCGCCAAGGATGGCGGCGTCTTGATGCGCTCCGGCCATACCGAGGCGGCGATCGATTTCTGCCGCCTGGCCGGCCTCGAGCCGGTGGCGGCGATCTGCGAGCTGGTCAACGACGACGGCACGGTCATGCGCGGGCCGCAGGTCGGCGCCTTTGCCCGGAAACATGCGCTAAAGCAGATCTCGGTCGCCGATCTGATCGCCTATCGCCAGGCGCGCGAAAAGCTGGTGACCCGGGTCGCCGAGTTCAAGGTCGCGAGCGAGATCGGCGAGCTCGCCGGCTATGCCTATCTGACGCCGTTCGACAAGGTGCATCATTACGCGTTTGTCTATGGCGAGATCGGCGATGGAGCCGGCGTGCCGACCCGGCTGCACCGCGCCAACGTGCTCGAGGACGTGTTCGGCGGGGCGAAGCCGGTGCATGCGGCACTCGACCATTTCAAGGCGGCCGGGCAGGGGGTGCTGGTCTATCTGCGCGATGGCGCTTCGGGCGTCCCGGCCTCCGCCGTCGGCGACGAGGCCACGCACTCGGAACGCGAGCGCAACGTGCAGTGGCGCGAGGTCGGGCTCGGTGCACAGATCCTGCGCGACCTGCGGATCTCGTCGATCCAGCTGTTGGCAACGCGCTCGCGCACCTATGTCGGGCTCGCCGGCTTTGGCATTGAGATCATCGACACCGTGCCGCTCGAAGGCGAATAGCGGAGCCCGCGGTGACCCCCGAGATTCTGCTCGTCGGTCCGTTGTATCCACCGACCCAAGCGCGGCTCGAAGAGTTGTTCACGGTGCACCGGCTGTGGCTGGCGCCGGATCGCGGCGCCTTTCTGCGCAAGGTCGCCGGGCGGGTGCGGGCGATCGCGGTCTATGCGCTGCACGGCTGTCCGGCGGCGCTGATCGACGCCCTGCCAAGGGTCGAGATCATCGCCTGCCTCGGCATCGGCGTCGATGCGATCGCGGTCGCCCATGCCAACTCGCGAGGCATCGCCGTCACCAACACCCCCGATGTCGTGACCGAGGACACCGCCGACACGGCGATGCCGCTGATGCTGGCGGTCGAGAGGCGGATCGCCGAGGGCGACCGGTTCGTTCGCCGTGGCGACTGGCGCCGGGGCGAACTGCGCTTTGGCCGCGCGTTGCGCGGACGCCGGGTCGGCATCATCGGTCTCGGCCGCATCGGCCGGGCGATCGCCGAGCGCTGCGCGCCCTTTGGCATTACGATCGCGTATCATGGCCCGCACGAGAAACCCGCGGCGCCCTATCCGTTTTTTAGCGAGCTCCCCGATCTGGCGCAGTGGAGCGACATTCTCGTTGTGGCCGCAACCGGGGGCGAGCGGACCCGTAATCTCGTCAACACCGATGTGCTCAACGCTTTGGGGCCGCAAGGCACGTTGATCAACATTGCCCGCGGCTCGATCGTCGATGAGGCGGCGCTGGTCGCCGCACTCGAGGCCGGCGCGATCGGCGCCGCAGGGCTCGACGTCTTCGCCCATGAGCCCGAGGTGCCGCCGGCGCTGATGGCGCTGGATAATGTCGTGCTGATGCCGCATACCGGCAGCGCCACCGATGAAACCCGCGGTGCGATGGGCGATCTGTTCATCGACAACCTCTTGGCGCATTTCTCCGGGCGGCCGCTGCCGACGCCCGTCGGCTGAGGAGCGGTGATGGGTTCAGCGAAAAAGCTGCATTACGCCTGGATTGTCGCCGGCGTCACCTTTGTCGTCGGGCTGCTGACCGCGGGGGTTCGGGCCGCCCCCGGCGTGTTGATCGTGCCGTTCGAGCAGGAATTCGCGTGGTCGCCGGCGACGATATCCTTTGCGATCGGTATCAATCTGCTGCTGTACGGGCTGGTCGGCCCGTTCGCCGCGGCGTTGATGGACCGGTGGGGTGTGCGCCGGACGATGGTATTGGCGATGGTGCTGACCGCCACGGCGGTCGCGCTGTCGCCAACGATGCATCAGGCTTGGCAGCTGATTTTGCTGTGGGGCGTGGTGGTCGGCGTCAGCACCGGGGTGATCGGCAGCTTTATCGCGGCTTATATCGCAACCCGCTGGTTTCACAGCCGCCAGGGCCTGGTGGTCGGCGTGTTGACCGCGGCCAACGCCGCCGGTCAGCTGGTGTTTCTGCCGAACCTGGCCGAGCTTGCCACCCATTTCGGCTGGCGGGTGATGTCCGCGGCCCTGGCGATCACGGTCCTGGCCTTTGTCCCGCTGGTCGCATTGCTGATGCGCGACCGGCCGCGCGACCTGGGGCTGGCGCCCTATGGGGCTGCCGGCGGTCAGAGCGCCGAAGCGCCGACGCGCGGCAATCCATTGACGGTGGCGTTCCGCGCGCTCGGCGAAGGTGGGCGCAAACGCGACTTCTGGCTGATTGCGGGCGGCTATTTTGTTTGCGGCGCCACCACCAACGGGCTGATCGGGACCCACCTGATCCCGGCTTGCGTCGATCACGGCCTCAGCGAGGTCGCCGGCGCTGGTCTGCTCGCCGCGGCGGGGGTGTTCAGCTTTATCGGCGGGACTTTGTCCGGCTGGCTCAGCGACCGCTGCGACAACCGGCTATTGCTCGCCTGGTATTACGGGCTGCGCGGGCTGGCGCTGATGTACCTGCCGTTCGCCTTTGGCCGGTCGGTCTTTGGGCTGCCGCTGTTTGCGGTGTTTTACGGCCTCGACTGGATCGCCAGCGTGCCGCCGACCGTGCGCCTGCTCAATCGCGTCGTCGGCAGCGAGAAGACCGGGATCATGGTCGCCTGGATCACCGTCATCCATCAGATCGGCAGCGCCACGGCGGCCTATCTGGGCGGCGTGTCGCGCACCGCTTTCGGCACCTATTTCGAAACGTTCATGGTGGCCGGCCTGCTGCTGCTCGGGGCGGCAGTGATGGTTCTGTTCATCGGCATCGGCGGCCGCGGCGCCGAGCCGGCCGACGCGGCGCTCGCCGCTGAATAGCAGGTCTGCGGAGGCAAGCGGCGCCGCTTTCGTAGCGGGCGAATCGAGGGTGCGATGTCGGGGGCCGGTGCGGTTGCGTCATGGCTGCCAGTGTTGCTGGTTGTGCTGCTGAGCGTTCTCGCGCTGATCGCGGCCGCGGCACCTGCTGCCGCTGCGGCAACGAAGCGGCGGCGGGTCCTTGTTATCGTCCTGCTCGGCGCGCTCGCCATTGCGGCAACCACCTGGCAGGCGCGCAGCGCCGCCGATCGGATCGCACACCTGATTCGAGATAACCGGTCGGTGCAGCTCGCTGCTCAGATCCAATCGCTGCAAGACCGGATTGCAAAATTGCAGGAGAACGCTCGCGGCCGAACCTTGAGCGCCGATACCGCGGCCAAGCTGGCGGACTATCTGCGGCAATCGGGCGCTCACAGCGTGGTGATTTCCTGCGCGCCCGGCGATATCGAGGCCTATCGCTACGCTACGCAGATCGCCGATGTGCTGAAAGCGGCGGGTTGGGACGCGCGCGGCCCCGAGACGACGACGATCTTCGGCGCCATCCGGGCGATGGCGATCAACGTCTATGATGCGGGTGGCCGCAGCGCCGACACAACCAAGATACTGCTCGACGGGTTCGCCAAGTTCGGCATCCCGTATCAAAGCCGGGTGCCCCCGAGCGGCGCGCTACCGGACAGCGAAGCGGTCGAGCTGTTCATCGGCACAAAGCCGGCGCCGCCGGCCGAAGCCGAAGTGGGGTCCGCGCCGAAATAGGCCTAGCGAGCGGCGGTTCCGGCCGCTTCGCCGAACATATCGGGAATAGGTGCGAGGTTCCGGGCCGACGGTCGCTGCGCGCCCGCCCAGCTCGATGCCGCCGATCTGCCTTGGGCGCTGGCGGCAAAATCATGATCGACCGTTCCAGCTGAAATCCGCAGCGACATCCGAGATGGGCGCCGCCGGATCGCGCCACCAATTGCGCATCTGACGTGCCGGATTGGACGGCGAATCGAAAAGGATGGCGGGGCGCGATGATCGACAAGAAATCGGAACGGGTTCTCGCCGAGCGCGGCGGCG
The DNA here is from genome assembly GCA_036500965.1 of Allostellaceae bacterium. Lineage (GTDB taxonomy): Bacteria > Pseudomonadota > Alphaproteobacteria > ATCC43930 > CGMCC-115725 > AP-15. The sequence continues at coordinate 26,944 of DASYBC010000124.1, read as the reverse complement.
ACGCGGCGGTTGCCGAGTTCATCAGGACGAGGGGCATCACTCGCTGCCCGACGGCTTGCGTGCTGCCGACCCAAGCCTCGGTTGCTGCGGGCGACCGGGCGTTGCTCGAAGAATATGCGGCGGCGCGCGAGCAGCGGCGCCGGGTCCGGGCGTCGCGGCAACACGCGTTCTTCCCGTTTTCGTCGCCGCTGCCATAACCAGCCCTAGCCGCCGACCATAGCTGGTGGGGACCGCTGCCAGCCATGGTCGCTATGGCTTGGCGGCGTCGGGAAAGGTGATGTCGATGTGCCCTTTTTTGGGCTGTTCCGGCTGCTTCGCCGCGGCGATCTGCGCATCGCGGTGCTGGCGGTAGACGCTGCGCAGCTCGGCATAATAATCGAGCGAGTTGCGCTCCAGATCGTCCAAATCCTTGAGATGCTGGGCCCGCGTGTCAACCACGTCAGCGCTGCCGGCGGCGACGCCGGCATAGGTCGCTGGCGCGCCCCCGACATAGGCCAATGGGTTCATCGCCATATCGACCACGGTTCCGACCGCGTCGCGCGGGTTTGACGGGCCCAATAGCGGCAGCTCGACAAAAGGCCCCTCGCCGACCCCCCAAACCGCGAGCGTCTCGCCGAAATCGGCGGGGTGCGGCGGCAGGCCCCAGTTCTTGGCGACATCGAAGACGCCGGCGGCCCCGACCGTGCTGTTGACCGCGAGTCGCCCGACCGCCTGCCCCGCCTGAGCGACGTGTCCCTGCAGCAGATCGTTGACCGCGTTCGCCGGCTCTTTGAGGTTCTGCACGACGTTGCGAACGCCCTGCCGGATTGCGGGCGGAACGTGGTCCTGATAAGCCTCTGCCACCGGCCGGACAACGGCGTGGTCGGCAGCGAGATTGGCCTTGAATATCTCGCGGTTGACCGTTTCCCCGGGATCGTTGTCGGCGCTGGCTGAGCCGTCCGGCCGGGCGGCGCAGCCGCCGCACCCGAGCACTATGCAGATGGCGGCGGCGCTCGCGCTCCGGGTGACGATTAGCCGAACCTGCTGCAAGCGGGCGCTTCTGCTGTGTCCACTCACCGTCATCTGCTCCAATAACCCAAGATCGCATGAACGCCGCGTCGAGGGGCGACATGACACTCGTGCGCTTCTTAGCATGGCTCGTTTTATCTGCCGATTCCGGCGATGAATCTCGTTCTCTTTGTGGCGGCGAATGGGTATCCTACTGCTCGGGGGATTTCCAAGTGGTTGCTCTGAGAAGTCTCGACGCGGCGGTGGCGAGCAGGGTGCGTTCCGGCTTCCCGGCTGCCGCTGTCTTGGCGCCGTGGTGATCGCGATTTGATTTGCGCTGCTGCCCGTCAATCCAGCGCTGACGGCAGCCATGTCTTTGTCGCGCGTGTTTTCGAACGTTGCCGCGGATCTGGCCGCTACCGGCCGCCCGGTCCTCGGCAAGAACTTTCCCGAAGCCATCTCGAATCGGATGTCCGACCCATGTTCAGCCGCAAGCGAAGCGAGACAGAGGATCGTAAAATGGCAGATGCGTCCGACGATCTGGGCATTCCGATGAAGCCGGCCCGGCCGATGGCGGCGCCCTCGGCCCCAATCAGGCCGCCGGCAATGCCGCCGCGTGCGCCCGATCTGGGGCGGCCGGTCGATTCGGCCCGTCCCGGTGAGACTGCGCGTGCCGGAGAGGGGCTGCGCCGGCCCATCGATCTGACCAACCAGCCAAGAACCGACGGCGAGATGCGCCGGCTCAGCGTTGGCCGCGAGATCACCCTCTCGGGCGAGATCAACGCCTGCGACAAGCTCGTCATCGAGGGCAGCGTCGAAGCGAATCTGAACAATTGCCGAGACGTTGAGATCGCCGAGACCGGGCTGTTCAAGGGGTCCGCCTCGATCGAGGACGCCGAGGTGCGCGGCCGCTTCGAGGGCAACCTAACCGTCCGCAAGCGCCTCCTGATCAAGGCCTCCGGGCGGGTCTCGGGAACCATCCGCTACGGCCAGATCGAAATCGAGTGCGGCGGCCAGATTTCCGGAGACATCCAGGCACAGCCGGCGGGCGAGCCGGGCGAGGTCATGGCGGACGCGATGCCCGCCCGCGCCGTGGGCTGAGCGCACCCTTCGCCGCCGCGGCGGGCCGCCGCGGCCGGGGAGGGGATGGGCCGCCCGCTGTCTCCACCGGCGGCTCGGGTTGCGCGGCGACTCGAGCCGCGATCAGCTCGACCGGCCCGGTCTTGGCCTCGTAGTGGCACAGATCGGCGACGACGCAGATCGGGCAATCGGGCTTGCGTGCCTGGCACACATAGCGTCCGTGCAGGATCAGCCAGTGATGCGCAAAATGCTTGTACTCCCGCGGGGTGCGGGCTTCGAGCGCCGTCTCGACCTGCAGAGGGGTCTTGCCGGGCGCCAGCCCGGTGCGGTTGCCGACCCGAAAGATGTGCGTGTCGACGGCAATCGTCGGCTCGCCGAAAGCGACGTTCATGACCACGCTCGCGGTCTTGCGCCCGACCCCCGGCAGCGCTTCGAGGGCGTCGCGCTCGCGCGGCACCGCGCCGCCGTGCCGCTCGATCAGGATGCGGCAAAGCGCGATCACGTTTTTGGCCTTGGTGCGATAAAGCCCGATGGTGCGGATCAGCTCGGTCACCCGCTCCTCGCCCAGCGCCAGCATCTTCTGCGGGGTATCGGCCAGCGCGAACAGCGCCGGGGTTGCCTTGTTGACGCCGGCATCGGTCGCCTGCGCCGACAGCACAACCGCGATCAGCAGGGTGAACGGGTTGATGAATTCGAGCTCGGTCTGCGGGATCGGCCGGGTCTCGGCGAGCCGTCGGTAGAATTCCCGCACTTCGCGTTTCGACATCAGGCGCATGGCGCCCGACCATAGCTGAAAGCAAGCGGGCTTGGCACCTCACTCGAGCGCCAGGCGCAACGCCATGCCCCCAGACGAAGGCGTTTTACCCCCTCGCCTGGGTGCGCAATACGGAGAGCCGAGGATTAGGCCGCGGTTTCAGGACTCCCGGGGCCGAGGGCGATGACCACGTCGGTCGGCTCTGGCTCGTGCGGCGTGAGGCTGGTCTTTCCCGCATCCTGCCAGCTGGCGACCTTGACCACTTGCCACTCGGGCGCTTTCGCCGAGTCGGCGGCGGCCGGCTCCACGATGTTCAAACCGTTATCGTCGAGAAAGAACGTGTGGTCGCCAAAGAGCTTGTTCAGCTCGGGAACCACCGGATTGTTGTCGGGGATCGGTTGAGCCTCGAATTGGTCGAGGGTCTGCCTGACCATCGCGGAAGTCAGTTTCATCGTAAGTTCCTTTCGATTGGGCTGACGCTCCAGAAATGAAGCGCATAGCGGGGTCTCCCACCTCGAAAGGCGGTTACAGGCTGTAATCAGTTCGGCGATCCCGCCCAGACTCAATTGGGGCGGTCCGGCCCGGGGTCAACCCGGCGGCCGACCGGTCCGCCGTGCGTCGCTGCCGCTTCACGCAACTCGCGGCTCGCCGTAGTATTCGAGGTGTGGAGGCGTGATGGCCGACAGCCGCGAACCTGCCGACCCGTCGGCACCGGACAGCCGCCCGTTCCTCGAGCATGTGCTGCGGCCGCATCGCAGCCTGCCGCGGCGTGGCTTTCACCTGTTGATGCTGGTCCTCGGGCTGGGCAGCCTCGCCATCGGCGTCCGCTTCCTGGCGATCGGCGCGTGGCCGGTCTTCGCCTTTTGCGGTCTTGACGTCGCTCTGGTTTATCTCGCCTTTCGCCTGAACTACCGCAGCGCGCGCCGCAGCGAGACCTTGCGGCTAGCCGGCGACGCCTTCACCGTCGAGCGGGTCGGCGTGCGCGGCAACCGGCGAGTGTGGCGCTTTCAACCATTCTGGCTGCGCGTCATTCTCGAAGAGCACCGCGACGAGTCGAACCGTCTGCTTGTCGTTTCGCATGGCCGAAGCTTGGCGATCGGCGACTTTCTCGGGTCGCCGGCTCGTCGTGAGCTCGCCGCGACGATTAGCGAGGCGCTGTCGTGCTGGCGGAATTCGTTGCTTCTGGCGCCGGCATCGGACCGGCCGCCGGACTGAGCCGGCCGCTCATAGGCCAAGCACCTCCTTCAGTCCATAGAGCCCGGCCGGCTGGCCAGCGACCCAGCGCGCGGCGCGCACGGCGCCCTTGGCGAAGACCGCGCGATTGGTCGTGCGGTGGATCAATTCGAGGCGCTCGCCGTTGGCGGCGAAGATCACGTGATGGTCGCCGACCGCATCGCCGCCGCGCAATGCGGCAAAGCCGATATCGCCCGCCTGGCGCGGCCCGGTGATGCCGTCGCGGGCGCGCTGCTCGACCTCGTCGAGCGCCACCTCGCGGCCCGCCGCCGCAGCCCGGCCAAGCGCCAGCGCGGTGCCCGAGGGCGCGTCGACCTTGCCGCGATGATGCATCTCGAGGATCTCGATGTCCCAATCGGGGCCAAGCCGGCGCGCCGCTTCCTCGACGAGGCTGAGCAGCACATTGACCCCGAGGCTCATATTGGGCGCCCAAACGATCGGGATCGCGCGCGCCGCCTCGCGGATCGCGTCGCCCTGCTGCGGCGACAGGCCGGTCGTGCCGACCACCATCGCCTTGCCGAGCCCGGCAGCGAGCGTCGCATGCTCGGCGGTCGCCGCGGGCGAGGTGAATTCGAGGACCACGTCGCTGTCGCGGATCAGCTTATCGACCGCCTCGCCGATCGGAATGCCGATCCGCCCGATCGCCGCCAGCTCGCCGATGTCCTGGTTGACATAGCCGCTGCCCGGCGCCTCGCTGCCGCCCGCCACCGTGCAGCCCTCGGTCGCGGCGATCTCGGCGACCAGCATGCGGCCCATCCGGCCGCCGCAGCCGACGACGCCCATCTTGATCTTGGCCATGCTCCGCCTCCCGCCTTAACCAATTCGGAACGGTTACCGATCGCCGGGCAAAAGACAAGCGTGAGCCTTTGGTTTGGGCCGTTGGCGGCATCCGCGGCAGCGGCGCTCTGCCGGGCGCGGCCACCCTTCCTGCAATCCCCGCCGAGCGTGTCAAAAAACCGCGGGCGCATGTAGGATCAGGGCCTGGAGCAGCCACTCCGCCGGGTGATGGCATGAGCCGCATTCTCGACCGCAAGGCCGCCGATCTCGAGTACGAGAACGCCGAGCTGCGCCGCCAGCTCGCCGAATGCACCGCTGAGCGCGACGAAGCGCTGGAGCAGCAGACCGCGACTGCCGAGGTCTTGCAGGTCATCAATTCATCGCCCGGCAATCTCGCTCCGGTGTTCGACGCGATCTTGGAGAAGGCGCACACCCTTTGCGGCGCCGCCCACGGCCATCTGACGATTTTTGACGGCGAACATTTCCGGGCGGTCGCGACGCACGGTATGCCGGAGAAATTCGCGCAATTGGTGCGCCAACCGTTCCGCCCGGGTGCTGACCTAGCAGAGCGATTGCTGGGCGGGAAACCGATCTTTCATATCGCCGACATGGCAGCCTTGGTGCTGCGGCCGGATGACCAGATCGGGCACGCCGCCGTCGAGCTTGGGGGTGCGCGCACCTTGCTCGCCGTAGCGCTGCGTAAAGACCACGCTTTGCTCGGCTACATCACCGCCCATCGCCAGGAAGTGCGGCCGTTTTCCGATAAGCAGATCGCGCTTTTGCAGAACTTCGCCGCGCAGGCGGTGATCGCGATGGAGAACGCGCGGCTGCTGGGCGAATTGCGCGAGCGCACCGGCGACCTCGAACAGTCGCTCGAATACCAAACCGCGATCAGCGATGTGTTGAAGGTCATCAGCGGCGCCGCGTTCGATCTCGAACCGGTGCTGCAAACCGTGGTCACGACGGCGATCCGGCTGTGCCGCGCCGATCAGGCGGTGTTGTACCGGAATGTCGGCGGCGAGTATCGCTGGGCGGCCGGCGCCTCGCTGGTGCCCGAATACGAGCAGATCGAACGCGAGGCGCGGATCCTGCCGGGCACCGGCACGCTGGTCGGCCGTGCCGCCTTGGGTGCCCGCATCGTACATATCCTCGACGCCTGGACCGACCCGCTCTACGAAGCCAAGGCGGATGCGCGGGTCGGCGGCATTCACACGATGCTCGGCGTGCCGTTGCTGCGCGAGGGCGAACCGATCGGGGTAATCGGTCTCGCGCGCAGACGCGTCGAAGCTTACGCCGAGAGGGAAATCGAGCTGGTCCGCACCTTCGCCGACCAGGCGGTAATCGCGATCGAGAACGCGCGGCTCATCAACGAGACGCGCGAAGCCTTGGAGCAGCAGACCGCGACCGCTGAAGTCTTGCGAGTCATCAATTCCTCACCCGGCGACCTCGCCCCTGTGTTCGACGCAATGCTGGAGAACGCGACGCGGCTCTGCGAGGCGTCGTTTGGCGGCCTCATGCTCTACGACGGGGAGCGGTTCGAGCCGGCAGCGTCGCGCGGCGTACCCGCGCGGTTCAAGGAATTCATCGGGCGCGGAATTCGCCCGCACCCGGGAAATCCGTTCGGGCGCATCGTCGAACGGGCTCCATTCTGTCACATCCACGACCTGGCCGACGTGGCGGCGCGATATCCGGACGACCCGTTGCCGCGTGCGGCGGCCGAGCTTGGCGGAATCCGGACCTTCCTGATTGTGCCGCTGCGCAAGGACAACGCGTTGCTCGGGGCAATCATCGCCTATCGCCAGGAAATCCGCCCATTCACCGACAGGCAGATCGCGCTGTTGCAGAATTTCGCGGCGCAGGCGGTGATCGCGATGGAGAACGCGCGGCTGCTGACCGAGTTGCGGGCGGCGCGCGATGCGGCCGAGGCGGCGCTGCGCGAATTGAAGGCGGCGCAGGCCAATCTGATCCATGCCGAGAAAATGGCCTCGCTCGGGCAATTGACCGCCGGCATCGCCCACGAAATCAAGAACCCGCTGAATTTCGTCAACAACTTTGCCGGCTTGTCGGTCGAATTGCTGGATGAGCTGAAACAGACCGCGGCACCGGCGCTGGCCATTCTCGGCGACGAGAAGCGCGCCGAAGCCGAAGACCTCGTCGCGACCTTGACCGGCAACCTCGAAAAAATCGCTGAGCACGGCCAGCGCGCCGACGGCATCGTCAAATCGATGCTGGCGCATTCGCGCGGCGCCAGCGGCGAACCGCAGAGCGTCGATCTGAATGCGCTGGTCGACGAGGCGTTCAACCTCGCCTACCACGGCGCCCGCGCCCAGGACCAAAGCTTCAACATCGTGCTCGAACGCGATTTCGACGACGGCATTTCGCCGATCGAGCTGATCCCGCAGGACGTCACTCGGGTGCTGCTCAACCTGTTCGGCAACGGCTTCTACGCAACGAGCCGGCGCCGCAACGCGGCTGACGGCGGCGCATTCGAGCCGCGCCTCAAAGTGACGACGCGCGATCTCGGCGCTGCTGCCGAGATCAGGGTCCGCGACAATGGCACCGGCATCCCGCCCGAGCTTCGCGACAAGCTGTTTCAGCCGTTCTTCACCACCAAACCGACCGGGGAGGGGACTGGCCTCGGTCTGTCAATCAGCTATGATATCGTGACGCAGCAGCATGGCGGGACGATCGAGGTCGACAGCCGGGCCGGCGAATACACCGAATTCACGATCCGCCTGCCGCGCCGCGCCCGCGTCGGTGCCGGTGCGACGAGGCCACCGCTGCCAGCTGATCGATTCGGACCCTAGCTACGCCAGGTAGGTGGCATGAACTCGGCCGACGTCCTAAATTTATCCACCATGCTGCCGCTTCTCGTTGCCGAACGCCCAGAGAGCGATGTCGGCAGGCCGTTCACGATCGCCTCCGAGTTCCGCCCGGCGGGCGACCAGCCGCAGGCGATCGACGAATTGTGCGAGGGCATCGCACGCGACGAGCGCGACCAGGTGTTGCTCGGCGTCACCGGATCGGGCAAGACCTTTACGATGGCGCATGTCATCGCCCGCACCGGCCGGCCGGCGATCATCCTCGCCCCGAACAAGACCTTGGCCGCGCAGCTCTACGGCGAGATGAAGAGCTTTTTTCCGCGGAACGCGGTCGAATATTTCGTCTCGTACTATGATTATTACCAGCCGGAAGCCTACGTCCCGCGCACCGACACCTATGTCGAAAAGGAATCGTCGCTGAACGAGGAGATCGACCGGATGCGCCATTCGGCGACCCGCGCGATCCTCGAGCGTCGCGACGTCATCGTCGTCGCCAGCGTGTCGTGCATCTATGGCATCGGCTCGGTCGAGACCTATTCGCAGATGACCCTGGCGCTGGCCCAGGGCGACCGGGTCAACCGCACCCAGCTCTTGGCCCGCTTCGTCGAACTGCAGTATCGGCGCAACGACCACAATTTCGCCCGTGGCGCCTTTCGCGTGCGCGGCGATACGATCGAACTGTTCCCGGCGCATTACGAGGACCGGGCCTGGCGCATCTCGCTATTTGGCGACGAGATCGAGGCGATCCACGAGATCGACCCGCTGACTGGCGAAAAGACTGCGGCGCTGCAATCCATAAAAATCTACGCCAACAGCCATTACGTAACGCCGCGTCCGACCCTTTTGCAGGCGATCGAGCAGATCAAGCGCGACCTGAAGATCCGCCTCGAGGAGCTGTTCGCCGAGGGCAAATTGCTGGAGGCGCAGCGGCTCGAGCAGCGCACCACCTACGACATGGAGATGATAGAGGCGACCGGCAGCTGCGCCGGCATCGAGAACTATTCGCGTTATTTGACCGGGCGCAAGCCGGGCGAGCCGCCGCCGACATTTTTCGAATACATGCCGCGCGACGCGCTCGTCTTTGTCGATGAGAGCCACGTCACGGTGCCGCAATTGGGCGGCATGTTCCGCGGCGACTGGATGCGCAAGACGACCTTGGCCGAATACGGCTTCCGGCTGCCGTCCTGCACCGACAACCGCCCGCTGAAGTTCGAGGAGTGGGAGGCAATGCGCGGCCAGACGGTGTTCGTCTCGGCAACGCCTGGTCCCTGGGAGATGAACCGCGCCGGCGGCGTCTTTGTCGAGCAGATCGTGCGGCCAACGGGGCTCGTCGATCCGCCCTGCATCATCCGCCCGGTCGATGCCCAGGTCGATGACCTGATGGCCGAATGCCGCGACGAGGCGCTGAAGGGCCATCGCGTGCTGGTCACCACCTTGACCAAGAAGATGGCCGAGGCCTTGACCGAATACCTGCACGAATCCGGGCTGCGGGTGCGCTACATGCACTCCGATGTCGATACCTTGGAGCGCATCGAGATCATCCGCGACCTGCGCCTCGGCGTGTTCGATGTGCTGATCGGGATCAATCTGCTGCGCGAGGGCCTCGACATCCCGGAATGCGCGCTGGTCGCGGTGCTCGATGCCGACAAGGAGGGCTATCTGCGCTCGCGCACCTCGCTGATCCAGACCATCGGGCGTGCGGCGCGGCACTTGGACGGGCGCGCCTTGCTCTATGCCGACCGGATGACCGACAGCCTCAAAGCGGCGATCGAGGAGACCAACCGCCGGCGCGAAAAGCAGCAGGCCTATAATGCCGCGCATGGGATCACGCCCGAGAGCGTGCGCCGCGGCATCGCCGACATCCTCGAAAGCGTCTATGAACGCGACCACGTGACGGTCGGCCTGTCGGAGGGCGAGGCGGCGCATTACCAGGGCAAGGATCTGAAGGCGGTCACCGCCGATCTCGAAAAGCGCATGCGCGAGGCCGCCGCCGATCTCGAATTCGAGGAGGCGGCCCGGCTGCGCGACGAGATCCGCCGGCTCGAGCAGGTCGATCTCGGTCTGCCCGCAATGGCGTCGGCGAACGACGCCGGTGATGGGACGCGACGCGGCGAGGGCGCTCGCGGACGCTCGGTAGCGGGCCGCGCCGGTGTGTCTGCCCGCGACGTTGCCCGTGCCAAAATGCGCGCGCGCAAGGAACGCCGTGCCCTCCGGCGCTGACTTAGAGCCGGCCGAGGATCTGACCGGTGCGGTGCCGGCGGCACCCGTGCCCAAGACCGCGCTGGTGACCGGTGGCGGGCGCCGGATCGGCCGCACCCTGGCGCTGGCGCTGGCCGAGGACGGGTTTGCCGTCGCCGTGCATTACCACCGTTCGAACGACGAGGCGGAGGAAGTCGTACAGACGATCCGTGGTCGCGGTGGCCGGGCGGCGGCGCTCGGCGCCGATCTCGCCGACGAGGACGCCGTGCGCGGGCTCTTGCCGCAGGCCGAGGGCGCCTTCGGCCCGATCGGCGTTCTCGTCAACAATGCCGGAGTGTTCGGCAACGATACGGTCGAGACCGTGACCCGCGACAGCTGGGACCTGCATCTCGCGGTCAATTTGCGGGCGCCGTTCGTGCTGATCCAGGAGCTGGCGGCGCGGCTGCCGGCCGAGGCCGGCGGGGTCGTGGTCAACATGCTCGACGAGCGGGTCTGGTCGCTGACCCCGTATTTCGTTTCGTACACCTTGACCAAGGCCGGGTTGTGGACGTTGACGCAGACGATGGCGTTGGCCTTGGCGCCGCGCATCCGGGTCAACGGCATCGGGCCGGGGCCGACCCTGCCGAGCCCGCGGCAGAGTATCGAGCAATTCGCCCGGCAGTGCGCGATGATGCCGCTCGGCCGCGGCACCAGCCCGCAGGAGATCGCAGCAGCGCTGCGCTTCATCCTGTCGGCGCCGGCGCTGACTGGGCAGATGATCGCGCTCGATGGCGGCCAGCATCTGGGTTGGGCGCAGCCGCAGCGTGCCCCGGTGCTCGAATAACGGGCTCACCCGGGTGCGCATCGGACCGCCCTGGCCCGACGCCGTCGCCCGGGTGGGTGCACGCGAAGAAAGCCGTTGCTGCAGTAGTGGGCCGGAAATTTGCTCACAGGCGAGATGACCGTCATGCGACAAGCGTCGGATCTGCGATCGACCGGTCTAATTCCAAAAAAATTAACCTTATCGAAATAACAGCAGGCAATATCAGGTGGTTAGATGATTGCACCTTTTTTAGGCAACAGTATGAAACCGAAAGCGGGGCTGGATTCCGGCTGCGATTACGCCAAGATCTCAACAGAGTTATCCACCGGTTTCGTGGATATCCATCGGAGCGAATTGAATTACCATGGCGGCACAATCGGTTGACGGCGCGCTGACGGATCGGGCGGTCGCCGCGGTGCCGCGACCGCGCGCGGTTGGCCGCCGCCGAACGGCGCCAATGGACCCGCGCCGGGCTCCGGCTGGTGTCGCCGCCGGCCCGCTGCCCGACCCCACGGCGGATCGCCAGCAGGCGGCGGACCCTGAGGCTGCGGCGGAGAGCGCCACCGGCATCGCGGCCGGGGTCGCGGTGATCCGCGCCGCGCTAAAAACCGTGCCGGCGTCTCCCGGCGTCTATCGCATGCTCGCGCGCAATGGCGACGCGCTTTACGTCGGCAAGGCGCGCAGCCTGAAAAGCCGGGTGCAGAACTACACGCATGTGGCGGCATTGTCGAACCGGCTGCGGCGGATGGTCGCCGAGACTGCGGCGATGGAAATCGTCGCGACCCACACCGAGGCCGAAGCGCTGCTGCTTGAGTGCAACCTGATCAAGCGGCTGATGCCGCGCTTCAATGTTCTGCTGCGCGACGACAAATCGTTCCCGCTGATCCACCTGACCGCCGACCACGACTTTCCGCAGCTGACCAAGCACCGCGGCGCAAAAAGCCAGGGTGGCAGCTATTTCGGCCCGTTCGCTTCGGCTGGGGCGGTCAATCGCACGCTGATCACATTGCAAAAGGCGTTTCTCTTACGCTCGTGCAGCGACAGCATCTTTGCCAACCGCACTCGGCCTTGCCTGTTGCACCAGATCAAGCGGTGCAGCGCACCCTGTGTCGGCCGGATCAGCCGCGAGGGCTATGCCGGTCTGATCGAGCAGGCGCACGCCTTTCTGTCGGGCGGCAGTGGCGCTGTGCAGCAGCGGCTCGCGGCGGAAATGCAGACGGCGGCGGCAGCGCTCGATTTCGAGGCGGCGGGGCTGATCCGCGACCGCATCCGCGCGCTGTCGATGATCCAGGGCCACCAGGACATTCACGTGGCCGGGGTGGTCGATGCCGACGTAATCGCCGCTTATCAACAGGCCGGGCAGACCTGCATCCAGGTGTTCTTCTTCCGCGGCGGGCAGAATTGGGGCAACCGCGCCTATTTCCCGAGTCATGACCGTCAGCTTGCGGTCGAGGAGGTGCTCGGCTCGTTCATCGGTCAGTTCTATGACAATCGGCCAAAACCGCGCGAAATCCTGCTCAGCCATCGGCTGATCGAGCAGGAGCTGGTCGCCGAGGCGCTGTCGCTCGGCGGCGGGCGCGTCGGCCTCGCCGTGCCGCAGCGCGGCGACAAGAAAAAGCTCGTCGATCGCGTCCTCGCGACCGCTCGTGAGGCGCTTGGCCGTCGGCTGGCCGAGAGCGCTTCGCAACGCCGGCTGCTCGAGGGTGTGGCCGCGGCGTTTGGGCTGGAGGCCGCGCCGCAGCGCATCGAGGTTTACGACAACAGCCATATCCAAGGCACCAACGCGGTCGGTGCGATGATCGTCGCCGGCCCCGACGGGCTTATCAAGAACGCCTATCGCAAATTCACCATCCGCGGCATCTCCCTCACCCGCCCGGCCGTTCCGGCCGGGTCCACCCTCTCCCGCATTGCGGGAGAGGGTGCCGACCCCCGGACTACGATCCGGGGGGAGGCGGGTGAGAGCAGCGCGAGCCCCGAACGCCAGACGGGCGGCGGCGACGATTATGCTATGATGCGCGAGGTGCTGCTGCGCCGGTTCGCCCGCGCGCTCAAGGAAGACCCGCAGCGCGAGCAGGGGAGCTGGCCCGATCTGGTGCTGATCGATGGCGGCCAGGGACAGCTCGGCATTGCCCAGGGGGTGCTCGACGAGCTCGGCATCAGCGATGTGGCGCTTGTCGGCATCGCCAAAGGGCCCGACCGCAACGCGGGCCGCGAACGGTTCTTCGTACCCGGCCGCGCGCCATTCTCGCTCGAGCCGCGCGACCCGGTCCTCTACTTCCTGCAACGGCTGCGCGACGAGGCGCACCGCTTTGCGATCGGCACCCACCGCGCGCGGCGGGCCAAGGCGATCGGGCGCTCGCCGCTCGACGAGATCGCCGGGATCGGAGCCCGGCGCAAGCAGGCGCTGCTGCACCATTTCGGCTCGGCGCGAACCGTTGCCCGTGCCGGCCTCGGCGAGCTCGAACGCGTCGCTGGCATCAGCAAAACCGTCGCAAAAAAGATTTATGATCATTTTCACGGCGATGGGTAAGATGCCCTTTGTCCCTTCCGCCAACGGGAGCGGCGCGTGCAGCTGACCAGCCTGCCAAATTTGCTGACCATGTCGCGCATCATGGTCATCCCGTTGGTGATTGCGACGTTCTATGTGCCGGGCGATTACGCGCGCTGGTTCGCCTGCGCGCTGTTTTCAGCGGCTTGCGTGACCGATTGGCTCGACGGGCATATGGCCCGGCGCTGGCAGCAACAATCGGAGATCGGCCGGTTCCTCGACCCGATCGCCGACAAGCTGCTGGTCGCGGCGACCCTGTTCATGCTGACGACGTTTGGTCGGCTGTCGCCGCCGACGGTGTTGCCGGCACTGGTGATCTTGTGCCGCGAAATCCTGGTTTCGGGGCTGCGCGAGTATCTCGCCGGGCTGCGCGTCGGAATGCCGGTCTCGCGGCTCGCCAAATGGAAAACGACGATCCAGATGGTGGCGATCGGCTTTCTGATCGTCGGCAATGCGGGGCCGGCGTTGGTGCCGGTGACCACGATCGGCGAGAGCCTGCTGTGGATCGCGGCGGTGCTGACCTTGGTGACTGGTTATGACTATCTGCGGCTGGGCCTGCCGCACATCACGCGCCCGAGCGGCGCCGGCGCCATTGGACGCGGCAAATCGGGAACGCCGGCATAGGCGCGCATTGCCTCGGTTGCCGTCAGTTCCTAAGTCAGACAGCGGAGAGCGGCGATGCGCATCTTCGGGCTCGCCGGGTGGAGCGGGAGCGGCAAGACGACCCTGATGACGGCGTTGATCCCCCAATTCGTCGCCCGCGGCATCACCGTGTCGACGGTCAAGCACGCGCATCACGCCTTCGACGTCGATCAGCCGGGCAAGGATTCGTGGCTGCATCGGCAGGCCGGCGCCAGCGAAGTCATGGTCGTCTCTGAGCGTCGCTGGGCGCTGATGCACGAATTGCGGGGTGCGCCGGAACCGGGGCTCGCCGAGCTGGTGGAGCGGATGACTCCGGTCGATCTGCTGCTGGTCGAGGGGTTCAAGCATCACCCCCACCCGAAGATCGAAATTTACCGCCCGTCGCTCGGCAAGCCGCCGCTGCATCCCGACGACCCCTGGGTCGTTGCCGTCGCGTCTGACGAGGCGGTGCCGGGATTGGCGCTGCCGTCTCTGCCGCTCGGCGATCCGGCGGCGGTCGCCGATTTCATCCTCGAGCATGACGGGCGCGCCCGATGGCCCAGCTGAGCGACGACTGCTTTGCCTTCGGCGGCGAGCTGATGCGCGTCGATGAGGCGCTGGCCCGGATCGACGCCCGCGTTGTGCCGGTTGTCGAGATTGAGACGGCGCCGCTGACGCAGGCCGCCGGCCGGGTGCTGGCGCGCGACCTGGTCGCGGCGATGGATTTGCCGCCGCATGACAACAGCGCCGTCGACGGATACGCGGTGGCGCATGCCGACCTCTCGCCCAACCGCGAAACCGTGCTGCCGGTCGGCGGCAGAGCGGCCGCCGGCCACCCGCTCGATCGCCCGCTGCGAGGCGGTGAGGCGATCCGTATCTTCACCGGCGCGCCGATGCCCGAGGGCGCCGACACCGTGCTGATGCAGGAAGATAGCGTCGCCGGGGACGGGCAGGTGCGGCTCAAGCCCGGGATCCGGGCCGGGGCAAACCGCCGGCACGCCGGCGAGGATGTCGGTCGCGGCCAGACAGCGCTCGCTGCCGGGCGTCGGCTCGGGCCCGCCGAGCTCGGCCTTGCCGCGGCGCTCGGCTGCGCCGAGCTGCAAGTGTTTCGGCGGTTGCGGGTGGCCTTGCTGTCGACCGGCGACGAGGTGCGCGAGCCCGGCAGCAAGCTGCCGCCTGGGGCGATTTACGACGCTAATCGTTTCATTCTAAAAGCGCTTCTGGAGCGTCTGGGCTGCGTCGTAACCGATTTCGGCATTCGCCCCGACCGCGAGGCGGCTCTCGCCGATACCCTCGCGGCGGCGAGCGCCGCACATGACCTGATCGTGACCTCGGGCGGGGTTTCGACCGGCGAGGAGGATCATGTCAAGGGTGCCATCGAGCGGATCGGCGCGCTCTATTTTTGGCGGTTGGCGATCAAGCCCGGGCGGCCTGTGGCGCTGGGCCGGGTCGGGGGGGTGCCGCTGATCGGGCTGCCCGGCAATCCGGTCGCGGTGGTCGTGACCTTCGCAGTGCTGGCCCGCCCTCTGATCCTGAAGCTCGCCGGCGCCGCGGCCGAATCGCCGCAGCCCTTTCCGGTCTATTCCGGCTTTGCCTATCGCAAGAAGCCCGGTCGCCGTGAGTACCTGCGGGGCCGCCTCGAACGTGATGGAAACCGGCTCGTCGCCGTCAAATACGAGCGCGATGGCGCCGGCATCTTGTCCTCGGTGGTGCAGTCCGACGGCTTGGTGGTCCTCGACGAGACGACCGGAGATCTCAGCGCTGGCGCGATCGTCGAATTTCTGCCGTTTTCCGAGGTGCTCGGGTGAAGATCCTCTATTTCGCCTGGCTGCGCGCCCGCATCGGCTGCGCCGAGGAGGAGGTGAGATTGCCGCCGCAGGTGCGCGACGTGGCCGGCATGCTCGATTGGCTGCGCTCGCGCGGCGGCGGCCGCGCTGAAGCCTTGCAGAATCCCGCAATCGTCCATGTCGCGGTCAATCAGGATTATGTCGACCTCGACCACCCGGTGCGCGAGGGCGACGAGGTGGCGATTTTTCCCCCGGTCACCGGAGGCTGAGGCGATGATCCGGGTGCAGCGGGAGGATTTCGATATCGGCGTCGAGCTCGATCGGCTCGCCGCCGGCAATCGCCGGATCGGCGGGATCGCGAGCTTTATCGGGCTGGTGCGCGATCTGGGCGGCGGCGAGCGGGTCTCAGCGCTGACCCTCGAACATTATCCAGGCATGACCGAGAAGAAGCTGGCCGAGATCGAGCTCGAAGCGCATCGCCGCTGGCCGCTTGACGCCACCCTGATCATCCATCGCTATGGCCGGCTCGAGCCCGGCGATCGCATTGTGCTGGTTGCGACCGCCTCGCCACATCGCGAGGCGGCCCTCGCCGCCTGCCATTTCCTGATCGACTGGCTGAAGACCGACGCGCCGTTCTGGAAAAGCGAAGAGACCCCCCAGGGCGACCGCTGGGTCGAAGCTCGGCCCGATGACGATGCCGCGAGACAGCGCTGGACGAGCGGGCGCGAAGCCGAAGATCCATAGCTGCGGCGGGATGATCGGTCAGGGCTGCAGATCGTTCGTTTGGAGTCCAGAGCAACACCGTGGCGCGGAACATCTACGACAACGACGAGTTTTTCGCCGGCTATAGCGCGCTGCCGCGTTCGGTCGACGGACTGGACGGGGCGCCGGAATGGCCAGCGTTGCGGGCGCTGCTTCCGGATCTGCGCGGGTGCCGCGTGCTCGATCTCGGCTGCGGGTTCGGCTGGTTTTGCCGGTGGGCGTGGCAACAGGGAGCGGCGAGCGTTCTTGGCATCGACGTTTCGGAAAAGATGCTGGCGCGCGCCAAAGCCGCTGCCGAAGACCGGGCGATCGGCTATCTCAGAGCCGACATGGAAGACCTCGAGCTGCCCGCCAGGTCGTTCGACTTGGCGTATAGTTCGCTCGCCTTCCACTATCTCGAAAACCTCGGCTCCCTGGTCGGGCAGGTGTCCCGTTCGCTGGTGCCGGGCGGCAGCCTGGTGTTTTCGGTCGAGCACCCGATGTTCACGGCGCCGGCTAGGCCGGGATGGGCGGCTGACGCGGCAGGAAGCCGAGCTTGGCCGGTCAACGGGTATCTCGACGAGGGGCCGCGCTCGACCGATTGGCTGACCAGCGGTGTCATCAAGCAGCACCGGACCATCGGGACCTATGTGAACCTGCTGATCGCGTGTGGGTTAACCCTGAGCCGTCTTGAGGAATGGGGACCCTCGGCCGAGCAGATCGCCTCGCACTCGGAATGGGCGAGCGAGCGCCAGCGGCCGCCCTTCCTGCTGGTCGCCGCGAGGCGATGAGAGCCGGTTAGTGCGGTGCCGTCGCGTCAACCAACCCAACCGATGCTCGATGCGGCCGACGCGGCGGTCGAGATTGTCGAGGCGGATCGATAGGCCCGCATAGTCGGCATGCAGCCCGGCGATCTCGCGCTCGAGCCTGCCGAGGCGGACAATAATCTCGCCCAGCTTGTCGCGGTGCGTTGACTGCTCGGCGCGTATCCCGCGCAGCATGTTGAGGATCAGGTCGGCTCGATCGTCGCTCACCGCATTCTCGTTTAATATGCGAATCCCGGATCGTCAGGCGGCGCTCGCCGCGGCGACCTTTTTGCCGACGGCGCGATCGTAATCCTCCCACATCAGCCGGCAGATTGTGCCGGGGGTGAACCGGTAATGGCCGTGCTCGCCGATGATCTCGCCGACCGGGGTCACCTCGGCGGCCGAGCCGGTCAGGAACATCTCGTCGGCCTTGGCAAGCTCGTCAGGCATGATCGTCCGCTCGACGACCTTGATCCCGCGCCGTCTGGCGAGGCCGATCACAGTCTGCCGGGTGATCCCGTTCAGAAAACAGTCGGGCGTCGGCGTGTGCAACTCGCCGTTGATCGCAAGAAAGAGGTTGGCGCCGGTGCCTTCGGCGAGCCTGCCGCGCCAGTCGAGCATCAGCGCGTCGTCGCAGCCGTCGGCTTCCGCCACGTGCTTCGACATTGTGCAGATCATATAGAGCCCAGCCGCCTTGGCCTGGGTGGGCGCGGTATGCGGCGCCGGGCGCGCCCAGGGCGCCCATTTCATCCGGATCCCCTTGGCCCGCGCCTCGGGCGAGAAATAGGCCGGCCAGTCCCAGGCGGCGATCGCCAGATGGATCTTTGTCGCCTGCGCCGAAACCCCCATCTGTTCGGCCCCGCGCCAGGCAATCGGCCGGACGTACCCGTCGCGGATACGGTTGCCAGCGATGACCTGTTGTGTGGCTGTTGTCAGGTCGTCCATGCTGGCCGGAACCTCGAACCCCAAGATCCGCGCCGAATTAACGAGGCGCTCGTTGTGGTCGTCGAGCCGGAAGACGGCGCCGTCATAGACACGCTCGCCTTCGAAGACGCAGCTTGCATAATGCAGCCCGTGGCTCAGCACGTGCAGATTGGCGTCGCGCCAGGGGACGAGGCGGCCATCGTACCATATGAAGCCGTCGCGGTCGTCGAAGGGGATCATGTCCATGAACGTCTTCCTTGCACCGGAGCGATCGGAGCCGGTTCTTGGTCGCGAGCCTCGCCGGGCCGGTCGCGATAAGCTTATATCCAAGAGGACACCCAAAGGGTATCCATGGTTGCGAGATAAGTCAACATGGCTGACTTAAAAAACCATGCCGAGGCTGGCTTCCCCGACGAGGATACGATCAGGGACGGGATCGAGCTGCTGTTCTTCGCCTACCGCGACTTTACCGCCGAACCCGACGCGGTGCTCGCGCGCTATGGCTTTGGCCGGGCCCACCACCGAGTAATCCATTTCGTCGGCCGCCACCCGCAGATGACGGTCAGCGAATTGCTCGGCATTCTGCGGATCACCAAGCAGAGCCTGAGCCGTGTCTTGGGCGAGCTGGTGGAGCAGGGGTTCATCGATCAGCGGCCAGGCTCGAATGACCGGCGGCAGCGGCTGCTCACGCTGACCCCGCAGGGCCGCGCGCTTGAGCGCGAAGTTTCGGCGCCGCAGCGCGCCCGTGTCGCCAACGCCTATCGCCAAGCCGGAGCCTCGGCGGTTGAGGGCTTCCGCAGGGTGCTGCTCGGCATCATCGCCGAGGCCGAGGACCGGCACCGTTTCGACGCCGGATCGAGCGTGCAGCGCTGAGCGCGAGGAGGGGGTATGATCGACACGCGATGAGCGAGCTCGAGCCCCATCTCTTGGTCGTCGACGACGATGCGCGCCTGCGCGAGCTGCTCCGGAGGTATCTATCTGAGAACGGGTTTCGGGTGACAACCGCCGCCGATGCGGCCGAAGCGCGCGCCAATCTGGCGAGCTTCGCCTTCGATCTGGTGGTGCTCGACGTGATGATGCCAGGCGAGAGCGGGCTCGACCTGACCCGCGCCTTGCGATGCGAGGACCGGGTCCCGGTGCTGCTGCTGACGGCGATGGCCGAGCCCGAAGACCGCGTCAACGGGCTCGAACAAGGGGCCGACGACTATCTCTCCAAGCCGTTCGAGCCGCGCGAGCTGGTGCTGCGGATCCGCAACCTGCTGCAGCGGCGTCCTGCGGCCGATGCCGATCGCATCGAGGTGCGCTTTGGGGGCTGCCGGTTCGATCCGGTGCGCGGCGAGCTGTTTCGCGGCGCTGATATCATTCGCTTGACCGCCGCCGAGGCCGGGCTGCTGTCGAGCCTGGCGCGAAAGGCGGGGGAGGCGGTATCACGCGAGGAGCTGTCGCTGGCGGCTCAATGCAGCGGCAATACGCGCAACGTCGATGTCCAGATGAATCGCCTGCGCCGCAAGATCGAGCGCGATCCGCGCTTTCCGCGCTATCTGCAGACAGTCCGGGGCACCGGCTATGTACTCAAGCCGGATTAGCGAGATGCAGTCCGGGGTATCGATGGTCCGGCCGATTGCGGCGGCGGATCCGGATGGCGAGGCCGAGCTCGAAATTTGGGGCGAGCACGCGATCCACCCACGCGGATGGGTCAAGCGGCTGCTGCCGCGCACGATGTTCGGCCGCTCATTGCTGATCGTTGTAATGCCGCTCATTCTGCTGCAGGCGATCGCCACCTGGATCTTTTACGATCGTCATTGGGCGGCGATTTCGTGGCGGCTCGCGAGCGGGGTCGCCGGTGATATCGCGCTGACGATTGAGGCGATCGACCTGGCGCATGCTACAGCTGCGACCGACAAACTGCTGCGCCGCGGCGGGGCGCTGACCGATTTGGGCTTTGTCCTCGATCGTGGTGCGCATCTGCCGCCGCCATCGCCGCCGAGCGGCACCTTGCTCGACGATCAGCTTAACCAGGCGATGGCGAGCCGCGTCGGCCGCGCTTGGCGGATCGACGGGCTCGACGATCCGCGCGGCCCGCGCATCGAGGTCCAGCTGGCCCAAGGCGTGCTGACCGCCGAGGTGCCGTGGGACCGGCTGTACAGCTCGACAACTTACATTTTCGTCATGTGGATGGTCGGCTCATCGCTGGTCCTGTTGGCGGTGGCCACGCTGTTCTTGCGCAACCAGGTCAAGTCGCTGCGCCGTCTGGCGGCGGCGGCCGACGGCTTTGGCAAGGGCCGCCCGGTGCCGTTTTTCAAGATCGAGGGCGCGCTCGAAATCCGTCAGGCTGCGGTCGCCTTTATGACCATGCGCGAACGCATCCAGCGTCAGATCCGCCAGCGCACGCAGATGCTCGCCGGCGTGTCGCACGATCTGCGCACGCCGTTGACCCGAATGAAGCTCGCGCTGGCGATCCTCGGCGACGATCCCGCGGTCGAGGAGCTGAAGTCGGATGTCGCCGAAATGGAGCACATGGTCCACGGCTATCTCGACTTTGTTCGAGGCGAGGGGAGCGAAGCGCCGGTCGAAGCCGACATCGCGCTGCTGCTCGACGATGTCGCCGCGGCGGTGCGGCGCGAGGGGACGCAGCTGTCGCTGGCGCTTCCGGACGAATACGAGATGCCGGTGCGCCCGAACGCGCTCAAACGCTGCCTCGCCAACCTGATCGGCAACGCCCGACTGCACGGCACGCATGTGTGGCTGAGCGCGGTGCCGGGGCCGGATGGGATCGACATTCTGGTCGATGATGATGGGCCAGGAATACCGCCCGGCGATCGTGATCGCGTGTTTCGGGCATTTGTCCGCCTCGATCGCTCGCGCAACCGCTCGACCGGCGGGGTTGGGCTAGGCCTAACCATTGCGCGCGACGTCGCCCGCGGCCATGGCGGCGATGTTAGACTCGAGACCTCGCCCCAGGGCGGTCTGCGCGCCCGGGTGCACCTGCCGCGCTGAAGCGGTGCAAGGAAGCTGACGTCCTGGGCGACAGGAAGGCCGTATCGGGGCGGAACGGCCCTCCCGTCGAGGGTCGCGATCAGCGCGCGGCTTGCTGCTTCGCCATCTCGCGCAGCTCGTCGAGGCCCTCGCTCGCGCGCTTGCGCAGCACATCGGCCGCCTCGGAGCTAGCCTTGGTCGCCAGCATCGTGATTTCGCGCCCATGATTGATGCTCCGCTCGAGCATCTGCTTGGCGTATTCGGTGTTTTTGGCGATGCGGTCCTCGGTCGAAGACGTCTGCGCCAGCTCGCGGAATATCGCCGACACATCTTCAAGGGCTTGGCGGGCGATCTCGATATGGCGCCGAGCGACCGCCTGGACGCCTTCGACGGCAAGCTGGTTGGCCTGGCTGAAGGCTTCGATGTTGCGGCGCTGGCAAGCCATCAATGCTTCGACGTCGAACGGGCGAAACTGGAAGTCGGTCATCATCTTGGTCACGTCGAAATCGAAAAAGCTCGGACGGGCATCCATGGCTCGGTTCCATTCAGAGGAGGTGGGTTTGTGCGGTGCACAACGCCCAAAATATCGGCGGCCGGCCGGCCGGCGTCAAGAAAAGTTTTCGCACTGCAACAAAATTAGGCGGCAGCGGTCTCTCCGCTGCGCCGCGGGCGCGGGACCGGCGACAGCCAGCGCTCGATCCGACGCAGCCTCGCGTCGAGTGCCGCCATGGTCTGCGCGAGATCCGGCGACTCATCGCCGCGCCAGGCCCGCATCGCCGCCAGATAGGCCGCAGCCGTCAGCTTGACGCTAATCGCGCCGCGCCAGCCGCCCGCAGGGATATCAGCGGTTTCGAGCATCCAGCGCATCGACCGGGCCAGTGCCGCCGCCGCGGCGAGCGCCGACACCGGATCGCCGGCCAATTCGCGCCGCAGAACATCGAGGGCTGGACGATAGGGCCGCAGCGTGTCGAATCGCCGCATCAGCAGATCGAACAGCCGATCGCGCGGCCGCTCGTCTTCCTCGGCGGCAGGCGGCTCGGTCAGCACCGCCTCGTCGATCCGCCGAAAAAACCCGCAGAGGATCGCCTGCTTCGAGGGAAAGGTGCGATAGACGCGGAGCATCGGCAATCCGGCCTCCTCCGCGATTGCGGCCAACGACAAGCGACGCCAGCCATCGCTGGCAATTCGGGCAAGCGCCGCATCGATGATCCGGTCGGCGTCGCCAGCGGCATCGGAGGTGCCGTCTCGCCGCCGTCTTGCCCCTCCCGAGTTGCCCACACTCCTGGCCATGCTGCGCGCCGGCGCCGTTCTGGCTCAGCTCGCCAACTCGCGCGAACGCGCCGCGGCTGCGGCGACCGCTCGGCCGATCAGCGCGGCCAGGCCATCCTTCGCCATCAGCACATCGAGAGCAGCACGGGTCGTGCCGCCCGGGCTTGTCACGTTCTCGCGCAGCTGCGCCGGGCTTTCCTCGGCGCACCGAGCGAGTTCGGCCGATCCCGCCACCGTGCTGCGGGCCAACCGGGCGGCGAGCTCGGGCGGCAAACCCGCCGTCGTCCCGGCCTGCGCCAGGGCCTCGATCAGCAAGAACACATAGGCCGGCCCGCTGCCGGACACCGCGGTGACCGCATCGAGCAGAGCCTCGTCCTCGACCCACGCGGTTTCGCCGACCGCGGCGAGCAATTCATCGCACAACCGGCGCTGCTCGGCCGTCACTCGCGGGTTGGCGCAGGCAACTGTGATCCCGCGCCCGATCGCCGCCGGCGTGTTGGGCATGGTCCGCACCAGCGATGCCGGGCCGAGATGGCGGCTGATCCCGGCGATGGTCTTGCCGGCGACGATCGACACAAACAGGGCGCGCGCCCCGGCCCAGTGGCGGTAATCCGGCAGCACCGAGGCGACAATCTGCGGCTTGACCGCGAAAACAATTGCGTCCGGCACCGGCTCGGCCGGCAACTCATCAGCCGCACGATGCCACAACACGGCGGTCTGAGCGGCAAACTCGGCGGGCAGCCCAGCGGGCTCGACCACGAGAAACCGCGAGGCCGTCCTTTTGGCAATCCAGCCATGCAGCAGCGCCGACCCCATCTTGCCGCAGCCGACAAGAACGAGCGCACGCGGTGACGATTGGCCGAACTTCCCGGCGCTGCCGCTCATCTCGAGCCGCCGCCTCAAGCTTCTCCGACCGGGTCGATCATCGCCGCGGCGATTGCCTCGGCCGGCTTCTTGCCGCCCCACAGCACGAGCTGGAACGCCGGATAGAAACGTTCGCATTCGGACAGCGCAATGTCGACGAGATCCTCGACCTGCTCGGCGCTCGCCGCCCCGACGCCGCGCAGCAGGACCGCGTGGCGGAAGGCCGGCGAATTGTCTTCCGCCGACAGGTCGAAGTGGCCGAGCCACAGTTTTTCGTTCGCCAGCGCCAGCAGCTCGAAGACAGCGGAACGGCGGCCTTTTGCCACCTTCATGTCGAAGCCGCAGGAGAAATGCACCGCCGAGATTTCCTCCTGCCAGACGAAATAAAGCCGGTAATCGCACCACCGGCCGGAGATCTCAACGACCAGTTCCTCCTCGCTGGCCCGATCGTGCGCCCAATCGTTGGCGCTGACGATCTCTTCTACGAGATCGATCGGATTGCCGCAGAAAGGTGTCGGTTCGGAAAGGGCAACAGAAGTCATCGGGCGCTCCTTCGGGCGGCTCGACAGAACGATCTCAGGACCGGGTCACAACGGTTCGGAAAAATTCGGCGGATTTGGGTCGGTGCGCTCGGGCGGCTGACGGCCGCGCAACGCGGCAACGAGCGCCTCGAGCTCGACCACCCGCCCGGCCAGCTCCTCCTGCTCGGCGCGCGCCTTGGCCGCCATCGCCTTGACCGCCTCGAATTCCTCACGGGTGACCAGGTCCATCCCGGACAGCACCCGCTCGAGCTGCTCGCGCAGCCGAGTTTCGACCTCGCTCCTGACCCCGGACAAGGTGCTCATTGCGCCGCCGGCAAGACGGGCGAGATCGTCGAAAATCCGGTTCTGGCTCTGCATCCTCTTGTTCCCTGCGCGGGTCACGGCGGGCGCCGCCTGACCGTGCGCTTACATATGGGCGTGCGCTAACACAAGGGGCATATCGAGGAAAGGGATTTCCCTTGCGGCAAGGCGGGCTTGCGATGCAACCATTCGAGCACTTCCCCGCGGCACGGCTCGGCGCCGTCCGTTTTGTTCTGACCGACATCGATGACACCCTGACCGAGGGCGCCCGCCTGCCCGCCGCCGCCTACGGTGCGCTGGAGCGCCTTCACGACGCGGGGGTGCGGGTGATTCCGGTTACCGCAGCCCCGGCGGGCTGGTGCGATCTGATATGCCGGATGTGGCCGGTCGCAGCGGTGATCGGCGAAAATGGCGGGCTGTGTTTTCGGCACGAGCTCGAAACGGGGCTGACCGAGCGCTGCTATTGGGCACCCGAACGCGAACGCCGGCAATATGTCGGGCAGTTCCGCGAGCTTACCGAGCGGATTGCGGCGATGGTGCCGCGGAGCGCGCTGGCGGCCGATCAGGCCTATCGCGAAACCACAGTTGCGTTCCGCAATGTCGAGCCCTTGCTGTCGCAGCGGATCGCCGCGGCGCTGGCGCAAGCAGGGATGCGGACGGTCGTGAACTCGCTGTGGGTGCTCGGCTGGTTCGGCGAGTTCGACAAGCTGGCGATGACCCGCCGGATGCTGGCCGAGCTGTTCGCGACCGACATCGAGCGAGATCGCGACGCGTTTATCTATGTCGGCGATTCGCTCAACGACGAGCCGATGTTCGGGTTTTTCCCGAATTCGGTCGGCGTCGCCACGGTGCGCCGGTATGTCGATCGCATGGCGACACCGCCGCGATGGGTGACCGCGGGCGGCGGCGGCAGCGGCTTTGTCGAAGTCGCCAACGCCCTGCTCACACGGTGAGCGTTCGGGTCAATCCTCGATCGAGGCGGCGAGGATCTGGCTCAATTGGCACAAGGGCCGGCCGGTCTCGGCGACCCAGGCGTTGAAGCAGGATTGGATCGCGGCGCGGTCCTGGCGGGTCTTCGGCGGCCTCTCCGCGGCACCCCAGCGCTGCAACGCGGCGGCGACCGAATGGGTCACGACAAAGGTGTCCTTGCCGACCATGCGCAGAAAGCTCGGCCCCGAATTGCCGCCCATCTGGCTGAGGCGTTTGGCCAGCGTCTCCCACAGCCCGACAATGTCGCCGACCTGCCAATGCGCCAGCCACGCGCCGAAGCTGCCGTGCTCCTCGGCGATCGCGATCATCGCCGCGGCGTTGGCGCGCACCGCCTTGAGCTTTCCCCAATGGCGGATCAGCCGCTTGTAGGCGAGGAGGGCCTCGAGCGCCTCGTCCGGCATCGCCCGCACCCGGCGCGGCTCGAACCCGAAAAAGACGTCCTCGAAGGCCGGCCATTTCGTATCGACGATGCTGTGCTTGAGCCCGGCGCGAAAAATCCGCAGCGACATCTGCGACAGATAGCGATCGTCGCCGAGTGCTTCGAGCTCCGCCGGAGTCCGCGGCTGCACCAGCCGCGCCGCCAGCGCCGCGGCGCCATGGCGGGTCTGCGCCGCCTCGAGGATCGGGTCAAAAGGAGGTAGGGTCATGCGCTTCGCCAAGCGTGATTAGCGCTTGCCGGGCGCACCCTCGTCAACTCGGAAATCGCACGCAGGAATGGATGCGGTTGACGCGCCCGCGGCTCGGGGCCACGCTAATTGCAGAACGACGCCCGCGGAGTGAGCGCGATGAAGCTGATGTGGTTTCACCTGATGCCCTATACCGAGCTGCCGGACGATTTCCGCGAGAAACATCCGTCCGTTTGGGTCGATATCCATTCCTCGCTGTTCGACCCGCGGCGGGCGCATCACATGTACAACGATTTCATGGACGAGCTCGAATACGCCGCTGAATGCGGGTTCGATGCAGTCTGCGTCAACGAGCATCATTCGAACGGCTACGGGCTGATGCCCTCGCCCAATTTGATCGCCTCAGCCTTGGCCCGCCGCACCAGCGACACTGCACTCTGCGTAATGGGGAATTCGCTCGCCCTTTACAATCCGCCGATGCGCGTCGCCGAGGAATTCGCGATGATCGACGTGATCTCCGGCGGGCGGCTGATTGCCGGCTTCCCGGTCGGGACCCCGATGGACACCTGCTTTGCCTATGGCCAGAACCCGTCGAGCCTGCGCGAGCGCTATCTGGAAGGGCATGACCTGGTGCTGCGCGCCTGGACCGAACCGGACACCTTTGCGTTCAACGGCCGCTTCAACCAGCAGCGCTATGTCAACATCTGGCCGCGCCCGGTGCAGAAGCCGCACCCGCCGATCTGGATTCCGGGCGGCGGCTCGGTCGAGACCTGGCAGTGGTGCGCCCGGATGGATTACGTCTATGCCTACCTGTCCTATTTCGGCTTCAAGGACGGCCGGGCGACGATGCAGGGCTTTTGGGACGAGATGGCGCGGCTCGGCAAGGACCGGAACCCGTATCGCGCCGGCTTTCTGCAATTTGTCGGCGTCGCCGAAAACCGCGACGAGGCGATGCGGCTCTATAAGGAGCCGGCCGAATATTTCTATGGCCGCTGCCTGCGCGTCGACCCGCGCTGGGCGATGCCGCCCGGCTACATCACCGAGGCGACGCAGCGCGCCGGCATCGTCGGCCAGATCGGCCGCGCCGCGAGCCTCCAGGCCCGCCAGGCGGCACGGTCGACCACGCGAATGGAGGACATCGTCGATCGCGGCTACGTGATCATCGGTTCGCCCGAGGAGGTCGTCGAGCAATTGACCGAGGTTGCGACCGACCTCAATGTCGGCCACCTGATGCTGCTGATGCAGTTCGGCAGCATGGGCAAGGACCTCGCGGCCTACAACACGAAGCTATTTGCC
>DASYBC010000123.1:0-21071 GCA_036500965.1 Allostellaceae bacterium | reverse complement strand
GTCCCCCGCCTTCGCGAGGGCAGGCCCTTCGAGACAGCCGCTTCGCGGCTTCCTCAGGATGAGGTATGTTCTCATCATCATCAATCGGATACCTCATGCTGAGGAGCGCCGAAGGCGCGTCTCGAAGCACGCACGATCTCGAGGCAGCGAGCGCCTCGGGAATTCTTCACACGCGCTTTCGCGGGAACGACGGTCCAACAGATCGAAAGCTGCTCGATTCGTCATCCGCCCGCTCCGGGATGAGGTTCAAGGCGAAAGTTGCCGTCAGATCGCGTACAGATTCTCCGGCGCCGCCGGCATCCGGCCGTGCTCGACCTCCTTGACGGCGGCGATCAGCTTGAGATGGGTCGGGGCCGGGCGGCCGATCTCGGCGCCCTTCTCGGCGATCAGCCCGTTGATGAAATCGATCTCGGTGCGTCTTCCTTTGAGCATGTCCTGGCCCATCGACGGGCGCTGCAGGTCGCTGCGGGTGTTCGAGCCGGCCTCCGCTAGGATCTGCGATTCGATCTCGTCGAGGGCCTTCTCATCGCCCTCTCCGGCGCGCGCCAAGGTTTCGGGATCGTGCATGCGGATGTGCTCGAGCTGATAGCCGAGCGCCTGGCCGACCCGCACCGCCTCGCCGCCGAGGCGGATGCTGAGCCGGCGGATCCGGTCGTGCCGGTCCATGCCGTTGCCGGAGAGGCCGGTCGAGGCTCCGATGCCGTTCCTCATGCCGTTGACGACGAGCTTCGACCAGCGCTCGCCCCACAGATTGCGCGTCGGCCTGACCGTGTCGATCGTCGCGATCATCGCCGCCAACTCTTCGAGCCGCTTGGTAATGCGCCCATGGACTTCGCCGACGCGATAGACCTCGTGGTGCGAGGCGCCCTTCGCGACGGTGCGGCGCACCCGGCCCGGCGCGTAAAGCTCGGCCGCGAGCAAGGCCGGGATCGCGCCCACCGTCTTCTCCCAGCCGACCACCCCGGCGATCCGCTCCTCGTTCATGCAATTCTGCAGCGAGACGACATAGCCGCCGGGCGCGAGGTATTGCCCGATCAGCGCCGCCGCCCATAGGGTGTCGTAGGATTTGACCGCGACCATCGCAATGTCGATCGGCTTCTCCTTGGCCAGATGCTGCAGCTCGGTCAGATGCATCGTCTTCGGCCGGGCGCAGACGAACTCCTGCTCGGTGACGCCCTCGATCGCTAGCCCGTCCCGCCGGATCGCCTCGATGTGCTCGGGCCATGGGTCGATCAGGGTCACGTCGAACCCGTTATGGGCGAGCTGGCCGCCGGTGTAGCCGCCGATCGCACCCGCGCCGATCACCGCGATGCGCTTTTCCATGCTCCGATCCCTCTATGCCCCGAGCGGCGCCATGATAAGCTGCCCGTTGCGAGAAACCATCCGATAAACCTTCGAGGACGCTGCCACCATGAACTGGACCGAACGGCGCGAGCGCTTCCGCGCGCTCCTTTCCGGGAACCGCTGCGTGCATCCGGGCTCAGTGTACGACGCGATCTCCGCCCGCATCGCCGAGGATCTCGGCTTCGAAGTCGGCATGTTCTCGGGCTCGATCGGCTCGATGGCGGTGCTCGGCGCCCCCGATCTGGTGGTCCTGACCCTGACCGAGTTCGCCGCGCAGGCCAACCGCATCTGCCGGGCCGGCAATCTGGCGCTCTTGGTTGACGCCGATCACGGCTACGGCAACGCGCTCAACGTCCGCCGCACCGTCGAAGAGTTGGAGACCGCCGGCATCTGCGCGATGTCGATCGAGGACACGGTGTTGCCGCGGCCCTATGGCACCGGCGGCAAGCCGAGCCTGAGCTCGGTCGAGGAGGGCGTCGGCAAGATGAAAGCGGCGCTGTCGGCGCGCCAGGATCCAAAGCTGGTCATCGCCGGCCGCACCAGCGCCTTGGCGATCGCCAATGTCGACGAAGCCGTCAAGCGGGCCAAGGCGTATGAGGCGGCCGGCGTCGATGCCGTGTTCCTCGCTGGCGGGGTGACCGTCGAGGCGGTCGAGGCGGTGTCGTCGGCGATCAGGATCCCGCTGATCCTCGGCGGCGGCAGCGGCCAGCTCGGCGATCTCGCGTGGCTCGGGGCGCATCGGGTCCGGGTGGCCTTGCAGACGCACGCGCCGTTCTCGGCCGCGGTGCAGGCGGTCTACAACACGCTGAAGGCGCTGCGCGACGGCGCCAAGCCCGGCGATCTCTCCGGCGTCGCCTCGCCCGATCTGATGCGCAAGGTCACCCGCGCCGACGACTACCAGCGCTGGACCAGGGATTACCTCGGCGGCGTTTGACGTATTGAGGCCATCCTGCCGCCGGAGCTGGTCCGGCGGTTCGGCCTGAATTGTGCTTTTGCTTGCGTTTGGGTAGAAGATGCCGGCCCCCGGATCAAATTCGGGGGGAGGCGGGCGAAGGCTCTGCCATGCGTGCCTATCTTCTTTGATGACCCCTCCGCCTCGCGCGGCCCCGAGCCTCCGATCCCGCCGACCGAAAGAGCAAACGCCGTGCGACCGACCTTGCTGGTAATCGTGCTTTTTTGTGCCGCCGCCTGCGCGCCGCAACCGGTGCGGCCGGGGACCCTGCTGCTCAGCAACCCGAATTTCGGCCCGCTCAATGTCGAGGCGGTGATCACCGCCAACCCCGATTGCGCCTCGCGCGGCCCCGGCTACGTCTCGACCCTCGAGTTTCTGCTGCCGAACAATGCGACAAAGTTCATCGACGTCCCGCCCGGGACTGAAATCTGCTGGCGGCGCGACCGCGACCCTGACCAGCCGGTCGCCGGGCAATGGTCGCCCTGGGACCGGGCCTATGTCGCCCCGGACACGACGGTCGACGCGAATTTGTAGGGCCAGCCGGGTCCGGCCGCACCCGGGAGGCGAGCTCCTTTATTGTGCGAGGCTGAACCGGATCGCGACCGAGACCGCGATGCTCGCCTCGTCCATGCCGGGCGGGAAAGGTGGCAGGACCGCGCCGCGCATCATCTCGTCGATGGCCGCGTCGAGATCCGGGTAGCCGGTGCTCTTGACGATGGCATAGCGCTCGACTCGGCCGCTGCGTTCGACCACGAAGCGCAGGATCGCTTGCCCTTGCTCGTCCTGTGCTCGCGCAGTTTCGGGGTAGCGCTTGTGCGCTTCGAGCCATTCGCTCAACAGCGCGCGATAGCCCGGGCTGATCGTGGCTGACGGGGCGGGGGCGCGGGCCGGCGCCGGCGGCGCGAACGCGGTCTGCGGCGGGGCCACGGGCGTCGGTGGGGCATAGGGCGGGTAGGGCTGCCGTGGCTCGATCCGCCGCTCGATCCGCGACGGGGCGCGCTCGGGCAGAGGCGGCACCGGAGGCTTGAGTGGTGGCGGCGGTGGTGGCGGCGGCTCATTTGCATTGGCCGGCGCGGGCGGCGGCGGCTGGATCGCCACGGGCGGCGGCGGGGGTGGCGGGGGCGCTGGAGCCGGGACAGGTGGCGGCGTCGGCCTGGGTGCCGGGGGCGGGGCTGGCGGCTGAGCCGGCTGCGGCAATGACGGCGCAAAGGCGACCGCGATCCCCGGTGCGGCGGGCGGCGGGTGCTCCGGCGGCGCCGGCGCCGGCATCAGCAGCAGCAGGGCCAAGACAATGGCGTGGCCCGCCAGCGACAGCGCCAGCGGAACCTTGAAGCCGGTCACTTCGTCCCGGCTGCCGCGGCGACCAGCGTGACCTTGGCGAACCCGGCGCGGTTGACCTCGCTCAGCACATCCATCAGCTGCGCATAGGTGATGGTCCGGTCGCCGCGGACATAGACGAGCCGGGCGGGATCCTGGGCGGCGAGCGCCTGGAGCCGGGCCTCGAGATCGGCCGATGGGACCGGGTTGTTGCCGATGAACGTCTGGCCCTGGCGGTCGAGGCTGACGATGATCGGCTCTTTCGGGGCGACGATCGCGGCCGCGCGCGTCTTCGGCAGATTGAGCGGCACGCCGACCACCAGGAGCGGCGCGGTGATCATGAAGATCACCAGCAGCACCAGCATGACGTCGACCATCGGCGTCACGTTGATCTCGGCCAGCGGCGCATAGCGGTCGTCATTGGGTTCGCCGGTTGGCGGGTGCGACAAGGCCATCGCTCAGCCCTCCGGCGAAACGCGGCCGAAGAGGCGCAGCGAGCGTCCGATCAGTCCTTGCATGCGCCCGGAGAGCCGTCCCAGATCGACGGTGAACTTGTTGTAGGCGACGACCGCCGGGATCGCGGCGACGAGCCCCATGGCGGTCGCGAACAGCGCCTCGGCGATGCCCGGCGCCACCACCGCGAGACTGGTGTTGTTGGCCGCGGCGATGCCGGCAAAGCTGCGCATGATCCCCCAGACTGTGCCGAACAGCCCGACGAACGGAGCGGCCGAGCCGATGGTGGCGAGAAACGGCAGGCGCGCTTCGAGGCGGCGCAGCTCGGCGTTCAACACCAGCCGCATTGCCCGCTCGATGCGCTCGCGCCGTTCGCTCGCGGTCTCGGGTGCGGTCTCGGGTGCCGCCCACGCCGCTTGCGCGCTCTCGGCCCAGCCGGCGGCGAGAACCAGACCGGCCGGATCGGCGCCGTCGCGCCGGCTGGAGGACGCCGTCAGCTCGGCCGCCGAATGGGCGGCGGCGACGCGCCCCTCCTGCGCCTGGACCGAGCGGCGCACCACCCCGAGCCGCCATACCTTGTCGATGATCACCGCCCAGCTCCACACCGAGGCCGCGAGCAGCAGCAGCAGCACGCATTTGACGACGATGTCGGCATGGTGAAACAGGCTGACGACCGAGAGGGTTGCGGCGGGATCGTTCACGGATGGGCCTCGGCGGGTTCTCGATCGGTAGCACGCTAAAAGCGCTGGCTGATCCCGGCGAGGACGGTGCGGCGCGGGCCGAATTGCGGTGCGCCGACGCCGACCCCGGTGCCGTTGCGGATCTCGTACACCTGATCGAAGAGGTTAATTATGTCCAAACGGAGTTCGAGTCCTTTGTAGATCCCGGTCGTAACCGGCTGCACGATGCTCAAATTGACCTGCTGGTAGCCGGGCAGGCTGTTGCCGTTCGGGATCCCGCCGGGGTTGCTGGCCCGCAGCCCGCTGCCGGCGGTCAGATCGGCCGAGACCAGCGTGTTGGTCTTGGCGAAGCGGTATTTGACCCCGGCCGATTCGGTATAGGTCTGGTCGTGGTCGAGGTGGATATAATGCCCGGAGATATAGGCGAGGTCGTCGGGAGAAAAATTGAACTGCGCCGAGGTGATGTTTTTGCCGAGCGCCTTCGACGCCGCCAAATTACCATAGAACGACCAGTTGTCGATGTCGTAGCTCATGGTCAGCTCGACGCCATCGACCAGACCCTTCTGGTAGTTGAACGGGGTCAGGATGATCGGCGCGCCAAACTGCCCCTCGTCGATCAGATCGCTGGCGATCTTGTAGTAGCCGTCGAGACCGGCCTTGAGCCCGGGCAGGATCACCTGCGTGCCGCTGACGTCGAAGTAATGGTCGCGTTCGGGCTTGGCGCGGTCGTCCTGGGCGACGGCGGGTGCTGCGCTGGTGCCGGCGAACAGCGAAATCGTCGTCGGCGCGATCAGTTCGTAGGGCGGCGGCACGAAATAGCGGGCATAGCCTGCGGTGAACGTCGTCGATTGGGTCGGCTGCCACACCACGCTGACCCGCGGGCTCAGCTGGCGGCCATTGACGTATTCGGCCATCTGGTCATAGCGGGCGCCAAAATTAACCGTGACCCTAGGCACCGGCTTCCATTCGTCTTGCAGGTAATAGCTGTAGAGCCAGCCGACGGCGCCGCTCGAATCAAAAATCGAGAACGGCTGATCGCTGGTCTGCGCGCCGCTCGCATCGACCGGCAGGACGTCGGAGTTGGTCGAGGACGAAGTGCGCTCGCGCTGGACGTAAAAGCCGCTGCGCATCGTATTCGCGTCCGAAAAGCGATAGCTGCCGTCGCCTTGCAGGCCGTTCGCGACGCTTTGACGGAAGGCGGTCTGGGCGATGCCGTTGAACAGCAGATCGCCCAGCGGGTCCGGCGAGAAATAAATGCTGCTGTAGCGGGTCACGGTCGACAGCTGAAAATTGAGCGCGTCGACCTGTTTCTGCAGCGCGACAATGCCGTAATCGGTGATCTCGCGCTGGTTCTCATTGAACAGCGAGGAGTTGAAGTCGCTGACGCCATCCGCGGTCAGCCCGAGGCTCGGGGTTTGGCCCGGATTGTTCGGGATTTGGTACTCGCTGCGCGACACGCCGAAAATCGAGGTCACTCGGGTCGTCGGGTCGATGATGCCCGAGACATAGGCAAACCCGCGCGGCTGTGTCGAGATGTCGTGAATCGGGTTGAACGTCGGGGCCGGGTTCTCGATCCCGTTGGCGTCGTGCAGGACCTCGCCGGTCACGAAATAGTCGATCCGGCCGACCGTGCCGCCATATTCGGCGCTTGGCTGAAACGTCGATTGCTGCCCGCCGTAAAGCGTGAAGTCGCCGCCCGGATCGAGCGTGCCGGTCTTGGTTTGGATGTCGATAATGCCGGCGGTGCGCAGCCCGTACTCCGCCGGCAGCGCGCCGGTGATCAGCGACACCGAACGGGCGAGCCGGGTCTGCAATACCTGGCCGAAGACGTTGATCCCTTCGGGCAGGATGATCCCGTTCAGGCGGTATTGCAGATTGGCATGGTCGCCGCGGACGTGGAGCTGGCCAAAGGAATCCTGGGTCACGCCCGGCGCCTGCAATAGCAGCCGGTTCAATGGCTGATTGTCGCCTTGCGGCTGGGTCGCGATCGCCTGGCGGCCGAATTCGTAGACGCTGGCGCCGAGGGTCGGCTCGATCTGCTGGGCGGCGATGTCGAGCTCCTTGGCGACGACGTCGAGATCGAGCGAGACGCCGCCTGAGGGCGTCGGCGCCGCTTGCGCGCTCCCGGCATCCAGCGGCAGGCCGGTTTCGAGCGGCGGCTGATTCTGCGCCGCTGCGGCACCGCCCAGCAGCGGGATTATCGTCAGTGGCAGGATCGCCGGCGCAAGCCGGGCTCCCGCAAAGAAACGGCCCGTCATCACCTCTACTCGCTTTGAAAGGGCGCCGCCGCGGCGCTGGACAATGGTTCGGCTCGGCAGAGCCAAGCATGATATAACGTATCAAATTATCGGTTGATACAATATATCAAAACAAAAGGCGCCCGCGGCGGTGCGCTCGCGGCGCGCCCAACTGGCGGTTCAGTGCTGGCAGGACGGGCAGAGCCCGGTCAGCTCTACCGTGCTCCGGTCGAGGGCGAAGCCCAGCCGGCGCCCCAATTTCTCGGCGGCTGCGGCGACCCGCGCGTCCTCGGTCTCGACCGCGGTGCCGCACCGGCGGCAAACCAGCAACTGGCTCGGATGCGCATGGTCCGGCATGGCGCAGGCGATAAACGCCTTTGAGCTCTCGATGCGATGGACGAGGCCGTGCTCGGTCAGGAAATCGAGGCTGCGATAAACACTCGCCGGGGTCGCCGAGGCATTGTCCGGACGCAGCAGGTCGAGAATTTCATACGCCGTCAGCGGACACTCGGCCGACAGCACGAGCACCAGCACATCGCGGCGCAGGCGGGTCAGGCGGCCGCCGGACCGCCGGCAAATCTCTTCGGCTGATCGCAGCGCCGCGGCGCTATCCGGTCGAGCGGCCATCGGCGCAGTCTACTCCGCCAAGCCCGCTCCCGCCCGATATTCCGCACAGGACCGCCCGCGCCGTCGGAAATGCAAGGCTCTTCCGCGCAACGCCGCCCCGTCTTATCCTGCGGAGCCGCGAACCGGAGAGAACGATGAAATCTGCATGCGCCGCGATGGCGTTTCTGGTTCTCGTCTCATTGGCCGGACCGTCGGATGCCGCTGAGGTCGGGCTCGAGGTGGTGCTCGCGGCCGATGTCTCGCGCAGCATCGACGACAGCGAGTTCGAATTGCAGCGCAAGGGCTATGCCGCGGCGCTGACCGATCCGAGCGTTCTCAAGGCGATCCGGGCGACCAAGAGCGGCGCGATCGCGGTGTGCTTTGTCGAATGGTCGGGCGAGGAGGACCAGCAGGTCGTGCTCGGCTGGACCGAGATCCGCGACGAGGAGGACGGCGGCGCAGCGGCGGCCACAATCCTCAAGGCGCCGCGCTCCTTTACTGGCCGCACCTCGATCAGCGCTGCGATCGACTTCGCCAGAGCGTATTTGGCCAAGGCGAAATGGACCACCGCGCACCGCGTCATCGACATCTCGGGCGACGGCAACAGCAATGCCGGCCGCCCGCTCGCCGATGCGCGCGATCAGGCGGTCGCCGCCGGCATCACCATCAACGGGCTGGCGATCATCAACGAAGAGGCGAATATGGGCTATTCGGCCCACACCCATCCGCCCGGCGGCCTGCCCAACTACTATCGCCAGAACGTGATCGGCGGGCCCAACGCATTTTTGATCGTGGTCAAGAACTTCAAATCCTTCGCCGAGGCGATGGCCAACAAGCTGGCCAAGGAGATCGACGTCGCCGGCGGCCGGCCGGGCGAGCAGGCTGCTGCGCTTCGCTGAGGCTCGTCCTCGCCGCCCGCAACCGAACGCGCCGACCGCACCCTAGTGGTGCGATGCCGACGGATGATTCCCATCCGTTGGCCGAATCGCACCACCAACGTATAAATCTGGTGGGCCGATTCACGAAACGCTTAGGAATCAAGCGTTTCGATCGGACCGCTAGTGGTGCGATGCCATCATGCCGCGCGGCGGCGCTTTAGGGCCTATGGATTCTCGGCGCCGCCTCCTAAACTCGCGGCGATGATCAGCCGCCGCGACCTCTTTCCGCCAATCGAGCCCTATCGGACCGGGACCCTCCGGCTCGATCACCGACACACGATGTACTGGGAGGAATCGGGCAACCCGCGCGGCGCGCCGGTGGTGTTTCTGCATGGCGGGCCGGGCGCCGGGGCAACCGCGGTGCACCGTCGTTTCTTCGATCCCGATTGCTGGCGAATCGCGATCTTCGATCAGCGCGGCGCCGGCCGTTCGCTTCCGCTTGGCGAGACGCAGGACAATTCGCCCGCCCACCTCGTCGCCGACATCGAGCGCTTGCGCCGCGAGCTCGGAATCGATCGCTGGCTGGCGTTCGGCGGTTCGTGGGGCTCGACCTTAGCGCTCGACTACGCCGAAACCCATCCCGAGCATTGCGCCGGGCTGGTGCTGCGCGGGATTTTCCTGTGCCGGGCCGAGGAAATCGACTGGTTCCTCTACGGCGTGCGCCGGATCTTTCCCGAGGCATGGCGCGCCTTTGCCGGGTTTCTGCCCGAGCCCGAGCGCGCCGATATCCTTGCCGCCTATCACCGCCGTCTGCTCGATCCGGACCCGGCGGTCCACATGCCGGCGGCGCGCGCCTGGAGCACTTATGAGGGCGCTTGCTCGACCTTGCTGCCAAACCCCGAGACCCTGTCCGCCTTTGGCGAGGAGCGGCTCGCCCTCGGCCTGGCCCGGATCGAAGCGCATTTCTTTCGCCGCCATCTGTTCGCCGGCGAGCGCGACCTGATCGCCCGGATCGGCCGCATCCGCCACCTGCCGGGGGTCATCGTCCAGGGGCGCTATGACATGGTATGCCCGATCGGCAGCGCCGACGCGCTCGCCCGCGCCTGGCCCGAGGCGGAGTACCGGATCGTCCCCGACGCCGGCCATTCGGCGATGGAGCCGGGCATCCGCGAACAGCTGGTGCTGGCGACCGAGCGCATGCGCCGGCGGGCGCGCTGGTAGCGCCTGGCCTCGCGATTGCGGCTAGAATGCGCCGCTCCAATCCAGGCGCAAGCTCGAGGGGGGCAATGTGAATATCGGGGGAGCCGCGAAGGGTGCTGTGCCGCTGGCATTGCTGACGCTCGGCCTGTTGGCGGCGCGGCCTGTCGCTGCGCAGATGGTTACCTTTGGCTCGCCCGGCGATCCGCCGCGCGTCGCCCTCGGCGGCGGCGTCTTCGACGTGCTTCCCGACTCTAAAAAGCCGAATGCCGAGCGGGTGTTGATGGTCGAAAGCGAATACCGATTCGGCGATGTCTTGTGGATTTTCTCGCCCTTCGTCGGCGTCATGGGGACAGTCCAAGGCGCTTTTTACGGCTATTTCGGCTTCGGCTTCGACATCAATTTCCCGTACCATCTGGTGCTGACCCCGACCGCCGCGGCAGGGTATTTCGAGCCGGGCCACGGCCTCGATCTCGGGGCGTGGTGGGAGTTTCGCACGGGCGCCGAGCTCGACTACCGCTTCGCCGATCAGCGCCGCCTCGGCGTCGGCTTTTATCACATCTCGAACGCCGGGATCGGCAAAGAGAACCCCGGCCAAGAAATGGTCAATGTCGTCTTCACCGTGCCGTTGCGCTGGTCGCTTGCCCCAGGCCTGCAGGCTCCGTAACAGCGCCCGCGGGCATCAGGCCCATCGGGATCAGGCCCATCGGGATCAGGCCCAAGGGGATCAGGGCAGCGGCGGGCGGCGGTCGCGCTCGGGGGCGAGCTCGTCGATCCCGCGGGCGAGCGCGATGTCGCGCTCGCTGACCCCGTCTACATCATGGGTCGCCAGCACGATCTCGACCCGGTTGTAGACATTGAACAGCTCGGGGTGGTGGTCCATCTTCTCGGCGAGCAGCGCTATTCGCGAGATGAAGCCCCAGGCCTCCGAGAAACTACCGAAATGATAGCTCTTGCGGATCGCATCGCGGTCGGCCACCTCGGCCCAGCCATGGAGCTCATGGAGTGCGGCATGCCGCGCCGCCCCGACCAGCTTTTCGACCATGTCGCTCTCCCATCCTCGTCGCTCAACAGGGACATGCGCGATCGGATCCCGGAAATCAAGCGCGCGGCGGCGGCATGAGCGGGCGGCTCGCGCCATCCCTTGCCGACCCGTCGATCGCCGATATCGAGTGGCTGGCGAACAAGGCGCTCGCCGCGATCCCGCGCCCATTCCGGCGCCATCTCGGCGGGGTGACAATCCGGGTCGAGGATTTCCCGGACGAGCCGACCCGACGGGCGATGGGCCTTAAGAGCCCGTTCGACCTTCTCGGCCTCTATCGCGGCGTCGCCCTGCCGTACAAGAGCGTCACCGACCCGACCCCGCATATGGACATGATTTTCCTCTATCGCCGGCCGATGCTCGCCTATTGCGGCGAGACCGGCGAGGACTTGGCCAATCTCGTGCGCCATGTGCTGATCCACGAGATCGGTCATCATTTCGGTTTCAGCGACGCCGACATGGCGCGCATCGAGGCGTCGGGCTGAGCGCTTCGGCGACCCGCGCGCGCAGCACCGGCAGGGCCTCGGCCTCAAACCATGGGTTGGCGCGCAGCCACAGCGCCGCGCGCCAGCTCGGGTGCGGCAACACAAACACCGAGGGCAAAAACTCGCGCCAGCGCGCAATCGCCGCGGTCATCGAGCCGGTTCGGGTCGCCGGCAGGTAATGGCGGATCGCATGGCTGCCGGCCAGCACAGTCAGGCCGACCGCCGGCAACAGGGCGCGCAGCCGCGCGTGCCATAATGGCGCGCATTCAGGGCGCGGCGGCCGGTCGCCGCCTTTGCTCCGTCCGGGATAGCAGAAGCCGATCGGCATGACCGCCACCCGGCTCTCGTCGTAAAATGCCGCGCGGTCGAGCCCGAGCCAATCGCGCAATCGATCGCCGCTCCTGTCGTCAAACGACAGCCCGGTCCGGTGCACCCGGGTTCCCGGCGCCTGGCTGACGATCAGCAATTGCGCCGAAGGCCGTCCACGCACGACCGGGCGCGGTCCGAGCGGCAATTGCGCCGCGCACACCCGGCAGCCACGGATCTCGGCGAGAAGCCGGTCGAATTCGTCGCTCAGCGTATCCCGCCCGCAGGATCGCGCGTCCCGCCCTCGGCGAAGCGTCCCCCCACTCCTGTTCCACCTGTTTTTTGCAGGTGATTTACAGGCGCCCCAGCCCAATCCGACCGCACCGACATCTCCTCTGCTGCACGCGTGCCCCCCCCCCACCAAGCCGGACCGCAACATACGATGCGATTGCGGTAATTTTAGCGCGACCGGCCGAGCGGTCAGAACGAGTATTCTGGTATATCGTCATTTCCCGGAAGCGACGGAATTGACCTCGACGCCCGGCTGAGCCATGTCGCGAAATGGAAGATATCTGCATTGTCGCGACGGGCTTGATACAATTGATCTTTTCCGATGCAGACTTCTGATGCACAATCGTGGGCATGATCTACGGCTACGCCCGCGTCTCGACGGCTGCACAGGACGAGAGCGGCCAGGTCGCCCAACTTAAGGCGACGGGCTGCGAAAAGGTATTCCGCGAGAAGATCACCGGCACGACCGCCGACCGGCCGCAGCTTGCCAAATTGATGAAGGCCCTTGTCCCCGGCGACGTGGTGATAACCCCGGCCGTTGACCGGCTGTCGCGCGATACGACCGACTTGCTGGTCATCGCCCGCGAGATGCAGCGCGCCGGAGCCGGTATCCGTTCGCTGCCCGAGCCTTATCTCGACACCACATCCGATTTTGCCGAGATCGTCCTCGCGATCCTCGGTGTCGCCGCCAAGTTGGAGCGCCGCCGCATTCTGGAACGCACCGCGCGCGGCCGGGCGACGCCAAGGCCAAGGGCGTCAAATTCGGTCGCAAGCCAATCCTCACCTCGCACCAGCAGAAAGAGGCCCGCGCTCGCCTCGACGCCGGAGAGACGCAGCGCAGCGTCGCCCGCAGCTACAATGTCAGTCAGAGCACGATTTCCCGCCTCACCATATAAGGGGGGACGAAATTGGTGAGGAAACACCGCACCCGCTGAGGCGTTATGGGCAAAGGGTCGATGCAATGGATTTGATGACAGAAATTGAGGCTGCTCAACGGACAGTCACCACAGACTCCTATCAGATGTCGATTGGTGAAATCGTCAATATGTATAAAGACAAGGAGCTTATTATAAGCCCCGTTTTTCAACGGCTATTCCGATGGGAGCTATCACAGAAATCGAGATTGATAGAGTCCATACTTATCGGTATCCCCCTGCCGTCGATTTTTGTTTATGAATTGCCGAGCGGGAAATGGGAGTTGGTTGACGGTCTCCAACGAATCTCGACACTCTTAGAGTTTATGGGGCTGCTCGAAGGCCCTAATGGGGAAATCAAACCCCCTTCTATCCTTGAATCGACAAAATATTTACCTTCACTTCATAACGTCGTGTGGGAGGGAACCGAAACAATCGCCGACACTCCTGTTGAGGAACAGAATGAACTCCCTAAAAATCTACAACTGACAATCCGCCGTAGCCGTATAAGTGTTGAGATATTAAAGCGCCCGAGTGACCCTCATACAAAATATGAGTTGTTCCAGAGATTGAATGGTGGAGGCTCAATCGCAAATGCACAAGAATTACGCAATTGTATAATCGTAATGGTGAATGACCAGTTTTTTGAAAAATTGCGGAAGCTTACAGAGTGGGATCTGTTCAGTGCACTTTTTCGCGTTTCCGAAGATCAGCAGCGACAACAACGAAATATAGAATTTCTCACCCGATTTTTAGTCTATAGATATATCCCTTACGATGGAAAACTAGATGTAGAGGAATACATTGATGCAGGAATCATCGAGATCGCAGAGGGAGGAATATTCGATGTTGAGGCAGAAAAGAATTTGCGAGACACAATTACGCTACTTCATGATGCGCTTGGAAACGATGCATTACGACAGTTCGAAGACGGAAGAGCGCGCGGTCGAGTGGGTTTAACCGCAATCGAGATCGTGGCCGTTGGTGTGTCTTTTAATTTGCCAGAGTTACGAGGGTTAAATGACCCGCGTGGGTATGTGAAAGAGAGGGTATTGCAATTGTGGAACCGTGAGGAAGTGAAAACCTTCTCACGCGCGGGCCTACGCGGCACCCTGCGTATCCAGAAGACCATCCCGTTCGGTAGGAGCTGGTTCGCGCCCCAACCTGCATAGGCCAGCCCAATGGCCCAACTGCGGACGGCGGAGGAGTTCTCTCACGCGATAACCGCCGATTTGACATGGAGGATAAAAGAGATATCCGACCTTCGTGCAGCAGTAAGGAGGAGCGATCACGCGTTTAAGCGTAGCCTGCTACGGGCGACTGTTCCTTTAGTGTACGCTCATTGGGAAGGCCATGTAGCTGTCGTTTCGAGGTCGTACCTTGAATTTTTGGCAACCCGTCGCCCCCGTTATGCCACGATCAAGCCCAGCTTTCGATTGAACGAATTTTTCGGAGATTTAAAGCGACTTGGCCAATCCCAAATGAGCTACCGAGAAAAAATAGAATTCATAGACCGCATATTACAGTCCGGCAATACCCAATTTCGCAAAATAGACGATGACGCAATCTCAGCGAGAGGCAACCTCAATTCTGTGGTATTGAAAGAATTGTGCGATTTATTGTCTATTGACCACACATTGTTTGAAGATGAATACGAGTTCATTGACAAAATTCTTTTATTTAGAAGAAACAATATTGCGCACGGAGAATATATTGAGATAGATGAACATGGATTAGAGGATATGTCCAATCGTGTTATCAGAATAATGAGAACCTTTAACAACCTGGTCGATAATGATGTAGTGTTAGGACGCTATAACCTAACAGAAAATAACACCGCTCAAAATGCGCGTCATCCATGACCGAGCGTTGGCGACTTGACTGGCACGGTAAGTTTCCAGAATCACTGCTTATGCGACTTGCGGAGTGAGCGTGGCAGGCGGCGCAGACACAACATCTAGAAACCGGAGGCCACCGTCCGGAGAGGAAAATCGGTCTTGCAGGCTTGAGGCGCTAGGGGCAATCATCACCCGCAAGAATGCCTCATCGACGAAAGGTGGTGAGTATGCAGCTTAATCGAACGTGGTTCGTTGCCTTCGCGATTTTGGCTGCATGTTCAGCGCCGCCGGAACAACCTCAGCTGGTTATCCGCACCTACAGTGGAGAGGCGTTACCTAGCACCGCAGTCGCTGTCTTTAACACCGGGCCGATTTACGTGATCAAAGTTGACGGTAAAGAGGTCCAGTATCCTGGCCCCCCCCCTTCTATTCCCCAGACAGGTCCAGTATCCTGGCCAGCCATTGGTTAGGTTCAAGAGTATGGGTATAACCGCTATTCCCGCTAGGTTCATGGGCAGGACACCCCCCTCGTAGCAGTACTACCAGGCTACCACACCATAACCGTAGCAGACCCCAGTCACCTTGGCCAAAGATGTATGGATTCCACTTGCTCTGATATTGAATTAACATTATTTGTCGATTTCTCTCTCGATACAGTAGCCGGTCACGAATACGTAGTTCACTCAATAATCGGACCTACAATATATCCTGGACACCCAGGAATCGGACAAGTGGCAGTCCAGGAGCAGCTCTATGATGACACGCAACATGTTATAATTGATATGAAGATGGTAACTGCCGACAGTAGCGTCACCGCCTGTCTTCGATTGCCGTGTCGATTTGGTCACCAGGACAATGTACAATGACGGTACGAGCAAGGCGCGCGCGAACGACAAAAGCAAAATCGTGCCAACAGACCTGGTGTGCGGTAATTTTGAGGGTCTAGCCAAAGAATGCCTTACCATTGAAGGGCAATCGTGCAACTACTTAGATAAATAATAGACGACCAGATTTCTCGGAAGGGATATTATGGTGAGGCGGAACAGCAGAGGTAATCCTGGTCAGGAAGCGGGATAACCTATGCCGAGGGAAGGCGCAAGCCTTCCCTCCCCGTCGCCCGATCTTAGCCAAATTTGATTCGTGTGATTTTCCCGGATTCGCTCGGGCGGTTGAACATCGCGCCCGGCTCTACTCCGCAATGACGCGATTTTTCCAGAAC
This sequence comes from Allostellaceae bacterium, assembly GCA_036500965.1. Lineage (GTDB taxonomy): Bacteria > Pseudomonadota > Alphaproteobacteria > ATCC43930 > CGMCC-115725 > AP-15. The sequence goes on along the minus strand of DASYBC010000123.1, from coordinate 5,312 downwards.
ACCGATTACGCGCCGATCGGGGGTTTTCCACGGAGCCGGTGATGCCTCCTTGAAACTGCGGAGCCGGGGGTCGTGGCGCAAGCAGCACGCTGGGCGGTCGATGCGGGCGATGTCGCTGTGCTGGGACAGCCGAGGGTCGATGCTGCGATGGTCTGCTCGTGACCAAGGGCTCCGGGCCGGCTATGTTCGGCGGGCTTTGCTCGGCGCGTGGGATACGTCGCAAGACAACCAACGGGGGAGGGGGACATGAGGGGACGTGCGCGCGGGATCGCGGAGAGGGTGGCGGCGGGGTTGCCGCGGCGCGCGGTGATGCGCGGGGTCGCGGCGGGGCCGCTGGCGGCGGCGCTGATGGCCGCGTCCGGCGGCGCGTTGGCGGCAGACGAGGGGCCGTTCCCGGCTCATCCGCGCTGGAAGTTCGTCTTCGTCAACCATGTCACCACCAACGCCTTTTTCGTGCCCTGCCAGTATGGCATCCACGACGCCTGCGCGCTCCTCGGCTGCGACTATCAATGGACCGGCTCGGAAACCTCCGACGTGGCGCAGATGGTCAACGCGATGAACACCGCGATCGCCGGCAAGGCCGACGCGATCGCCGTCTGCATCGTCGACCCCAAGGGCTTCGACCGGCCGATCGGGCGCGCGCTCGACGCCGGCATCCCGGTGTTCAGCTACAATGCCGACGCGCCGCGCGGCAGCGACAACCGGCGGCTCGCCTATATCGGCCAGGATTTGTTCCTGTCCGGGCAGATGATGGGCGAGCGCATCGTCAAATTGGTCGGGTCGGGCGAGGTGGCGCTGTTCATCGCCACTCCGGGGCAGCTCAATCTGCAGCCGCGGGTCGATGGTGCCATCGATGCGATCAAGAAATCGGGGGCCAAGATCGAGGCGACGATGATCGCCACCGATCCGACGGTCAACGCCTCCTTATCGAAGATCCGCGCCTATTATCTGGGCCACCCGAAGGTGCGCGGCATGTTCGGCACCGGCGGCGGCGACACGATGAACACCGGTCTGATTACGCGCCAGTACGACCTGGTCAAAAAGGGCGTGCATGCCGGCGGGTTCGACCTGTTGCCGCGCTCGCTCCAGGCGGTGCATGACGGGTTTCTCGACTTCGTGATCGACCAGCAGCCCTATCTGCAAGGCTTTTACACGGTCATGGAGATGTTCGCCTTCAAGGTCTCGGGCGGGCTGGTCGGCCCGGCCGACATCAACACCGGCCTCAAATTCGTGACCAAGAGCAACGTCCAGCCCTATCTCGACACCAAGACGCGCTACGAAGGCAGTGCCGCGACCGCGCAGATCGTGCCACGCGGCGGCCCGATCGGCGGGTGAGCGTGCCGCCGTCGGCCGCCATTCGGGGTGAGACGCGTCGCCGCGGCGTCGCCGGGCGGGTGCGTGCCTTCGTGCTGCGCCCGGAGGCGAGCGTCATCGTCGTCTCGGCGGCGCTCGTCATCTATTTCGAGCTGGCCAACGCCAATTTCCTGACCAACGACAATCTGCAGACGGTGTCGCAATTCGTCGCCGCACCGGTGATCATCGCCTGCGGCGAGATCATGCTGCTGATCTGCCGCGAGATCGACCTGTCGGTCGGCCAGGTGTTTGCGCTGGCCCCGTTCCTGATGGAGCATGCCCAGGCGGTGGGACTGCCGGTGGCCGCGGCGATCGTCGCCGCACTCGCTGTCTGCGCGCTGATCGGGCTCGTCATCGGGCTGATCACGATCGGGCTCAGGGTGCCGTCGTTCATCACCACGCTCGGCATGCTGTTCCTGATCACCGGGATCACGCTGACGATCTCGCGCGGCTTTCCGGCCAACACCCCGGGCGGCCCGCTCCTGAACGGCGTCATGGGCGCGTGGGGCTATTCGGAGATCGTCTGGGCGGTCGTCATCGTCGCGGTCATGCACGTCGTGCTGCGCCATACCCGCTGGGGTCTGCACACGATCGCGATCGGCGGCAACATCGTCGCCGCCGCCGAGGCCGGCATCGCCATCAACCGCATCAAGATCGGCAATTTCATGCTGACCAGCACCCTGGGCGGATTTGCCGGATTGCTGGAGGCGTTCCGCGTCGGCTCGACCGACCCCTTGGCCGGCGGCAGCAACATCATGTTCCTGGGCGTCGCCTCGGGGGTGATCGGCGGCACCGCGATCGCCGGCGGCACCGGCACGATCGTCGGCGGGCTGGTCGGCGGCATCATGCTCGGCGTCTTGCAGGACGGGTTCACGTTGCAGGGGATCAACGCCTTCACCTTCGACACGATCATCGGCGCCGCGATCCTGATCGCGATGGTGGCCAACATCCACTTGGCGCGGTTGCGCGGCGGCGGGCACGAATGAGCGGCGCCGCCCAGCAGATGCCCGAGGCGATCCGGGCCGAAAACCTGGTCAAGGTGTTTGGCAAGATCACCGCGCTTGCCGGCGTATCGCTGCGGGTCGAGCGCGGCGAGACGCTCGGCATCCTCGGCGACAACGGCGCCGGCAAATCGACCCTGATCAAGATCTTGACCGGCTATCACCAGCCGGATCGCGGGCAGGTGTTTGTCGATGGCCGGGCGGTGGCGCTCGCCTCGGTCGACGATGCGAGGGCCCTCGGCATCGAATGCGTCTATCAGGATTTGGCGCTGGTCAACGGGCTCAGCATCTACCACAACATGTTCTTGAACCGCGAATTGCTGTGGGGCGGGCCGCTGCGGTTCTTGAACCATAGTGCGATGCGGCGGCGGGCGGCCGAGGCCTTGGCCGAGATCGGCGTCGATGTGCCCTCGGTCGAGCTCGAGGTCGGCGCGCTGTCGGGCGGGCAGCGCCAGGCGATCGCCGTCGCCCGCGCCGTCTATTCGCAGGCGCGCATCCTGTTGCTCGACGAGCCCTTGGCGGCGATGGGCGCCCGCGAGGCGCGGCTGATCATCGAGCTGATCGAGCGCTTGCGGTCGCGCGGCGACATCGCCATCGTGATGATCGCCCACAATTACGCGCAGACCCTCGAGATCTGCGACCGGGTGATCCTGATGCAGCACGGCGAGATCACCTTCGAGAGCAGTACCGCCGCGACCTCGGCCGAGGAGCTCCTGGAGATCGTCCGCCGCGAATACCGCGCCGTGCGGACAGGATGATCCTGTGACAGCGTACTGTTCACTATCGCGCTGAGCCCGCTGGCGTTCCTATATTGGGACCACGCGATCACGATCGGTCGCGCGCCCGCTCTGACAGGCACAGATGAGCGAAACCCGCATCGAGCAGTTCGAGGCCCGGCTCGACCGCCTGGAAACCAGGCTCGATCGCGTCGAGCAGCGGCTCGATCGGGTTGAGGAACGGCTCGATCGCGTGGAGCAACGGTTGGCGCGGATCGAGGAGAGCGTCGGCCGCATCGAGCTCGCCGTCGCGCGCATCGAGGCCACCCTGCCGCATCTCGCGACCAAGACCGAGCTCGCCGATGTGAGAGCGGGGCTCGCCGACAAACCGAGCCGACTTTACATGTGGGGGGTCATGGCGGCGATGACCGGCGCCTACACCGCCGCCCTTGCCGCGGTTGGGGTGCTGTTGACCTATCTGCCACATCACTGAGAAGAAAGGAGCTCCCGGTGTCGGACACAGCGACGATGGTGGCGCTGGGCGAGGATTATCCCGAATTGCGCCAATCGATCCGTAAGATCTGCGAGGGCTATCCCGGCGAATACTGGCGCAAGCTCGAAGCCGAGCAGGCCTATCCGACCGAGTTCATCGAGGAATTGACCGAGGCCGGGTTTCTCGCGTCGTTGATCCCGGAGGAATATGGCGGTTCGGGCCTGCCGTTGCGCGCCGCCGCGGTGATCCTGGAGGAGATCAACGCCTCGGGCTGCACCGCGAGCCAGGGCCACGCCCAGATGTACATCATGGGCACCCTCTTACGGCATGGCAGCGGGGAGCAGAAACAGCGCTATTTGCCCAAGATCGCGTCCGGCGAATTGCGCCTGCAGGCCTTTGGCGTGACCGAGCCGACCACTGGCTCCGATACGACCAAGCTCAAGACGCGTGCGATGCGCGAAGGCAACCACTATGTCGTCAACGGCCAGAAGGTGTGGACCTCGCGCGCCCGGCATTCCGACCTGATGCTGCTGTTGGCGCGCACCACGCCGGTCGACCAGGTCAAGCGCCGCACCGACGGCCTCTCGGTGTTTTTGATCGATCTGCGCGAGAATTTGGGCCACGGCGTCGAGATCCGGCCGATCGAGGCGATGATCAACCACAACACCACCGAGGTCTTTTTCGACAATCTGAAAATCCCGCCGGACAGTCTGATCGGCGAGGAGGGCAGGGGGTTCCGCTATATCCTCGACGGCATGAACGCCGAGCGCATCCTGGTCGCCCAGGAATGCGTTGGCGACGGCCGCTGGCTCCTCAAAAAGGGCATCGACTACGCCAAGGAGCGGGTGGTGTTCGACCGGCCGATCGGGCAGAACCAGGGGGTGCAGTTCCCATTGGCGCGCGCCTATGCCGAGCTCGAAGCCGCCGACATGATCTGCCGCCGCGCCGCAGCACTGTTCGACGCCGGCGAGGAATGCGGCGCCGACGCCAACATGGCGAAATTGCTCGCCTCCGAGGCAACCTGGCACGCCGCCGAGGCGACCTTTGCCACCTATGGCGGCTTCGCCTTTGCCAAGGAATACGACATCGAGCGCAAATGGCGTGAAGCGCGGCTCTACCAGACCGCCCCCATTTCGACCAACCTGATCCTGGCTTATCTGGGCCAGCACGTCCTCGGCCTGCCGCGCTCGTATTGAGCCTGAGCCGCGAGCGGCAAAGCATCCCTCGGCATAAGCGCGAGCGAGATCGACTGCACCCGGCGCGACCGCTGGAATGGCTTGGCCGCCAGCCGGTCCAGTTCGATCAGGCCCCGTCGACCTCGGCTATGTCGATCGTGCAGCAGCATCTCGCCAATGCTGCACAGAGCCGCCTGTCTACGGCTCGTTTCCCTCGTGCGCCTCATTCATCCAGGTGAGCGACGAGCGGAAACCCCGGAATCCGACCAAGCGAGGCTGAATTTGGGGTCGGCCGTTGCTGCTCGGCCCGTTGCTGCCGGCGCGCACGGCATTTGTCGCGGTGGCCGCCGATATCATGCCCCTCGTGGTCCGATCGAAACGCTTGATTCCCAAGCGTTTCGTGAATCGGCCCACCAGATTAATACGTTGGTGGTGCGATTCAGCCAACGGATGGGAATCATCTGTTGGCATCGCACCACTAGCCCGGATATCTCACCGGGATGAGTGCATCGGGGTTCTGAAAGAGGGATAATTCTTCTGCGACAAAGGCTTATCCGGTTGCAGAGGAGGTCCC
>DASYBC010000122.1:0-39826 GCA_036500965.1 Allostellaceae bacterium | reverse complement strand
AGCGTTGATCTGAGCCACGAGACCCACTCTCGACGCGGTCCCGCTCGCACCCTTGATCACCTCAATCGGACGATCACTGACCGCCCGCCCAATCCTCGCCTCTCACCGGTCCGAAAACGCGGTTCTTGGAAGTCTCCAGCTCGTTGACGGCTCGACGGTGCGCCTCGCGGTATTGGTCGAGCGCGTGCATGACAAAGTCAGCGACAGCCTGCCCGCACTCAAACACTGCGGCATCGGCGACGACCTCGGCAGCGCCGACGCCGCCCTCCCGAACAAATATCCGGCAGCCCTTATCGAGATCAACCACGCGAGCCATAAATGACCGCACGGCCGGATCGCCAGGCGAAACCCGACCGGCCTGATGCAGGCAGTTGTCGAGACTGCGCAACAAGAGATCAACCGCGCCGTCGGCGGCGCTATAGGCCAGGGCAGCGAGGCGGTCCCGACGCGATTGAACCGCCAGATCGTCCCGCCAGTCAGCAGGAAGTGGCTCCCCGAGGGCTTCGGCGAAGGCTTCGGCGAAGGGTTTACCCATGACAGTCTCGCTCATCGATTGTGCTCCATCAGATTACTGCCGCTTCGACCCCGGAGGGCCACCCCTCGGGGCATTCCTCGAAGGCTTCGGCGGCGGCGCGGGCTTCGTCCTCGCTGGGGAAAAAGGTGCGCGCATGTCGATCAACCAAAATGGCCCCTTCAATCGTGGAGTACCAGCGGCCGAAACGTTGCCCCCAACCAGGGCGTGTAGCGTCCTCCCGGCAGCGGCGCACGGCCATAATATATCCCCGATACCACCGCCACGATCCGGGGCTGCCGTCGATAGGCTCGGACGGCGCCCACTCGGTATCGGGGTGCGATGCCGGATCAGTCGGGCCGTCCCGCTCGCGCGACAGCAGCTCGGCCCAATCGAGCCCCGACCGCTTGATGAAGCCAGCGATGGCACCGGCGGCCGCCGCGCGGTCTTCGGCGCGCTCAGCCCCCAGCATACCGAGGGCTTGGGCCAACTTGGCGCGGGTCTGATCGTCGATTGGCATGACCGTCACCCGAGTTTCTGCTTATCGATCGGCATGCCCCGTCACCCGATCCGTCGATCGTCGTCGGCCATCCTCAAGTGGCCCACTTCGACGCGCCCCTCGCGCGCTGCGGTGACGATTTCTTGCTCAAGGCGAAGCCGCTCGGGCTCCCGCCCATGGAAGACGCCCTGGCGAATGTCACGATAGAAACGGCTCACCTCATCGCGGGTGAAGACCCGTCTTTCGCCGCGAGCGGTGGGGCGTACACTGCCCGCCTGGCGCTCGCCTGGCAGAGTATCGGAGGTGCGCTGGCCGGCCGGAACGCGTTTTGCCATCGCGTAGGCCTTGAAGAAGTTCCCTACTTGATGACCGGCGCCAACGTCGAACGCGGCATTGAGCAGCTGAATTCTGGGTTGATTTGAGAGTGAATCAATCTCCCTCGTCCATGTGACGAAATCCTCAGTAGCATTGGTGCTACGCCAAGTCGCGCCGATCTCTTGATCTTGGTCGAGTATCGCCATGCTGCGCTGGCGATTTAGTGCTATCTGGGTCATGCGTAAGTCGTTCTGTAGCTGGTTGACTTGCTGGCCAACCCGATCGACTTCGGGCTGGGCAAAGCGCTGCATGTCCCGGATCAGCTCCGGCCCATAAGTGTTGATATCGTCCTGCGTGATGGTCATCGGTCTTACTCCTCTGTTTGGGCTGATAATCAGGCTGCTGCCGCGGCCACGGGCGCGGCTACGTCTACGTCGCGCAGATCGACGGTTGGTAGATCGAGCGGCGCACGAACCGTCCCGATCAGGCGGTCCGCGCGGTCGAAGGCGCGGTAGGTGCCGTCGCCGTCAGATACGAGGCGGCCAATGAAATCCGGGTTGATCCATACCGCGAGAACGTCGGACGCTCGCCGATGGCGGACCTGGCGCGGGTCGCGCAGCTCCAGGAAACCATCAGGCAGGCGATACGGGGCAGGCAAGACCGCCAGCTCGCCGCCGGCGACGCTGTAGCAGATAAGCGAACAGCCGCGGGTCGAGCGCACCTCCTCGATGCGCTCGACCACGGCCAGGTTTACTAAGGCGTTTCGGGATAGGGCGAACATCGGTCTTCTCCTAATTGACGACGTTACGGGCGGCGCGGTCGGCGGGACTGATCGGCCGGCGCGGTGCTACCGGCTTGGCGACGATGCGCGGCGCGTTGAATTGCCGGTTGACCCTGCCGCTGCTGGCGCCCGAGCCGTGCTCGGGCGCGCGGATCAGCTTGGCCGGCTTTTTTGCCGGGCCCCGGTCGCTCGCCGGGGGCGCCGGGCTGCGGCTGGTGGGCGCTGGCACGGCTGCATCGTCGGGGGCGGTCTGCCTGACCGGGCTGCGGCCCGGCGGCCTGCCGGCGGGCGAGCGGGGCGGGGTTGCTTTGGTTTTGGTGGAACGCATCGGGGTTAACTCCTCGGTTTATGAAGCTCAGGCTTCGGGGTTGGTGGGGGTGGTCTCTTGAAAGCCGAATTCGGTGGGGTCGCGACCGATCAGGCCGGGCGCGGCGATGACGAGGCGAGTGCGGCCGGGACACCACGCCGATAGGTCGCGCCGGGTCCAGAGCCCAACGCCCGCGACCGGGAACCAGCTCGCAACGCTGCTAACCGCTTCGGGCTCGCCGCACCACGCGCCGTCGTAAGGCATCCCGAGCACGGCCGTGTCGCGCCACGTTGCGCGGCCGCGCGTCCCGCGGCGACGATACGTGCGATAGTGTTCGAACAGGGCGTGGTCGTAGGAGGAGAAGCCGTAGAGCTTGGATGGACCCCGCGGCGCGAAGAATGATACTGGCTGGGCAAGCCGTGGGCAGCGGCGCCGGGGAACAAGCCGCCACTCGCCGCCGAGAATAACCGACAGCATTTCGTCAGCGTAGGCCGCCTCGGCTTCCCTGCATGCCGCTTCGTCGAGTTCGCGATGGGCGCACGTACAGGCGATGCGGTCGCACGCCGCCGCGAGGCGGGGGTACATGCGCCAGCCCTGCGCGTCGGCGATCAGCGCGGCGTTCTCCCGCATGTCCGGCGGGATATCGCGCTCGGCGACCATCTTCGTTATGGCGGCGGCGCGCAGGGCCAGCCGATCGTGGCGAGGAGCGTCGGCGGTCATCGGCGCTTGGCGTAGCAGCGTGTCGGTATCGGCTGGGATTAAGCTCATCGGTGCAACTCCTAGTTAAGTAGATTGTATGGGGTGGGGGGTGCGGCCAAGCGGGCGTGCACCTCAATCGCCGCCCCGGTGAAGTGCAATTGAGGTGCAGTGGCCCAGCCGGGCGGGAATGAGGCCCAAGGTACCGCCCGCTGCACCCTCGCGGATGCAATTGAGGTGCGAATTGAGGTGCAGCGTGAGGCGCAGAAAGCCTCGAACTTTTGGGGCACTTGATCCCAGCACCTCAATCCCCCCACACCCCCCTGGGTGAATTGAGGTGCACCCTTTGAGGGGTGCCCTCATTCCCCCGGCATACCCAGCCAGCACCTCAATTATTTTGGATTGAGGTGCTATTGAGGTGCTATTGAGGTGCAGATTTCGGCGGGTCATACCGCGGCCTCCGTCGGGCTCGCCGGAGTGACACGATCATCCGTTGGTTGTACCCAAGGCGCTAGCTCCGGGTGGCATACGAGGCCCTTCCGCTCTAGCGATCCGTTGAGGCTGCCGTCCGGCTTATATTTCGGGACTTTCACCGGCTCCTCGGTGACGCAGCCGATATCCATCAGGTGTTTGATAACCCTCTGCGCCTCTCCCTTCGCCTGGGCCACGGTGAATATCGAATTCGCGGTCATCAGCTCCCGCCCGACCGCATCAACCGCGCTGCGCGTGTTCCCGCGGCCGGCTCCGCTTGGGCTTAGTGGTACCAGCGCGCCCCGCTCATCCGGTACGCCTCGCCCGATCACGGTCATCGCGAGGCTCTTAATGGCGATCGGGATGCCCGCCGCGCTCAAATCAGGCGCGGCAATGAACTCGACCGCCCGGATCGGATGCTTACTACCGTCGTGGACCTTGACCGCCTCCGAAACGATCCTGGTGTATGCCGGCTCCATCGCGGCTAGGTCATTGATCTTTACATGATCGGTGCTGATGAACTGAGGCATGAGTGCAACTCCTAGCTAGGTTGTTGGCGGTATAATGATGGTACGGGCTGTCGGCGCGGTGCATAGGTTGAGGGCAATCGCATATGACCCACCACAGCGAGAAGGGCTACAATAGCCCAACCCATTGAAATTACAGCAATCTCCTGAGTTTGCGGGGTCAAGATCGGCCGACCCCGCAGCGGTAACCCATTGAAAATGTAAGGGAATTGACGGGGCTGCGGGGTCGGCGGGATCAAACCCCCCCTGTTTTCCCCCACCTCTATAAAACTCTCATTTTTACATTCACCCATACACATGTATAATATGTATATTGAGAGTTCCCATGCGTTGGAGGTAGAGAAAGTCTCTTGACCCCGCAAAGGCTCTTTGGGCACGCTCGGCACATCTCGTAAACCCTTTATATAATTGGGTATTTCGTATATTTTGGTTTGCGGGGTCAGGCGAAAATCTGACCCCGCAAACCCCAAACTTTTCGCTGTTCTCGTATATATTTGTTCCATCTTATGGGCGCCTTGTTAGTACCCAACGTTGTGTTTTTGTGTGCAGATCAGCCTCCGCGTGTATCCGCAATCCGTTGACGACCTTATCTTTGTTATGCCGGAGCCAGGTTCCGATCCCCCGATCGTCGATCATGCCGTGTTGGCCGCAGGCAACGAGGAGTGCGTCCTTAAGCCCTTGATGAGGCGGGCTGATGGAGCCTGAACGCCCGGCGCCGCCAAGGCCGATTGCCCCCTGCCCGACCGCAGCGACTCGGACTTCTTTCGCCGCGACGCTCTTGCCGAGGCCGATTGCTTTTTCCCATTGCTGGGTTACCGCGATCAGGTTTTGCACCTTGGGGTCTTGGTCGCGGACCCCCTCCATTGTGTTGCAGGGGTCGGGCTCGCCAAGCCAGAGCAGCGCGCCGCGCACCAGCCGATCCCATTCGTCGTATCCGCCGAGAGGAGGCGGGCGCACCGGATATCCGGCCACGACAAAGGCGCGCAGGACCGTCAACACGGCGATGATGTATTTCCCCCGGTCCCGTCGGATAACTTCTACGGGATCGTCGGAGGTGAATGTGCGCAGCTCGGGGCGCTCGACCCCAGCATCAAGCTGGCTCAGCAGCACGCGCCGCGTCGCGTCTCCCTCGACGCTCAGGTTATTCCCGGCAGCGAAAAAAGACGCGTTGGTCGGCGCCTGTATGAGCTTGGATAACCCAAGCACCCGAACCTCTACTGTGGGCTCGGATAGTGTCGTACAAAGTAGATTTCCGGACAGCGGATGTGTGCAATTGTCAATAGTTATAATCTGGGCAGCCCTAATTAACGCCGCTCCGAGTGCCTTCTCCATCTCTTCTTGGTTATTGCCCTGCGTGATTATTGGGGATTTGTGGCCTGTCGCTATCATACTTGCAATGTGCGCATGCTTTGTTTTGCCGCTGCCGGGTGTTGGTGCGCTGAACGCGTGCATTGGAGCTTGGGCGAGTGAACGTCTAACGGGCGCTGTCAGCATCCCCGAGATGGCAACAGAGCGGCTTGAGCTGATATCGGCAGGCAGGCCGCCACCATCTGGCACATAGGGGAACTCGCTGATCAGCTGCTTGAGCACGCCGATCGACGCCTGCGCATCGGCGTATGTCGGATTTTGCGGCACTGTGGGGAAGATCACGCCGCCAGGTTCGTAGAAGATGCCGGTTGCGCTGTCGTATCCGGGGAGTTCCAATATTGAACCGTCGGGCCGCAGTGTCGGCGCTGTAATAGTGCCGGCCAACACAGGTAATTTCCACTCTCCAACGCGTGCCAAGTAAGCGCGCGCTACGTCTTTTGGGCAGTCAATCGACCGCAGTGACTTACTCCTCGCATCGTATACCTTGAAATCAACCGCCCGTGTAAATCGCTCCATCATATGGTAGTATCCTATTTCTATAAACTGAATGGTTTTTATTTGCTCGTTATTCGTTGTGAGTGCGTTTTCAAGCACGACATGTCCGACCATGCCGTTCCGCTGAAAAATTATGGGGTCGCCGGCAATCAAGTGCTGTTCGGCCACGCTGATCGTGTTCGGTAGGTTGCCGCCGACTACCTGAACGATCGGCCGCGCCGCAGCTACGGCGGGGACAACTACGGTAGTGGTAGATGCGAGCCCGGCCTTATCCCAAGCACGCTGCAGTTGGCGATTATTAAGCTTGACGCCTTTTTCGTTGTACCAGTCCACAATTCGCGGGCGCGGGTCGTCTTTTATCCGAGCGCAGAACTCCTCGAACGTCTTGCCCTCGCGCCGCATCTCGTGCGCTATGCCTTGGACAACCCGCGACCGGTCCTTGATAGCATCGTCGTCTTTGTTGGGGCGGCCAGCCTGCGCCTTCGCGGTGAGAGCGCTATGCAAGTTCCCGGCGAGTGCGGGCCGCGCGCCCGCGATGCTCACCACGTTTCCTGCCGCCGCGCCATCTACCGTTTGACCGCCGTTCTGATACCTCGGGCCGGCCTCGCAGATCACCCATAGGATGGTGTCGGCATCGACAACCCGTAGTTCGTCAGGGAGGTTAGGCAGCGGGTTAAACGTAACAGTGAAGTATCTGTTAGAGATATACAGCTCAATCCCCGACGCGTGATAGTCGCTTTCCTTGCCCGCTCGCTTGTACTGCTTGCCGTGCTCCGCACCGTCCATTTTCGCAAGGAGCTTTGGGCGGTCTGCCAGCCGATACCGAAAGAATATTTTGACGCCAGTCCCGCTCGGCGAGATTTCGGCATAGCTGCCGAACCGCGCGATAATCTCGACCGCCCACGGCGCTATGGTGCCGTCGGGTCCAACGCAGTTGTCGAGATCGACGCCGCCCATGGCGAACTCATCGTCAAGGCTCATGCCGAACTCGATACCAAAGCCTCCGCGCCGGCCGCCGGGGCCAACCACCCCGCCAAGCAGGATATTCCGCAGATTGTTCACCGCATCGGTCATCGTGCCCCACGTCGCCGGTTTATTTGCCTTGGCTAGGCCGCCTGTCGTCGGGGTGAAACACATCTTGGTGGGCTTGCCGTCGTGCAACTGCCAGCGCCACAGCACCCAGCGCCGATAAGCGGCTTGTGCGGTCTGTGAGTCGGGGGCGCTCGGGTCGTACAGGAATAGGTCTAATGCGTTGACGGTGCGCCGGTTATGCGCCGACGAACCTTGATATTGCGACACAATGGGTTGTTGATTTTCCGACGCAGAAAGCGTATCTAGAGGTGGCACGGTAAAACACTCCTACGGTTCGCTCGGCTTCCCCCAGCCGAGCGGTTGAAGATCGGAAGGCCCTGCCGTCGAGCGGGGCCTTTCCTATTGCGGGGTTAGGTCTTGAGCGGCTCGTCGCCTGGGATTTCGGGCGAAGCGCCGATCATCTTCAGAACGTCGCGACCCTCCCACGCTAAGCGCTGGCCGAGCTTGTAAGGCTTGGGCAAGCGGCCGTCCTTTACGGCATTCGAGAGCGTGTCGTAGGATGGGGCGATGCCCATCGCGCGCAGCTCGTGCGTTAGGACAAGCCGACCCGGATACTTGCGGAGATCGTCGAGCGTCGGGGCAGTAATACCGGCAGCGCAGATGATCCTGGGCATGTCGCAGATACCTTTTGCTTGTGGTATCTGCTAGGTGGGTATCCTCCCCACGAAACCACAAGCAGCCTGAGATAACATTTCGGCCTTGGTCTAAGCTAACCCGGCCGTTATTCGGGAGAGCAACTGTAGGAAGCCTGCTCCCCCATCCATAACTGATTCAGATCAATGGTTTAACAACTATAGGTTTTCGCTAACCTAGTCGGGATCGTTTGCACATGAGCTATGCTCGTAGGCATGCGGCGGCCTGCCGCACCCGCACTCGCTCCACTACGTAGTTTGGAACCGTTCGAAGCTCGGTTACAATTCACAAACGCTTGTGGGATGTAACAACACGTCCCCGGCCAGAGCCGAACTACAGATTTCGTGCAAGGCGGGCCATATATTCTCTTGACCAGCCGGGGGATCGATCAGTGCCATTAGATCAAGACGCGGCCTTGGCACTCAACGCGATCGTGGGCATCGGGTCAGACCGTTTTCGGCTCGGCGAGCGACTTAAGAAATTCGTCCGGCGGCGTTATCACGATCCGCGACGCGCCGAGCTTCACGGACTTGATCGACCCGTCGGCGATCAGCTCATGGACCAACGAGCGGCTGACGCCAACCGCAGGACCCCACTCCGAAATCCGCCAGCCGAATTTATGGCCGGCCGGCTTGGCGACTGGCTCGTGTTTCGGCGCCCGACGCGCGGGGCCGGCCTTGTTGTCCATCGGTATCTCCTGAAACTACTGTGCGGCTACAGTTGTGGCCGCCAGTCCAGATCAACAATACCCGAGGAACAACTGCGGGCCCGGTTTCGGGCACTGAGTTATCTATAACTAAGTGAATAATAGTGTATCGAGTCAAAACAACAGGTTAGCGCCGGCCGTCTTGCGCTCGCTACATACCCGCGATGCGTTGTGGGCGTAGCTCCACCACATTGCCGCCCCCGCCGCAGCAGTACCGACCCCATGCCGCCATCAGCTCGCGCCGCTTCTCGAACAAATCGCCGCGCCGGTAAGCGGCCTCAACCTTGTCGCCGACGGCGTGTGCCAGCGCCATTTCGCGAACCTCGCTCGGCGTATTGGTCTGTTCGGCGCACCAGTCCGAGAATGCCGACCTGAACCCGTGGGCGGTCAAGTCGCCACGCCCCATCCGCCGCAGGAGCATCAGCATCGCCATGTTGGAGAGCGGCCGGCCGATACGATGACCGGGAAAGACGAACTCGTTCTGCCGGATCGCCTGCATCTGCGCCAGAACCGCGCACGCGGGCCCACTGAGGGGCACGCGATGCTCTTTCCCTGCTTTCATGCGGCTGCCGGGAATGGTCCATAGGCGGGCTTCCGCGTCCTCGCCAGCTCGATTGATTTCAGCCCATGCCGCACCGATCACTTCGCCGGTGCGCGCCGCGGTCAAGATCGCGAACTCCAGCGCACGGGCGGCAATCCCCTCTTGCTGCCGCAGCTTGAGCATAAACGCGGCCAGCTCGCCGTAAGGCAGCGCCGCGTGATGCTCAACCCGGCGGACCTTGGATTTCTGCGGCAGCGCGTGTTCTATGGCGCCCTTCCACATTGCCGGGTTTTCGTCGGTGCGGTAGCCGTGTTGCGTTGCCCAGCCGAGAATGCTCTCAATCCGGCCGCGCACTCGGCTCGCCGTCTCTGGCTTCTCGTTCCAGATGGGCGACAAGACGCGAAGAACGGCCGGCCGATCGACCGCCATCACCGGCAGCTCGCCCACGATCGGGTAGACATAGGTCTGCAACGTGCTGGGCCATTGTGCCGCATGCTTGGGGTTGCGCCAGCCCGCCTGGTGCGCTGCGATGTAGGCTTCGGCGCACTGCCGAAAGGTCATCGCCTTCGCGTCGGTGATCGACCTGGCTACGCGCTCGCTGCGGCGCCGCTCGATAGGGTCGCCGCCCTGCTTGGCCAGCTTGCGCGCGTCCCGCGCCTTGTCCCGCGCCTCGGCTAGGCTCACATCTGCAATCGCACCCAAGCCCATTTCACGACGCTTGCCGCCCGCGATTTGGAACCGGAATATCCAGGTCTTCACCCCGACCGCCGAGATTTGCAGGTACAGCCCGCCGCCGTCGGCGAGCATGCCAGGAGCTTTTCGCGTCTCGACCTGTCGCGCCGTCAAGCCCACGACCCGTTTTGGCATCGGCATCGGCCTCCCACCTACCCACCAACCTACGTTGGTATCACAGCTATCCGTAGGCGTCCACATGTATGTAGGAAGTTCGTATCTGCCTGCAACTACAACGATCTGTTGGATCACCGCGAAGTGCCGCGAATAGGGAAATGGCGGATGGGGTGGGATTCGAACCCACGGTGGGTGTTAGCCCACGCCGGTTTTCAAGACCGGTGCCTTAAACCGCTCGGCCACCCATCCCTGGCGCGGCTGAGGCCGCGTCAGCTTCGGCTGAGCCGGCTTTCGACCTCGGCCTGCCAGTCGGCGAGCGGCATGAAGCCGGGGGTTTCGCGGCAATGCCGCTCGGTCTCTTCCATGATCTTGTCGTTGGGCAGCGACAGGTCGATCGGCACGCCGTGCGGTTGCGGCACATACCACGGTGTGTCCATGTAGATCTCGATCTGGTTGCCCTCGGGGTCGGGGAAATAGCAGCTGAGCGCGTTGCCGTGGCTGGTCTGGCGGATCGTCTCGATCCCGGCGCCGCGGGCGCGGCCATAGAGCGTCTTCAGCGCGTCGAGGTCGGGAACCTTGAAGGACAGCTGGTTGACCGTGCTGACCCCTTCGGGCGCCCGCCCCGAGACGATGACGAACTGATGGTGATGGCCGGGTGCCGCGGTCATAAAGGCAAGCTCGCCGCCGCGGCTCGAAATGCCGCGGTCGGAGACGACGAGGCCGACCACATTCGTGTAGAAATCGACCATCTTCGACACGTCGCGGGCATAGACGCCGCAATGCGAAAGCTGCGGGTGAACCGATGACGGCATGTTGACCTCCCGTGGTTGAATTCTTCCGAAAGATGGGCCTGCCCGCTCAATCCGGCAAATCGAAAAACCGGCACCAGCCGTGCGGGCTGATCGCGCCCGCGACGACGACGCAGCTGCCGGGCGGGCGGAACAGCGCGCAGGCGGCGCAGCTGAAGCCGCCGTTCGGCCGGTCCTGATAGCGTGCGGCGGCTTGCGACACCTTCTGCCGCGCTGCGGCCGGCCCGCTGGTCGCGGCCACTGCCACCGCTCCCGACAACACCCGCAGCAAGCTGCGCCGCAGCAGCGGCCGCCCCCATCAGCGATCGGCCATCAGCGGCGGCTCCTGCAGATAGCGTTCGACGAGCCGGCGGCCGGTTTCCAGCATGATCTTTTTGTCCATCGCCGGGGTTGCGGCCGGCGGCGACCGCACGACCGTGTTGTTGCAGTAGGTCGGGATCACCTTGCCGTTGAGGCGGAACACGCCCATCGGGTCGCGGCCGGCGGCGGTTGCGCGAATGCCGCGCCGGACCTGGTTGCGGAACATGCTGATCCCGCGATCCGTCTCGCTGAGGTGCTCGAGCCCGTGCACCGCGATCGGCCGCTGCGAAACCTGCGCTTCGTAGTCGCCGGGGTGGAGCTGGCCCTCCTCATAGGTGTCGGCGGCGAGCTGGCCGGGGAGCATGATGTTGCGGTCGGCCCACCAGGCCGGCGTCGTCACCTCGTCGGTTTCGCAGACATGGCGGAACTCGATCAGCATCGTGTTGGTGTCGTCGAGCGGAACCGCCCAGCGGGTCATCATCGGGCCGCTGAACGTGCGCTCCTCGCGGCCGGTCTCCCAGATCGGCGCCACCTGCTGCAGGTTGGGCAGCACGACCTCAACCATACGGGTCCAGATGTTGTCGCCGATTCTGCGGGTCCCGACATAGACCATGCCGATCGGCGTCTCGACATATTCCAATTCGGGCAAGACGCCGAATTCCTCGGTAAAGACCGCGCCGGCGACGATCGTATGCAAAAAGGCGGTATGGACCGGGTCAATCGTATTTTCGTGGATTTGCAGCCAATTCGCCGGAAAACAATATTTCCGTCCTGGGATCATCCGGTAGCCCGGCCGGTTGTAGGTGTCATAGACCGGGAAGGACGGCTTCAGCTCGGGCGGGCCCATATAGGCAAAGACGATGCCGTTCGCCTCGTGGATCGGATAGGCGCCGTGAAACAGGCGGTCCTTCAGCGTGCTGTCGGCCGGTTCCCCCGGGGTTTCGAGGATCGTGCCGTCGGCCCCGAACAGCCAGCCGTGATAGCAGCAACGGATGCCGCGGTCGCCGACGAGGCCGAACTCCAGGGACGTGCCGCGATGCGGGCAATGCAGCTCCAAGAGGCCGGCCGTGCCGCTCCGGTCGCGAAACGCCACCAGATCCTCGCCCATGATCTTGAGGCGCAGCGGCAGGTCTATCAGATCGTCGGAAAAGCACACCGGCTGCCAGAAGCGGCGCAGATATTCGCCGCCGGGCGTCCCCGGGCCGACATGGGTCAGCTCGGCATCCTCGTCGGGAATGTCGCGATGCAAATAGCCGCCATACCGCGTCTTCAAAAACGGGGCCCGGGTCGCCGCCATCAGAAACCTCCTGTGGTACGCCGCTTCGAGCGGTTTTTCCGGAATCTGCCGCGAGAATGCGACAAAGGCAACCTCGCCCTACGGCAAAACGCCGCGGCTGCGGCGCCAGCCGCCAGTCAATGATGCGGCGAGCCGATCCTGCGGGGCCTGCAACTATCGCCTGTGTCGCTTAGCCTGTTCCGCATGTTCTTTGCAGGAAATTTACAGGTAGAGCACACGCCTGGATTGCAGATCGATCTCGCGCCCGTTCGGAAATGTCCCGCAACCTCGACCCCTCGATGCGATTATCCGGATGCGGAAAAACCTGCGTCCCATCCTCGCCCATCTTTCGCGACGCTTCGCCCCTCTCGGGATGAGGTCTTTCGTATCAAAAGGCTGCCTCACTCTGAGACCCGAAGGGCCGTCTAGAAGGGTGCTTGGGTGGGCAAGCCGCATTTTTCCGCAGCATGTTAAACCATCCGAAACCGGTAATTTGATGGCGTTCGGCGTGTTAACGCTCTTATCGAACCGCGCGGCGGCGGCGATGATCTACGGTTGAGGTTGACGCCGGTCCAGGTCGAGCATTGTCGCCGAAGAACGGCGGAAATCGGCTCGCGACTGACTTTATCGCCAGATGGCGAGCGGCCGAGCTGATACTGGCGGCGAGGCAGCTCCGAACCGCGTTTACAGACGCAGTAGAGTTTACCCATGCTGCTTCTGCGTGTCATCGCGAGGAGCGCAGCGACGAAGCAACCTCATTGAAGCAATGAGATTGCTTCGCTGCGCTCGCAATGACAATAGGCGCGTCAATGACAACAGGCGCGTCAATAGGCTAGGAGGATGCCCGTCGCGAGGCGGTCGCAGCGCGCTTCGACGGGTTCTGCATGCGCGGTATGCGGCGCGGTGGCTATAGCCAACCGGGGCGGAACGAGGCAACATCCGCGCGGCGGGGATTGTCCCGCGAATTGGGGGTGAGCGGAATGTTCAAAAAAGTTAGTTTGGCGCTCGGCGCGATTGGCCTGGCGGCCGGCATCTCGGCGCAGGGGACGCCGGCGCGGGCGCAGGCCAGCGTGCGGGTTGGAACCTTGAGCTGCAACGTCGCCGCCGGCTGGGGCTTTGTCTTCGGATCGTCGAAGTCGTTGCGTTGCGTGTTCTCAGGCGCTCCCGGCCGTTACGACCATTACGCTGGCAGCATCTCCAAATTCGGCGTCGATATCGGCTATACCCAAGGCGGCGTGCTGGTTTGGGCGGTGTTCGCGCCAACCACCAGCGTGTACCCAGGCGCGCTCTCCGGCAGCTATGTCGGGGCCACCGGCAGCGCCACGGTCGGGGTCGGGGTCGGCGCCAATGTGCTGGTTGGCGGCTCGCATCGAACGATTTCGCTGCAGCCGCTCAGCATCGAAGGCAACACCGGGCTCAACGTCGCCGCCGGCGTCGGCGCGATCAACCTGCGCTACGTGCGCTGATCGCACGCAACGCGGGCCGAGGCCGGGGGCGGGGAGGGCGGCCGGCTGATCCCGGGCATGGCCCGCCCGTCTCGAAACCGGCTGGTGGGCCTGCCGCAGCCGGAGGGCCGGCGATGGTGCCGGCTCACAGCATCTGGCCGCCATCGACCGCGATGTTCTGGCCGGTGACCCAGCCGGCGAGCGGCGAGCACAAGAACAGCACGACCCGCGCCACCTCTTCCGGCCGGCCGAGCCGCCCGAACGGGATGCTGCGCAGGATCGCGCCATAGAGGTTCGGGTTGCTGTTCTTGGCCCGCTCCCACGTGCCGCCAGGGAATTCGATCGAGCCCGGCGCCACGCAGTTGACGCGGATGCCCTTGCGGGCAAGTTGGGCGGCGGTCGTCTGGGTGTATTCGAGGATCGCCGCTTTGACCGCGCCATAGGGCGGGGTGCGGGCCGAAGCGCGAAAACCGGAAATCGACGAGATGTTGACGATAGCGGCCGCCGCCGATTGTTCAAGGAACGGCAAGGCCGCCCGCGTCGCCCGCACCGTCGCCATCAGGTCGACCGAGATGCTGGCGGACCACCCGGCCTCATCGTCGCTAGTGCCAAAGCCGGAGGCGTTGTTGACCAGGATGTCGATGCCGCCGAGCGCCTCGGCCGCCTCCTCGATGTAGCGAGCAACGGCGGCGGCATCGGCGAGGTCGCAGGCGGCGGCGTGCGCGGCACGGCGGTGTCGGGCGATCTCGGCGCGTGCCGCGGCGAGCGCCTCGGCGCCGCGGGCGCAGATCGACACCCCGGCCCCCGCTTCGGCAAAGGCGAGCGCGATCGCCCGGCCGATGCCCCGGCTGCCGCCGGTCACCACCGCTCGTCGTCCGGCCAGATCGATGTTCATGCTGCCTCCGCCCGTCATGTCGGGCGCATTGTCGCCGGCCGGCGCCAGCCTGTCGAGGCACGACCGGCCGGCTAGAGCAGGATCGCATGAAATGGAAACAGAGCTTCCATTTCATGCGTGAATCCTGCTCTCGCTTCCAAGGATGAGACCATGATTCACGTCTCGGATCGGAGCGCCATGCGCTTCGATCCGATACGATCATGGTCTAGCCGCCGCCGCGCTGGAGGACCGGGCCGCACAGGCCGAGCGCGGTGTTGACCACAGCGAGGTGGCTCAGCGCCTGCGGAAAATTTCCGAGCATATGCCCGGTGCGCGGGTCCCACTCCTCGGCGAGCAGCCCGACATCGTTGCGCAGCGCCAGCACCCGCTCCAGATAAGCGCGCGCCTCGCGGTCCCGGCCTTGCATGCCGAGGCAATCGGCGAGCCAGCAGGTGCAAGGGATAAAAGCGCCCTCCGGCGAGCCGATCGCCGAGCCTTTGCGGTACACCAGCCCGTCCTCGACCAGATCGCGCTCGATCGCGGCGATCGTGCTCCCGATGCGCAGATCGGTGGCCGGGAGAAACCCGACCAGCGGCAGCATCAAAAGGCTGGCATCGACATGGTCGGCGCCAAAGGCCGATACAAAGCAGCCGCGGCTCGGGTTGAAGCCGTCGCGGCAGATCTCGTGATGGATCTGGTCGCGCAGCGCTTCGAGCTGCCGGTGCCGGTCCCGGTCGGGGTCTCGGCTCATTTGCTCGGATTTGAGAAAGCGATCGATGCCAACCCAGGCCATCACCTTCGAATAAGTAAAATTTTGCGGCGCTTCGCGAGACTCCCACATTCCCTTGTCCGGGTGTCGCCAGACCCGTTCCAAATGCGCGACGATCGCCCGCGCGACATCAATGTCCGACCGGCGGTTGTGCAACCCCGCCTGCTCGACAAGATGCAGCGAGTCGAGCACTTCGCCAAAGATGTCGAGCTGAAATTGCACGGCCGCGGTATTGCCGACCCGCACCGGCCTGGCATCTAGATAGCCCGGCAGCCAGCCGATCTCCCGCTCATCGAGGTTGCGCGCGCCATCACACCGGTAAATTGCTTGCAGCCGCTCGGGCGCCCCGGCGGCGACGCGCAGCAGCCAGTCGCGCCAGGCGCCGGCCTCGTCCCGATAGCCGGCGTTGAGCAGCGCGCACAAAGTAAAAGTCGAGTCCCGCAGCCAGCTGTAGCGGTAATCCCAATTGGCCTCGCCGCCGGGGATTTCCGGCAGTGACGAGGTCGGCGCCGCCACCATCCCGGCGGTCTCCCGATGGCTCAGCGCCCGCAATGTCAACAGCGACCGGCGGACCGCGTCGGGCCAGTCGGTCGGCCGGTTGAAGCGCCGCGCCCATAGTTGCCAATCGGCCTCGGTATGAGAAATAGCCGCAGCGAGATCAAGAGCGGCGGGCGGCGGTTCATAGGACCGGCCGTATTGCAGGACAAAGCTGACAACCTGCCCGGGCTTGACCGAGAAGTCGGCGAGGACGCGGCCGTCATGCAGCCGCATATCAGCGTCGGCGCGGAGAATGACGAGGTCCGGCCCGACGACGCTGACAATTTCCCGCGGCGCGGTTCGCAGCCATGGCGCTTCAGCTCCATAATCGAAGCGCAGCGCCAGGTCGAGGGTGAAGGCGACCTCGCCCCGGTCGCCGGCAACCTGGCGAATGATCGCGCCGTTCTTCTCGCCGAGCGGCATCAGATCGGTCACCTTGGCGGCGCCCGCGCGGGTGGTGTGCCGGGTCTCCAGGATCAGCGTGTCGCCGCGATAGCAGCGGGTTGCCGCCCCTCCTGTGTCGCCCGAGGGGGCGAGGCGCCAGCAACCGTGGCGCTCGTCGCCGAGCAGTGCCGCGAAGCAGGCGTCGCTGTCAAAGCGCGGCCAGCACAGCCAATCGACCGATCCACAGCGCGACACGAGCGCAGCCGAGCGGCGATCGCCGATCAGGGCGTAGTCTTCGATTTTGGCGTTCATCCAAGTGCTCATCCGTACGCTGCGATACGAGGAACCGTCGATCGCCTGCCGCGGTTAAAAGGACAACAGCGCTGCGGCGGTTTGGTGCGCCTCGAAGTTGCGCCGCCGCGACGGATCTTTTGGACTCCGGTCGAGAGGGCAATGACATGGCGAAAACCGTCGGCGATTTTATCGTTGAACGTCTGCATCAATGGGGGGTTCGGCGGATCTACGGCTATCCCGGCGACGGCATCAACGGGTTCTTCGGCGCGCTGCAGCGGGCCAAAGGCAAGATCGAGTTCATCCAGGTGCGGCACGAGGAGATGGCCGCGTTCATGGCTTCGGCGCACGCCAAATTCACCGGCGAACTCGGGGTGTGCACCGCCACCTCCGGCCCCGGCGCCGCCCACCTGATCACCGGCCTCTACGACGCCCGGCTCGACCACATGCCGGTGCTGGCGATCACCGGCCAGCAATCGCGAATGGCGCTCGGCGGGCATTATCAGCAGGAGGTTGATCTTTCGTCGGCGTACAAGGACGTGGCCGGCGCCATGGTCAACACGGCGATGGTGCCGGCGCAGGTGCGCCACCTGGTGGACCGCAGCGTGCGCATCGCCCGCGCCGAGCGCCGCGTCACCGCGCTGATCTTGCCGAACGATCTGCAGGAGATGGATTACGAGGAGCCGCCGCGGGCGCACGGCACATTGCATTCCGGGGTCGGCTATGACGCGCCCAAAACGGTGCCGTACGAGCGCGAGCTCAAACGCGCGGCCGAGGTGCTGAACGCCGGGAAGAAGGTCGCGATGCTGGTCGGCGCCGGCGCATTGCACGCGACCGACGAGGTTATCGCGGTCGCCGACAGGCTCGGCGCCGGGGTCGCCAAGGCGCTCCTCGGCAAGGCCGCGTTGCCCGACGATCTGCCTTGGGTCACCGGCTCGATCGGGCTGCTCGGCACCAAGCCCAGCTGGGACATGATGAACGAATGCGACACGTTGCTGATGGTCGGCTCCGGCTTCCCCTATTCGGAGTTCCTGCCGAAGGAGGGTGCGGCGCGCGGCGTGCAGATCGATCTGGCGCCGGACATGCTGAGCCTGCGCTATCCGATGGAGGTCAACCTCGTCGGCGACAGCGCCGAGACGTTGCGGGCCCTGCTGCCGCTGCTGACAGAAAAGTCGAACCACAGATGGCGCGACCAGATCGAGCGCTGGACCCGCGACTGGTGGAAGACCCTCGATGACCGCGCTAAGCAGCCAGCCAAGCCGATCAACCCGCAGCGCGTCGCCTGGGAATTGTCGCCGCGCTTGCCCGAGCGCGCGATCATCACCAGCGACTCGGGCTCCTGCGCGAACTGGTACGCGCGCGACCTGAAGATCCGGCGGGGCATGATGTGCTCGTTGTCGGGCGGGCTCGCCTCGATGGGCGCCGCGGTGCCCTACGCGATCGCCGCCAAGTTTGCCCATCCCGGCCGGCCGGTCATCTCTCTGGTCGGCGATGGCGCGATGCAGATGAACAACATGGCCGAATTGATCACGGTCGCCAAATACTGGCGCAACTGGGAAAGCCCGCACTGGATTTGCGGCGTCTTCAACAACGAGGATTTGAACCAGGTCACCTGGGAGCAGCGAGTCATGGAGGGCGACCCGAAATTCGAAGCCTCGCAGAACATTCCCAACGTGCCGTACCACAAATTCGCCGAGCTGATCGGGTTGAAGGGCATCTATGTCGACAACCCGGATCAGGTGGCGCCGGCCTGGGAGGAGGCGCTTGCCGCCGATCGCCCGACCGTGGTCGAGTTCAAGACCGACCCCGAGGTGCCGCCATTGCCGCCGCACATCACCTTGAAGCAGGCCAAGGCGTTCAGCGAGGCCCTGCTCAAAGGCGACCCGAACGAGCGCAGCGTCATCATCGGCACCGCGCGCGAGGTGCTGGCCTCGGTGCTCCCCGGTAGGGACTGAGCAGTGGTGGTGGCCGAGGCCCAGCCGGACGCGGCGCCGGGCCGGCCGAGACGCCTGCGGCCAGCGCGGCCGACTGGGGCGCCGCGGGGCGATGCCGTGGAGCGGTCCGCGTTGCTGCTGGGCCTGGCTGCGCTCGTCGCCTCCGCCGCGATCTTGGCGCTGCCCCGGCCTGGAGCGAAGCGGCGGATCGCCTCGGCGCCCTCCATCCCCCCAGCGTCGGCCGACACCCGGGAAACAACCGGAATCGGGGCCCGGGCCGGGAGCCGGGCGGCGCGGCTGCTCGACCGGGCTTCCGCGCTGCTCGCAGCCTCGGTGCTGGCCGACAGCGCGACCGAGCACTATCGCGGCTCGTTCCAGAACAGCGCTATGTATGTCCCGCTCGGCGTCTCGGCTTTGACCCTCGCGGTCAGCATGCAGCGGGGGGACCGCTTGCCGAGGCTGCCGGTCAGGCGAGACCTCGTCAACGCCGCGGCGGTGGCCACCGGTATCATCGGCACCGGCTTTCACCTTTACAACATCGGCAAGCGGCCAGGCGGGTTCGGCTGGCTCAATCTGTTTTATTCCGCCCCCTTTGGCGCGCCGGCGGCGTTGTCGCTGGCCGGGCTCTTGGGTGCAGCGGGCCAGCACGTGCGCATGAATGACGGCTGGGTCAAAGGCCCGCTGCTCGCCGGTCTCATCTCGGTCGGGCTGCTCGGCACCGCCGCCGAGGCCGGGCTCCTGCATTTTCGCGGCGCCTACCACAACCCGGCGATGGCGATCCCGATCACCGCGCCGCCGATCGCGGCGGCGCTGCTCGCGCGCGCCGCGCTGTCACCGCCGGCGCGGGCCGCCGGCGCGCGCTGGTCGCTGCGGCTCCTGACCGGGATCGGCTTGGCCGGCTCCGGATTTCACGCCTACGGCATCGGGCGCAACATGGGCGGCTGGCACAACTGGTCACAGAACCTGTTGAACGGCCCGCCATTGCCCGCACCCCCGGCTTTTACCGCGCTCGCGATCGCCGGGCTGGCCGCGCTCGGGCTGATCGAGGAGGCGAACCCATGAGCGAGCGGTTTCCCGGCTACGATGTTTTGGCCAAGCGGCACACGCCCTCGTGGAACGAGCAGACCCGGCGGGCGATCGACAAGCGGCTGTCGCTCCCGCGCGAGCCGCGCTTTTTGGGCGAGGCCGAGTGGCGCACGCTTGAAGCGGTGTGCGGGCGGATCATGCCGCAGCCGAAAACCCGCCCGCCGGTGCCGGTCGCCGCGATGGTCGATGGCAAGTTGTTTGAGGACAAGGGCGACGGCTATCGCGACCACCGCTTGCCGCCGCTGCGCGAGGCGTGGCCGCGCGGGCTGGCGGCGATCGACGAGGAGGCGCGCCGGCGCCACGGGGTTGGTTTTGCGGCACTTGAGGCCGACGAGCAGGACGCTTTGCTGCACGCTGCCCAGGAAGGCCGCCTCTCCGGCGCCGGCTGGGGCGACATGCCGTCGGCGGTGTTTTTCGCCAAGCGGGTGCTGCCCGACATCGTCATGTCTTACTACTCCCATCCGACCGCCTGGAGCGAGATCGGGTTTGGCGGGCCGGCGAGCCCGCGCGGCTATGTGCGGATGAATTTCGACCGGCGCGACCGGTGGGAGGCAGCGGAGGCGACGCCCGGCCACGAGGCCCGCGCGGCGCGGGAAAATTCTCGTGTCGGATGATCCGCAGCAGGTGCCGCGCGGCAAAAACGGCCGCGCCCCCGACGTCCTCGCCGCCGGCGATTGCTGGGTCCCGATGCGCGAATACGCCGAGAGCGAGGCGGTCGATTTCGCCATCGTCGGCACCGGCGCAGGGGGCGGCACTCTCGCCTGCCGCCTCGCCGAAGCCGGGTTTTCGGTCGTCGCCTTTGATGTCGGGCCGTGGTGGCGGCCGCTCGAGGAGTTCGCCTCCGACGAGGCGCATCAGCAAAAGCTCTATTGGACCGATGAGCGCATCTGCGACGGCGCCGACCCGCTGACCCTCGGCGCCAACAACAGCGGCCAGTCGGTCGGCGGCAGCACCGTCCACTTCGCGATGGTGTCGCTGCGCATCGGTCCGAACCGGCTTAAATCGCGCACCCTTTCGGGCTACGGGGCCGATTGGCCGATCGACTGGCGCGAGATCTGGCGCTATTACACCGAGGTCGAGCAGGCGCTCAAGATTTCGGGCCCGGTCAACTACCCGTGGGGGCCAAAGCGCCCGCGCTATCCCTACCGCCCGCATGAGCTGAACGCCGCGGCGCTGGTGCTGGCGATGGGCGCGGAGAAGATGGGGATTGCCTGGGCGCCGACCCCGCTCGCCACCGTGTCGGCGCCGCGCGGCCGCTCGCACCCATGTGTCTATCGCGGGTTCTGCGTCGCCGGCTGCTCGACCAACGCCAAGCAAAGCGCGCTCGTCACCTGGATTCCGCGCGCGGTTGCGGCGGGGGCCGAGATCCGTGACCTCGCCATGGTCGGCCGCATCGAGACTGATGCGCACAGCGGCCTAGCGACTGGGGTTCATTATCACCGCGAGGGCGCCTGGCGGTTTCAGCGGGCGAAGAATGTCGTCGTCGCCGGCTATGCGATCGAGACCCCGCGGCTGCTCTTAAACTCGGCCGATCCGCGCCATCCGGACGGGCTTGCCAACAGCTCCGGCCTGGTCGGCAAGAACCTGATGGTGCAAGCCAATCAGGCGGTCTATGGGACGATGGAGCAGGAAGTGCGCTGGTACAAGGGGCCGCCGTCGCTGAGCCTGACCGAGCATTGGAACTACAGCGACGAGGGCAAGGATTTCTTCGGCGGCTATTGCTTTATGGGGCAGGGGCCGCTGCCGGTCGCCTGGGGCGCGCTTGTCGCCGGCGCGCGCGGGTTGTGGGGCGAGGCGCTGCGCCGCGAGATGGAAAAGTACAACCACCAGGTCGGGCTCAAGATCGTCGGCGAGGTGCTGCCCGACGAGCGCAACCAGGTGAGCCTCGCCGAGGAGAGGGACCGCTTTGGCCTGCCGATCGCCCGGGTGACTTTTTCCTATGGCGACAACGACAAGAAGCTGATCCGGCACGCGATGGGCTCGATGCGGCAATGCCTCGATCTCGCCGGCGCGCGCGAGCTGTGGGACGAGAACGACGACACCGCCCATGTGAACGGGACGGCGCGGATGGGCGACGATCCGCGCACCAGCGTCGTCAACGCCGACTGCCGCAGCTGGGACATCCGCAATTTATGGATCTGCGACGGCTCGGTGTTCCCGACCGTCGGCGGCGTCAACCCGTCCTTGACGATCCAGGCGATCGCCTGCCGCACCGCCGACCGCATCCGCGCCCTTGCTGCGCGCGGCGAACTCTAAGCCGCCGGAGCGTTTGCCGCGGGCTCAGGCGCCGCGGTCGCCGGGTCTGTCCTCGGGTTTTGCGACCGGCTCGGCATAATAGTGGCTGAGCGTGATCTTGAGGCACACCGCCAGCGGCACTGCGATCAAGAGCCCGACGACGCCAAACAGGATTGCGCCGCAGACAAACGAGATGATCACCACGACCGGGTGAACGTGCGCCGCCTCGCCGAGCACCAGCGGGCCGACCAGATTGTCGATCGACAAGCGCAACGCGATCGCGAACCCGAACAGCAGCGCCGCCGCTACGATCCCGCTCTGCTGGATGGCGATGACCGCGACGAGGCTGGCCGAGACCACCGGGCCGATCACCGGCACCAGCTCGAGCACCCCGACAACGACCGCCAGCAGCCCCGCGTCGGGCAGATGAAAGATCGGGCCAAAACCGATCCAGGCGACGCTGGTGGTGTAGGAGACGACGATCGCCAGCCCGACCAGATAGCGCCGCAGGATCGGAATGATCTTGGGCAGCAGCTCCTCGACCGAGCCGCGATGCTCGGGCGGCAGCAGCCAGATTGTTCCGGCCGAGAGACGCGGCGCCGAAATCATGAAGTACGGCATCAACACCAAAGTCAGAAACCCGCCGAAGATCACCGAGGCGGCCAACCCGACCACGTGCTCGAGGGCGGTCAACCCGACCGCTCCGGCCAGCACCCCGCCCAGCGCCTGCACCAGCTTGTCGGGCGTGTAGGTCTGCCCGAAGAGGGTGATGCCTTTGCCGCCGAGGACTTCGCCGAAGAAGTGTCGAAGGATGTTCGGGGCGCCCGCCACGACATGCATCACGCTGTGCGCCGCGGCCGGGCCGACCCAATATCCGGCGCCGCCCAAAATCGCCAGAACGAGGAGGTAGAACGCGACCGCGACCGGCCAGCGCGGGGTGCCCAGCCGCCGTTGCAGACGCCGGATCAGCGGGTCCAGCACAAACGCCACGGCAACCGCGAAAATAAACGGCAACAGCGCGATGCGGATCTCGTAGAGCAGCACCGCCAGCACCGCGAGCACCGCGGCAATCGCCCACCCGCCGACCCGCGCGCGCCGCGGCCCCCGGCTCGCGCCCCCGCTCCCGGAACGCGCTGTCGTGGTCAGTCCTGAGTCGCGATCATCGCTCACGACCGTCCCGCCGAGGGCTTGCGGTGCATGTCGTATTTCCGGCCCTTCCAAGTCACGCCCCGGCCGCGGCGCAGCAGGAAGCTGTGGCAGGCGAGCACGAGCGCCGCGCTGTAGCCGCAAGGCATCAAAATCCCGAACAGCGCCGGGATGCGAAAATGCCGGGCGGTGCCGAGCTGCACCCCGATCACGATTGCCGAGCCAGCCACGGTCAGCGCCAGGCCGATTGCTTCGACCGGCGAGGGCTGTGGCAGGATCACCGCGGCGGTCGCAGCCGGCAGCAGCAGCGCCGCCCAGCCGACGAAGACGCCGGCCGTGGATGCGGCCATCGTAAGCCCGCTGCTGCCCAGGATCTCGATCGCGTTCTTGGACAGGCCTTCCCACAGCGAATTGAAGTCCCGGTACATCCGGGTTGTGGCGAGGTGCTCGGCGGCAAGCACGCGAAAGCGGTAGCCGGCGCGCTCGACGCTGGCGGCGAGCGCGCGGTCCTCGCAAATCTCGGCGCCGACTGCGGCATGCCCGCCGACGGCAAAATAAACCTCGCGCCTGATCAAGATAAACTGTCCGTTGGCGCCGACCCCCCCAGGTTCCGAGTTCCCGAGCCTGTTCAAGCTTTGGGCGCAGGCGATAATCAGCAGGCCGGCCGGGATCACCAGCCGCTCCCAGAAGCTCCCAAGCTCCTGGAATGGGTGCAGCGACAGCATGTCGATCCGTTGTGCCTCGGCTGTCTCGATCGCGGCGGCGACGAGCTGCGGCGCGGCCCTGACATCGGCGTCGATAAAGCACAGCCATCCGCCCCTGGCCAGCATCGCGCCGCGCCAGCAGGCATGCGGCTTGCCGACCCAACCGACCGGCAGCGGGCCGGCGGCGGTCAAGGCAATCGGGTGACCGCGCGCAATTTGCTGCTTGACGGCGGCCGTGGTGCCGTCCTCGGATCCGTCATCAACGACGATGATCAAGCTTCCAGCGGCCAGGTCGGCTTGCTGGGTCAGCCCACGCAGGCAAGCGCCGATGTTGTCGGCCTCGTTTCGGGCCGGGACGATGATCGAGACCGCCGCCGGGGAAACGCTCGACGCCGGTTGAAGAGGGATCATGTGATGCGCGCGAAATTGGCGCACCGCGCGCGACAGCAAATAGCCGACCAGGCCTGCCCACGCCAGTCCG
Organism: Allostellaceae bacterium; assembly: GCA_036500965.1. Lineage (GTDB taxonomy): Bacteria > Pseudomonadota > Alphaproteobacteria > ATCC43930 > CGMCC-115725 > AP-15. Next base: position 15,764 of record DASYBC010000122.1, on the reverse strand, counting down.
CACAGCAAGATCGGCATTCAGGCTTCGCAGGACTGAGCCGCTGGGCTGGCGGTGCGCGGCGACCGTGCGAGGTAATTGCGGAGAAGGAAGCCGCGAGAGATCCACAATTCGCGATGGTCGCGAAGAAAGGGCAGCCGCGGCAGTGCCGCCGGGTTGAAGGCTCGCGTCAGACCCCACAGCAGAAAATCATCGCCAAGATCGTGGGCCCGCCGGAATATCGAGCGATCGGAGGCAATCTGCTCAAAACCGTAGCGTTGGATGACCCGATGCAGGCGCGAGCTGCGCCGGCTGGTCAAGGCGGCCTCGGCGCGAAACGCCCGCACGTCGTGCCAAGCGCAATCGGTCTCGACATAGAGGGCGAGCGCGCGCAGCGAGTTTGCGACCTGGTCGCGCATTGCGCGGGCCCATCCAAGGTTTGGTCCGTCGCAGGTATAGCGCGGCAGGTGCTCGTTCCAGAAATGCAGGGTGCCGACCAGTTCCCCGGCGTCGATCCGGGTCCCGTCGGAGAGCGCCAGCGGAGCCCGCGTCTTGCTCAGCCCGATGCGAAACACGCAGGCCGGATCGTCGGTGAACTCATAGACGCCATAGCAGGCGCGCAGAATTGCGTCGCACCAGCTGACTGATCCGACCCACAGCTCGTCCGGCCAGGTGGCAGAGGTTCCGGCGAACGTGTCGGAAATCGGGCCATCATTCGACGAGGCGGTACCCCAAGCCATAGTTTACGGCGCCACCCGGCTATCTCGACGATCAGGAGAGCCGTTATCTTGATGCATTAGCGGCAATTCGTCGGCGCAAATCAACTTCAGCCGAGCGGATCGATCATTTCTTCGATCGCGGCGGCGTTTGCAGAAATATTGGACAGGATGCCGTAAAATAGTCGATGAATCGGGGGTCGATCTCGACATGATCAGGTTCTGCACTGAACCGGAACGCATGGAATTACCTCCGACACGCTGCATCGCATGCGCTAAACGCGAATTTTAGCACTGCGATCCCGCGAGGATCGTAAAAACATTGGCATCGGCATCTGCCGAACGGCCAATCTCAGGGCCCTCTAGGCGAACGGTTCCGAGTCCGCTTCCCGGTCGCCGAGGAGGTCTTCGACATAGGCCATCCGGACAATGACCATGGTCGCGGCGACCAGCGGCGTCGCCAGCAGCAGGCCCAAAAACCCGGCCAGAACGCCGAGAACGATCAGTGCCGACAAGGTCAGCGCCGGCGGCAGGTGCACAACCCGCCGCTGCACCAGGGGGACAAGAATGTACCCTTCGACAGTGTGGATGCCGACGAACAGGACGATGACGTAAAGCGCCAGGTCGAGACGGATCGCGCCGGCCAGCAGCACGCTCGGCACCGCCGAAACGATCGCGCCGACATACGGGATAAACGCCAGCAAGCCGACCAGCAGCCCGAGCACCACCGGCAAAGGCACGCCGATCAGCCAAAGCCCGAGGATCGCCAGCATCCCCAATACCGTCATCGAGAGGAGCCGGCCGAGGATCCAGTACCACAGGGAGTTCGCGGTCTCGTTCAGGATCTCGCCGACCCGCGCTCGGCGGGCCGGCGCGACCAGCCGCAGCAGACCGCGCTCGTAAAGCTCGGCCTCGGCCGCAAAATAAAGGCCAAGAAACAGGATCACCACAACTGCACCGACCACCTCGACCATATTGACCGCGGCGCCAAAGAAATCTTCGATCATGCCGGCCGGCGATGTTTGGAGGTTCGTTGTGCTGACATGCTGGGCGATGGTTTTTCCGATGCCCGATTTGCTGACGATGCCGGTCAGCTTGACAAAGGCGGCAGGGAGCTGTTGCGATAGCTGGTCTATCTGGCTGGCGATCCCTTGCGAAAAAAACCAGCCGATCCCGGAAAAAATGCCCAGAATCACCAATACGACCACAACAAGGGCCCAACCGGCCGGCAAGCTCGTCACGCGGCCGAGGCAGACAGCGGGGTGACGCAGCCCGACGGCGAGCAGCACTCCGGCGAAAATCACGAGATCGACCTTCAACGTCAGCCACACGAACAGAACCGCGACCCCGAGCAAGGCCAGATAGCCAAGCGTCCGCACGATCTTATCGACGGGCCCGGTCGGCGACCGGTCTGGAGGCAGCGGCGCGCCGCCGCTCGAGGTCATGTCGTAGCCCGGCTGGCGGGGTGGCGGCGCAGCCTGACGCCGGTCTCCGCCGCCCACGGCGCCGGCCTCGCCGGCCGGGCGGTATCAGCACGAGTTTGGCCGCCCATGGGTATCGCCTCGGGTCCGACAGCGTTCTCTGATCCCTAACAATGGCCGCGATGGCGAGTTGCGCCAGCGGCGCGAGCCGGCAGGGAGGGCGGCCGGATCACTGTGCGCCGGAAGCCGCCGTCGCCGCCAAAATACCGCGATCAATGTGGAACGGGCTTAATCTACTCGCGTTTCGCTGGTTGGCGGAGCTGGTGGCGCGTCGCCGCGGCGGGGGGACACGGTGGCGATCTTCGGACCGCGCGCGAACATGCTGATGAACGCGGCGCTGATCGCCGCGGCGGCTGGCAGCGTCTTTCTGGTCATGCTGATCTGGCTGGTGCCGGTGATGGGCTACAACAGCCAGGAACGGTACATCCCGCCGCAGCCGGTGCCGTTCAGCCATAAGCACCATGTCAGCGGGCTCGGGCTCGACTGCCGCTATTGCCACACCACGGTCGAGATCTCGCAGAGCGCCGGCATGCCGGCGACCGAGATCTGCATGACCTGCCACTCGCAGATCTGGACCAACGCCGCAATCCTGGCGCCGGTGCGGCAGAGCCTGGCCGACGACACGCCGCTGCGCTGGACCCGTGTCTACACGCTGCCCGATTACGTCTATTTCGACCACAGCATCCATGTCGCCAAGGGTGTCGGCTGCACCGAATGCCACGGGCCGATCGGCGACATGCCGCTGACCCGCAAAGCAACGACCCTCTACATGAGCTGGTGCCTTGCCTGCCATCGCGATCCGGCGCCGCATTTGCGCCCGCTCAGCGAGGTGTTCAACCCGCACTGGCATCGCACCCCGGCGACCCCCTCCGGTGAGCAATTGATGGCGGCTTATCACATTCACACCAGGACGCTCAGCGACTGCGGAGTGTGCCACCGATGAACGCGCCCGGACGCAGCTACTGGCGCAGCCTCGAGGAGCTGGCGGAGACGCCGGAATTCGCCGCGCTCGTCGAGCGCGAGGTGCCGCGCTTCCGGGACGTGCTCGCCGGCGTCGATCGTCGCCGGTTCCTGCAGCTGATGGCGGCGTCGATGGCCCTCGGCGGGCTGGGGAGCGGGTTGTCGGCTTGCGGCCCCGAGCCCAACCCGCGCCAGCTCCTTCCCTATGTCGAGCAGCCGCTCGGCATTATTCCGGGGCGCTCGCGCTATTACGCGACTGCGACCACCCTCGACGGCTACGCCACCGGCGTGCTGGTGGCAAGCCAAATGGGGCGCCCAGTCAAGATCGAGGGCAACCCCGACCACCCGGCGAGCCTCGGCGCCGCCAGCGCGATCATGCAGGCGACGATCCTCGGGCTCTACGATCCGCGCCGGGCCCAGTCGATCGTCGGCCACGGCCAGATCGACAGCTGGGACGGTTTTGTCACCGCGCTGTTCGAGCGCCGCGACCGCCTCATGGCGCATCACGGCGAAGGGCTGCGGCTCCTGACCGGCACCGTGACCTCGCCGTCGCTGACCGCGCAGATCGCCGCGCTCAACAAAGATTTTCCCGGAATGCAGTGGCATCAGTGGGAGCCGCTGCATCGCGACGAGGAGCGCGCCGCCGCCAAAGAGGCCTTCGGCCGGCCGCTCGACAGCGTCTACGATATCGGCTCGGCCGATGTGATCTTTGCCGTTGAGAGCGATCTGATTTCGGCCGTGCCGGGGTGGCTGGCCTATGCCCGGCATTTCGCCGCGCGCCGCCGCCCGGCCGAGACCGGCGGCCGGATGAGCCGCGTCTACGCGATCGAAAGCACGCCGACCTTGATCGGCGCCAAGGCCGATCATCGCCTGGCGCTGCGCCCGGCCGAGCTTGCCGCCGCAATGCGCTATCTCGCGGCGGCGCTCGGCGCCGGGCCGCAGCAATGGTCGCAAGCGCAGGTCAAGGACGCCGATTGGCTGAAGGCGGCGGCGCAGGATCTGAAGCAGCATCATGGCCGCGCGCTGGTCCATGCGGGGCGCGAGCAGCCGGCCGAAATTCACCTGTTGGCGCATGCGATCAACGGCGCGCTCGGCAGCTTCGGCGCGACTATCCGGCTGATCGAGCCGGTCGCCGCCTCGCCCGGTTCGCAGCAACAATCGCTGCATCAGCTCGCCGCCGACATGATGGCCGGCAAGGTCGACACGCTCCTGATGCTGGAGACGAACCCGCTCTACACCGCGCCGGCGGACGTCGATTTCGCGGCGGCGCTGAAGAAGGTGCCGCTCTCGGCCGATCTTGCGCTCTATGCCGACGAAACTACGCTGGCCAGCACCTGGCATATCCCCGCCGCCCACGAATACGAAGCCTGGAGCGATGCGCGCGCCTTCGACGGCACGATCACGATCCAACAGCCGCAGCTGCGCAGATTGTACGGCGGCCATTCGGCGCAGGAGCTGCTGGCGGTCCTGCTGGGCAACACGATGCCGGTCGATTACGCCTTGCTGCGCGCCTTTTGGCAAAGCGCCGCCAAGCAGCAGGGGCACGCCGATTTCGAGCAGTTCTGGCATGAATCGGTGCGCATCGGGGTGGTCGCGAACAGCGCCGCGGCACCGGTCACGGCGACCCCAACGGCCGATCTCGCCGCGCATCTGCCTGCCGCCGCAGCCGAGGCCAAGGGGCTCGACCTCATATTTCGCCCCGACGAAGCCGCCTGGGACGGACGGTTCGCCGACAACCCGTGGCTCTTGGAGATGCCGCGCGCCTTCACCCGGCTGACCTGGGACAATGCGGCGCTGATCGCGCCCTCGACAGCCAAGCGGCTCGGCCTCGCCACCGAGGATGTGGTGGCGATCGCCGCCGGAGATCGCCAGCTGCGCGCGCCAATCTTTGTGCTGCCCGGGCAGGCGCCCGATTGCGTCACCTTGCCGCTCGGCTTTGGCCGGCGCGCCGGCGGGCTCGGCGTCGGCGTCGGCTTTGACGCGTATGCGCTTCGCGTCGTTGCCAGCCCGTGGCTGGTCGCGGCGAAATCGCTGACCAAGACCGGCGACACCCTGCGGCTCGCGACGGTGCAGCAGCATGACCGCATCGCCGGGCGCGATCTGGTGCATGAGGGGACGCTCGCCGATTTCGTCAAGAACCCGCATTTCCTCAAGCACGAGGGAAACAACGAATCGATCTATCCCGCCTACAAATACCCCGGCAATGCCTGGGCGATGGCGGTCGACCTTAATTCTTGCATCGGCTGCCAGGCTTGCGTCGTCGCCTGCCAGGCCGAGAACAACGTGCCGGTGGTTGGCAAGGACCAGGTGCTCGCCGGCCGCGAGATGCACTGGCTGCGCATCGACCGCTATTATTCGGGAGCCGCCGACGAGCCGAGTGTCGCGTTCGAGCCGGTGCCGTGCATGCATTGCGAGAACGCGCCCTGCGAGGTGGTCTGCCCGGTGCACGCCACCGTGCACGACCATGAAGGGCTGAACCTGATGGTCTACAACCGCTGTGTTGGGACCCGGTTCTGCTCGAACAACTGCCCCTACAAGGTGCGCCGCTTCAATTTCTTCGCCTATGCAATCGAGGACGACCGGCCAGCGGAATCGTGGAACCCGGAGGTGACGGTGCGCGGCCGCGGGGTCATGGAAAAATGCACCTACTGCATCCAGCGCATCCGCACGACGCAGATCGACGCGCTGCGCGAGAACCGGCCGATCCGCGACGGCGAGATCGTCACCGCCTGCCAGCAGAGCTGCCCAACCCAGGCGATCATTTTCGGCGACCGCAACGACCCGAAGAGCGCCGTCGCCCGGCGCAAGGCGAGCCCGCTCGACTACGTATTGCTCGAGGAGCTCAACACCCGGCCGCGCACCAGCTATTCCGCCCTGATCCGCAACCGCAACCCGCTGATCAAGGACGACGAGGCATAGAGGCATGACCATCGCCGATTTGCCGGACGCGGCGCCGGTCGTCCGACCGGGGGTGACCTTGACCTCGCTTAGCGAGGAGGTCAGCGCGCGGGTGCTGCGGCCGCACGCGCCGCGCTGGTGGTGGGTCGGCTTCGGCATTTCGCTCGCGCTGCTGCTGGTGCTCGTGGTCGCGATGGCTTGGTTGTTCATCAACGGCATCGGCGTCTGGGGCGTCAATATCCCGGTCGCCTGGGGCTTGGCGATCGCCGAATATGTGTGGTGGATCGCGCTGGCGAGCGGCGGGACGATCGTCTCGGCATTGTTTTATCTGACGCGCTCGCCGTGGCGCTCTGCGACCAACCGGATCGCCGAGTCGATGATGCTGAGTGCCGCGGCCTGCGCTGGGCTGATGCCGATCATGCATCTGGGCCGGCCCGGCTTTTTCTATTGGCTGTTCCCGTATTCGACGGTGATGGGGGTGTGGCCGCAAGTGCGCAGCCCATTATGGTGGGATTTTATTTGCCTGCTCTGCTACATTCTGATGTCGATCATGTTCTATTATGTCGGGCTGCTGCCTGATCTCGCGACCGTGCGCGATCTGGCGCAGACTAGGCGCAAGCAGATCCTTTACGGTATTCTGGCGCTCGGCTGGCGCGGCTCGGCGCGGCATTGGCGCAACCATCAGACCGTCTACTTCATCATGTGCGCGATCATGGCGCCGATGGTGATCTCGGTGCACAGCGTGGTCGGCCTCGATTTCGCCGGCGGGCTCACCCCTGGTTGGCATTCAACGCAATTCCCGCCCTATTTCTTCTTTGGCGCGGTGATCTCCGGGCTGGCCCTGGTGATCATGCTGACGATCCTCGTCCGCCGCGGCTATGGGTTCCAAGACATCATCACCGAATATCATTTTAATGCGCTGGCAAAGGTCATGCTGGTCGGCAGCCTGATGCTCGGCTATTCCTATCTGTGGGAAGCGTGGGGTGCGGTTTACGGCAGCAGCGTCGCCGACAGGAGCGAGTTCTTTTTCCGCATCTTCGGCTTTTATGCACCATCCTACTGGGCGAAGATCGCGCTCAACATCCTGATCCCGCAACTCTTATGGCTGCCCGCCGTGCGCCGCAGCGAGATCGGGCTGTTCCTGATCTCGGTCGGCATCATCGTCGGCATGTGGCTCGAGCGGTTCGTGATCGTGATCCCGAGCCTCAGCCACAACTCGATCCCGTCCTACTGGGGCGTCTACTACCCAACCTTGTGGGACTGGGCGACCCTGGCCGGCACGATTGGGCTGTTCCTTACCTTGTTTTTTGTATTTCTGCGGCTGTTTCCGATCGTGTCGATCGCCGAGGTGCGCGAGCTGGTCCAGAAGCGGGGCTCGCGGTGAGCGAAGAGCGGCTCTATGGCATGATCGGCGTCTTTGCCACCGCCGACGCGGTGACGGCGGCGGCGCGGCAGCTGCGTGCGCTCGGCTTTCGCGCGCTCGAAGCGCACACGCCCTACCCGGTCGAGGGGCTGGACGAGCTGATGCGCCCCGGCCGGCGCACCTGGATGCCGCTGGCGATCGGGCTCGGCGCGGTGTTCGGCGCGGCCTGGGGCTATTTCATCCAGTATTGGGACGAGGCGCTCAACTACCCGATCAATGTCGGCGGGCGCCCGCACAACAGCTGGCCGGCTTTCATGGTCGGCACCTTCGAGTTCACCGTGCTGTGCGCGATCGCCGCCGGGTTTTTCGCGCTGCTGGCGTCGTGCCGGCTGCCGCTGTTGTATCACCCGATCTTTGCCGCGCCCGAATTCGACCGGGCCTCGCGTGACCGCTTCGTGTTGTGCGTCGAGGCGCGCGACCCGAGCTTCGAGCCGACGCATCTCCGCCGCATCTTCGAGCGCCATGGCGCCGAGCAGGTGGCCGAGGTGCCGGGATGAAGGCGTGGCCGGTCACCGTCGCCGTCGCCGGCCTGTGCCTGGCGGTCGCGGCGTGCGACAACATGGCCAACCAGCCAAAGCGGCTGCCCTACGAGCTGCCCTATGGCGCGCAAGCGAACTGGCCGGTGCTGCCGCCGCCCGACACGATCGCGCGCGACGATGTGCCGGTACCGATCCCGCCGGTCACGCTCGCATTGCTCGAGCGCGGCCAGCAGCGCTTCGACATCTATTGCGCGCCCTGCCACAGCCGGGTTGGCGACGGCCAGGGCATGATCGTCGAGCGCGGCTTTCCGGTGCCGCCTTCCTATTACATCGCGCGCCTGCGCGCGGCGCCGATCCAGCATTTTTACGATGTCATCACGCATGGCTACGGCGCGATGTTCCCCTATGCCGACCGGGTGGCGCCGGCCGATCGCTGGGCCATCGTCGCTTATATCCGGGCCTTGCAGGCAAGCGCCGACGCGAAGCTCGCCGATGTGCCGCCGGACAAGCGGGCGAGCTTGCAGTGAGCGCGAACCGCACCTGGCGTGCGATTAATCTCGCGGCGCTGGCCTTGCTGCTGCTCGGGGCCGCGGGCTGCATTGTCGGTGCGGCGCTCGATGCGACCGGCTTTTTCCGCGCCTGGCTGTGCAGCTTTCTTTTGTGGGTCGGCGTGCCGCTGGCCGGGGTCACCCTGGTGCTGGTGCATGATCTGACCGGCGGCCGCTGGATGGCGACCGCCCGCCCGATGCTGAACGCGGCGATCGCGACGATGCCGCTCGCCACCCTGGCCGGGATCCCGGCGTTTATCGGCCTGCACAGCCTCTATAGCTGGACCCATCCGGCTCCCAGCCTCGGCAATGTTTTCTATCTGAACAGCACTGCGTTCTATTTGCGCTATGCGATCGACGTGGTGCTGTGGAACCTGCTCGCCGCCTATGCGCTGTTCGGGCCGCGCGACGAGGCGGAGCCGATCGCTCCGGCGCTGTCGTGGCTCAGCGGGATCGGGCTGGTCCTGCTCGCCTTCTCGGCGGGCTTTGCCTCGATCGACTGGATCCTGTCGCTCGAGCCGACATTCTGGTCGTCGGTGTTCCCGATGATCGCCGGAACCGGCTGGTTCAACACCGGTCTCGCGCTGGTGCTGCTGGTGGTGGCGCTCGCCGGGGGCCCGCTCGGCAGCCGCCGCGACCACATGGCCGACCTTGCCAGCATCCTGCTCGCGACGACGATCTTCTGGGCTTATGTCGAGTTCTGCCAGTTTCTGATCATCTGGGAGGAGAATCTCAGCGACGAAATCCCCTGGTACCTGATCCGCATGGCCGGGGTCTGGCAGCCGGCGGCGGTGGTCGCCGCGGTGCTCGGGTTCTTTGTGCCGTTTTTCGCGCTGGTGTCGCAGCCGGGCAAGCGCAGCCGCAGCACCGTTGCCGCAATCTGCGTGCTGATCCTCGTCGCCAGCATCGCCGATAAATGGTGGCTCGTTCTGCCGGTGTTTCGCAGCGCTGGCCCGTTCTGGCTCGATGCCGCCGCGATCCTCGCCTTGGGTGCGCTGATCCTACTGCTGCTGCTGTGGTGGTTGCGCAATGGCGCCGCCTTGGCGCTCGGCGCCATCGGCTGGAAAGCGCATCATGGCTGAGCTCGAAGAGCGCATCGAAGACAATCCCGACACTGCCTTCGAGGCGTCGGACTGGCCGCTGCGCACCGTCGGCATCATCCTGATCGGGATCCTGGTGTTTCTGGTGATCGGCGCCTTCGTGCTGATCGGCGCGTTTTCGCGATCGGTCTCGGATGTGAGCCGCCGTCTGTCTGTGCAGCCCCCGGCACCGCGCCTGCAGACCGATCCGGCCGAGGATCTCGCACGGTTTCGCGCCAAGAAGGAGAAAGAGCTCAACACCTATTACTGGATCGACAAAGAGAACGGGGTTGTCCACATCCCGATCGGCCAAGCGATCAAGGAGCTCGCCGCCAAGGGGATCGCCGGCTTTCCGAAGGCAAAGCAATGAGAGCACTGCGGGCGGCGTTGCCGGCGGCGATCCTTCTGCTCGTTCTGGCGGCGGCGCCGGCGTCGGCCGCCGATTTCTCCGGTCTCGCGTTTCGGCCGCACCCGGGCAAGCGGCTGCCGCTCGATCTGCGGCTGCGCGACGAGCACGGCCGTGTCGTGCCGCTGCACGAATTTTTCGCCGGCAAGCCGGTCATCCTGGTGCTCGAATACCTGCGCTGCAAGACCTTGTGCGGGCTGGCCCTCGGCTCCCTCGCTACCGCGCTGCAGGTGGTGCCGCTCGACGCCGGCCGCGATTTTCAGGTGGTCGCGGTCAGCATCGACCCGCGTGACACGCCGGCCGACGCTGCGGCGGCAAAAGCTAAATATCTGGCGATCTATCGTCACCCGGGAGCCCGCGCCGGCTGGCATTTCCTGACCGGGCCCCAGCCGGTGGTCGAGCGGATCGCCGCCACGGTCGGATTTCCGTATCGCTATGACGCGGCGCTCGACCAGTACATGCACCCGGTGGGTTTTGTCGTCGCCGCTCCGAACGGCACGATCAGCCGCTATCTGCTCGAAATCGATCCAACCCCGGCGCAGCTGCGGACTGCGCTCGTCGGCGGCGCGCAAGGAGAGGTACAGGGGCCGCTGGCCCGGGTGCTGCTGTGGTGCCATGGCGAGGACCCGTTGCTCGGGCCCTACACGGTGCCGATCGAGGCGGCCTTTGCCATTATCAACCTGGCGGCGATGGCCGGCGGCATCGTCGTGTTTACCGCGATCTGGCGCCGGCGGCACGGCTAGCTGCGATGTATCACTGGGTCCCGTTTTGGCCGAACACCGCCGCCGTCAACGGCCAGGTGGTCAACGCGCTCTATATCGCCGAGCTCGCGGTCTGCGGCCTGATCCTGGTGATGGTTTGTGGGCTTATGCTGACGTTCTGCCTGCGCTATCGCCGCGGCAGCAGCGCCTCGCGCGCCGATCCGACGCAGAAGAGCTGGGCGTTTGAAATCGGCTGGACGGTGGCGACCCTGGCCGCGTTTCTGGGGCTCTTTGTCTGGGGTGCGGCGATCTATATCTGGCTCTACCAGTCGCCGCGCAGCGATCTCGAAATCTATGTCGTCGGCAAGCAGTGGATGTGGAAGATCGAGCACCCGGGCGGCCAGCGCGAGATCGATGCGCTGCACGTCCCGGTCGGCAAGACCGTGCGGCTGGTGCTGGCCTCGCAGGATGTGATCCACAGCTTTTTCGTCCCGGCATTCCGGATCAAGCACGACGTGCTGCCCGGCACCTTGGAAACCGTATGGTTCAAGGCGACGAAAACCGGCGAATACCGGATCGAATGCGCCCAATACTGCGGCACGCAACACGCGCACATGACTGGGGAAGTCGTTGTCATGACGCCCGCCGATTACGCGCGCTGGCTCGCCGAGCGCGGGGTCCGCGAATCCCTGGCGCAGCAGGGCGAGGCCTTGTTCCGCGAGCGCGGCTGCAGCGGCTGCCACGGCGCCAACAGCACGGTGCACGCGCCGCCGCTCGAAGGCGTTTACGGCAGCCTCGTGCATCTGCAGGACGGCTCGACGGTCAGGGCCGACGAGCGCTACATCCATGACTGCATCCTCGAGCCGCGCACCTTCACGGTCGCCGGCTATCCGCCGGTCATGCCCGATTTTTCCGGCCAGCTCAGCGAGGACGACGTCGTCAAGCTGGTTGCCTACATCCAATCCCTCGCCGACAAGCAGCCCCCGCCCTCGCCCAAGGAAGCCCTGCCATGACGGCGATTACGGCCGACGTTCCGACCAGCTATCTGACCTCGGAAAACACGGTTCGCTCGTGGCTTCTGACCAGGGACCACAAGCGGATTGCGCTTTTGTTCTTCGCCTCGATCACGTTTTTCTTTTTCATCGGCGGGCTCGCCGCGACGCTGATGCGGCTGAATTTAGCGACGCCGACGGGGCTGCTGCAGCCCGACATCTACAACCGTATGTTCACCATGCACGGCGTGATCATGGTGTGGTTTTTTCTGATCCCGTCGATCCCGACCACGCTTGGCAATTTCGTGCTGCCCTTGGCGATCGGCGCCCATGATTTGGCGTTTCCGCGGATCAACCTGGCGAGCTGGTATGTATTTAATCTCTCGGGGCTGGTGCTGCTGTTCGCGCTGGTGATGGGCGGGGTCGATACCGGCTGGACCTTTTACACGCCGTATTCGACCTTGTTTTCGAACGGCTACGTGGTCGCCGCGACGATGGCGGTGTTCGTCAATGGATTTTCCTCGATCATGACCGGGCTCAATTTCGTCGTGACCGTGCATCGTCTGCGCGCGCCCGGCATGACCTGGATGCGGCTGCCATTGTTCGTCTGGGGCATTTACACGGTCAGCGTGGTGATGCTGCTGGCGACGCCGGTCCTGGCGATGACGGTGTTCCTGGTGGCAATGGAACGGTTCATGCACATCGGGATTTTCGATCCGTCGCTTGGCGGCGATCCGCTGCTGTACCAGCATATGTTTTGGTTTTATTCGCATCCGGCCGTCTACATCATGATCTTGCCGGCGATGGGCGTGATCAGCGAGCTCGTCACCTGCTATTCGAGAAAAACCATCTTCGGCTATACCGGCATGACGATCGCGCTGATCTCGCTCGCAGTGCTGACGTTTTTTGTTTGGGGGCATCACATGTTCGTCTCCGGAATTTCGATATATTCCGGCGTGTTCTTTTCCTTGATGACGTTCTTTGTGGCGCTTCCTTCGGCAATCAAGGTGTTCAACTGGACCGCCAGCCTGCACAAGGGCTCGATCATCTTCGACGCGCCGATGATCTACGCGTTGGGCTTTGTCGTCCTGTTCACGATCGGCGGCCTGACCGGCTTGATGCTGGCGACGGTCGGGCTAGACGTCGATCTGCACGACACCTATTTCGTGATCGCCCATTTCCACTACATCATGGTCGGCGGCACGGTCAGCGCTTTTTTCGGCGGGCTGCATTACTGGTGGCCGAAGATCACCGGCCGGCTCTATCCCGAGATGTGGGCGCGGTTCGCCGCGATCTTGACCTTTGTCGGGTTCAACCTGACCTTTTTCCCGCAGTTCATCCTCGGCTATCTCGGCATGCTGCGGCGCTACTACTCCTATCCGCCGCAATGGCAGTCCTGGAATGTGCTGTCCTCGGCCGGAGCCTCGATCCTCGCGGTCGCCTACATCATGCCGCTCGGCTATCTCTTGTGGTCGCTATTCTACGGCGAGCGGGCCGGCGCCAACCCGTGGCGCGCGACCGGGCTCGAATGGCAGACCTCGTCGCCGCCGCCCGTCTACAATTTCACCCGCACCCCGGTCGTGACCGTCGCGCCCTACGCCTACAACGCCGAAGACGGCAGCTTCACCGCGCAGACCGGCATCACCAATGCGTAGCCTCCGCCCGGAGATGCAATATGCGACCTTGGCGCAGCAGCGCGAGACGGCGCAGCTCGGCATGCTGGGGTTCATCGCCACCGAGACCCTGTTTTTCGGGGCGCTGATCTTCACTTATTTTATCTACCGCAACGCCTATCCGCACGAGTTTGCCGCTGCTGCAAAGGACGCGGTGCTGTGGTGCGGGTCGGTCAACATCGGGCTGTTGTTGACCAGCAGCCTGACCATGGTGCTGGCAATCGACGCGGCGGCCGAGGGGCGCCGGCGCGCGCTCGTGTTCTGGCTCTTTGCCACCGTGTTTCTCGGCATCGTCTTTATCTGCATCAAGGGCTTTGAATGGTATCTGGATTATCGGGACCAGGTGGTCCCGGCGGTCAACTTCGTCTTTAAGCCGGGCGAGGGGCCGGCGAGCGAGCTGTTCTGGGTGTTCTACTTTATCGCCACCCCGCTGCACGCGCTGCACCTGACGATCGGGATCGCTCTCGTCCTCTATATGCTGACGCGGGTGCGCCGGGGCGAATTGACCCCGGCCTATTACGCGCCGCTCGAGGTGGTCGGACTTTACTGGAGCTTTGTCGATACGGTGTGGGTGTTCCTCTACCCGGCGATCTACCTGGTGGGGCGATAATGAAATACAGCGGCAAAAACGCCGGCGGGCAGAGCTCGGCATTCGTGTTCATCATCGCCTGGCTGGTGCTGCTGCTGTTGACCGGCATCAGCCTGTTGAGCAGCTATCTGCACCTCGGCACGTTCGCCCCGGTCGTCGAGTTCGGCATCGCCGCGACCCAGGCGGCGATCATCTTCGTCCTGTTCATGCGGCTGAAAGGGCCGCCATCGCTGAATTGGCTATTCGCCGGCGCCGGCTTTTTCTGGCTGCTGCTTTTGTACGGGATCAGCATGACCGACTACGCCACCCGCCGCGGCTGGCCGCTGCACTAGGCTGGAGCGCAGTCATCTGACCCTCCCGGTCATTGCGCGGTGATGCCGCCGTCGATGACGAGCCCTGCGCCGGTCATGAAGGCGGCGTCGTCGGAGGCGAGGAACACGATGCCCTTGGCGATATCGTCGGGTCTGCCCATGCGGCCGATCGGCAGACGCTCGATGACCTGGCGACGCGCCGCCTCGATATCGTTGGTGCCGAGATTGCGCGCCCGGGTGACCAGCACCTGGTCGCCCATATCGGTGTCGATCGTGCCGGGATGCATCGAGTTGACCCGGATGCGGTACCCCTTGCGGGCAAATTCGAGCGCGGCAGATTTTGTGAACAAGGTCACCCCGCCTTTGGTCATCGAGTAGAGCGGGTCTTGCGTCGAACCGACGAGCCCGGCGGTCGAGGCGAGGTTGACGATGGCGCTCCCGTGCGGGCTCTGCTGCGCCGCCCCACGCAGCGCCGGCAGGCACAGCTTGGTGCCGAGGAACACGCCGGTCAGGTTGACCGCGCATAGCCGCTCCCATTCGGCGGGGCTGGCGGCTTCGATATCCTTGCCGAGAAACAGCCCGGCGTTGTTGACCAGGATGTCGAGCTTGCCGAAACGGCCGAGGACAGCGGCGACTGCGGCGGTCCAATCCTCCTCGCGGGTCACGTCGAGATGAACGTAGAGCGCCGCGTCGCCGAGCGTGCGAGCGGTCTCGCGGCCGCGTTCGTCGAGCACGTCGCCGATCGCCACCCTAGCACCAGCCGCGACCATCAGCCGCGCGGTCTCGCCGCCGATACCGCGCGCTGCCCCGGAGATCAGCGCCACCTTGCCGTCCAGTCGGTTCATCGCTGCCCCTCCTCGGGCGGCTGCACGATCACAACACGGGTTATCGACATAAGGCTCGATCGCCGGTGACGTGCCTCGCCATTACCTCAGGTCCCGCGGTCAGCTCTCGAGCTTTCTGCGCACCGGGCCTTATAGCCTCAGAACTCTTCTTATAGCCGCAGAACTCTATTGTGTCGCCGCGGGATGCGCAGCGAGGAGGACACCGCTGAACCGGCGGGTCGACGGCCTGAGCAGCGAGGACGGCGCGACGCCGATGATCGCGAATTTCCGATCCCGACCCAGCCGCAGTCGACGACGATTGGAAAGGCCGTGCTCTTGCCTGGCGGCGCCCGCCGGCGCAGCGGCTCGCCCTGCGCGGCTCGATCTTGATCACATCGGCCCCGGCCTTGGCCATCAAGAGTGTCGCGTATGGCCCCTGATAGACCTGCCCCAAATCGAGCACGGTGATGCCGGCGAGCGGCCGGTTGGCGGCGACTGGCATCAGCGGGTGTCCTGCGGGTGTGGCATAGGGGCAGCTTGCGGGTGCTGCGGCGGGGGTGTCAACGCCCGCCCCCCGGCTGAGGTGATGTACGGAGATTTGTGTCAGGGCTGTGAGAGGGGGTACTCGGCGGATTGCTGAGGTCCGCAAAGGAGCACCCCCAATGCCACAAGCGGTGACGATCGCAAGCTTACCGAGGGCGTTCGAGT
>DASYBC010000121.1:0-9858 GCA_036500965.1 Allostellaceae bacterium | reverse complement strand
AGCGTTGATCTGAGCCACGAGACCCACTCTCGACGCGGTCCCGCTCGCACCCTTGATCACCTCAATCGGACGATCACTGACCGCCCGCCCAATCCTCGCCTCTCACCGGTCCGAAAACGCGGTTCTTGGAAGTCTCCAGCTGCAAAAATCCGATTTTGAGCGGTTTTTCGGCAGATGGTTCGTCACCTCGTTCGAGATCGCGCCGATTGCTGCGGTCTCCGTCGAGCAGGCTGCCGCCATGGTCGGCAAGGTCGCCTATTTCGAGCCCGGCATCGTCAAATTCGGCTCGCAGGATTGTCCGGAGCCGCGCTATCGGGGTGTTTCGCCACTGTCGCCCAATGCGAGCATTGACATCATCATCGACTGCCCGAGCGGGCAGATCGTCCCGAATCTCTCGCTCAACCGAGAGAACGGACAGGTTTCCGCTTTGCTCGACGGCGCGGCCTACCGGCTCGGACGCGAACCACCCAAAAAAAATCCTCAATAGTGCCCGTTCTGAAACAGATCGGCTTCACGCGCTCGTCTTCGCACCAAATTGGCGTTCACGGCCTGGACGCCATTGGTCGTCGATTTCACCCAGCGCTTCATTTCGTCAGGGACATCCGGGTAACGTCCGGCATTTAGCTTCTTTATCAAAGTAGAGTTGGCAAAGCCGACCATTCCGACATTAAACGTGAAGCTGACCAGCGCATCGAACTGCGGCTGATCGAGAGCAACCGTGACGCGGTCACTCACCACGCTCTCGACCGCGGCTACGTCCTTTTTGAACAGATTAACCGCAGCCGCACGGCTCAACGGCTGATGGAACGGCGCCTCAAGCATCAGATATTGGCGTTGCTCCGGCCTCAGCTGGCTCTGCGTCGCATTCTTTGCGAAGAGCGGAACAATACAGTTTCCCGGATGTATCAGATGACCTATCCCGATCATGCAATGACCGGCATTGTCGTTGTACATGTCCTGGCGCATCCCTTCGAGAGAGACAATGAAATTTGTCCCCCTCGGACTTAAAACATGACCGGATGGCATTGACCCTTTCCGCGCAGAGGCGCCCGACGAACTAGGCTGCGGCGCTGAGGAACTCGCGCAGCTGGGCGGCGGGAGCATCCTTCATGACGAACGCGTTGCCGATGGCGCGCGGCAGGATCAGGGTGATCTGCCCGTCGCGGACTTTTTTGTCCTTGGCCATGTGCGCGAGCAGCCGCTCGGCCGGAATCTCCGCAAGCCCGACCGCAGCGAGCCCGGTCGGCAGCCCGGTGGCGGCGAAATGGCGGCGCACCCGCTCACCCTCGGCCGGCGCGGCCAATCCCAGCCGAGCCGCGAAGTCGAAGGCCAGCACCATGCCGACCGCCACCGCCTCGCCATGCAAGAGCCGGCTTGAAAACCCGGTCTCGGTCTCCAGCGCGTGGCCGAAGGTGTGGCCGAAATTGAGCAGTGCCCGCTCGCCCTCCTCGCGCTCGTCGGCGGCGACCACCGCCGCCTTCATCGCGCAGCTCGACACCACCGCATGCCGGATCGGCTCCGCTTCGAGCGCGCACAGCGCATTGCCCTGGCGCTCGCACCAGGCAAAGAAGCCGGCATCGCGGATCAAGCCGTATTTGACGGTCTCGGCATAGCCGGCGAGCAGCTCGCGGCGCGGCAGGGTGGCCAGGGTTCCGGTGTCGGCGAGGACCAGGCGCGGCTGGTAGAAGGCCCCGATCAGGTTCTTGCCGGTCGCCGTGTTGACCCCGGTCTTGCCGCCGACCGAGCTGTCGACTTGGGCCAGAAGGGTGGTCGGGATCTGCACGAAATCGACCCCGCGCAGCAGGGTCGCCGCGGCAAACCCGGTCAGGTCGCCGACCACACCGCCGCCCAACGCCACCAGCATCGACCCGCGCTCGATGCCGCAGGCGAGGACGTCCTCGGCCAGGCGGCCGAAATGGTCGAGATCCTTGGTCTCCTCGCCAGGCGGCAGCACCACCGCGTGATGCGCGATCCCAGCCTCGGCAAGGCTGTCGCGCAACCGCGCCAAGTAATGCCCGGCGACATTCTCGTCGGTCACGATAACGGCGTGTCGGCGGCGCAGCAGCGGCCGGATCTCGCCCCCGGCCTGCTCGATCAGATGGGGTCCAACGACGATCTCGTAAGCGCGCTCGCCCAGCGCCACCCGCAGCCGCTCGGACGTCGTGGCCATCTCGGAGCCGATCGTCATGCGCTGCCCTTCTCAGCGGGCGGCGTCAGCGCGCACGGGCAACCGGCGAGCGCCCCGATGACCCGGGTGACCGTCGATTCGGGCGAGCCGTCGCCGCTGTCGATGGTGAGGTCGGCCTCGCCATAGACCGGATAGCGCTGCTCCATCAGCTCGGCCAGGATTGCGCGCGGATCGCCGACCTTCAACAGCGGCCGGTCGACGCGGCGCGACACCCGCTGGACCAGAACATCGAGGTCGGCGCGCAGCCACACCGACAGCCCGCGCCGCGCGATCGCGGCACGGGTCGCCCGGTCCATAAAAGCGCCGCCCCCCGTCGCCAGCACATGCACCGGCTCGGCCAGCAGCCGCGCGATGACTCGGCGTTCGCCGGCGCGGAACGCCTGTTCGCCGCGATTGGCGAAAATCTCCTCGATTGTCTCGCCCGCAGCGGCCTCGATCTCCTGGTCCGAATCGAAAAACGGCAGGCCGAGGCGGGCCGCCAGACGGCGCCCGATCCTGGTCTTGCCGGCGCCCATCAGCCCGACCAGGACCACCGTGCGGCACGGGACAAAGCGCTGCATCGCCAAGGCTTGTCGTCCGATCTCGAGCGCGTCAGCGTGCACGGCGATCCTCTGGGCCTGGGTCACTCTTTTTCCCGGCCTCCGGGAACGGTACTAGCATATCGTGCAGCCGGGTCGTCAATCGGCGTGGGGCCGTTTCGGCAAACCATTTGAGCCGGAAGCACCGGCCAGGGGACATGCGAGCCGCGGCATGGGAAAGCTGACCATCGGGTTTGTCGTCGTCATCATCTTGGCAGCGCTCGGCGGAGCTGCCTTTCTGGCGCTGTGGAATCCGCCGCCGCCCTCGGTGGCGGTGGAGAAGGTAGTGCCGAATGCGCGATTTGCGAGATGAGCTCCGGGATGCCGCCGGCGCGGTGCCGGCGCCCGGCTTTTCCCGGCATCTCGAAGCCTTTCTCGAAATGCTGATGGCCGAGCGCGGCGCCGCGCGCTCGACCATCGCCGCTTATCGCGCCGACCTGTTCGACCTGGCGCGGTTTCTGGCGGCACACGCGACGGCGCTCGAAACCGCGGATGAGGCGGCCCTGCACGCCTATCTGGCGGCGCCGATGACCGCCCGCTTGTCCCCGCGCAGCCTGGCGCGCCGGCTCTCGGCGATGCGCCAGCTCTACAAGTTTCTGGTCATCGACGGAGTGCGCCCGGACGATCCGACGGCGGGCCTCGACACCCCGCGCCTGGGCCGGCCGCTGCCGAAGCTCTTGTCGGAGAGCGAGGTCGAGGGTTTGCTCGCTGCGGCGCGCGCCTGGCCCGGCGATGAAGAGGTGCGCGTGCTGTGCCTGGTTGAGCTGTTGTATGCGACTGGCATGCGCATCTCGGAATTGCTGACCCTGCCGCTCGCCGCGGCCGCGCGCGACCCGCGTTTCCTGTTGGTTCGTGGCAAGGGCGGCCGCGAGCGGATCGTCCCGCTGAGCGAGCCGGCGCGCCAGGCGCTCGCCGCCTATCTCGCCTGCCGCGAGCGGTTTCTGCCCGATTCGCGGCCGTCGCGCTGGCTGATGCCGTCGCGCGGCGCCAGCGGCCACCTGACCCGCCAGCGCTGCGGCCAATTGCTGAAGGCGCTGGCGCTGAACGCCGGGATCGACCCAGCACGGCTGTCGCCGCATGTGCTGCGCCATGCCTTTGCCAGCCACCTGCTCGATCACGGCGCCGATCTGAGGAGCGTGCAAGAGATGCTCGGGCACGCCGACATCGCGACGACGCAGATCTACACTCATGTCCTCTCCGACCGGCTGCGCCGGCTGGTGCACGCCGCGCACCCGCTGGCGCGGCGCAAATGATGCGCCACTTTCTCGATTTCGAACGGCCGATCGGCGAGCTCGAAAACAAGATCGAAGAGCTGCGCCACCTTGCGACCACCGGCGAGCTCAACATCGCCGACGAGGTCGGCCGGCTCGAAAGCAGCGCCGCGCGGCTGCTGCGCCAGACCTACACCCGACTGACGCCGTGGCAGAAGGTGCAGGTCGCCCGCCATCCCGAGCGGCCGCATGCCCGCGATTACATCGCGGCGCTGATCGCCGATTTCGTGCCGCTTGCCGGCGACCGCGCCTTTGCCGAGGACCGAGCGGTGCTGGGCGGCATCGGCCGGTTCCGCGGGCAGAGCGTGGTGGTGCTCGGCACCGAAAAGGGCGCCAACACCGGGGCCCGGCTCGCGCATAATTTCGGCATGGCCCGCCCCGAGGGCTATCGCAAGGCGCGTCGGCTGATGCGGCTCGCCGACCGTTTCGGCTTGCCGGTGCTGACCCTTGTCGATACCGCTGGCGCCTATCCCGGCATTGACGCCGAGGCGCGCGGCCAGGCCGAGGCGATCGCGCGGGCGATCGAAACCTGCCTCGACATCAAGGTGCCGCTGATCGCCGCGGTGATCGGCGAAGGCGGGTCGGGCGGGGCGATCGCGCTCGCCGCCGGCAACGCGGTGCTGATGCTCGAGCACGCGGTCTATTCGGTGATCTCGCCCGAGGGCTGCGCCTCGATCTTGTGGCGCGACGGCGAGCACGCGCGCGAAGCGGCCGAGGCATTGCGGCTGACCGCCCAGGACCTGCTGCGCCTCGGGGTCATCGACCAGATCGTGCCGGAACCGCTCGGCGGCGCCCATCGGCTGCCAAAAGAGGCGATCGAGCGGCTTGGAGACGCCATCGATGAGGTCTTGCAGCCGCTGTTGCGCCTCGATGGGGCAAGATTGCGGGCACAGCGCCGCGAAAAATTCCTCGCCATGGGCAGCCAAGGACTGTGATCGGCCCGACAGGCTCGATTCTCGGGGTCATTGACCGTGCCTGCGTGCGCCCCACATCTACGCCGCGCACTGGCCCGCACCGGCCGGGAAGCGTGTTTCCCGGGGGAAGGCCGGCGGCGCCGATGCGCTTCGCCGAAGCGCACCGCGTTTACCGCAGCGGAAGGCCATCATGACGCCCCAGGAACAAGAGCTGATCACCACCCTGCTGACGCGGCTCAAAAGCGCCGGAGGACAGCCGAAAGATCCCGAGGCCGATACGCTGATCCGCCAAGCCGTGGCCGAGCAGCCGGATGCCCCATACTATCTGGTGCAGACCGTGCTGATCCAGGATCTGAGCCTGCACAACGCGCAAAACCGGATCGCCGAGCTCGAAAAGCAGCTGACCGATGCGCAGCAGCAGGTGGCGAAACCGGCAACCAGCTTTCTCGGCAGCCTGTTCGGCTCGCGCCAGCCGGCCCCGCCGGCACCGCCCGCGGGCAGCGTCCCCGCGGCCGGCCCATGGACGCGCGCGCCGCAGGTCGCCGCTTCCCCGCCGGCTCAGCCATGGGGCCAGCCCTCGCCACAAGCCGGGTACCCGCAGGGCGGCTACCCGCAAGGCGGCTATCGGCAGCCGATAGCCGGGGGCGGCGGCTTTATGGGCGGCGGCGGGATGGGCGGCCCCGGCGGCGCAATGGGCGGCGGAGGCGGGTTTCTGCGTTCGGCGGCGGCGACCGCGGCTGGGGTGGCCGGCGGCGCGCTGCTGTTCCAAGGGATCGAGTCGCTGTTCGGCCAGCACGCCAGCGCCGGCATTCTCGGCGGCCAGGGGATGACCCCGGGCCTCGGCGAGAGCGTCGTCAACAACTATTATGGCGACGCCGCAGGAGCGGGGCAGAACCAGGATTTCAGCGGCGGCGATCCGGGCTCGGGCAATCAAGACTTCAGCTCGGGCCAGGATCCCAGCGGCGGCCAGGATCCCAGCGGCGGCCAGGATTTTAGCGGCGGCCAGGACTTCAGTGGTGGCCAGGATTTCAGTGGTGGCCAGGATTTCAGCGGCGACGACGGCTCGGGCCAGGATTTCGGCTCCGACCAGGATTTCAGCGGCGGCAACGATAACATCTCCTGTTGAGCATCCCGCCGGTCGCCAGCGGAATTCGCGGCCGGCGACGCCTTGGCTCCGGCGGCCGGGCTCGGCGCTGGGCCGCCGCGTCCACTCCGCGACTAGACCATGATCGGATCGAAGCGCATGGCGCTCCGAGCCGAGACGTGAATCATGGTCTCATCCTTGGAATCGAGAGAGGATTCACGTGTGAAATGGAAGCTCTGTTTCCAGTTCATGCAATCCTGCTCTAGGCCGGCCGGGGGCGCGAAGCGTCTCGCCCAATCGCCCGCTAAGAGATACCCTTCGGATGTTGGGCGGAGGGTGCCGTGGCCGAGATCAGCGGACGGGATGCGGAGGGCGCGGCGCGGATTGGCCTCGGCGCAATCTTCGCTGCATTTTTTATGCTCGGCGTCACCAGCTTTGGCGGCGGCACGGCGGCTTGGCTCTACCGCGCGATGGTCCGGCGCCGGCGCTGGATCGACGACCAGGCGTTCTTGGCCGGGGTGGCGCTAAGCCGGGTCATGCCCGGCTCGGCCGGGGTCAACCTGACGGTCCAGGTCGGCCAGCGCCTGCGCGGTGCTGCCGGTGCCGTCGCGGCGGTGGTCGGCCTGGTGTCGGGGCCGCTGGTGATCGTGGTGGCGCTGGCGGCGGGGTTTGCCAGGATTGCCGGCAGCGGGGTAGCGCACGCCGCTCTCGACGGGGTGGCGGCAGCGGCGATTGGCCTGACTTTCGCCACCGGCTTGGTGCTGGTGCCGCGTGACGCGGGACAGGTCGGCCAGATCCTGATCGTGCTGGCGACCGCGCTGATGGTCGGGGTGCTGCGTTGGCCGATGCTGCCGGTCGTGCTCGGCCTGGCGCCGCTCAGCATTGGGATCGCAGCGCTGCAGCAGCGCCGCCGCAGCTAATAACATGCCCGAGGATTGGCGGGCACTGCTGGCGCTGGTGCTGGTCTTTGGCCCGCTATCGCTGTTTTCGATCGGCGGCGGCGCATCGCTCTTGGCCGAGATCGAGCACCAGGCGGTCGCGGTGCACCATTGGACGAGCCCGCGCGACTTCGCCGATTTGTTCGCGATCTCGCGCGCCGCACCCGGCCCCGGCACGATGCTGTCGGCGCTGATCGGCTGGAAGGTCGCCGGCTGGCCGGGTGCCTTGACCGCGAGCGTGGCCCTCTATTTGCCGTCTTCGCTCCTGGTCTATGGCGGGGCGCGGCTGTGGGGACGGTGGCGCGGCTCGACGTGGCACGCCGCTGTCGAAAATGGGCTTTCCCCGATCGCCGCGGGGCTGGTGCTGGCGGGCGGCATCGCGGTGCTGCGCGCGATGCCCGGCGGCGCCGCGGTATGGGTTGCCGCGATCGTGGCGACGGTGCTGCTGCTGCGGTGGCCGCAGCTAAATCCGCTGGCGCTGTTTGCCGTGAGCGGAGTGCTGTTCGGCCTCGCCGCCGCCTTCGGCCGGTTCTGAGGGCCGCCCGTCAGAACGTCGCGATCAGCGCTGGCGGCGCCTGGTCGGGACCGGCGCCGGCCGACCGCCGGACGCCTCCGGCGCCTGGGTCCACTCGCGCCACAGCGAGATCAGCGCCGCCATCATCACCGGCCCGAGAAACAGCCCGAGCAGCCCAAAGGTCTCCAGGCCGCCGACGATCCCCAGCAGAACCCACAAAAACGGCAGCCGCGCCGCCCCCCCGATCAGAAATGGGCGGACAAAGTGGTCGGCGACGAACACGACCAGAAAGCCGAAACCGATGACCAGGGCGGCAGCGCCGGTGCTGCCATTGGCGGCCAGATATAAGCCCGCCAAGCAGAATGCGAGCGGCGCGCCGAACGGGATCACCGCCACGACGCCGGTTACCGCCGCGACCGCCACCCAATGCGGCAGACCGGCAAGCCAATAGGCAACGCCGATCAGCACGCCCTCGGCCAGGCCGACGAGCACGAGGCCAGTCACCGTCCCGTGCACCGCGGCGATCATGTGCCGGGCAACCCGTTCCCCGCTCGGGCCGAGCACGCGCTGGCTCAGCTCCAGCAGCTGGCGGCTCAGCGCCGCACCGTCGCGGAACAGGAAGAACAACGTCAAGAGGGTGAAGCCGAGCAGGATCAGGCGGTGAACGATTTCGCCGCCGAGCTGCCGTGCCGAGCGGACCGGGATGCGCGTGTAGATGCGGCCGAGCAGCGCCTGCATCTGGTGCGGGTCGCTGAGGTTGGCGCGCCACCATGCAGCGAGCTGGTGGCCAAGCCCCGGCAGGCGCGGCAGAAACGGGGGCATCGGCAATCCGGTGCGCCGCACCTCGCCAAGATAGCCGATAAAGGCGCCGCTTTCGCGCCCAAGCTCGACCGCGGCGTAGAGCAGCGGAAGGATGATGACGAGACCGACGAGCATGGTCAGCGCCAGCGGCGCCAGGATTCGCCGCTCCGGAAACGCCCGCGTCAGGCGTCGGTAGAGCGGCCACAAGGCGATCGCCAGGATCGCAGCCCAAGCCAGCGCCGGCAGGAACCGATGCAGAATCCACAGGCCGAAGAGCCCCAGAGCGCAGGCCGCGAGGATGCGCGCGACCCACTGCGAGGAGGTCGCCTGCCCGGCTCCGGTGTGTCGCCCCGGCGGCGGAGGATCGCCGTCGCAGTCCATCGCGCATCCTCCGGTTTGCTGAGCGCAGGCTGAATGCCTCATGGATGGCGAGTAGAGGGCCGTCGCGCAATCGTCAAGGAATGATCGCCGGCGGCAAACCCGCGCCGGGCAAGCTTGGTCAGCGCCCGGCCGGCCCGCTGCGGGCGGAGCGGGCCATCTGCTGGCTCTGCGCCAGGCCGCAAGCCCGCCAGCTTACGCTAAGCTGGCAGGTTACGCTAATCTTCGCCTTTGATCGCCCTCGATCGAGGAGACCCGCATGAAACTGCGCCACGCCGCCGCCTCGCCTTTTGTCCGCAAGGTCATGGTCTGCGCCCACGAGCTCGGGCTCGCCGGCCGCATCGAGCTGGTGCCGACCGCGGTCACCCCGATCCGGGCGAATTCCGAGCTTGCCCCCGAGAACCCGCTGATGAAGGTGCCGAGCCTGGTGACCGACGATGGCGAGGCGCTGTTCGACTCGCCCGTCATCTGCGAATACCTCGACAGCCTGGCCGGCGGGAACCGGCTGTTCCCGGCGTCGGGGCCGGCGCGGTGGGCGGTGTTGCGCCAGCAGGCGCTCGGCGACGGCATTCTCGAGGCGCTGATCCTGTGCCGCTACGAGCTGGTGCGCCCCGATGAGCGGCGCTGGGCCGGCTGGACCGACGGTCAGATGACGAAGGCGCGCCAAGGCCTCGCCGCGGCCGAGCGCGAGAACCTCGCCGGCCCGCGCACGATCGGCCCGATCACAATCGGCTGCATGCTCGGCTATCTCGACTTCCGCTTTCCCGATGAAGGCTGGCGCGCCCGCCATCCAAAGCTCGCGGCCTGGTACGCAGCGGTCGAGCAGCTGCCCTCGATGCGAGCGACCAAGCCGCCAGCCGGCTGAGCCCGGATCTCCGCCTGGAGATTTGCCCGGCCAGCCCTCTGCTCGATTTAGGCGACCCCGTGCCGCGGCTGGCCGCGGCGCAGCGATGTTGCGGCCGTCGGTAGCGCCGGCGCTGAGCGGCGGAGGCGCCGCGCCGCGCCTGGCGCCGGCCGCAGGGATGCGAGCTCCCCGGTGTCGGCGCGCGATCCGGGGCGGGCGGTGATCCAGGCGCGGCCCTCGGCGGTCTGAACGGTAGAGAACACCCGGATCTCGCCGGGGATCAGAAAGCGCAGCGCCTTGACCGTCAGGCTGACCCAGGCGATGTCGGTGACGATCGCCACCCGCTCG
>DASYBC010000120.1:0-36565 GCA_036500965.1 Allostellaceae bacterium | reverse complement strand
ATTCGTCGACGGTGCCGATGACCGCCGAATCCTTTGTCGACTGGCTCCAGGACGCGTAATCCCATTCCTGGCCGAGCCATTCCATCATCGCCGGCGCCACCGCTTCACGTGACGCACCAACACGGATGGCCAATTGGTTGGCGTTGAGGAGCGCATCCGGGTTTTTTCCGGCCGCCGCGGCGAAACCGCGGACCTTGGCCCAGGATTGGGCAAAGCCTTCGGGCGTGTAGAAATAAGTCAGCCAGCCGCCGTTGAGGGCCGCGCGTTTCAACACCCGGTCGACATAGCCGCCGATCAGGATCGGCGGCACCAGCGACGGCTTTGGCGCCATGTTTGAGCCGCGCAAGACATGCGGCGGGTATTCGCCGTTGACCTGGTCCTCGGTCCACAGCCGGCGCAGGATTTCGAGGTTGCGGTCCATGATCCGGCCGCGCTCGCCGTACGGCACGCCGACCGCGTCGAATTCGCGCTTGTACCAGCCCGAGGCCATGCCGAGCAGCAGCCGCCCGCCGGAAATCAAGTCAAGGCTGGACAATTCCTTGGCCAGCACGACCGGGTTGCGCAACGGCAGGACCAGGACGCCGGTGCCGAGCTTGATCCGATCGGTGCGCGCGGCAATCGCGGCGAGCAGGGTCAAGGGGTCGATGATCGGAAACGGCGGGTCGACCCCGAGCAGGATGTGGTCCCACACCCAGACCGAGTCGAACCCCAGCGCCTCGGCCTTTACCGCATATTCGATCAGCGCCCGCGGGTCCGGCAATTCGGGCCAGGTCGTAAAATTCCGCAGCGCGATGCCGAAGGTACCCGAGAAGCTGGTCATCGCCTTGTCTTCTCCAGCCGTTCGCTCATCGGCCATACGTCGCGACCCGGAGCGGCGCTTGGTTGGCCGCGGCGAGCGGCGGCCCTCTCGCCGAGCGCCTCCGCCTGCGGTCCGATCAAGCCGTGAGACGACCGGGTCAGGCGGACGACCGGGTCAGGCGCAGGCGGCGACGGCGCGGCGGGCCATCACGCCGACGAGGTGGGCGCGGTATTCGGCCGACGCGTGGATGTCGGCGTTGAGGCCGCTGTCGGGGATCGTGATGCCGCGGAGCGCGTCCGGGGTGAACGACTTTTCGAGCGCCGCCTCCATCTCGGGGACGCGGAACACACTGGGTCCGGCGCCGGTCACCGCGACGCGTATGCCCGCCGCGGTCCGCGCGACAAAGACGCCGACGATCGCATAGCGCGAAGCCGGGTTGCGGAACTTCTGGTAATTCGACACCTGCGGTTTTGGAAACCGCACCGAAGTCACGATCTCGTCCGGCTGCAGCGCGGTCTCGAACATGCCGGTGAAAAACGTCTCGGCTGGGATTTCGCGCTTGGTGGTGTGCACCGTGGCGCCGAGGGCGACGAGTGCCGCCGGGTAGTCCGCCGCCGGGTCGTTGTTCGAGATCGAGCCGCCGATCGTGCCGCGGTTGCGCACCGCCGGGTCGCCGATCATGCCAGCCATCGCCGCCAGACCGGGAATCCCCTGCTCGACGAGCGGCGAATTATGTACCTCGCCGTGCCGGGTCATCGCCCCGATCACGATTGCGTCGCCGGCATCGGTGATGCCGCGCAGGGCCGGGATCGCGGCGAGGTCGACGAGGTCCGAGGGCTTGGCCAGCCGCTGCTTCAGGGTGGGGATCAGCGTCATCCCGCCCGCGACCAGCTTTGCCTCCTCGTTGGCGCCGAGCAAATTCGCGATCTCGTCGAGGTTGGTCGGCTTGTGATAGGTGAATTCGTACATCGGGGCTCTCCCTCACCCGTCATTCCCGCGCAAGCGGGAACCCAGGGCGACCGCTCGGGAGCTGGACCCTGGGCCCCCGCTTTCGCGGGGGTGACGATGATTAGCGCATGATTTCATCCAAGTACGCTTAATCGGCGGCGAGCGGCTGGCGGTGCTGCTCGATGACCCGCCACAGCCGTTCGGGGGTCGCCGGCATGTCGAAATGGCGCACGCCGAGCGGCTTCAGCGCGTCGACGACGGCGTTGGTGACCGCCGCCGGCGCGCCGATCGCCCCCGCCTCGCCGCAGCCTTTGACCCCGAGCGGGTTGTGCGTGCACAAGGTGACGTTAATCGACAGCGCGAAATTCGGCAGGTCGGCGGCGCGCGGCATCGTGTAGTCGTTGTAGGAGCCGGTCAGCAATTGCCCGGTCTCCTTGTCGTAGACGCAGCCCTCCAGCAACGCCTGGCCGATCCCCTGGGCAACACCGCCATGGACTTGGCCTGCGACGATCATCGGGTTGACGATCCGGCCGAAATCGTCCGACGCGGTAAAGTTGACGACCGTGGCGTGGCCGGTCTCGGGGTCGATCTCGATCTCGGCGATGTGCGCGCCCGACGGGTAGGTAAAGTTCTTCGGGTCGTAGAACGAGGTCTCGTCGAGCCCCGGCTCCAGATCCTCGGGATAGTTGTGCGGCACATAGGCGGTCAGCGCCACCTCGGCCAGACTCTTCGCGCGGTCGGTGCCGGCGACCGTGAAATTCCCGTCCTTGAATTCGACGTCGGCTTCGGCGGCTTCGAGCAGATGGGCGGCGATCTTGCGGCCCTTCTCGACAATCTTGTCCATCGCCTTGACGATCGCCGAGCCGCCGACCGCCAGCGATCGCGAACCGTAGGTCCCCATGCCGTAGGGGATTTTGGCGGTGTCGCCGTGGACGATCTCGATGCTCTCGATCGGAATGCCGAGCCGGTCGGCGACAAGCTGCGAAAACGTCGTCTCATGGCCCTGGCCGTGGCTGTGTGAACCGGTCAGGATCGACACGCTGCCGCTCGGATGGACCCTGACCGCGGCACTCTCGTAGAGCCCGGCGCGCGCCCCCAGCGAGCCCACCACCGCCGAGGGGGCGATGCCGCAAGCCTCGATATAGGTGGCGATCCCGATGCCGCGCAATTTGCCCTGCTCCATTGCGTCCCGCCGGCGGGTCTCGAACCCGGCGTAATCGGCGGCCTTCAGCGCCAGCTCCAGGGTCGCGCCGTAATCGCCGCTGTCGTACTGAAGGGCGACTGGGGTCTGGTACGGGTAGGCGTCGGCCGGGATGAAATTGCGGCGGCGCAATTCGGCCGGGTCGATCCCGAGCTCGTCGGCGGCGACGTCGACAATGCGTTCGAGCAGAAACGTCGCCTCCGGCCGCCCGGCGCCGCGATAGGCGTCGACCGGTACGGTGTGGGTAAACACCGCCTTGGTCTCGACATAGATCGCCGGGGTCGTGTAGGTGCCGGCGAGCAGGGTCCCGTAGAGATAGGTCGGGATCGCGGGCGCAAAGGTCGACAGATAGGCGCCCATATTGGCGACCGTCGAAACCTTGAGCGCCAGGAACTTCGCCTGCGCATCGAGCGCCAGCTCGACATGGGTGACGTGGTCGCGGCCGTGCGCGTCGGACATAAAGCTTTCCGAGCGCTCGGCGGTCCATTTGACCGGGCGGCGCAGCTTGCCGGCAGCCCAGGTGACGATCGCCTCCTCGGCATAATGATAGATCTTCGAGCCAAAGCCGCCGCCGACATCGGGGGCGACGACGCGCAATTTCGCCTCGGGGATGTGCAAGACGAAGGCGCCCATCAAAAGGCGGATCACGTGCGGGTTCTGGCTTGTCGTGTAGAGCGTGTAATCGCCGGTGGCGCGGTCGTATTCGCCGATCGCGGCGCGCGGCTCCATCGCGTTCGGGATCAGCCGGTTGTTGACCAGGTCGAGCCGGATCACGCGAGCCGCCTTGGCGATCGCGGCATCGACCGCGGCCTGATCGCCAAGGCTCCAGTCGTAGCACAAATTGCCGGGCGCCTCGGCAAACACCTGCGGTGCCCCCGGCTTCAGCGCCTCGGCCGGATCGACGACCGCCGGCTCCTCGGCGTAATCGATATTTAGGAGATCTGCGGCCTCACGGGCCTGTTCGAGGGTTTCGGCGATCACCACCGCGACCGGATCGCCGACATGGCGCACCCGGTCCACCGCCAGCGGCGGGTGCGCCGGCTCGGCCATCGGCGAGCCGTCTTTCGAATGCACCTGCCAGCCGCAAGGCAACCCGCCAACGCCGTCAGCCGCCATGTCCTTGCCGGTATAGACCGCCGCGACCCCCGGGGCGCCCGAAGCCGCCGCGGTGTCGATCGCCGTGATCCGCGCATGCGCGTGTGGGCTTCTAAGGATATAGGCGTGCAGCTGGCGCGGCCGGCCGATGTCGTCGGTGTAGGTGCCCTGTCCGGTCAGAAAGCGGAAATCCTCGCGGCGCCGGACCGGCGTTCCGACCGTGGTCATCGCCTTACTCCGCCGCCACTCCGTGGACGTTGGCCGGCGGGGCCTCGCCGCGCATCACCGCGGCTCCCTCGGCGATCGCCAAGACGATGTTGTGATAGCCGGTGCAGCGGCACAGATTGCCTTCGAGATACTCGCGGATCTCGCGCTCCGTCGGGTTCGGGTTGTTTTTAACGAGGTCGAGCGCGCTCATCACCATGCCCGGCGTGCAAAAGCCGCATTGCAGCGCATGGTTGTTGCGAAAGGCTTCCTGCATCGGGTGCAAGGTGTCGCCGCTCGCCACCCCCTCGATCGTCAGGACCGAGCGGCCTTCGGCCTGCACCGCCAAGAGGGTGCAGGATTTGACCGCCTCGCCATCGACATGGACGACGCAGGCGCCGCATTGGCTGGTGTCGCAGCCGACATGGGTCCCGGTGAGCCCGAGCTGCTCGCGCAGCAGCTGCACCAACAGGGTGCGGCCCTCGACGGTCGCCGAGACCGGCTTGCCGTTTACGGTGAGGCTCACCGTCTTTTGCATCGAACCCTCCCTCGATCGCCAATCATCGCCGCCAACGCGCATCGCCGCCAACGGGCGGCGCGGCTGGGCGGAGTTTTGTGCCGGCAAACGCTCCCGGTCAAGGCGTTCGGCCCATCCGCCGCGACCGCTAACGGATCCCGCCGGTGCGGGTAAAATAATACAGCATCAGGGCCACAACCGCGGTCAGCCCGGTGACCCAAACCGCGGGCGACAGCCTTCCGAATGCGGCAGCCGCGCCGGCCGCGAGTTGATCCCCGGCGGCTGCCGGATCGATCGCAGCACGCGCCACTTGCGTCTCCTCGCCTCGGGCGGCCTCGCCGGCGGCAGCGGCTGGCGCAGGCGAGCCCGCCGCTTCGGGCGCCACTACGCCAGCGAAATGGGTGAAAAATTCCTCCGCCATCTTGCGCGAGGTCGCATCGATCAGGCGCGAGCCGATCTGCGCGAGCTTGCCGCCGACATGCGCCTGCACCTCGTATCTGAGCACCGTCGCCTCACCGTCCTCGTCGAGATGGACCTTGGCGCTGCCTTTGGCGAAACCGGCCACACCGCCGCTGCCTTCGCCGGAAATCGTATAGGCCTTGGGCGGGTCGAGGTCCGACAATGTGACCTTGCCGCCGAAGGTCGCCTTGACCGGCCCGACCTTGGCCACGACCTTGGCGGTGAACTCGGTGTCGGAAGTCTTCTCAATGGTCTGGCAGCCCGGGATCGCCTGCCTCAGCATCTCCGGATCGTTAAGCGCCTCCCAGACGCGCTGGCGCGGCGCGGGGATGCGAAATTCGCCCGTCATTTCCATGGCCGTGATCCTTTCCTGCGGACGCTCAATGTGCGGCCCGGCCGCGCCGATTGCAACGCCCGATGCTTTCGAGCAATCGCTCAGGCTTGCTGGCGGCGGGCTGATCTCGCCGGGTCCGGCCCAGCCGGCGCCCCCGCGCGCCGTCCCGGTTTCGTCCACAACGCGCTGCACCATATAACGCGCTGCGCCATATGCTGCGCGGCATCGCGGCGCGACGCCGCTTTTGTGGAGGTCGGGCATGAAATTCGGGTTATTCGGCGGGGCGCGGGCCAAGGGTGGGCCGGCTGGCGACAGCTCCGCCTATCACGACTTTGTCAATTACGTGGTCGAGGCCGAGAAGCTCGGGTTTACGAGCGTGTTTCTGGTCGAGCACCATTTCACCGGGTTTGGCCAGGTCTCGGCGTCGATGAGCATGCTCGCCTATCTCGCGGCGCGCACCGAGCGCATCCGGCTCGGCACCGCGGTCGTGGTCTTGCCGTGGCACAACCCGATCCTGGTCGCCGAGCAGGCCGCGACGCTTGATCTGTTATCAAATGGCCGCTTGGATTTCGGCGTCGGCAAGGGCTATCGCAGCTACGAATTTTCTGGCTTCTGCATCGCGCCCGAGGAAGCGGCCGACCGCTTTGACGAGGCGATCGAGGTGATCCGCAAGGCCTGGACCTCGCCCGGCCGGTTCTCCCATCGCGGCAAGCGCTGGCGCTTTGACAATGTCGTCGTCGAGCCGAGCCCGATCCAGCAGCCGCACCCGCCGTTCTGGCTCGGCGCCGGCAGCGCCGATTCGATCCGCCGCGCCGCGCGCGAGGGCTACTACAACCTGCTGCTCGATCAGATCGCACCAACCGATCTGATCATCGACCGCGTCGCCACCTTCCGGCAGGAATGCGAGCGGGTCGGGCGGCGCTGGGACCCGATGTCGGTCGGCGTCACCCGCGGCTTGCAGATCGTGCACAATGACGAGGAACGGCGGCGCGCGATCGCCACCCGCCGCCAGGTGCTGAAGAACATCGGCGACCTCGCCCGCGGCCCGGGGGCCGAGCGCTACGCCCAGATCAGGGAGGACGAGGATGCGTTCGTGCTCGACGACGCACCCTTGCTCGGCACCCCCGAGGAGATCATCGCCCGGTTAAAGCGGCTCGAGGCCGGCGGGGTCGAGAATGTGCTGTTCGCCGCGCCGGGCGCCTCGGTCGCGGGCCTGCGCACCTTCGCCGAAGAGATCATGCCGGCCTTCGCCGACGCGCCGATGGCGCTGGCCCAGGTTTAATCGAGCGATATCGGAAGAAGGTGCACTGTTCCTCGTCGCCC
This sequence comes from Allostellaceae bacterium, assembly GCA_036500965.1. GTDB lineage: Bacteria > Pseudomonadota > Alphaproteobacteria > ATCC43930 > CGMCC-115725 > AP-15. Next base: position 29,685 of record DASYBC010000120.1, on the reverse strand, counting down.
CCGCGCAAGCGGGGGTCCAGGGAGACCGTCAAGTCGCTCGCCCCCGTTCCCGGCGGGGCAAGCCCTGGGTTCCCGCTTTCGCGGGAACGACGGTTCAAGGATGGTCGAAAAGCGCTCCACGGCTCAGCGCAGCAGCCACGACGCCAGCAGCGCCAGCGCCAGCAGCGCGGCAATGCCTTGCCAGACTTGCAGCGGGGCGCGTTCGTACAGGGTGCGCGGCCGCGGCGCCGCGGCCGGAGCGCGCGCCGGGCCGGCCTCGAATTCGAACGCCAGCTCGGTCATGTCGCGAAAGCGCCGCGCCGGATCGATGGCGATGGCGCGCGCCAGCGCCGCCTGCAGCCAAGCCGGCAGATCTGGCCGCAAGGTGGAAAAATCCGCCGGCCTGTTGCGCCGCGGCGGGCTGGTGGCGTCCGGATTGCCGTACGGGTAATGGCCGGTGAAGGCGCGGAACATCGTCACTCCCAGGGCATAGATGTCGGTGGCCTCGTTGCCGGCCTCGCCCTCGGACATTTCGGGCGCCATATAGGCCGCAGTGCCGGGAATGTTCTCCGGTGGAAACTCCTCGAGCCCCGGCACGCGAACCACGCCAAGGTCGATCAGCTTCAACGATCCACCGCCTTCGAGGATCACATTGTCCGGCTTGATGTCGCGGTGGTTGATGCCGGCGCGGTGCAGCGCCGCCACCGCGCGGGCCAAGCTCACCGCGATGTTGCGGCCTTCCTCCAATCCCAGGGCCGGACTGCGCGACAACCGGGTTTCCAAAAGCTCGCCCTGATAGAGCGGCATGACCGTGTAAAGGCAGGTCTGGCGCCCCGGCGGCAGCTCGATGACCCGCCCGATCCCCGGATGGTGCACCCGCGCTCCGACCCATGCCTCGCGGATGAACGCCGCGCGGTAGGCTTCGATGCTGGCGATCTGCGGCTTGGGGAACTTCAGGGCGACCGGGCCGCCCTCGATCTCGTCCTCCGCCCCGAACAGCCGCGTGTATCGGCCGTCGGAGATCAGCGCCTTCAGCACAAATCCGTCGATCGTCTGACCGTCGATCGGCGCCGGGATCATCGGCAGCCGCAGCAGGGCGGCGCTGAGATCGGCCGAGCCCGGCGACGGCAGCGCGACCACGTCCATGACCAGGGCGGTGCAGTTATCGGTGCTGCCGGCTTCGAGGGCTGCCGCCACTAAAGCGCCGGCGGTGTCCTCGGGCGCCGAACGGTCGCGCAGGATGGCGGCGATCTCGAGATCGGTCAGAACCCCGTGCACGCCGTCGCTGCACAACAGGAACCGGTCGTGCAGCGCCACCGGCTGCGTCGCGTAGTCGAGGCGCACCTCCGCCTCCACCCCGAGCGCCCGGTTAAGGGTATGCGAGCGACCGGTGCCATCCTGGCGCAGATGATCGACCGTCAGGCGGCTCAGCAGATCCCGGCTCAGCCGATAGGCCCGCGTGTCTCCGACATGCAGCAGGTGAGCGAGGCGGCCGCGCAGCACCAGCGCCGTGAACGTGCAGCCCATCCCTGCGAGCTTGGGGTCTTGGCGGCCCTGAGTGTTGATCCAGCCGTTGAGCGCCCCGAGAATCCTGGAGCCCGCCCGCTGCACCTCCATGGTCTCGGGCAGATCGCAAAACCCGTCGAGGAACCCGCGCACCGCGGTTTCGGCCGCGATCCGGCCGCCCCTGGCCCCGCCGATCCCGTCGGCGATTGCCGCGACCACCTCCTGGCGCGGCTCGGGCAGCTCCGCGCCATAGAGGGCGGCGGCGAAGTCCTCATTGTCCTTGCGCGGCCCGGTCTTTGACGCGAAGCCGACGCGGGCCTGCACGCCCGCCTCAACCATCGGCACGGCGCGCCCCGCACAAGGTTGCCGGAAACCCCAGCTGAAACCGGCCGGCGGCTTGAGCGCGACAACGCGGCGGCAGCACCGCGCCGTCGCCGCGAGGTGAGAAGGCCCCGGCGATCATATTCTCCCGGCGCGACGCGGCTTCGTCCAACTTATGCTCTCCCGCCGTCGCAACTCGTTCGATCTTATGCAGTTTGAGACGACAATGAACGCAAAGGTTTGATTGCCCAAGAACGCGGCATATTTTTGCCCATGATATAGGCATACCGCTGCCGCCAGGCACGTTGACCCGCGCCGTGCGCAGCAACGCTCCGGCTATTGCGGCCGGCACGTGTAGTGCAGGAAATAGCCGCCAGTGCTCGAGGCGTTGCGCAGCTGAAGCTTGCCGGCAGCGCGATCAAAATCAAAATATCCCTGCTTTGGATCATGCCAGCTGATCCATTTGCCGGTGATCGTCGCGGGTAGCGAATCAACTCGGCTGCGAGCGAGATCGATGACGATCGGCCAGCTTGCCCCGCTGGCGGGGTTGGTGCAGCGCAGGCGCAAGATTTTCGCCGCCGCCCCGCTGCCAACGGCCGTGGCCAGCAGCGCGGCGCTCGCCGCAATCCTCGAAACGATCCAGCGTCGTCGCCGGCACTGCGGGTTCGGCCGCGCTCGCGGCGGTGTCGCGCGCGAAAATCCAAGCAGGACAGACATTATCGAACCAACGCTCGCCGAGGAGCGGACGCGATTTTCGATCTAGGCATGGTTCTTGCCTCTTGGCAATTTCGAGGGGTGCGCTTCTCGCATTCGCCAATTGGCGGGCACGGCTCCAGCGGTCGGTCCGATTATCCCAGCAAGAGGCACAAAGATGTTAGTTCCAACGCCAAAATGGCTCGATACCGGGTCCAACGCCTGGCAAATGGCCGCCGCCACCTTTGTCGGCCTGCAAAGCATTCCCGGGCTGGTCATCCTCTATGGGGGAATCGTCAAAAAGAAGTGGGCGCTCAACTCCGCTTTCATGGCGATGTACGCCTTTGCCGCGGTGATGGTCGTCTGGGTGCTGTGGGCTTACAACATGTCCTTCGGCCCGCAGATGATGCCGTTCTGGGGCACGCCGAAGCCGGCGCTTTCCGCTTCCTTCATGCTGGGCCAGGCGACGATCCCGGCCGCCGCCTCCGGGATGCCGGCGCTGGGCTTTCCGATGGCGACGATGATGTTCTTTCAATTCGTCTTCGCCGCGATCACGGTGATCATCCTCGCCGGCTCGCTGATCGGGCGCATGAGCTTCAAGGCGTGGATCATCTTCGTGCCGCTGTGGATGACCTTCGTCTACACGGTCGGCTGCTTCAGCATTTGGGGCGGCGGCTGGCTGGCCCAGCTCGGGGCGCTCGACTTTTCCGGCGGCTATGTGATCCATCTCGCGGCCGGCACCTCGGGCTTTGTCGCCGCCGCGGTGATCGGCCCGCGCATTCAGCAGGATCGCGACCATTTCCCGCCGAACAGCCTGTTGATGGCGCTGGCCGGCGCCGGCATCCTGTGGCTCGGCTGGAACGGCTTCAACGGCGGCGACCCGTACTTCGCCAATGCCGATGCCTCGGCGGCCATCCTCAATACCAATTTGTGCACCTGCGTGGCGCTGTTGGTCTGGACGATCATGGACTCGACCGCCTACGGCAAGCCTTCGGTGGTCGGCGCGGTCAACGGCATGATCGCCGGCCTCGTCGCGATCACCCCGGCGGCCGGCTACGTCAACGGTTGGGGGGCGATCATCATCGGCGTGTGCGCCGGCATCGTCCCCTGGTTCTTTATGAACAAGGTGCAGACGACGGCGCTGTTCCGCAAGGTCGACGATACGCTCAGCGTGCTGTCGACGCACGGCGTCGCCGGCTTGATGGGCGGCCTGTTGACCGGTATCCTCGCCAACCCGGACATGATCGAATACATCGGAACGCAGAAGGATGCACCAGGCGTGAGCGGAACCGGCTGGTTCTACGGCAGCTTCCACCAGTTCCTGCTGCAGGTGTACGCCGCGGCGTTCATTATCGTATTCAATGTCGTTGCCACCTTCGTGATCCTCAAGGTGATCTCGATCTTTGTGGCCTTGCGGATGGATGAGGCGACATTGCGGGTCGGCGACGATGCGGTCCACGGCGAGACAGCCTACAATTTCGGTGACGGGGACGAGATACCCGCGATCGCCGAGTGAACCGCAACGCCCTGGCGCTGCCGAGCGGGGGGCCGGTTGAAATGGCCGGCCCACCCGATCCGGCGGGCTCTTTCGGCTCCGTCGATCGCCAACGCGTCGATCGCCAGGTGGTGGGTCGTCAATGGAGCCGAGCGTCTCTCGAGAGCCGCGCCGGGGCGAGGGGGCGAAGCAGCGAGGGTTCGGCCGGCGCCGGAATGGGCGCGGCAGACAAGGGCGAAGGCAAGGGCGAAGGCCATGAAAAAGGTTGAAGCGATCATCAAGCCCTTCAAGCTCGACGAGGTCAAAGATGCCTTGCACGAGGTCGGCGTCACTGGCATGACGGTCAGCGAGATCAAAGGCTTCGGGCGACAAACGGGGCACACCGAGGTCTATCGTGGGGCCGAATACGTCATCGACTTTCTGCCTAAGCTCAAGATCGAGGTGGTGCTCGACGACGCCCTCGTCGAGCGCGCCGTGCACGCGATCCAGGACGCCGCGCGCACCGACAGGATCGGCGACGGCAAAATCTTTGTGGTGCCGATCGAGCAGGCGATCCGCATCCGCACCGGCGAGCAAGGGCCGGACGCCGTCTGACGGCGCTATTCCCTGTACCCGCTTATCGAAATCATCAAAGGAACCCCCAGAGATGTCCGACACCGGCAGAGTCATGGATTTGATCAAGGAGCACGAAGTCAAGTATGTCGACTTCCGCTTCACCGACCCGCGCGGCAAGTGGCAGCACCTGGCGCATCACCTGCGCACCATCAGCGAGGATTTTTTGAATGAGGGGGTGATGTTCGACGGCTCGTCGATCGCCGGGTGGAAAGCGATCAACGACAGCGACATGATGCTGGTGCCCGACTGCGCGACCGCGGTCATCGACCCGTTTGCCGCGCAGACCTCGCTGATCGTCTTTTGCGATGTGCACGAGCCGCTGACCGGGCAGCCTTACGCCCGCGACCCCCGCTCGACCGCGAAAAAGGCCGAGCGTCACCTGATCTCGACCGGGATCGGCGACAAGGCTTATTTCGGGCCCGAGGCCGAGTTCTTCATCTTTGACGATGTGCGCTATCAGGTCGGCATGAACGGGGCGATGTACCAGATCGACAGCGAGGAAGGCCCCTATGTCTCGGGCAAGGAATTCGCCGACGGCAATACCGGTCACCGTCCGCCGGTCAAGGGCGGCTATTTCCCGGTGCCGCCGGTCGACAGCCAGGCCGATTTGCGCGCCGAGATGCTCTCGGTGATGGCCGATATGGGGCTCAAGGTCGAAAAGCACCATCACGAGGTGGCGCCGGCCCAGGCCGAATTGGGCTTTCAGTACTCGACCCTGGTCAACACCGCCGACAATATGCAGATCTACAAATACGTCGTGCATAATGTCGCCCAGCAATACGGCAAGACCGCGACCTTCATGCCCAAGCCGGTCCTGGGCGACAACGGCTCGGGCATGCACACCCACCAGTCGTTGTGGAAGGGCGACAACACCGTCTTTGCCGGCAACCTTTACGCCGACCTCTCGGAAACGGCACTCTACTATATCGGCGGCATCATCCGCCACGCCAAGGCGATCAACGCCTTCACCAACCCGACCACCAACAGCTACAAGCGGCTGATCCCGGGCTTCGAGGCGCCGGTGCTGCTGGCCTATTCCTCGCGCAACCGCTCGGCTTCCTGCCGCATCCCCTATGTGTCGAGCCCCAAGGCAAAACGCGTCGAGGTGCGCTATCCCGACCCGGCGGCCAACCCCTATCTCGCTTTCGCCGCGATGCTGATGGCCGGGCTGGACGGCATCCAGAACAAGATCCACCCGGGCGACCCGATCGACAAGAACCTCTACGATCTGCCGCCCGAGGAGCTGAAGGATGTGCCGGTGGTGTGCGGCTCATTGCGCGAAGCGCTCGACGAATTACGCCACGACCACGCCTTTCTGTTGAAGGGCGAGGTCTTCAACCAGGACCAGATCGAGGCCTATATCGAGCTGAAGTGGGAGGAAGTGTATAATTTCGAGCACACTCCCCACCCGATCGAATACCAGATGTACTATTCGGTCTGATCCACCGGCATCACCGCACAGCGCGCGATTGCTGGTCAAGAACAGTCGGATGGTTCCCACCCGCGCCCTCACCCACCCACCCCTTCGGGCCGGGTCCCCCCTCTCCCGCATTGCGGGAGAGGGTGCCGACCCCCGGACTGCGATCCGGGGGAGGCGGGTGAGGGATCGCCGGCAACAAAATTAGGTTCGCGCTGCTACGATGCCGCCGCGGCGGCCGGCCGCTCGGGCGCCGCCACTAAATCCGGCACCGGCTGGATCTCGTGCTTCAGCCGCAGGATGTCCGGCTCCTCGAGGGTTTCGGACTGGAGCAGCGCCGCGGCGGTGCGGTCGAGCAGCGCGCGGTTACGCTGCAGCACCGCGGAAGCCAGCCGAAAGGCGCCGTCGACAAAGCCGCGCACCGCGCGATCGACGGCCTGCGCCGTGCCCTCGCCGTAGTTGCGCTCTTGCGGCATCGGTATCGCCGGCTGCAGAAACGGCGAACGGTCGCGGTCGTAGGCGACATTGCCGAGCGCCTCGCTCATCCCGTAGCGCAGCACCATCGCCCGGGCGATGTCGGTGGCGCGGGCGAGATCGTCGGCCGCACCCGTCGAGATTTCGCCGAACACGAGCTCTTCGGATGCCCGGCCGCCGAGCAGCGCCGCCATCTTGTGCTCGAGCTCGGCCCGGGTCATCAGATAGCGGTCCTCGATCGGCCGCTGGATCGTATAGCCGAGCGCGCCGACGCCGCGCGGGATGATCGACACCTTGTGAACGGTGTCGGTGCCGGTCAAAGCGAGGCCGACGATGGCGTGCCCGAGCTCGTGATAGGCGACGACCCGGCGCTCCAGCGGGTTTAGGATGCGGTTGCGCTTTTCGAGCCCGGCGACCATGCGCTCGATGGCGTTGGTGAAATCGGCCATCGTGACCGCGTCGGCGTTGCGCCGGGTCGCCAGCAATGTCGCCTCGTTCACCAGGTTGGCGAGATCGGCGCCGGTGAACCCAGGGGTCAGCGCGGCGATCGTTTCCGGCGCCACATCGGCGGCGAGCGTCGCCGTTTTCAGGTGCACGGCGAGGATCTCCGTGCGCCCTTTCTTGTCCGGACGATCGACCAGGATCTGGCGATCGAACCGCCCGGCGCGCAACAGCGCCGGATCGAGCACCTCGGGCCGGTTGGTGGCGGCGAGCAGCACCAGCCCGCTGGCCGTATCGAACCCGTCGAGCTCGGCCAAGAGCTGGTTCAGGGTCTGGTCCTTCTCGTCGTGGCCGCCGCCGGCGAAGGCGCCGCGGGCGCGACCGAGCGCATCGAGCTCGTCGATAAAGATGATCGCCGGGGCGTGCTGGCGCGCCTGCTCGAACAGGTCGCGCACCCGCGCCGCGCCGACGCCGACAAACATCTCGACAAATTCCGACCCCGAAATCGAAAAGAACGGCACTCCGGCCTCGCCGGCAACGGCGCGGGCGAGCAAGGTCTTGCCGGTCCCAGGCGGGCCGACCAGCAGCACGCCTTTCGGGGGGCGGCTGCCGAGCCGGCCATGGCGGATCGGGTCCTTCAGAAAGGCGACGATCTCGGCCAGCTCGTCCTTGGCCTCATCGACCCCGGCGACATCGGCGAAGGTGACCTTGGTCGCCTTTTCGACATAGATCCGGGCGCGGCTCTTGCCGATCTGCATCAGCCCGCCGAGCCCGCCCTGGCCCATGCGGCGGATCGCGAACATCCAGATCCCGACAAACACCGCCGCCGGCAAAATCCACGACAACAAGTCGCGGATCCAGTGGTTCTCGACGATCCCGGTATAGGTGACGCCGTGCTTGTTCAGGCTTTCCGCTAGATCGGGGGCGACCCGCGCGGTGATGAAGTTCTTGAGCTTGTCGGGTTGCTCTTTTTTTAACGTTCCCGTTATGTAGTTGGGGCCGATATCGACGCTGGCGACCTTGTCTTCCCGGAGCAGCGTCTGAAACCGGCTGTAAGGGATCTGCGTCCGCTCGGTACTCTGCAGATAAAGGCTCTGGATCCATAACATTCCCAGAATGGCCGCGATTACGTACCAAAAGTTGATGTGAACCTTCTTGTCCATAAGCCGGATCCCGAGTTTTCGATCAGCCTCGCGCGGAAACACCGCTCTCGTCGCAAATATAGCGTGCTCCGGAAATCGCCGCCGGACCGTTTGCGAGGTTCAATCCTCGTCGGCCGGCGCCGCCGAGCCGGGCATGGCCGGCAGCGCGCGGCGCGCCACCGGCTCAAGCGTCAGCCCTTGAACCACTATCGAAAATACGACGATCCCGTAAGCAATCGTCAACATCGTGTCCTTATAAGCGGTGGCGGGCAACGACAACGCCAGCGCTACCGAGATCCCACCGCGCAACCCGCCCCAGGTCAGGACCAGAAATGAGCCGAACCGGCCCGGCAAATGCAAGCTGAGCGGCAGCGCCGATGCGGTAACGCTGAGCCAGCGCGCCGCAATCGCGATCGGGATCAGCAGGATTGTGGCGAGCAGCGCACGCCGATCGAGATCGATCGCCGCGATCTCCAGCCCGATCAGCAGGAACAGCAGCGCGTTCAGCGTGTCGTCGACCAACAGCCAGAACGTCTTCAAATGTTGCCGGGTGAGCTCGCTCATCGCCCACCGCATGCCGTGATTGCCGATCAGAATGCCGGCAACGACAACGGCGACCGGCCCCGACACGCCGATGAGCCCGGACAGGCTGTAGGTGCCGGTCACCAGGGCGAGCGAGATGATCAGCTCGACATTGTAATCGTCGATCCCGCGCAGCAGCACAAACGCCGCGTAGCCGAGGGCCAGCCCGAGCACGCCGCCGCCAACCGCGAACCGCAGAAACTCGCCGACGACCGCCAGCGGGCCATGCGCCTCGCCGCCGCCGATCGCGAAAGACAGCAGCAGCGAAAACAGGACGACGCCGATGCCGTCATTAAACAGGCTCTCGCCGGCGATGATCGCCTGCAGATCCTGCGGGATGCCGACCCGCCGCAGCACCAGCAGCACGGCCACCGGGTCGGTCGGCGAAATCAGCGCGCCGAACACCAGGCACCAGGCGAGCGGGATGCCAAGCCCGAGCAACGCCGACACGGCCAGCAGCGCCGCGGCGATCAGCGCGGTCGATAGGAGAGTGCCGAAAATGGCCAAGGTCAGCACCGTCCATTTGCGCGCAAACAGCTCGGCGAAATCGACCTCCAGCGCGCCGGCGAACAAGAGAAAGCTCAAAAAACCGTTGAGCAGCGCCACCGGCAGGTTGACCCCGGCGAGCAGGCGGCGAAGCGCGAGCTTGAGCCCAAGCTCCGGCAGCAGGGCGCCGATGGCGATCAGCACGATCGCGCTGAGCAACGCCAGCAGCAAAAGGCCGACAGTCAACGGCAAGCCGAAAACCCGGTTATTTATGTAACCAAAAATGGCGGCCAGCACCAACAGCAGCGCCAGAAGATCAAAGGGAGATTGCATGCCCCACCATGATTTTCTTGGACGAGCCGACCGCGTGCACCATGTCTGTTTCAGTTGGCGGCGGGACGAATGCAACTCGGCGGATCGAACAGCATAGCAAAGCGTAAACGCGCCGGTGGGGCCGGTCGTGCCATATGCAAGAGCTCATCTCGGGGCATTGCGATGATGCGGCCGCAGCGCAGCCATGCTCTTGAATGTCGCAGGTGCGGGCGCACCTAGACCGGCGGGAGACAGGAACCAAAACGGGGCTAACCATGATCAAACCTATTTTAGCGAACACATCGCAGGCGACACGACTATCGCAGGCGACACGACTGCCGGGGATGCTGTCGAGGAAAAGAACCTTCGGGCAAAAGGCCGCCGGCGCCGGTCTTGCCGCGATGCTGGCTGTCGCCTCCGTCGCGTATCAGACACCGGCCCAGGCGTCGAGCGGCGGTCAAACCGTCCAGGGGCTTTACGATAGCTTGCTCAGCACAATGCGAAACGGCTCGACGCTGGGCGGCAGCGGACGCTACACGCAGCTCGCCCCGGTCATCCGCCGCAGCTTTGACCTGCCCTTCATGGCCCGCCTCGCGTTCGGCCCGGGCTGGACCAGCCTGACCCCGGCCCAGCAGCAGCAGGTGGCCGAAAGCTATGGGCGCTATATCTCGGCGGTGTACGCCGACCGGTTCGACAGCTATCACGGGCAGCGGCTCGATGTGACCGGTGAGCGGCAGAACCCCTACGGGTTGATCGTCACCAGCCAGATCATCAAATCCGACGGCGACCCCGTCGAGGTCGATTATCTGATGCGCCAGGCTGGCGATAGCTGGCTGATCGCCGACATCTATCTCGACGGCACGATCAGCGAGGTGGCGACGCACCGTTCCGAATTCGCCGACATTCTGCGGAACCAGGGTGTTGACGGCCTGATCGAGGCGCTTAACCGCAAAGCCGACATGCTGACCAGCACCGCCGCCAGCGCCAGCTGAGGCGACACCCGTCGATCAGGTTCGCTGCCCCGATCAGCTCGGGGCTGAGCCTGGGGTGCCGGCGCGTTGCGCGCGAGTGATCAGCCACGGCGTCAGCAGCATCGCGGTCGGCGCCAGGCCGGCGCGCCGGGGCAGATCAGCCACGCCAAAGACGATGCCCTGATGCTGCTCGGGGGAACGCCGGGCATAGGTGCCGAACAGGCGATCCCAAAACGAAAAGACCGCCCCGAAATTGGCGTTCGCCTCGCCGGGCGAGATCGAATGGTGGATCAGGTGCGCGTCGAGCGTGATCACGACTGGCTGCAACAGCCGCTCCAGCCATTCCGGTAATTTGGCGTTGCCGTGGGTGATGGCGGCGGCGGCAAAGACGGTCAGCGCGTGGGCGGTCACGACGGCCAGCGGAATGTCGAGCGCCAGCACCGCCAGCCAGTAGAACCCTCCCGCGAGCAGATACTCGATCGGATGATGCCGCACCGAGGTCGTGACGTCGACATCGGGGTCGGAGTGATGCAGCGCATGAAGCCGCCACAGCAACGGCACCGCGTGCTGGCAGCGGTGCACCGCGTAATTAAAAAAATCGAGCAGCAGGAAGGCCGCGGCAAAGCTCACCCAATGATTGGCGATCGGCCAGGAGGGCAAATTTACGCCAAAAGCCGCGAGCTGCGGCCGGACAGCAGCCGTCGGCGCAAAGGTGAGGGCGACGAGGGCAATATTGAGGAGCCAGATGCCGACATTGCCAAGCCGCCGCCGCAACGCGGGAAACTCCCGCTGGCGGCGCGGCCGGCAGAATTCCCAGATGGCGACGATCAGCAGGCTGCCGAGCACCGCGAGCAGGGTCACCGCACCCCCTTGCGCCGGCGACGGGATCCGGCGGGTGCGCCGCGGCCCTCGCCGCAACCGATCGCGGCGCTCATGCGGCGGCGGTGCTCACCTTTGGTCACGATAGGATCCGCGACGATCATCGCGCTGCGGTCGGCGCGCCGCAACGGTCGGCGCCGCTGATGGCGACGCTCGCCGGTGGCAGAGCACAGCCTCGGTCACGACGTCCGCGCCAGCCATCGCGCTCCGGTTAGCCATCGCGCTGCGGTTAAAACGGACACTCGGCCAATGACGCTCCGGTCCGCGGCAGCGGCGTCGAGGCCAGCGTCTCGCCGTCGGTGCCGATCTGCACAAAGGCGGCGACCGCCGGCGCCGGGTTGCCGATCGGCCCGGTGAAGTTGTTCGAAAAGCTGGCGCAGAAGCCATACGACGAAGGCGGCGGCGGCGGGGTGGTCGGGCTGGTCGGCATCGGACACGCCGTTCCGGCAGAACTGGAGCAAGGCGGCGCGGCATAGGGCGGGATCCCAACCGAGACGCCGTCGCCCAGCACCGGGGCGAGAAACCCGGTATCCTCGGCGATGAACACTTGCGCGTTGGCGATGTTGTTGAACGCGAAATACGGCGCGTCGTTCACGTTGGTGACGATGAGCGGGACCCGCACGGCAAAGGTCGCGTGCGGCAGCTTCGAGATCGGCGACGCGCCGAAGGTTTCGCCGAATGCAACGCCGAGATCGGCGGCCGGGTAGCTCTGCTGGGTTCCGGAGCCGGCAAAGTCGCCGCTGACGGTGCCGGCGAGACAGGCGGGACCGCCGGTGCAAGTGGCGGTGATCTGCAAGGTCGCCTCGCTTGCCGGGCAGCCCCGCGCGCCGCAGACAAAGCGTTCGGTGCCGTTGCTGTTAAGCACCGTTAGCGGCAGCGAAATCTTGGCGACCGTCTGACCCTTGATAAAGACCGGGACCGTGCGCAGCAGGTAATCGTAAAACAGGTTCAGGGTCTGCGGTTGGGAGTTGCCTTCGACCGTGCCGAACGTCGTCACCGCATAAAAGAAGCTGTCCGCCGCCGGATCGTAGAGCTGCGTCGGCGTCGCCTGCCCCCGGCCGGTCATCGCGCCCCTGAAGGCGAGCGGGGTCAGGCTCGCCAGGCTCGGCGGCGGGCTTATCGCGACATTGCCGGCATAGACGGCGCTGCCCGGAACGTCCTGACCGGCGCGGACCGCCTCGGGCCGGGCATTCAGAAGTCCGGCGAGCTCGAGAACGCCTTGCGAGACAGTCGGCAATTGCGGGCAGGGGCTCAGCCCCAACCCGCTGCACACCAGGTTGAGGAAGCCTTGCACGGTGCCGGCGTCCTCGCCACCATCGCCGGCCCATGCCGGCTCGGCCCGGTAGAGGCAAAGAGCAGCCACGACAGCGAGAGCGACGATCGGCAGACCTCGGGTACGAACGTGCATGGCACTCCAACCCTGAAATTTTTAGGTCGCGCAATGTTCGCGCGACCCGATGGGGAATTTAAGCGCTGGTTTTCTTTAGCACGACGAAGAGTCCCGGCGCTTTCCGGCCTCGCCTTGCTCCTTGACCTCTGTCAAATTATCGTCAACATATCGCAACCGCAAGCTTAATCAGCTATCGCACAGGGATCATCGGAGCGAGAAACCTGTCGGACAATTTGACAATCTGCGCCCGCCCGAGCCCGCTAACCCGTTAAGATCAGGCGATCCGTATGCTTAATCCAACCCATTTGTCGGTCGTCCAGCGGCTCTCCCGCATCCGGCATCGCGGATGCTGGGGTTTCGGGATAGCGGAAATTCCGGATGATCCGATGCCGCAGCGCGCCTGCTTGCGGTTGCTTCTGTTATTGCCGGCGGTGGTGTGCTTCGCCCCGATCGCGGCGCGCGCGGTGCCGGTCACGGAATATGTCTCGGTGCAGCCGATCGACGTGTGCGCCGGCGCTGCCGGCACCACTTCCGGCTGCGCCCCAATCAACAACAGGGGCCAGAACTACGCGACGGCAGCGCAGAGCGCGATCGGATTCATCGACCTGGCCACCAATATCAACATCACCGACGCGATCTGGGCCGAGGCCGGGATCAGCGTGACCTTCGAGCCGGCCGTGCAATACCCGAACGGCGGCAGCTTCGAGACGGTCCAGGTCGCCTCCTGCGCCGCGAACGGCTCGGACTGTTCAAGCCCCGAATTCCAGACGCTGTCGCAGCAGCCGGGGATCGCCGGAAACCCGCCGCCGACGGTCAGCCCGACCCCGCCGCTGAGCGCGAACCCGACGACGATCAACATGTTCTTTGTCAACCAGCTCCAGCCGCCGAGCAATCAGCCCGGGACCCTCTATGGTTTGTCGTGGATCAACAACAACGGGGTGGCGATCAGCTCGGACACCCTGCTGGGCTTTGGCGCCCGGGTCGACACCCTCGCGCACGAGATCGGCCACGACCTCGACCTCGACCACACGACCTTTGGCGCCGGCGCGGCGAACAATTTGATGACCGCCGGAAATCTGCGCACCGAGCCGACCGGCACGGCCAACGCGCTTGCCCAACTCGCCGCCGGAACCGCCGATCAACTGCTCGTGGCGCAACAGGCGCAAGCATTGCTCAGCGGCTTTCTCAGTCCGATCCCGGATGTCGCGACCTGGGTCACCGATCCGCCGGGCGCCGGCGATTTTTCGGTCTCGTATCATAATGACACGGGTCGCGCGAACGAATCCCTGTCGAGCCTGACCTTGACCGTGCCCGCGGGATCGTTTTTGGAAGGCGGCACATTTCAGCAGCTGGGCAATCCCGGCGACACCCCGGGCATTATCGCCACTCCATCATTCGCGGACTGCACCGCTGGGGAAAATGTCGATGCATGCCAGTCGCTGACCCTCACCTTCAGCGGCACCCCGTTCGGCGGCGGCGACAATCTTGACTACACGGTCGGGGTTTGTCAGCCGGTCGCGCCCGGCTCGCCGCTGTTGTGCCAGACGGTTGCGGTGCGCGATCTGCTGGCGGCTTTGGAAAACGGAACCTACACGTACCAGTTCAGCGACGGCTATCAGACGACGAGCGTCCTCCAGCAGAGCGACGGCGGGCTGGCGGCCGACAGCTGGGACCCGGACCCGACGATTGCCTCGGACATCTGGGACCCCGCCTTGCTGCTGGCCGCCAATATGGGCCAGCTGCCGTGCACGCCGACCGACGGCACCTGCCCGACTCTGACGCTCGCGGACGGCTCGCCGCTCGAGGAAGGCGGCCAGGTGCCGGAGCCGTCATCGGCGCCGCTGCTGGTCGTCGGCTTAGCCTTCGGGATTTTGGCTTACTGCCGTGCCCATCGCCCGCAGGGTCGCGCCTGAGCCCCGATCGGACATCCCGCGCGGCGCGGTCGGCACCGGTCATTCGAAGCCCGCCTTGCGCAGCCCATCGAGGATGTGATCGACCGCGGCGGGGTCGTTGAACAGGCGTTTCAGGTTTCCTTCGACAAAATCGAGGGTTGGGTTCAGCAGCCGAAGCTCCGCCAGCGCGGCGCGCGCCTCGTCGAGGCGGCCGAGCTGGGCGAGGCTGGCCACGACATAGCGCAGCCCGCCCGGCCAGTGGCGATTGAGCGTCCAGGAACGCCGCCCGGTCTCGATCGCCTCCTGATAATGGCGCAGCTGATAATGCGCTCCGGCGAGCGCCGGCAGCCAGATGAACAGCCGCGGATCGGTGGGGCTGAGGCGGATCCCTTTTTCGGCGAGAGAGATCGCCTCGTCGGGCTGGCCCGCATAGAGATGCATCTGGCCAAGCAGGACATAGGCAGCGGCGAAGCTCGGGTTGAGCCGGATCGTCTCTTCAAATGCCGCGATCCCTCGCCCGGAGCGGCGCGTCCACATGCACACCAGCCCAAGCGCGAAGTGGGCGTTCGGATAGCGTTGATCCAGGCTGACGGCCTGTTGTGCCTGAATGTAAGCGTCCTCGAAGCGGGCATCGGGATTGTCGGCCCAGCCGAGCATAGCCGCACTCGTCAGCGCGATTGCCAGAGCGGCGGTCGCTTGCGGGTATCGCGGGTCGATCGCCAGAGCGCGCCGGAAATAGGCCTGCGCCTCGACATTATCCAACTTTGTCTGCCGGTAATGGTGCCACACGCCGCGCTGATATAGCTCGTAGGCGTCCTCGTTGTGCTGCGGCTGGTCGGCAATGCGCTCGCGCTCGAATTTCAACAGCTCGGGCTGGATCGCGCCGGCGATCGTGGTGGTGATCTCGTCCTGCAATTCGAACAAATCGGTCAGGTCGCGGTCATAGCGCTCGGCCATGATATGGTGGCCGGTGTCGGCCTGGATCAGCTGGGCCGTGACCCGCACCCGATGGCCCGATTTGCGCACGCTGCCTTCGAGCACATAGCGCACGCCGAGCTCCTGCCCGATCTTTTTGATGTCGACGGTCTGGCCCTTGTAGGTGAAGGTCGAGTTGCGGGCGATGACCGGGAAGGCGCGCCACCCGGCGAGCATCGTGATGATGTCCTCGGTGATGCCGTCGGCAAAAAATTCCTGCTCCGGGTCGCCGCTGAAATTGGCGAACGGCAACACCGCGATCGCGCGGCGATCGTCGAACCCGGCGGGGCCCTTGATCGATACCGATTGGCTCGGGCTGGTCTCGCTCGGCTGTGGTGCCGGCGCGCCGCCCATCCGGAAGACGCGAACCGGCTGGCGGATGTTCTTGAGGTCCTTCGGCCCCAGATATTCAAAGTCGAATTCGACCTTGCCGGCCACCTGATCGTGGACGCTCTGCGAGAGATAGACGCTGCCTGGCTCGGCCAGGGCTTCGAGCCGTGCGGCGATATTGACGCCGTCGCCGAACACATCGCCGCCCTCGGCGATGATGTCGCCAAGGTTGATCCCGATGCGCAACGCGATCCGCCGCTCGTTCTCCAATACCCGGTTGGTTTCGCCCGCTTTGTCGCGCAAGGCGGCGGCGCAGCGTACCGCCTCGACCACGCTGGCGAACTCGATCAGCGCCATCTCGCCGGTCTGCTTGAAGATATTTCCGTCATATTCGGCGGCCAGCGGAGCGATGATGTCGCGCAGAACCGCTCGGAGCCCGGCAAAGCTTTCGGCTTCGTCGCCGGGGAACAGCCGGCGGCAGCCGGCCACCAGGATCGCCGCGAGACGGCGCCTCACTCGCCCTCTAGCTTCGTCGGACACGATGGCCTCGCACCTATCCCAAGCTGCGGCGATGATGCGCCAAGATTGCGCGCTGCTTTGTGAGCCGGCTCACAACGATTTTACCGAGCCGAAAAACGTTAACAGACCGCTCGCTCGGCTGAAAGGAGGCAGTGCGCCGGGGGGTCGCGGACAGCGCCGCCTCACTCCGGCAGCTCGGCGGCGCGCAGCAGGTCAAGCTCGGACTGAAGGCGCCCAGCGTCGGAAAACCGGATCCGGCGCAGCGAGAGGAGGCGAAAGCCGGGTGCGGCGCGAGCCAGCCGCTGCAGCGTCTGCGCGGCCTCCTCGGTACGGCCGAGGCGGGCGCAGGCGAGCGCCGTCACGGCATAGGGGAAGGCGAAATTGCGGTTGCCCTCGATCGCGCGGCGCGCCTGGACCACCGCTTCCTCGGCTCGGCCGGTCAACAAAAACGCCAGCCCCAGCGCCAAGGCGGCGTGGTAGACGAGCGGCTCCAACGGGCTTAGACGCAGCGCCTTTTCGGCATTCTCGATCGCCCGGTCGTAGACCCCGCACAAGCATCGCGTCAGCGCGTCCAGGCCGAGCAGAATGGCGGCCCTGGGGCTCAACATCGTCGCCCGATCGACCGCAGCGAGCGCCAAATCATGGTCGCGGGTCAAGGCGGCGCGCACCGCGCCCGCGACCGCCAGCGCCAGCGGAACGTCGGCCCCTGCGGCGATCGCCGTCCGCGCTAGGCGCTTGGCCTGCTCGCGATCGTCGGCTCGGGTGTCCGGCCAGCCCATCAGATGGCGCTGCTGATGGCACCATGCGGCGAGCGCGTTGGCGGTCGGATAGCGCGGGTCGATCGCCAGAGCCTCGCCGAGCAGACGCAGCGCCTCGCGATTGTCGTCGGCCGTCTCGGCAAACGCCGCGGGCAGGGCGCGCACGGTCAGCTCGTAGACGTCGAGCTCCGCCTCCGGCTTGCGCCGCGCACGCTCGATCTCGGCGCCGCGCAGCACCGGCGCCACCGAGCCGATCACGCTTTCGGTGATCTTGTCCTGCAGCTCGAAGCTGTCCTCCAGGGTTCCGTCAAAGCGGTCGGCCCACAAATGCTGGCCGCTCGCCGCCTCGATCAGCTGGCAGGTGATGCGCACCCGGGTGCCGGCCTTGCGCAGGCTGCCCTCGACCACATAGCGGACGCCGAGCTCGCGGGCGAGCTGCTTGGCATCGCCGCCCTTTCCCTTGAAGCTGAAGCTCGAATTGCGGGCGACGACCGAAAACCAGCGGGCGCGGGACAATTCGGTGATCAAATCTTCGGCCACGCTGTCGAGAAAGAATTCGGCCTCGGCATCGGCGCCGAGATTCTGAAACGGCAGCACCGCGATCGCCGGTTTCTGCGGCGGGGCGGCAATCTTGCGCGGCTGCGCCGCCGCCGGGGCGGCGGCCGCATCGTCGATCGCGATGCGGAAGATGCGCACTGGGCGGGCGATGTTCGCGACCTCATGCTCGCCCAGATCGGCAAAGGCGATCGGCAGCCGGTCGCGCACCTGGTCGCGCACCGCGCGGCTGACATTGATGCCGCCGGGCTCGGCCAGGCTCTCCATGCGCGCGGCGACGGTGACGCCATCCCCGTAGATCAGGTCGCCATCGGACACGACATCGCCGATGTTGATCGCGATGCGAAAACGGATGCGCCGTTCGGCCGCCATTTCGGGGGCGTGCTGCGGCATCGCGCGCTGGACCTCGAGCGCGCAACGCACCGCGTCGACGACGCTGTTGAATTCGACCAGCAAGCCGTCGCCCATGCTGCGCACGATGCGCCCGTTGTGCCGAGCGATGCTGGCGTCGACGAGGTCGCGGCGGATCGCCTGCAGCGCCGCCAAGGTGCCCTCTTCGTCGATCCCCATCAACCGGGAATAGCCGACGGCGTCGGCGCACATGATGACGGCGAACCGATGCTCTACGCGCTGGTTGCTCACAGCCCCCGCCGCTTTCTACTGTTGCTTTGCTTGGTCGGGTCGGCAGCGGCGCAGCCTAGCCGCAGCATTTTTTGCGTCAAGCGTGTTAACGCCGGCGTCCCTCCTTTGACGCGACGAACCCAGCCGCTGCGAGCGGCGAAGCCCAGCCAGGTTGTTGCTTTTGCCCGCGGGCTGCGCGAGCCTCGCACAGCCCTATCCGCCGAGGAGCCCCGTGCGATGACGACCCGCCCCCCCGCCGAAATCGGCATGCCGCTCGACGAGGTCGACACCCCAGCCCTGGTCATCGATCTCGATGCCTTTGGCCGCAATCTGCGGCGGCTGCCGGAGCAGATCGCCGGCCGCGCGGTCAGGCTGCGCCCGCACGCCAAGACCCACAAATGCCCGGTCATCGCGTTGCAGCAGATGGCGCATGGGGCGGTCGGCGTGTGCGTGCAAAAGGTCGGCGAGGCCGAAGCGATGGTTTACGGAGGGGTCTCCGACGTGCTGGTCACCAATGAGGTCGTCGGCCGGCAGAAATTGCGCCGGCTGATGGCGCTCGCCTCGGTCGCCCGGATCGGAGTGTGCGCCGACGACCCCGGACAGGTCGATCAGCTCGAAGCCGCCGCGGCCGAGGCCGGGGTGAGCCTTCCGGTCTATGTCGAGGTCAACATGGGCGGCAACCGCTGCGGGGTCGAGCCGGGCGAGCCGGCGCTCGATCTGGCCCGCCGGGTCGCCGACGCGCCGCATCTCGGCTTCGCCGGTCTCCAGGCCTATCACGGCTCGGCCCAGCATCTGCGCGGCTGGGACGAGCGGCGCCAAGCGATCGCCCAGGCCGCCGATAGGGCCGGCAGCACCCGCGACCTGTTGGCCAGAAACGGCATCCCGTGCCCGGTGGTGACCGGGGCCGGCACCGGCAGCTTCGAGTTCGAAGCCGCGAGCGGCGTCTATACCGAGCTGCAATGCGGCTCCTACATCTTTATGGACGCCGATTACGGGCGCAATCTCGACCGCGGCGGCGAACCGGTCAGCGGCTTCGAGCCGAGCCTCTTTGTCTGGGCGACGGTGATGAGCCGGCCGACCGAGGAGCGCGCCATCGTCGATGCCGGGCTGAAGGCGCTGGCGTTTGATTCGGGCCCGCCGCTCGTCTGGGACGAGCCGGCCGCGACCTATGAGCGCGCCTCCGACGAGCACGGCAGGCTCGCGGTCGCCGCCGCCACCAACCGCCTCTTCATCGGCGACAAGCTCCGGCTCGTCCCCGGCCATTGCGACCCCACCGTCAACCTCTACGACTGGTATGTCGGCATCCGCAACAACCGGGTCGAAGCGATCTGGCCGATCACCGCCCGCGGCGCGGTGTATTAGCTCAAGCTAGCTCGTAAATCGGCCCGACGCTTCAGCCGGGCGTGGCCGGCGCCACCCGGTCCGACAACGCCACCCTTTTGGCGCCGCTCAGGGCGAGGAGGCCGGTCGCTACCGCGGCGATGACCGCGAACAGGCAGGCGCTCAGAAAGATATGCGTCGGCGCGAGGCCGCGCGACAGCAGAAATCCGCCGAGCACCGGCGCTGCGATGCCGCCGAGCCGGCCGATACCGAGCGCCCAGCCGAGCCCGCTGGTGCGCATGCGCGCCGGATAGAGCTTGCCGCAGGCGGCGTTGGCGCCGGTCTGGCTGCCGATGATCGTGACGCCCGAGCAGAAGATCACGATGACCAGCGGCAGATACGGCATCGCGACGAGCGCGATCAGCCCGATGAACACGACGCCGGCCGCGTAATTCCAGGCGAGCGCCCGTTCCGGGCCAAAGCGGTCGATGGCCAGCCCGAGATACAGCACGGCGACAATGCCGCCGAGCTCGCGGAAGCTGGTGGCGCGGGCCGCGACCGCCGGCGTCATGCCGGTCAAGTGCAGCACCTCCGGCATCCAGTAGACGAACAGAAACAGGTTCAGCAGGCTGCAAAAGAAGATGATCCACAGCAGCACGGTCTGCAGCGCGTAGCCTTTGCTGAACAGCATTTTCACCGGGTTGCCTTGGGGGAGATCGAAATCCGAGGCGGCTGCCCACCCCGGCCTGATGTCGAGACGCTGCAGCAACGCCGCCTGGCGCGCCGTCAAATTGCTTTTCCGGGCGAGGAAGCGCGGCGATTCCGGAAGCCAGAACAGCATTACCACCGCCAGCGCCAACGGGATGATGCCGCCGATCAGGAAGATGCTGGGCCAGCCGAGCGTCGGCAGCAATATCCCGGCGGCCTGGCCGCAGGTGAACCCGCCGATCGGCGCCCCGGTGAAGCTGACCATGATCATCAGCGCCCGCCGCCGCTCCGGCGCGTAGTCGCCGGTCAGCGAAGCGGCACCCGGAAAGCCGCCGCCGATGCCGAGCCCGGTGAAGAACCGCAGGATCGTCAGCACCAGCACCGAACCGGCGAATGCGCTCAACAACGAGGCCGCGCCGAAGATCGTGATGCTGCCGATCAACAGCGGCTTGCGCCCAAAGCGGTCGCCGATCGGGCCGGCCGAGAGCGCCCCGACCAGGATGCCGATGCTCGACCACAAGAACGCGACCGTAAAGGCTGGTCCCGGCAGGTGCCATTCGCGGGTCAGCTGCGGCACCGAGACGCCGATCGAATTGACGTCGAACCCGTCGAGGAACTGCACGACCATGCACAAGGCCGCAACTCGGATCTGCAAGCCGCCGATGCGCTGGTTCTCCAACGCGGTTTCGGCGGCCGACAACGGCGCTGGCGCCATCTTTGCCTCCCGACACTTCTCCCAGCCGGCTCTCTGGCATTTTCGGCGGCGCGGCGCAAGCCCGGCGCCGGGCTTGCCGGCTGCTGCCGCCACCGCATCGCGCCGCCACCGCATCGCGCCGCCGCCGCAAGACCGCGGCGCGGGGGGTCCGGCCTCTGGCTTACCGTGGAGCGATCGGCGCCGCCCGATCCGCCGCCAGCTGCCGGTGCGGGCCGCCCAGGGCGAGCAGCGCCGTTGCCACCGCGGCCACAACCGCGAAAAAGCAGGCGCTCAAAAAGACGTGCCTCGGGGCCAGCCCGCGCGCCAGCAGAAAGCCGCCCAGCGGCGCCGCGGCGATACCGCCGAGCCGCCCAATGCCAAGCGCCCAGCCGATGCCGCTGGTGCGCATCCGCGCCGGATAGAGTGCGCCCGCCGTCGCATTGGCGCCGGTCTGGCTGCCGATAACCGTCATGCCGGATAGGAAGACCACGGCGAGGAGGGCGAGATAGGGCATGGCCACCAGCGCGATCAGCGCGATGAACACGATGCCCACCGCAAAATGCAGCGCCAGCGCCCGTTCGGGGCGGAAGCGATCGATCAGGAAACCAAGATAGAGCACAGCGGCGATCGCGCCGAGAGCGTGCAGGCTGGTGGCGAAGACCGCCTGAGCGGGCGTCATGCCGGTCAGGTGCAGGATCTCGGGCAGCCAAAAGACGAACAGGTACAGATTGATCAGGCTGCAAAAGAAGATGATCCACAACAGCACGGTCTGTAGCGCGTAGCCCTCGCCGAACAGCATCTTGACCGGGTTCTCCCGCGCGATGTCGACGGGATGCTGGCCCACCGGCCCGGGTGCTATGCCAAGCTGCGCCAGCAGCGCGCGTTGGCGCGGCGCGAGCTTCTCGCTGGCGGCGAGAAAGCGCGGCGATTCGGGCAGCCACAGCGCCATGATCAGCAGCAGCGCCAAAGGGAACGCGCCGCCGATCACAAAGATGACCGGCCAGCCGAACCCGTGGTGCAGCAAGGCGGCAACCACCTGGCCGCCGATAAAGCCGCCAAGCGGCGCCCCGGTGAAGGTCACCATGATCACCGTCGCGCGCCGCCGCTGCGGCGTGTAGTCGCCGGTCAGCGCGGTCGTGCCGGTAAACCCGCCGGCGATTCCGAGCCCGGTGAAAAACCGCAGCCCGCTCAGCACCCCGAGCGAGGGTGCGAAGGCGCTGGCCAGCGAGGCGAGCCCGAAGATCGCGATGCTGGCGAGCAGCAGCGGCTTGCGCCCAAAGCGGTCGCCGAGCGGCCCGGAAGCCAGCGCGCCGACCATGACGCCGAGATTGGACCACAAAAAGGCGAGCGCGAACGCCGACGGCGCCAGATGCCAGGCATGGGTCAGGGACGGCACCGCCCAGCCGATCGAGCCGACATCGTAGCCGTCGCACATCTGAATGAGGGTGCAGATCGCGACCACCCGGATCTGCAGCCCGCCCAGCTTCTGGTGCTCGAGCGCCAGCTCGGTGGCAGACAACGGCGCTTGCGCCATTCTTGCCTCCCATTCTCCTCCCTCCGAGCCGTGTTGCATTTTCGGGCTGGCTGCGCAAGCCTCCGATCGAGTTTCCGCCGCGGGCTGCTTGCCGATGAGAACGGGCGCCGACTACCGCCATTCGCTGCGCGACGGGCGCAGGGTGTGGGTCATGGGCGAGGGCAAGGTCGCCGACGTGACGACCCATCCCGCGACCCGCGCGATGGTCGACGAATACGCCGCCTGGTACGACCGCCATCTCGACCCGGCATGGCGTGACGCGCTGGTCTCGCCGCATCAAGCCGATGGGCAGGCGGTGCCCTGGGCCTATGTCGCGCCGCGCGATGCGAGCGATCTGGTCGGCATCGGCCGCTCCTTCGCGCGGACGCTGTTTGTCAGCGCCGGCAACATCACCCATACCCCGGCCTATGGCAATCTGATCGCGCTCGGCGTGCTGACCGCGGTCGAGGCGAAGGGTCTCGCGCCCGAGCATGCCGCGGCGGCGGCCGCGTATCGCGACATGATCGCCCGCACCGGGCGGTTTCTGACGTTTTGCGGCGGCGCCCCGATCATCGGCCAGCGCATGCGCCGCGACCCGGCCCAGCGCGTGGCGCTGACCCTGGTGCGCGAGACCGATGCCGGGGTCGTGCTGCGCGGCCGGCTCGGCATGCATACGAGCCCGGCCTTCGCCGAGGACGTCTATGTCGGCGGGCTCTCCGGCATCGATATCGGCGGGCATCGCGCGAGCTTTATCGTGCCGGTCGCCGCACCCGGCGTCACGGTGCTGTGCCGCAAGCGCGCGGCGCGCAGCGAGAACCCGTTTATGGCGCCGCTGTCGAGCCGCTTCGACGAGCTCGACGGGCAGATGTGGCTCGATGACGTGGCGATCCCGTGGGAGCGGGTGTTTTTCGCCGAGACCACGCCCGAGGCGATCCCGCGCTGGCTGCGCTGGCACCACCTCTATGGCTGGCTGGCGAAGGCGGAGTTCACCTTAGGCCTGGCGCTGGCGCTGAGCGATGCGATGGGCCTCAAGGAAAACCCGCAGACGGTCGAATACCTGATCGACCTGGTGGCGGCGGTGCAGACCGTGCGCAGCTGCATCACCGCGGCCGAACGCGATCCCGATTTTACCCCCTCGGGCTATTGTTTTCCCGATCATGCCCATTTGGCGGCGGGCGGCATCGCCCTCTTCAAGGCGCGCCAGCGCATCTCGGAGATTCTGCGGATCGTGCCCGGCTCGTCGCTGGTGGTGGCGCCGTCGGACGAGGATCTCGCCGACCCGGCGCTGGCCTCCGGGCTCGAGGATTCGTTCGGCGGCGGCGGGTATACCGCATTGCAGCGCGCGGCTCTCCTACAGCTGGCGGCCGACCATGTCTCCTCGGCGCTCGACGGCCGCGAATCCGCCTTCGAGCTGCATGCCAGCGGCGGCCTCGTCAACTGGCGGCATTGGCTGCGCCGCAGCTTCCGCGACTACAACGCGCTGGCCAACGCGGTGCTCGGCGCGCTCGACCTGCCGATGCCGGAAATCGATGTCGCCGCTCTGCGCAGCGCGCCGATCGCCGCCCGCCGCGCGACGACCCCGCCGGAGGCGGGCAGGAACAAGGCGCCGCCGTGAAGCCCTCGGGATCGGTCGAACATTCGAGATCAGCGCACAGCCGGACCGGCCGGCCTCGTCAACATCAGGGCGACCCGTCGCCGCCTTCCAGCTCGGCGGCCTTGGCGTCGAGTTGATCGGCAAGCCGACGCAGCCTTTCGGCAATCAGCGGCGCTCGCCGCGCCAGTTCTCGAAGTGCTGCTGCCTTCGCTCGTAAAAATCTGGCGTGATCGGTCATCATGCATGACAAACATGCACTCGGACAAAGTGGTTCAAGAATCAAATGATAGTTGTACCGTGCAATGTTTTCATAATTGTTATTACGAACTGTTCCGCAAAGTTACCGCCCTGATAGGCAGATTTACAGCGGGAGGCATAAGTGTGATTTCATGGCGCTTTTGGAACAGAAAGAGGGCAATGGTGTTGTCTCGCGGCAGACGAGTCTCGCATGATGGGCCGATGAGCGGCGAACCTCTACCGACAGCCGAATACTACCGGAACGTCGCCGCAGAAATCAGGCAGGTTGCCGAGCGAGCCCAGCTCCCCGAGGTGCGCCGCGACTTGCTCGACATGGCCGAGCGCTTCGATCGGCTCGCCGAGCATGTCGAGCGCCGAGATCCGTGTCGGGCCGGGTAGGTGTGAGGGGGCAAATCATTGCTGCTCTCCGGCCGGCATTGCAAAACTCCGCTCGCCGCCGCCATACTTTGCCGGAGCAATACGCCGCAGCCGAGGACGCCAGCCGATGGACTACACGATCACCCAGATGACCGAACACACCGGCGCCGAGGTTCGCGGGCTCGATCTGAACCAGGGCGTCGATGCCGAAACCCGCGGCGCGCTGAACCGGGCCTTTGCCGATCATCATGTGCTGGTGGTCCGCGGCCAAGAGTTCACGCCGCCGCAATTCATCGCCGCGGCACAGCTGTTCGGCGAATTGTTCCAGCACGATAAGCGCGAGATGCACGTACCGGGCTACCCGCAGGTCTATTATGTCTCGAACGAGCAGACCGTGCCGGGCAAGCGCTACATCTCGGGCGAGACGTTTCACACCGACCACTCCAATCATCCGACCCCGCCCAAGGCGACGATGCTCTATCCGGTGTCGTTGCCGAAGAGCGGCGGTGACACGCAATACATCAACATGCACAAGGCCTATGACGATCTGCCGGCAGCGACCAAGCAGCGGATCGACGGGCTGAAGGCGGTGCACGTCTACTTAAGCAAATACAGCCCGCGCGAATTGCGGCCATTGAGCGCCGACAGCGCGCGCCAGGTGCCGCCGCCCGGCGTGCATCCGTTGGTTCGCACCCATCCCGAAAACGGCCGCAAGGCGCTTTACCTGAACCCGGTGCGCATCGAGGCGATCGAGGGGATGGAAGATCCGGAGGCGCAGGGCCTTGTCGCTGAGCTGATGGCGCACGCGATCCAGCCGAAATACGAATACCGCCACCAATGGCATCACGGCGACTTTGTGATCTGGGACAACCGCAGCGTGATCCACAAGGCCAATCCCGATTACGACATGAACGAGCGGCGGTATCTCTACCGCCTGATGCTGAAAGGCGAGACGCCGGTCTGACCGAGAGCAGCGCCGTCTGGGCGGAGCGGGAAGGCCGCACCGCATGAATGGCTTGTCGCATCGTATCGTCGCGACCAACGGCATCCGGATGCACCTCGCTGAACAGGGCGAGGGGCCGCTGGTCCTGCTTTGCCACGGCTTTCCCGAATCCTGGTATTCTTGGCGCCATCAATTGCCGGCTCTCGCCGAGGCCGGGTTCCATGCGGTAGCACCCGACATGCGCGGTTATGGCCAAACCGATCAGCCGCCAGCGGTCGACCAGTACACGCTCCTCCATGCGATCGGCGACATGGTCGGGCTGCTCGATGCTCTGGAGACGGAGCAGGCGGTCATCGCCGGCCACGACTGGGGCGCGCCGCTGGCTTGGGCGGCGGCGGTCCTGCGCCCCGACCGGTTTCGCGGCGTGATCGCGCTGAGCGGGCCCTTCGGCCCACGCGGCTCGAGCCGCCCAACAACAGTAATGCCGCAAAGCGGCGACATGCTCTTTTACCAGCTGTACTTCCAGCGGCCGGGGGCGGCCGAGGAGGAATTCGAGCGCGATGTTCGTTTCACCATTCGCAGCATCCTCTATTCAATTTCCGGGGATGCGCCACGTCTCGTCGGCAGCGTGGTCGATCGCAACGCCGTCGGAATGGTTGACCCGAACGCCGGCTTCCTCGCCCAGATGGTAAATCCCGAAACCCTGCCATCCTGGATCTCCGAAGCCGATGTGGACTTATACGCCACGGAATTCGCACGCACCGGATTTCGCGGCGGGCTCAACTGGTACCGCAATATCGATCGCAACTGGGAACTGTTCGCTCCTTTCGCCGGAGCAAAGGTTTCTGTGCCGGCGCTCTACATCGCGGGGGAGCGGGATGTCGTGCTGGACTTTCCCGGTGTGCGTGAACGCATTGCCAATATGGCGCAATTTGTGCCGCAGCTGCGGCAGACGGTCATGCTCCCGGGCTGCGGGCATTGGATCCAGCAGGAGCGCGCCGCGGAAGTCAACGACGCGATGATCGACTTTCTGAAAAGTCTGTGAATTGTCGCAAACTGTTCGCTTGTCATTCCCGCGAACGCGGGAACCCAGGGCTAGCGATTCCCATCGGCCCTGGACCCTCGCTTTCGCGAGGGCGACGGAAGGGGGTGGAGGAGACGGAAGATGCGCTGGATACGGTTCGAGACGAATGGGCGTGCCGCTTACGGCATCGTCGAGGGCGACACGGTGACCGAGGTCAAGGGCGACCCGTTCGCGGGCTATGACAAGACTGCGACCCGCCACCGGCTGTCATCGGTCAAACTGCTGGTGCCGGTCGAGCCGCGCACCTTTTATTGCGCCGGGCTTAATTATGCCGAGCATGTGATCGAGGCGGCGAGGAAGCGCGGACAGGAGCCGAATTTGCCGAAGGCCGCCGATATCGGCTACCGCGCCAACAACGCCCTCGTCGCGCATGGCGAGCCGATCGTCATCCCGAAGGACGCGACCGAGCGCTGCCAGTACGAGGGGGAGCTTGTCGCGGTCATCGGCAAGAAGGCCAGGCATTTGTCCGAAGCCGATGCGCTCTCCTGCGTGCTCGGCTGGACCATCGGCAACGATTTCAGCGAGCGCACCTGGCAGGCCGGCGACCGTACTCTGTGGCGCGCCAAGAACGCCGATACCTTCAAGCCGATGGGGCCGTGGATCGAGACCGATTTCGACCTCGCCGCGGCGCACACGATCATCCGCGTCAACGGCGACGAAAAGATCCGCTTCAAGACCGACCACATGCTGTTCGGGCCGGCGACGTTTATCAGCCGGATGTCGCAATATATGACGCTCTATCCGGGCGATGTCGTCTGGATGGGCACCGAGGGCGCCCCCGAAAACGTCAAGCACGGCGACACGATCGACATCGAGATCACCGGCATCGGCACGCTGACCAACCCGGTGGTGCGCGAGGGGGTGTAGCGCTGCGAACTAGACAGATGGTACCCGCGTTTTGTTTCTCGTCGCGAAAGCGGGGGTCCAGAGCCGCAGGCGTGGTGCTGGGTGCCCCCTGTTCAGGCCAGGGGCAGGCTCTGGGTGCCCGCTTTCGCGGGCATGACGAAAAATGAAGCGGGCACCAAGCGTTGGCTCGAACCATTAGCGTCGTCGCCGCGCCAAAAAAAGGGGCGGGGTTATAGCTCGACAATTTGCTGCTTGAGCCCTTTGGCGACGGCTTCGGCGCGGCAGCCGGCATCGAGCTTGTGGAACAGCTGCTCGATGTGGAATTTGACCGTGTGCGGCGAGATGCCGAGCCGGCGGGCGGCCGCCTTGTTGCTCAAGCCGTCGGCGAGCGCCGCCAGCACCTCGACCTCGCGCGGGGTCAGCACCGGCGCACCCTCTTCCGCCGCCGGACCGAAGCGCCGCTTCGGCGGGAGCCGCGGCCTTACCGTCAATCCGGCGGCGACGGCGCGCAGCGCCGCGTCGAGCTGGACCGGGCCGGCCTCGGGCGGCAGCACACCGGCGACATCGTCGCCCGCCGCTCCGAGCGCGACCGTCGGGAGGCCCGGCGTCGCGGCGGCGGAGCGGTCGGTCAAGACCACATCCGCCGGCCCGTCCGCGGCCGCGATCTGATGGCCGCTGCGCGCGGTGAGCGCCGCGAGCCGGCTCGCCTCAGCCGGCTCGGCGGCGACGATCGCGACCCGCAGCGCCCGCGGCACCTCGGCAGCGGCAGGCCGGGCCGCGCCGCTCATCGCGCCGGCCGCGCTCCGACAGTGGCCGCGAGCGCCTCGACCCGGCCGGCCCGGATCAGCCGCAGCTCGACCTGCCGGCCGACCGCATCCGGCCCCAGCAGCCCGGCGAGCTGCGACGCGCTGCCGACGCCTTCACCGTCGACCGCGACCAGAATATCGCCGAGCAGCATTCCGGCCTGCGCCGCCGGCCCGTCCGGCGCCACTCCGATGACCATCAGGCCCAGCGCCTGACCGGCCTCGCCGCGCAGCGCGTCCGGCACCAGCACCGGCTGGACCGACGCGCCGAGCCAGCCGCGCGCGACCCGGCCGGTGGTCAGCAGCGGATCGAGCACGCGCTCGACGGTCGCCGCCGGGATCACCAGCACCCGCCGGCGCGGACCCAAGGTGGAGATGCCGAGGAGCCCGCCCGCGGCATCGAGCACCGGCCCGCCTTCCTCGCGCTCGCCGAGCCGGATGTCGAGGTTGATGCGGCGGTCGATGCGGCCGCCGGCGCGGCTGTGCCACGCTGGCCCGACCGAATGCACGGCGCCAAGCCGCACCGCGACTTCGCCGGCGCCGTCGGCGGCGAGAGCGAGCACCAGCGCCCCCGGCTGCGGCTCGCCGACCGCAGCCTGCGGCGCCGGTTCCGGGCCGCCGTCGAGCTTGAGGACGGCGATGTTGGTGCCGCGGTCGCGCCCGGCCAAGCGCGCGGTGAACGTCCCGCCACCGGCCAGCGCGATCTCGCTGTCGGCGATGTCCGGCAGCGCCTGCTCCGAGGCCACCACCACATCCTTGCGCCATAACGTGCCGGTGCGGGGCGAGCGCCCACGCGCCCTGATCTCGGCGACCAGCAGACGTGCCGCCGCCACCCGCGCGGCCAACCCCGCGGAAAACTGACCCAAGCTGTCCTGAATGTTGTCGGGCATCGCCTTCTCCTCGATCGGTGCGCCGAGAAGAGTGGGGCGTCCCGCGCGCCATCGCCACCGGGCGAATGGCCGGGTGGGGCGGAGCTCGTCCTCCCAAAAGGCTAGCCCGGATATCTCACCGGGATGAGTGCATCGGGGTTCTGAAAGAGGGATAATTCTTCTGCGACAAAGGCTTATCCGGTTGGGCGCCTCTAAAAACCGGTTGTTTTTGAAGGCGAATCGCTCGTTCCTACGATTGGGGATGCGGGGGATCGGCGATGGCGGGGCAACCGGGATTTTTCGACGGCGAGGAGCGATTGAAGGCTTTGTCGGCAGCGGGCGA
>DASYBC010000119.1:0-10356 GCA_036500965.1 Allostellaceae bacterium | reverse complement strand
ATGCCGATGGTCCGCACGACGAGGCCCAGCCGGCATTTCTGGGCGGCGAAGACATGCTCGACCCGCGAGCGCACCCGGGCGCGGGTGGCGTTGCCGCGGGCGATATGGGCCGGCATCTTGCGTCCGCGCGGCTTCTTGCGCTGGAACTGCGGTTTTACCCGCGGTGATCGAGCAGGGCCAGGTTTGCGACCGAGCGGTAGGCGGTATCGGCCCATACCGCGCTGGCGGTGTTGTCGCGGTCGAGCGCCGCGCCGATCTGGCCGCCATCATACGCCGCGGCATGATATGAGTGACGGGGTAGCGCCGCACAAAGCCGAACGCGCGATCGATGCCGACGTGGTTCTTGTAGCCGAACACCGGCACCGCGATCTCGGCCTGGCGCTTGTGGCTGTCGCTGGGGGCGCTGCGCGCTTGCGTCCGCGCTTGATCGTCCAGCGCCCGTCGCGATCGATCTGGGCGCGGCGCGCCGGCGTCCATGCGCTGGCGTGCCGCCGCCCTTCAGCGTGTCCTTCTCGGCCTGGCTGAGCCGCGGGCGGCGCGCCTCGATCAGGGTGGCGTCGATGATCCGGCCACCCATCGCCAGCCAGCCCTTCTCACGCAGCAGCGCGTCGAACCGGGCAAACAGTCTCTCCGCCGCGCCGGCCCGCGCCAGCTGCTCGCGATCGAGCCAGATCGTCTTGGCGTCCGGCACCGGGTCGTGCATTGCCAGCCCGACAAACCGCATGAACGACAGCCGGTCCTTCAGCTGATATTCGGTCTGCTCGTCCGACAGCGTGCACAAGCTCTGCAATACCAGCACCCCGGCCTGCGCCGCGGCAGGCTCTGGAACATCAGCACCGCGTCGTATGGCGGCCGGCCGCCCCCGGTTCAGGCCAGGGGCAGGCTCCGGGCCCGATCCGAGCGCGACAGCGCCCGTTCCAGGTCACTGCGAAACACCTCGAAATCGATCACCGCCGCGAGCCGCTCCAGCGGGTCGCCCGCCGCCGACAAGGCCCTCAGACGCTCGTCCCCGTCAAAAAATCCCGGTTGCCCCGTCATTGCCGATCCCCCGCATCCTCAACCCCAAAAGCGGGCGATTCGCCATTAAAAACAACCCGTTTGCAGCGCGTCCGGTTGACCGACACGGCGATTTCTCGATCCGGCCAGTGGCCGGCGAGCTGGCGTAGCACATCGACCGCACCGGGCACCCGATCGGCCGGATATCGACCGGTCCCGACGCGCGGAACCCGCACTTGCTATGACGCCCGCCGGTCCAGTGGATCAACAGCACGGCCTCATTGGTCGTGTCGGCAAGGTCGCAGACAATCTCGTGGACCAGGATATGGACAGGATTGAGCCGCTGCTTGGTACGGGTGTCCGGCCAATGGTGAGCTCCAGGCGGCCGGCAGGTCGTGAGCAAGCTGGAGAAGGCGTGTACCGTCAATCTTTGGATGGGCCGCTGCCCGAGCCCGGAGATCCTCAGTCCGGCGTTCGAGGTCGGCCACACGTTCCAAGGCGCTGTTCCACCGTGCTTCCAACTCGCGGGCAACATGGCGCTTGGCGGGATCTACCAGCTCGTATCGCCGACTGGCGAGTGAAGCCTCATATCGCGCCACCTCGAGTTCCCGCTCGACCGCCGCGATGACGTCCTTCTGCGAGCGCTCCACCTGACTGGAAGCGAGGATCGCCGCTTTGACGGCATGATCGGAGACGGCCCTCGAGAATCTGCAGGGCGACGGCCCGATCAATCCGGACACCGCCGATGCCGATGCACAACCGCGCACCGACATGGCCATCATCGCCGCGGCACTGGTAGCGATGCGCGTTGCCTTTCCCCATGCATAAAAGACGCGCATCATCCGCCCGCAGCGGCCGCACCGCATCAATCCGGTGAGCAAGGCGCGGGCGGACTTGCGGGCAGTTCTTTTTCATATGCGCGTTTTCGAGCAGGAGTTTCTGGTTGTCCTCGTATTCCTGCCAGTCGATGTGGCCCGGATGGCTGTCCCGCAGCAGGACGTTCCATTCGTCGCGGGGCTTGTCTAAGCCGCTGACCTTGCGGGTCCGCCCGTCGACGATCTTCGTCCGCTGCGTCCGCCGACCATAGGCATAGGCGCCCGCATAGAGCGGATTGTGCGGGATTTGGATGACCGTGTGATAGGCGGGCGCCTTCCAGGTCGGCTTGTAGACATCGAGGTTGCGCAGGACGATCGGCAGTTGACGCCGGCCGACCGCAGCCACAGAAACACTTGCCGTGCGCTGCCCAGTTCGCGGAACTTGGCGAACACGAGACGGATCGTTTCGGCCACATGCTCGTCGGGGTCAATTTCGATCTTGCCCGCCTCGCCCCAGCAGAAGCCAGCGGGCAGCATGAAGCGGAATTCGCCGCGCTGCGCCTTCGAGTCCCGTGCCGCGAGGCCGCGCTGCCGCATCAAGCTCAGCTCGTATTCCGACATCGTCCCCTTCAGCCCGAGAAGCAAGCGGTCGTTGACGAGACGCGGATTGCAGGCGCCGTCCGGATCGATGACCAGCGTTCCGGCCACGGCACACAGATCAATCAGGTGGTGCCAGTCCCGCCCATTCCGCGCCAGGCGCGACGCCTCGAGACAGTAAAACGGCGCCGACATCGTCAAGGACAATATCGCCATAGGCGATCGTCGCGAATCGACCGTATTTAGAATGTCGCTCGCTGTCCGCGCTTGCTGCGGAAGATGAAAACATGGCCGCTGAACGGATCGGCGCCGATGATCTGCTGCACCTTGGCCGCCAAGCCGTCGAACCCGGCGCGACGAGGGCGATGATACCGCACCTTCATTATCAGGGCCGGCCTCGGTCACCGCGTCGGTCATGCTCGGGTGGGTAGGGAAACATCATTCCTCGCCGGTCTCTTCCGGCGCGCGGCGGTCGCGAAAGACGGCGGCTTGCAGCGGGTAGGCCGTCGTATGCTTCATGCGTTCCATCGCAAAGCGCGACGTCACGTTCTTCATCGGCGCCGCATCGATCAGCCGTTTGTAGAAGCGGTCGTATTCCGCCATATCGGCGACCGCGACCCGCAGCATGTAGTCGATATCGCCGGCCATCCGGTAAAGCTCCATGACTTCGGGCATGGCCGCGACCGCCGCCCCGAACCGCTCCAGCCACTCGGGCGTGTGTGCCCCTGCTTCGATCGCGACGAAGACCGAAAACCCGACGCCGACGCGTTCGGGATCGACCACCGCGACCCGCCTGGTGATGACGCGCCTGGCTTCGAGCTTCTGAATACGCTTCCAGCATGGCGTCGGCGACAATCCGACGCGCTCGGCCATCTGGGCGATCGACAGCGTCGCGTCCTCCTGGAGGATTTGCAGCAATTTGCGATCGATCTCGTCCATGCGGCGATGATTCCGTCGTCTGCCGTCGCGCGGCTCACACCTGAATCGCCGGATCCGACATGGTCGGCGTCGGATCCCCTTCGTCATCGCTGACCGCCGGACTTGCGGGAACGACCGGGCGCGCCGACACCAATCGCGCTCCCAGATGGACCGCAAGCGTTTCGCATTGCCGCCGAATATCAGGCACCGAAGTCACTTCCCAGAAGGCGGGGCGGGTAACCGGGCCGACGGCGTAGAGCCGCTGCCAGATCTCGCCACGACGATTGCGCAGCGCGCACAGCGAGCTGACATCGAGGCCGAGCCGGAGCGGGTCCGGGCGGATGTCGCCGCGATCGAGCAGATTGCGGACCAGCGGATCGGCTATTCGCTCGTAATCGCAGGCCGGACCGGAGCAGTTGATGACACGCCGCACAAACAGCCGATGATCGGTGGCGCTGCGGCGCGGCCGGTGAGTGATCGTGGCGCCGTCCGCATCCACCTGCATTTGGCGGATTCGAGTCGCGGCGAAAACGAGCTGTCCGCGGGCGATCGCGTCGTCGATCCGGTCGGCGACCTCGGGCGGAATGCGGTGGCGGTGCACGTCCCACCATGGCCGCAGATGGCGCACGAAGCGGGCCCGCTCCCCGGCCGGCATCGCCTGCCACAAATCCTGCGTCGCCGGTCGCAGACCATCGATCACCGCGCGCCAGTCGCCGCCGCGCGCTGCGGCCTCTTCCGCTTCCTCGCGCAGCACCCGCGTCAGGCCGGCCACCGTGGTCGGCAGCGGGCGCTCGATCAGCGCCGCCGCGGGCGATGGCGCCGCAGCATGCCGGCGCGGCAGCAAACCCCGGCGGGACAGAGCATGGATCGTGCCCGAATGACCCCGATCGAGCAGCGATATCGCGGTGTCGACCATGGTGAGACCGGTGCCGATCAGCAGCACCGGATCGGCCGGGTCGAGCCCGGCGAGCGCTTCGGGCGCCCACGGGTCGGGGCGGTAGCGGTTGCTGTCGTAAAAGCTCCGATCGGCGATCGGCGGCGGTTCCGGAGGGAAATTCCCTACCGCCAGTACCGCGATGTCGGCCTCGACTTGCCGTTCACGGTCGATCCGCAGGGTGACGCCGTACCGTGCGGCATGAAGGTCGAGCACCTCGCCACGGGTCAGCAACAGCCGGCCGCCGCGGCCCATCGCACGTCGGAATTCCTCCTTGAGTTGGTGCCGGACATAGTCGCCAAAGACCTGCCGCGCGACAAAGCAGTCTGGAGTCACCGACCCGCCGCCGAGCCTTCCGTCCTGGCGCAGCCAATCGAGAAAATCACTGGGACGGTCGTGAAACGCGCTCATCCGCGATGTCGGCACGTTCAGAAGGTGGTTCAGATTGCCGGTCGAATAGGCGAGCCCCCGGCCGAAACGCGGGCTTCGCTCGATCAAATGGATGCGCACCGAGCCCGGACATCGCCGCAACAAATGAAGAGCCAGCAATGTTCCGCTAAAGCCGGCGCCGATGACGGCGATGGCTGGCGGCCGCTGCATCGCGGCTGAGCCGCCCGAAGCGGTGGGCGTAAACGAAGACATCACCGCCTCCCGGGATGCCTGCGTCGCCGCGAAGCCTTCTCAGCTCGCGGTGCGCCGGCGGTTGGCGACATGAATCCCGCACTCGGTTTTTGGCAGGTCGCGCCAGCGGCCGGCACGCGGGTCTTCCCCCGAATGCACGCGATCGGTGCAGGTGATGCAGCCGATCGAGAGATAGCCCTGTGCTTCGAGCGGGTGCCGCGGCAAGCCGTGCCGCGTGAACTCTGCCTCCACCCGGCTTTTCGGCCAGTTCGCCAATGGATTGACCTTGATGCGGCCGGCATCGTCCGGCTCGAACACCGGCAGCGCGGCTCGTGCCCCGCCCTGGTAGCGCTTGCGGCCGGACACCCAGGCGTCAAAGCCGGAAAGCGCTGCCGCCAGAGGCTCAACCTTTCGTAAGGCGCAGCAGAAATCGGGGTCGCTCAGCCACAGCATGCTCTCCGGGTCGGCGGCATCGAGGCGCTCGGAATCAGCTGCGATGGTGCGTACGTCACGCAGGCCGAGATGGGTTACGAGATGGTCGCGATAGCGCAGCGTCTCGCTGAACAACTTGCCGGTATCGAGAAACAGGATCGGCGTGTCTCGGTCGATCTCGGCGACTTGCGCCAGGATCACCGCCGACTCGGTGCCGAATGACGAGACGATCGCGAGCCTGCCGGCGAACTCGCGCTCGATCAGCGGCCGCAGCAATCCGACGCCGTCGCGATTTGCGTAACGCTCGGCCAACTCCGCCACGCGCCGGGTCGCAGGCGTAAAAACACTCTCCTCGATCCGAGCCGCTGCCGACGCCTGCGCGGCGTTCTTCAATCTGCTCGAACTCATCGGCTGGTCCTTCGTCGATGGCAGCGGGAGCCAGGATATCGGGGCGTTTGCGGCTCTCGATCGTCGGCGCCGAAGCGGCGCGCTCAAAACTACGTAAGTTGAATGATGTTCGTGCGTCAATAACATATATAGACAGTATAAAAGACAGCCCGGCTGATCCAGCGAGCCGGTGGTGCGGCCGAGGTTGATGATATCCATTGCGTGCCGCCGGCGTACCGGGCGATCTGGAGGTGTCGGCGATGGTTCGATGCGGCGGCATGCACCCTTGGGAGAAGAGGACGAGGCTCTCGGATATCGACACGTTGCTCGAGGACATGAGGCATGTCGGCAGCGGTGCAATACGATTTGGCGCGTTTCGAAGTTCAAAAGCCTCGCTTCACCATGCGATCGCCTCCAACGGCTTGGCCGGGTGATGCGGCCGGCAACCCCTTGATGGCGTGAACGTCGCCCTTCGCTGCATCGGATATGATGCATCGTGTCCCAGAAGCGACTATTGCCGTGGTCTCAAGGAATAATTTTTGTCTTTTCGGCATTTCCAAAGAAAATCTCGCTAGAAATTGCCGACTTAAAGCAAATATGTGCTGTTGCCTCTATCGCCGGTGCGATGATGTTATTCTTCCATGATGTTCCAACGGAAGTGTGTGAGCGCATGACTGTTGCCCTTGCGACGACGTCGGCCGGCCTCCGTCGCCGAGCCTCATGCTGTTGTTGACGATCGGCGGTTCGACGGCGGTGCTCGCTAAGACACGGCGTTAAGCTCGCGGCACCGGCAAGGCTGCCCGCCGGTCAAGGCGGTCATCGCCGATGTCCGGAACTTGCCGGCCGAAAGGGCAGGCGGGATCGCGGCGTCAATGGTCCACACCAACGGGTTCGGTCGGTTCAACCGCGCCACCCGTGCAGCAACCACGTGATTAATGAAAGGGGTAGGCATGCGCAGACGTTCCCTGCTGACGCGAGGTGCTGCCGCCGCGATGGCGGTAGCGGTGTGCCCGCTCGTTGCGCCGTTCGCAGTCGCCGCCGGCGACGAGGCCAAAAAATACGAACTGGCGACGTTGCGCTATCAGGGCTGGGCCAGTCGCGTGACGTTTCCCGAGCTCGCGGCAGATCTCGGTTATCTGGCGCCGCTGACGCTCGACTGGGTCGGCGATACCTTTAGCGGGCCGCAGGACATCCAGGCGGCAGTAACCGGAGACACCGATTTTGGTGGTGCGTTCAACAGCGCAATCGAGCGTCTGGTCGCCGCCGGTGCCCCGATCGAGGCGGTGATCGGGGTGAGCGGGACCGACAAGGACACCTGGCCCGGGCTCTACGTATTGAGCGGCGGCGCGATCAAGGGGCCGCGCGATCTGATCGGCAAGAAGATCGCGGTCAACACGCTCGGCGCCCATGACGAGTTCATGATCGACGTGTACCTGCAGCGCGCCGGCCTGAGCCCGGCCGAGATCAAAGAGGTGATGCTGGTGCCGATGCCGCCGGCAAGCGCCGAGCATGTGTTGCGGCTGAAAGAGGTCGATGCGGCGATCCTGCCCGATGTCTACCGAGACAAGGCCCTCGCGACCGGTGGGATCGACCTGCTGGTGTCGGATTACGCCTTGTTCGGAGCGCTGACCACGGGCAGCTATGTCCTGACCAAACCGTTCATGGCCGCACACCCGAACGCGACGCACAAGTTCGTTGAGGCCACCGCACGCGCGATCGAATGGGCGCAAACCCGGCCGCGCCAGGCGGTTATTGCGCGGTTTCAGGACATTATCAGGAAACGCGGGCGGGCCGAGGATGCCAGCATCGTCACCTATTGGGAATCGGCGGGTCTTGCCGGACGCGGCGGTTTGCTCGACGACCGGTCCTTCAGCTTCTACATCGACTGGTTCCGGGCCAATGGCGATGCCGCCGTCGGCCGTCTCAAGCCGCGCGACCTCTACACCAATGAGTTCAATCCCTATCGCTCGTCGCAGAGCGGCTGAGCCTCGCCGGAGAGCGTCACATGATGTCCAAGGTCCGGCTCGAGCGCGTAAGCAAGAGCTTTGCCGACCCGCAAGGCGCAACAGGCCCCGTTGCCGTGCTGTCGAATATCGACCTGGAGGTGCGACCCGGTGAGCTCATGGTGCTGGTTGGCCCGAGCGGCTGCGGCAAGTCCACCCTGCTCGACCTGTTGTCGGGTCTGGTCGAGCCCAGCTCGGGCCATATCCTGATCGATGGACGGCCAATCCGCGGACCAGGCCGCGATCGCGGTATCGTGTTCCAGCACTATGCCTTGCTGCCGTGGCGCACGGCGCTCGGCAATATCGAATTTGCGCTGGAAGCGATCGGTCTGCCGCGCGCCGAGCGGACCGAACGGGCACGGCATTTCCTGGCGTTGGTCGGGTTGTCCGATTTCGAGCAACGCTACCCGCATCAATTATCCGGCGGCATGAAGCAGCGGGTCGCGATCGCCCGCAGCCTGTCGTACGACCCCGAGGTGCTGCTGATGGACGAGCCCTTTGCCGCCCTCGATGCCCAGACCCGCGAAAATTTGCAAGACGAGCTGCTGCGCATCTGGGAAGAGACCGGCAAGACGATCCTGTTCGTCACCCATGGCATCGACGAGGCGATCTATCTCGGGCAGCGAGTTGCGCTGATGACGACGCGCCCCGGACGGATACTCGACGTCATCGATATTCCGTTGAGCGCAGGACGATGCGCCGGCGATGCGCGATCGAGCCCGGAATTCGCCTGGCTGCGCAGTCGCATCCGCATGATGCTGCGCGAGAAGACCGACCGGTTCCCCCACCACTAGCCGAGGAACGGCAACAGATGTCGCTTGCGACGGCCATTCAGAGCCGGCCACCGCTGCGCGCGCGGGTGCTTCAGATCGGCACGAAGTTGCTCGGTGCGCTCGGCAAATTGGTTAACGGTAGTCTGGCGATCGTATTGTTCTGCGCGGCCTGGGAAGTGTTGCCGCGTTACGGACTGGTCGATCGCGTGTTCCTGCCGCCGTTTTCGGAAGTGGTCGCAGCCTGGTGGCAGCTGCTGCTGTCGGGGGTGCTGCGGGAGCATGTCATCGCCAGCGCCACCCGTGCCGCGAGCGGGCTGGCCCTGGCGATCGTCGTGGCGGTGCCGATCGGCCTGGTCATCGGCTGGGACCGGCGCATCGCCCGATTTTTGAACCCGCTGATCGAGATCCTTCGCAACACCGCGGCGCTGGCGCTGTTGCCGGTCTTTGTCCTGATCCTCGGGATCGGCGAAACCTCGAAGATCGCGATGGTGCTTTACGCCGCCTCCTGGCCGATCCTGCTCAACACGGTCAATGCCGTGCAAACC
The DNA here is from genome assembly GCA_036500965.1 of Allostellaceae bacterium. Lineage (GTDB taxonomy): Bacteria > Pseudomonadota > Alphaproteobacteria > ATCC43930 > CGMCC-115725 > AP-15. The sequence continues at coordinate 1,335 of DASYBC010000119.1, read as the reverse complement.
GTCGATCCACTGCTGGTCAAGGCGGCGCGCTCGCTGGGGCTGCGCTCGGTGCGGCTGTTCGCTAAGGTGATACTGCCGGCCTCGGTGCCGACGATTTTTACCGGCATTCGCCTCGCCGCTGCTCATGCAATCCTGGTGCTGATCGCGGCCGAAATGGTCGGAGCGCGCGCCGGCCTCGGCTATCTCGTCAACACGTCGGAGTTTAATTTCCAGATCCCGCAAATGTACGCCGGCATTCTGACCTTGGCATTGCTCGGCCTGCTGATCAACCTGGCGTTGCTGCGCGTCGAGCGTCTCCTGTCTGTATGGAGAACCCAATAATGCGAAGGCTCAGCTTCCGCCGCTGGGCGATCCGCGGCCGCAGCAGCTCCCGGCCGCACTGCAGTGGCTGCCGCAGCATCAGCCCCGGCTCGGTTCGACACGAACAGCATCGCCGCAACGATGCCGGCCAATGTCCCCCAGAACTTCAAACCGAAGGCCGCACCCGCCAGCGCGCCCAACAGCGCGTCGGGCCGGTCAGACGCGAGTGAAAATCGAGTTGCATCGCGTTGCGAACTACCATCGCCGCGGGGTCACGATCCGGCCACGGCGTCGCAAGCCGGCTCAAAGATGCCGGCATTGCGGTGACGTTGACGCCGTAAGCGGGGGCACGGCAAGGGTGCCAGCGGCAAAAATGGTCAGTGTTGTCAGCCCGTTGGTATATTGCTGCAATTGCACCGTATTGTTGGGAGCTGCTGGAGCCACTGCAGGTTCTGGGTCGCCCAGGACTTGACCCCGCCGGCGTATTGCTTGAGCTGCAGGCCGTAGGCCTTGATGTCATTCGCCAGCTGGTGGGCCAGCTGGCCCACGGCCGCAGTGTCGATCACCGGCATATCGGCATGCGCCGGCATCGCATAGCCGGCCGCGAGTGCTGCGCCCGCTGCCGCGCCAAGCAGCGCGTGCCGGGTGCCGGTCATTCGGCAGCCTCCCGCACCTCCGCGAAGTTGTCAGATGCAGGGCTGCGATCCTCCCGCTGCAGGTCTTCCTCGCGGGCCGACAGCACGCGGATACCATCTCCTGCACGCATTGCAGATTCCCGTGCGGAACTTTATCATCCGACGCCGAACTCCGACGATAGCACAAGCAGCTGTGTAATTTACATCGCCGTAAAAAATATTTAGATATTGTAGCAAGAACGTCCGTGACTGTATCCGATTGGGCGCCTCTAAAAACCGGTTGTTTTTGAAGGCGAATCGCTCGTTCCTACGATTGGGGATGCGGGGGATCGGCGATGGCGGGGCAACCGGGATTTTTCGACGGCGAGGAGCGATTGAAGGCTTTGTCGGCAGCGGGCGA
>DASYBC010000118.1:0-48864 GCA_036500965.1 Allostellaceae bacterium | reverse complement strand
CGTGATCGGGTGGTTGCGGCGGTGGCGAGCGGCCGCACCTGTCGGGCGGTTGCGGCGTTGTTTGGGGTCAGTGTTGCCAGCGTGGTGAAGTGGTCGCAGCGGTTTCGGGCGACCGGCAGCGCCGCGGCGGCCAAGATGGGCAGGCGGCGGCCGCTGCGACTGGCGGACGAGCGCGACTGGCTGTTGGCGCGGATTGCCGAGAAGCCAGACCTGACGCTGCGGGCGGTGATGGCCGAGCTCGCCGAACGCGGCACGCCGGCGAGCTACGGCGCGGTATGGCGCTTTCTCGCCCGCGAGGGGATCACCTTTAAAAAAAGCCTGCACGCCAGCGAGCAAGACCGCGCCGACGTCGCCCGCCGCCGGACCCGATGGAAGACCCATCAGGGCCGGCTTGACCCCCGGCGCCTAGAGCAGGATCGCATGAAATGGAAACAGAGCTTCCATTTCATGCGTGAATCCTGCTCTCGCTTCCAAGGATGAGACCATGATTCACGTCTTGGATCGGAGCGCCATGCGCTTCGATCCAATACGATCATGGTCTGGTCTTCATCGACGAGACCCCGGCCTGCGCCGGGGCTGGCTCTGGGCCAAAACCAACATGACCCGCCGCCACGGGCGCTGCGCCCGCGGCACCCGCCTCCTCGCCAAGGTGCCGCACGGTCGCTGGCGCACGCCGAGCTTTCTGGCGGCCTTGCGCCACGACCGCATCACCGCCCGCTGCGTCCGCGACGGGCCGATCAACGGCGCCAGCTTTCGCGCCTATATCGAACAATTCCTGGTATCGAACAATTCCTGGTGCCTACTCTGAGCCCTGGCGATGTCGTCGTCATGGACAATCTCGGCAGCCACAAGGGCAAGACCGTGCGCCGGCTGATCCGCAGCCTCGGCGCCAAGCTGTTCTTTCTGCCGCGCTACTCGCCCGATCTCAACCCGATCGAGCAGGTCTTCGCCAAGCTTAAGATTCTGCTGCGCAAAACCGACCCGCGCACGACCGAGGCCACCTGGCGTAACATCGGCGACCTGCTCAACCGCTTCACCCCACAGGAATGCGCCAATTACCTCGCCAATGCCGGATATGCTTCAACCTAATAGGATCATGCTCTAGCCGAGCGCAATCAGCGCCCACAACAGCACGAGGCCGGCGATTGCCAGGCCGGCATGAGCGCCGACCAGCGCGCCGGCTGGGCGCCGGCGGCGCCACGCGGCCACGGCAATCGCCAGACCGAGCACTAGGGCGAGCGCGAGCAGCCCCGCGGCAGTGCGGCCGAACCCCGCGGTGCCCATCGCGTGATGGCGCCGCCCGCGATCGAGAGCGGTCAGCAGCACCGCGAGGCTCACCGCGCCGATGCCGCCATGAACAGCCGGGATCGCCGGGTGCGGCGGCGCTACGCCCGGGCCGCGCAAATAAATCAGCGCTAAGACGAGCCCGACCAGGCCGGCGGCGCACAAGATCCCAAAGGCTAGCTCGATCATTGTTGGTGCGGCGTGCGCGGCGGTCGCGCAGGATAGCAGCTGGCGGCTGACGCGCCAGACTGCGGACTGGCCGCTTGGCGCTTACGGCCGACATTTGCCATGTCCGATCGCACTCGGAAGCCGTCTGCGACGCTCGATCGCGCGACAAGCTAAGTTCAACGCTCCGCATCGCGCCGCCGCGACCTGCGGCGAGCGCCGCCGCGATTTCGCTCGGCGCTGCTCGGCGTCGGTCGGCTTTACTCCTATCGGACGAGCTCCGAGCCGCCTTCGCCAGTTCGCGCTGCCGCGGGTTTGGCGGTCAACTCGGCGACAAAGCGGCCCGCCGTGCTCTTGGTTGCCACAAGTCTCGACGAGACGTTGGTGGCGATTGGGCCATTGTCAACCCACCAACAAAGATTAACCATAAATATTACGCGATTAACTATCAATATTGTAGATAGTTTTATCTTTTCGGCGTTATTCAGATCGCGGCAAAGGCAGCCGAATGTTCAGGCGCAAGGTGGCGAGTGTCGGCCATAGCGGTCCCGGACATGGCTGCATGCGCGATGATCGAAACGATTGGGCCGGAAGTATTCAGGTCATGCAGCAAAATGAAAACAATGCCGCGGCCGCCCACCGCGCAACAGGGATCAGGACCGTCACGGCCGCTGATTGGTTCGATGGCATTTTTGGCCGCCGCTGAGCCGGCGCGTGCGATGCCCGAGCTGCCGCCCCCCGACGTCAAGCGATGGACGATCCGCCGCAAGGCCGCGGTCGTGACCGCGGTCGCCCGCGGGGTGCTGACGCGCGAGGAAGCCTGCCGCCGCTACCAGCTGTCGGACGAGGAGTTCGCCAGCTGGCAGCAGGCGTTTGAAGAGCACGGCCTGCCCGGGCTGCGCTCGACGCGGCTGCAGCAATATCGCGGCTCCGGCGGCCGCCGGAGGGATTGCTGAGCAGCACGGGGCCGCGAGCCAAAAGCCCGCCGGGTCCCTTGCTGCGACGTCTCTGTTGTCATAGCGGCATCGGCTGTACTGCAACCCGAAACAGGGCCCGACCGGAGCGTGGCCGCCCGTCGGCTGGCAAGCCGGGTCATACGCGTTCGATCCGGCGCCGGCCGAAAATGCCCTCCGGCCGGATCATCAGAACGATGATCATCAGCACATAGGGGACGAAATCCTTGGTGCCGCCGCCGACATAGGGGTCGAGATAGCCGGCCGCCAGGTTCTCGACGACGCCGACGATCAGCCCGCCAACGACCGCGCCGAGGATCGAATCGAGACCGCCAAGAATCATCACCGGGAAGACCTTGAGGCCGACCAGCGCCAGCTGGTTGTCGACGCCGAGCATCGCCCCCCAGACGATGCCGCCCAGTGCCGACACCACCCCGGCCATCGCCCAGGCGAGCGCGAAATAGCGCTGCACGTTGATCCCCATCGCCATCGCCGCTTGCTGCCCGTCGGCGACCGCGCGCATCGCTATCCCGACCCGGCTCTTTAAAAACAGCCAGGTAAAGCCGGCGAGAAAGACCAGGCTGACCGCGGCGCCAACCAGCTGAACCGGCGGCACGGTCACAAAACCGAGCGAGATCGGCATATCGCCGACCGGCATCGTGATCGCCCGGGTTCCGGCGCCAAATGCCAGCACTGCGGTGCCCCGCAGCACCGCGGCCAGGCCGATCGTCGCCATGACCACCGCGATGACCGGGCGGCCGATCATCGGCCGCAGCACGACGCGCTCGATCGCAAAGCCGAGAACCACCATGCCGAGGATTGCCAGCAGCGCCGACAGCCAGAACGGCAGCCCGCCGAGAGCGCCCGCCCCGGCGGCGATAAAGGCGGCGAACATGACGAACTCGCCCTGGGCGAAATTGATCGCGTCGGTCGCTTTGTAGATCAGCACAAAACCGAGCGCGATCAGCGCATACATCAGCCCGATCATGATCCCGTTAACCACCAGGACCAGAGTGAACGGCCAATCAATCCAGGACATCAGTATGCTCAGAAGCTGGCGAGAAATGCCGCGCGAACGATCGAACCGTCACCCATCAGCTCGTGACCAGCCGGAGAATGTCCGGAGAGAAATTTTGTGAGGCCGGGCGTGCAGATATCACCTTGACCCGTTCGCTTTGGCCGGGCTTGACCCGGCCATCTACGCCTTTTCACGCTCGAAGCGAAGACGTGGGTGCCCGGATCAAGTCCGGGCAAGGCGACGAGAGGGGCCGCCTCGCGCTCAATCGTATGGCAGCACCCGATGTAGCCTCGTGGCTTAGCTTTCTCCTTGCGCGGCTGTTGCGAGAGTGACGGCCGGCTCGTTGATTTTTCGGGCTTCACTTCGGGTCACGCAGTCAGGCGAAGGCCGGTTCGGGTGCCGGCTCGGCGGCGCCGGCGACAGTGTCGATCGCCATCCTGGCTTCGAGCGCCGCTTTGTGGCCGTCCTCATAGTTGATTTCGGTCACTAGCTCGACTGCATCACCATCGCCATAGAACGCCTCGACCACCGCCGCGTATTTTTCCGCGATGAAGCGGCGGCGCACCTTGCGGGTCCGGGTAATCTCATGGTCGTCGGCGTCGAATTCCTTGTTGAGCAGCAAAAAGCGGCGAATGCGCGCGGCTGCCGACAGGCTCGCGTTGCAGCGGGCGATCTCGTCGCCAATCAGCCGGCGCACCTCGGGCTTGGCGCTCAGATCCTGGAACGAGGTGTAGGCGAGGTTGCGGCGCTCGGCCCAATTGCCGACCGTGCCGAGATCGATCGCGATCATCGCCGCGACAAATGGCCGGTGATCGCCATAGGCCACCGCCTCGGCGATGTAGGGGCTGAATTTGAGCTTGTTCTCGATGAATTGCGGGGCGAACGGCGTGCCGTCGGCGAGCTTGCCGACGTCGCGGGCGCGGTCGATGACGACAAGATGGCCGCGGGCGTCGATAAAGCCGCTGTCGCCGGTGCGAAACCAGCCCTCGGCATCGATCGCCTCGCCGGTCGTATCGGGTTGCTTGTAATAGCCTTGGAACACCGCGCGCGAGCGGACCAGCACCTCGCCATCGTCGGCGACGCGGATCTCGGTGCCGGGGATAGCCGGGCCGACCGTATCGGGATCGGCCTCGCCGTCGCGCTGCAACGAGGCGAGCCCCGACAGCTCGGTCGAGCCCCAGACCTGCTTCAAATTGATCCCGAACGAGCGGAAAAAGCGATAGGCATCCGGGCCGAGGGGCGCGCCGCCGGTATAGACCCAGCGCGCGCGGCCCAGCCCGAGCTGGTCGCGCACCGGGCCGTAGACCAGGATGTTGCCCAGCGCCAGCCCAAGGCGCTGCGGCAGCGGCGGGCTTCCGCCGGCGCCGCGGGCGAGCTCGACCCGCTCGGCGAGGCGGCGGAAGATTTCGAACGTGTGGCGCTTAAGCGGGGTCGCGTCGGCGGCCTGTATCCGCAGCTGGGTCAGCAAATTCTCCCAGATGCGCGGCGGCGCCAACGCCACGGTGGGCCCGAGCTCGCGCAGATCGCGCTGCACCGTGTCCGGCCGCTCCGGGCAATTGCAGCTAAAGCCGACGAGCAAGGTCAGCACCAACGAAAACAGCGACTCGCCGATCCACGCCATCGGCAGATACGACAGAATGCTGTCGGTTGGCCGGATATCCTCGGCCGCGACAAACCCCTCGGCCGCCGCCAGCAAATTGGCGTGCGACAGCATCACCCCTTTGGGGTGGCCGGTGGTTCCCGAAGTGTAAGTCAGGAGCGCCACATCCTCGGGCGTCCCGTGATCGATCTCGCCATCGACATAGCCCGGGCGGGCCAGGCCGAACTCGCGACCGGCTGCCTGGACCCGCTCGAACGCTTCAAGCGCCGGCGTCGGGTAGTGCCGCATCCCGCGAGGATCGTCGTAGACGACGAGGCCGAGATGCGGCAGCTGCGGCCGCAGCGACAAGACTTTGTCGACCTGCTCCTGGTCCTCGGCGACGACCACCCGGATCTCGGCGTGGCCCAGCACATACGCCATTTCGCTGGCAATCGCGTCCTGGTACAACGGCACCGCGACGCCGCCGAGGCATTGTGCGGCGAGTTGCGCCCAATAGAGCCGCGGGCGGTTGTCGCCGATCACCGCGAGCTTGTCGCCGCGGCGAAAGCCGTGCGCTGCCAGCCCCAGCGCGAAATCGTCGACCTCGCGCGCGTATTCAGCCCAGCTGTAGGTCTGCCAGATGCCGCGGCTTTTCTCCCGGATCGCCGGGCGGGCGGGCATGGTGGTGGCGTTGCGGCGTAAGAGCCGCGGCAGGGTCGTCGCGGCGGGCAGGGCCGGAGCGTCGCTCATGCCGCCGCCTCCTGGCGCAAGCCGCCGCCGAGATAGGCGCGGATCACCTCGGGGTGGCGCTGGATTTCGGCGGGCGTGCCGTCGGCGATCTTGCGGCCGTGGTCGAGCACGGCGACCCGCTCGGAAATGTCCATCACCACCGCCATGTCGTGCTCGATCAGGATGATGGTCGTGCCCCATTCCCGGTTCACCTCGAGAATAAAGCGCGCCATGTCCTCTTTTTCCTCCTGGTTCATCCCACCCATCGGCTCGTCGAGCAACAGAACCTTGGGGTCGAGCGCCAGCGCGCGGCCGAGCTCGACGCGTTTTCGCAGGCCATAGGCGAGACCGCTGGTCGGCTGCTTGCGCAGATCCTCGAGCTCGAGCAGCTCGATCAGCTCCTCGACCCGGGCGCGGTGCTTGACTTCTTCGCGCTGCGCCAGCCCCCAATAGACAAAGGACGACAGCACCCCGGCTCGCATCCGCACATGGCGGCCGAGCATGACGTTGTCGAGCACGGTCATGCCGCTGAACAGCGCGATGTTCTGAAAGGTGCGGGCGATGCCGAGGGCGGCGATGCCCGACGGGCGGGTCCCGGTCACATCCCGGCCCTCGAACCAGATCGAGCCGGCGTCCGGCCGGTAGAAGCCGCTAATGATGTTGAGCAGCGAGGTCTTGCCGGCACCGTTCGGGCCGATGATCGAAGTCAGCCCGCCGCGGCGGACCGCGAGCGAGATGTCCTCGACCGCACGCACTCCGCCAAAATGCTTCGACACCCCGGAAACCGCGAGCGCCGCCTCGCCATCGGCGGCCGCGGCATGGCCGCCCGTCACGCTCGACACGATCCTGTCCGCCTCTTTCTCGCCTGCCGCCGCCCATGCTGGGCGATTATGGCCGTCATGATGCTGACGCAAGGCACAGAATGCAACCACCGGGGCGGCGGCGGTGTGCGAAGCAGCAAAGCCGCTTGTCGGCGCGCGCGGCGAGTGAAAGGATCAGCGTGGCTGTTTTTGGCGCCAGCTTGGTAAAGAAATGCCCGAACCGGAGACCCTGCCGATAACCGTGCTGACCGGTTTTCTTGGCAGCGGCAAGACCACGCTGCTGCGCCGCGCGCTGACATCGCCGGCGCTCGCCGACACGGCGGTCGTGATCAACGAGATCGGTGAGATCGCGATCGACCACCATTTGGTTGATTTTGTCGAGGGCGACATCGTCGAACTGCCGGGCGGCTGCCTGTGCTGCGCCGTGCGCGAGGATCTGGCGCGCACCTTGCGCAGCCTGCTCGACCGGCGGGCCGACAGCGCGATCCGGCCGTTCCGCCGCATTGTCGTCGAAACCACCGGGCTCGCCGATCCGGCGCCGATCCTCTACACCTTGGGCGCCGAGCCGATGCTCGACCATTCTTTGCATCTGGCCGGGGTCGTCACCCTGGTCGATGCGGTCGCCGGCGCCGACACGCTCGTCCGTTTTGCCGAGGCGGCGCGGCAGGTAGCGCTCGCCGACCGGCTGGTGATCAGCAAGACCGACCTCGCCTCGCCCGGCCCCGAGCTGATGCGCCGGCTCGACCGGCTCAATGATCGCGCCTCGCGGATTTTGGCAACCGAGGCCGACGACCCCGGCGCGGTGCTGTTCGCCGCGGGCAGCCGGGCCGCGCCGGCGGGGCTGCCCAGCGAGCCGCACGCCGCCCACACTCACGGGATCAGCGCCTTGACAATCAGCCTCGGCGCCGAGATCAGCCGCCTTGATTTTGCCCAGGCGCTGGGCGGGCTCGCCCGCACCCGCGGCAACGACCTGTTGCGGGTTAAGGGGATTGTTTGCTTTTCCGACCGGCCCGGGCGCCCGGCGGTGGTTCAGGCGGCCCAGCACGCCATGTTCGCCCCCGAATGGCTCGAGGATTGGCCGCGGGACTGGCCGGCTGATCGTCGCGGCAGCCGCAACCGGCTCGTCTTCGTCGTCCACGAAATCGACAGCGCGGAAATCCTTGCCCACTTTGCCTTCGCCGCCCCCGCGCTGTGGCACGGCTGAGGCGCCGAGACCTTACGGGTGCCCACCGGGGGCGAGTTTCAACACCGCGATGATCATCGCGACTTGCGCAAAACCGATCCCGACCACCCATCGGATCAGCTCCGACCGCACCCGTTCGATCTCGGTCCGCAAAGTAGCAATATCGCCTTTCAGATCGGCGCGCACCGCCCCGATCTCGCCTTTCAGAGCGGAGCGCACCGTGTCTATATCGCTCCTCAGATCGACCCTTATCGCATCGATGTTCGCCTGAAGCCGGGTCTCCATTTCGCGCAGGTCCGCCTTCGTCGCGACGTTGTCGTGGATCGCGTCGAACCCCCGGGTTACGCACGTGACGGGCATCGGTGTCTAGGCCCGGGGGTCGGTCGCAATGTGCTCCGCGGCGTCTCGGGAGATGCCGCCATTTTCCAACGCGTGCGCGAGCGTCAGCCGATCCGTCATCAATCCCTCATCGGACCCATCGGGGCGCCTTAGTTTACCGACATCCGCGCCGTCGGCCCAGTCGGACAGCAGGCCGCAGCAGAAATGACTAACAGGGCGGCTTGAGGCTTTGGCCAAAACCGTAGCACTGTGGCGGCATCGGTAAGCCAGTGTAGGCAGGAGGGGTCATGAAGATCGGTTTTGTCGGGCTCGGGATCATGGGCCATCCGATGGCGCTGAACCTGATCAAAGGCGGGCACGAGCTGTTCGTCTATGGCAAGCGGCGGCTGCCAGCGGAGGTCCGCGAGGCCGGGGCCACCGTGTGCGACAGCTTGAAGGAGATCGCCGAGCGCTCCGAGATCGTCATCCTAATGGTGCCCGACACGCCCGATGTGAAAAGCGCGCTGTTCGATCCGGGCGGCATCGCCGAGGGGCTGTCGCCGGGCAAGATTGTCGTTGATATGAGCTCGATCTCGCCGATCGAGACCAAGGAATTCGCCGCCGCGATTGCGAAGAAGGGCTGCGGCTATGTCGATGCGCCGGTTTCGGGCGGCGAAGTCGGTGCCAAGGCGGCCTCGCTGACGATCATGGTCGGCGGCTCGGAGCGCGATTTCGCCAAGGTCAAGCCGCTGTTCGACTTGATGGGCAAGAACATCACCTTGGTCGGCGAGGTCGGCGCCGGGCAGACGACCAAGGTCGCCAACCAAATCATCGTCGCGCTGACGATCGAGGCGGTTGGCGAGGCGCTTTTGTTTGCGTCGAAGGCCGGCGCCGATCCGGCCAAGGTGCGGCAGGCGCTGATGGGCGGGTTCGCCTCGTCGCGCATCCTGGAGCTGCACGGCGAGCGGATGATCAAGCGCAGCTTCGACCCCGGCTTCCGCATCGAACTGCACCAGAAGGACCTGAACCTCGCGCTGCAAGGTGCACGCGCGCTGAGCCTGTCGCTGCCCAACACCGCGACAACGCAGGAATTGTTCAACGCCGCCACGGCGATGGGCGGCAAGGGCTGGGACCACTCCGGCCTGGTGCGGGTCCTCGAGCACCTCGCCCAGCATCAGGTCGCGAAGGGGTGAGGGCTGATGCACAAAGGCTCCCTCTCCCCGCGTGCGGGGCGAGGGAGCCAATCATGGGGCAGGGAGAGGGGCAAAATCCGATTGGGTCAGCCCTTGGCGCGGCCCAAGACGCGGTCGAGCATCTTGATCGCATTGTCCGCGCCAGGCTCACTCTCGGAATACGCGCTTGCCAGATCGGCGTAGAGCCGGGAGATCGCGGCGTAGATGTCGCGCGAGGGCGGGTTCTGCTCGAGAAAATCCGAGATTTCCTGCATCTCGGCGACCCAGCGATAGGCCTTGTCGTACATGCGGGGAATCCCCGACCGCATCCGCGCGAGCATCTCCGGCTGGCTCTCGGTCAGCTCGGCGATCAGCGCGTCGCCGCAGCCAAAGCGCGCCGCGCCCAGCAGCATCGCCGAGGCGATCGCGGTCGTCCCCTTGGTGATCCCGGCATATGACATCTTGAGGGCCGAGGCGGCGCCGATCGGCCCGTCGATGACCCGCCAGTCGATGCCCCAGTCACGCAGCACCGCGGTCTGGCTCGCCGTCGGGCCCGAAGCGTAGATCGTCGGGCTGTAGTTCGGCCGCGGCGGCCCGCCGATGATCCCGGCATCGACGAAATCGGCGCCGGTCGCTGCCACGATCGCGCCGATGCGGATGGCGCTCTGCGGGCTGACCGCGTTGCAATCGACATAGGCGGGCTTGCGGCCGAGCGATTTCAGCGCTGGCGCCAAGCGTCGCGCCAGCGGCTCGGCCTCGGCCGGCGGCAGGATCGACAGGAAGAAATCGGCGCCGGCGAGGAGCGTGTGCTCATCGGCTGCCGGCACCATGCCCGCGGCCCGCGCACGCTCGGCGCTCCCGGCGCTGCGGCCCGCCAGCAGGGTGCGAATTTGGGCGCCGCTTTCGTGCAGCCGCCTTCCGACACCCGCCCCCATCATCCCCTGCGCGATAATCGCGACGACCGTCATTCCCGATCCTCCAATCAAAGCCGATTGGCGCTCAAGCTATCGGGCGGGACTCCGATTGGGAAGCCTCGGGCGGCGTTGCGTCGAGCCAGCCTTGGCGCGCGACCCAGTCCTGCGTCCACCGGACGACCGTCCCCGGATCGGCCTCGGCCTCGCGCCAGCCCGCCCGCAACGCCGCGATCTCGTCAAGATGGAGCCCCCATTCCGGGCCGATCTGCTGCTCCAGCACCCGCCGCATCAGCGCCGCGAGCCCGGGGCTCCTGCCGCCGGTCGAGACCGCCACGCTCAGCTCGCCGCGCCGGATGACCGCGGCCGAGTGAAAGTTGCTGCGCCGAACATCGTCCTCGACATTGATCAGCACGCCCGCTTCCCGTGCGATCCGCCGGATCTCAGCCGCGGCCGGACCGGCAACCCCGGCGACAAAGACAAGCTGCGCCCGGGCGATTTCGGCGCGCCGCGGCAGACGCTGCCGCAGCCGCTCGCCCGCTTCCGCCGAGAGCGCCGGCCCGGGCGACGGGGCATAGATTTCGAGCGCATCGGCGCCAGCCTCCTCGAGCAATCTGAGACGGCGGCGGGCGGCTTCCCCGTCGCCGACCAGGATCACCCGGATTCGCCTCAGATCGACGCTAATCGGCAGCATCGCGGCGTGCCCCCTCATTGTCTGCGAGCACCCGCTGCAATGCCGGCACACCGATCCGGTGGCAGAAATCGCCAAAGCCCTCGCCGATGTCGCGCTCTGCGGCGTAAATCGAAAACAGCGGGTCCAGCACTGCGCCGATCCTGCGCAGCGGCACCTTTTCTGCGGCCAGCGTATTCTGTCGCGTCCCCGCGAAATCGCCGCCGACGAACAGCGCGTAATAGCCGGGCATGCGCCCGACAATGCCGATGTCGCCGGTGTAGGGCCGGGCGCAGCCATTGGGGCAACCGGTGATGCGGATGCTGATCCGCTCGCGCTCGAGCCCGTGGCAGGCGAGCCGCTGCTGGATCGCGCTGACGATGTCGTCGCGCACTCGCTCGGCTTCGGTCAGGGCGAGGCCGCAGGTCGGCAAGGCCGGGCAGGCGAGCGCCCAGCGCTCGGCGGGCAGCAGGTCCTCGGCAAAGCGCACGCCGTGCCAGCGCAGGATCTCGGTAATCGTGTCCCGATCCTCGGGGCGGATTTCGCTGAGCAGAATGTCCTGGCTCGGCATCAGGATCGGATCAACGCCGAAACGCGCGACGATCAGGCGCAGGGCGGTCCGAATCTGCGAGCGCTCGTTATCGACGATGCGGCCGCTGGCGATCGGGATACCGAGATAGAGCTTGCCGTCGCCCTGCTCGTGCCAGCCGAGATGGTCGGGCACCGCGAAGGGCGGCACCGGCCGGCACGGCTCGAGGCTCTTGCCCAGATCGTCCTCGAGACGGGCGCGGGCCCAATTCTCGCCGTTCTCGGCGATCACGTATTTGAGCCGGGCATGGCGGCGATTGTCGCGATCGCCGTAATCGCGGTGCAGGCGCACGACGGCCGCGGCGGCTTCGAGCAGATCCTCCGGCTCGATAAACGCGACCGGGGTGGCGAGCCGCGGATAGGTCTTCGGGTTGTTGTGGGTCATGCCATGGCCGCCGCCGAGCAGAAAATTGTAGCCGGCGAGCCGCTCGCCCTCCCACAGCGGCACGATCGCGAGATCGTTGGTCAAGACATCGATCGAATTGTCCTCGGGCACGGCGAGGCCGATCTTGAACTTGCGCGGCAGATAGCGCTCGCCATAGAGCGGATCCGGCGGCTCGCCGGCGCCGGGCTCCTCGCGCCATTTCTCGCCATCGACCCAGATTTCGTGATAGGCGCGGGTGCGCGGCAGCATAAAGCTCGACAGCCGCCGGGCGTCGGCTTCGAGCCGGTCATGGAGCGGGTCGCGGAACGGCGCCGGCCCGGTCGTGACCGTGCGCACGACATCGCCGCAGGCCGCCAATGTCGTCAGCAACGCGCTGTTGATCTCGCCGATTACCGCCTTAAGCCCGGATTTGACGACGCCGTGAAACTGGATGCTCTGCCGGGTGGTGACGCGCAGCGAGCCGTCGGCCCAGCGCTCGGCAATCTGGTCGAGGGCGAGATACTGATCGGCCTTGAGCCGGCCGCCCGGGATCCGCACCCGCACCATGAACTGCCACAGCTTGTCGTCGCCGCGCTGCTTGCGCTCGGTGGCGCTGTCGCGGTCGTAGCCCTGATAGGTGCCGTGGAATTTGAGCAGCGAATACCCCTCCTTATCGAAGGGGATCGCCGGGTCCGCGAGGTCGCGCGCGATATGGCCGCGCAACTGGCGGCTCTGCTGCTTGACAGCCTCGGCTTTTGAAATGTTTTCGATCTGAGCCATGTCGCCCTCTGCCGCGGAGGCGCAAATGCCGCGCTTGCGATGTGGCTCAGATGATTACGACAGGTCCCTCATGTCAATGGCGCATATTATACATTATACCCATGCCTATACCCGCAGGGCCCGATCGAGGTCCGCGATCAGATCGGCCTCGCCTTCGAGCCCGACCGAAAGGCGCACCAGCTGGTCGCCGATCCCGAGCTCGGCGCGCGCTTCGGGCTGCAAGCGCGAATGCGTCGTCGTCGCCGGATGAGTGACGATGCTCTTCGCATCGCCGAGGTTGTTCGAGATATCGACGAGGCGCAATGCATCGAGAAAGCGGAAGCATTCCTCCTTGCCGCCGGCCACGTCGAAACAAACGAGGCTGCCGCCATCTTTCATCTGGCGGCGCGCCAACTCGTATTGCGGATGGCTCGGCAGCCCCGGATAGAGTACCCGGGTGATCCTCGGATGAGCTTCGAGATAGCGGGCGATCGCCGCCGCGGTGCGGCACTGCCGCTCGACCCGCAGCTCCAGGGTTTCGAGCCCTTTCAGCAGCAGCCAGGCGTTGAATGGGCTCAACGACGGCCCGGTATGCCGGTAGAAGGTGCCGAGATCGTCCTTGACGAATTTCTCCGAAGCGAGGATCGCACCGCCCAAGGAGCGCCCCTGTCCGTCGATGTGCTTCGTCGCCGAATAGATGACGACATCGGCGCCGAGCGCCAACGGCTTTTGCAAAAGCGGCGTGGCAAAGACGTTGTCGACGAAAAAGAGTCCGCTGGCGCGGTGGACGAGGCGCGCCACCTCGGCGAGATCGACGATCTCCATCGCCGGGTTCGACGGGCTCTCGCAGAACGCCGCCGTGGCGCCGCCGGCGAGTGCGGCTTCCCAGGCGCCGAGATCGCGGCCATCGACCAGCACCGTCTCGATGCCCCAGCGCGGCAGGAGATCGGCGATGATGTACCGGCAGGAGCCGAACAGAGCGCGGCTCGACACCACCCGCTGGCCGGCGCGCAGCCGGCACAACAACGCCGCGAACACCGCGGCCATGCCGCTCGCGGTGGCGCGGCAGGCCTCGGCGCCCTCGATCAGCCGCAGCCGCTCCTCGAACATCGCCACGGTTGGATTGCGGTAGCGCGAATAAACATAGCGCGAGCCTTCGTTGGCGAAGGCGGCTTCGGCCGCGGCGGCGTCCTCGTAGACAAACCCGGAGGTCATGAACAATGCCTCGCAGGTTTCGTCATGCGCGGTGCGGGTGGCGCCGCCGCGCACCAGGATCGTGGCGGGCGAGACGGTATCGGCGAGGTCGGTGGGCAGAACGGGCTTGATCATCGGCAGGTCTCTCCAATCCGAGGCCGCGCCCAAGCCCGAGCCAAAGAAAAGCCCCGGTCCCGCGCGGGCCAGGGCTCTTTTCAGAACACCCGACCTTTTAGCGCTTTTTTAACGTGGCCGCAAGCCGGTCGGCTCAAATCCACCACGATCTCCGCGTCTTTAGCGCGCCCCTCTGACAGTGTCAATGCGCAGTTTGGTCGCGCTCGCCTGCTATTTGAGGCAGCGGTCCCACATCGCAAAGATCTTGCTCCAGGTGTCCTCCGCAGCAAGCGTGTCATAGACTGCGCGCTCCGGGAAGCAGAAGCCGTGGGTCCCGGGGAATACTTTCTGCTCGTGGCGGACATCGGCCTTGTCGAGCGCTTTTTTCAGCTCGCCGGGGATATGTGCGGGAACGCTCTGATCGGTTTCGGCACGCCCATTTTTGCCGCGATAGGGTGGTTGGATCGTGCAAGTCATCCCGTTCGAGCAGCCCGGCATCTGCGGCTTTTTGCATCAGCCTGACGGTGGCGGCGAGCGGGGTTTGGTGCTGACCCACGGCGCCGGCGGCAACTGCCGCGCGCCGCTGCTGATCGCTGCGGCCGACGCGTTCAGCGCCCGTGGCGTGCAGGTGCTGCGCTGCGACCTGCCGTTTCGCCAGCGCCGGCCTACCGGCCCGCCATCGTCATCGGCCGCGGGGGCCGACCGGGAAGGATTGCGGCTCGCCGTCGCCGCATTGCGCGCGATTGTGCCGGGACCGATGTGTCTCGGCGGGCAATCCTATGGCGGGCGCCAGGCTACCCTGCTCGCGGCCGACGAGCCGGAAATCGCGGCAGGGCTGCTGCTGTTCTCCTATCCGCTGCACCCGCCCGGCAAGCCAGAGCGCTTGCGCACCGAGCACTTTCCGCGTCTGAAAATCCCAGCGGTGTTCGTTCAGGGCACCGCCGATCCGTTCGGCTCGATCGCGGAGCTACGAGCGGCGGTCGCGCTGATCCCGGCACCCGCGCAGATCATCGCCGTCGCCGGCGCGGGGCACGACCTCAAACGCGGACGTTTCGATTTCGATCCGGTGGTCTCAGCGCTTCTCGGGCAAGACGCGTCCTGACCTCGTCGGCGGTGGATCTGGTTCAGAAGCAGAGAGGGCTCAAGCCTTTCTGCGGCGCGCAGGTGCGCTTGCGGCCGCGGGCTCGACAGCGGCTTCCTCGCGCGGCTTGCGGCGCCGCGACGCAGCCGGAGCGGCAGGTCGGGTCGCGGCCTCCTCGGTCGCGGCGCGACCGCCGGAGACCGGCAGCAGCAGTGAGGGCTGGCGCCGGTCGCCGGTCGCCCTGCCGCGCTTTGGTGCCGCCGCAGCGGCCTTTCCCGCCGCGGGAGCTTCTTCGCGGGCAAGGCTGCGCTTTAACGCATCCATCAGGTTGATCACCTTGGGCGGCTCGGCGATCTCCGGGGGCGCGCCGATCATCTCGCCTTTGAGCTTGCCTTCGACCAGCGCCCGTAGCGCGTCCTGGTAGCGGTCGCGGAAGCTCGCCGGCTCGAACGCGCCAGATTTGCGCTCGATGATGGTTTCGGCGAGTGCCACCAGCTCGGGATCGACCTCGCCCTCGGCCTTGCCGGCGAACTCGGCGGCGCGGACCTCGTCGCTGGCGCGCAGGGTCGACATCACGAGGCCCGCGCCGCGCGGCTCGACCAGCACCAGCCGCTCGCGGCTCGAGAGCGTGATGCGGCCGAGCCCGACCTTGTCGGTGCGCGCCATCGCCTCGCCGATGACCCGGAAGGTCTCGGTCGCGATCTCGCCATCGGGGTAGACGTAATAGGGCGCATCGAGATAGAGCGGGTCGACTTGGTCGCGGCTGACAAAGCGGTCGAGGTCGATGATCTTCGAGGATTCGATCTGCAAATCCTTCAATTCCTCGTCGGTAATCGTAACGTACCGGCCGCGGTCGAACTCGTAGCCCTTGGCGATCTGGTCGCGGCTCAGCTCTTCGCCGGTCTTCGCGTCGACGAGCCGCTGCGAAACCCGGTTTCCGGTTTCCGAATTGAGCTGATTGAAGCGAATTCGCTTCGACTCGGTTGTCGCCGGGCTTAGATAGACCGGGCAGGTGACGAGAGAAAGACGCAAAAACCCGCTCCAGCTCGCGCGCGGCATGCCGATCTCCTATGCAGCAGCGTTTACGAACCACATTATGCGGCGGGCCGCAACGTCAAGCGACGGCGCCAGCGCAGCGACGATATTTTGACGAGGTGATCGGCAACGATGGCGCTGACCGAATACCGCCGCAAACGCGATTTTCGCAGGACGCCGGAGCCGGCCGGCGCGGTCGTGCGCGAGGCGACGGCCCGGCCATTGTCTTTCGTGATCCAGAAGCACGCGGCGCGCCGCCTGCATTACGATTTCCGGCTCGAGCTCGATGGCGTGCTGAAAAGCTGGGCGGTGCCGAAAGGGCCGAGCCTCGACCCCGGAGAAAAGCGGTTGGCCGTGCATGTCGAAGATCACCCGATCGAATATGGCGGCTTCGAAGGCGTCATTCCCGAGGGCGAGTATGGTGGCGGCTCGGTGCTGCTGTGGGATCGCGGCACCTGGACCCCGATCGATCCGGATCCGCAAGCGGCTTATGCCAAGGGCAACCTCAAATTCACCCTCGACGGCGAGAAATTGCACGGAAAATGGGTGCTGGTGCGGATGGGCGGCAAAGCCGCGGCCGAGCGCCGTGAAAACTGGCTCCTGATCAAAGAGCGCGACGAGGCGGCGGCGCCGCAGAGCGGCGACGCGGTCGTCGCCGATAACCCGCTCAGCGTCGCCACCGGCCGCGGGCTCGACGAGATCGCCGCCGACCGCGACCGGGTCTGGGGGCCAAACGGCGAGCAGCCGGCAGCGGCAAACGAGGCGCGTGAGCACTCCGATCCGGCCCGCGTCCCTGGCGCCAGGAAAGCCCGGATACCGACCCGACCGAAGCCGCAGCTGGCCACCCCAGCCGACGCGGCGCCGGACGGGCCGCAATGGTTGCACGAGATCAAGCATGACGGCTATCGCCTGATTGCCCGGATCGCCATTGGAGAGGCGCGGCTGCTGACCCGCAACGGCCTCGATTGGACTGGGAAATTTCCGGTGCTTGCGGCGGCGTTCGGCGCGCTGCCGGTCGAGGCGGCGCTGATCGACGGCGAGCTGGTCCATCTCGAAACCGACGGCACCAGCGATTTCGGCCGCCTGCAGGACGCCATCGCCAACGGGCGCACGGACGAATTGGTGTTCTATGCCTTCGATCTTCTTCATCTCGACGGCTACGACCTGACGGGGGCTGCGCTCGAAGACCGCAAGGCGGCGCTGGCCGAGGTTGTTCCCACTCATTCCGCGGGGATCCTGCGCTACAGCGACCACCAGGCCGGGCGCGGCCCGGAATTTTTTCGCCAGGCCTGCGGCTACGAGCTGGAGGGGATCGTCTCAAAGCGCCGCGACCGCCCGTATCAGCCCGGCCGCAACGACGGCTGGCTCAAGGTCAAATGTGCGAACCGCGACGAGTTCGTCGTGATCGGCTTCACCGACCCGGCGGGCCACCGGCGGGGCTTGGGCGCCTTGCTGCTCGGCTACTATGACGGGCAGGCCGCCTTGCATTATGCCGGGCGCGTCGGCACCGGTTTCGACGATGCCCAATTGGCCGCGCTGCGCGCCCGGCTCGATCCGTTGCAGCGTGCCGCCGCCCCGGTCGCGGCGTTGCCGAAAGGCACCTCGCTCAAGGGGGTCCATTGGACCGAGCCGGCGCTTGTCGCCGAGGTGCGCTATGCCGGCTGGACCGCCGACCAGGTGTTGCGGCACGCGACCTTTATCGGGCTACGGGAGGATAAGGCGCCGGCCGAGGTGGTGCGCGATGCCGACGCCTCGGCCGCTCCCGTTGCTCCGGCGAAGCCCCCGGCGCCGCGCATCGCCCGCGACGGCAGCACCGAATTCGCGGGGGTGCGGCTGACCCACGCCGATCGCGTCCTCTATCCCGGCGAGGGCATCACCAAGCTCGATCTGGCGCGCTATTATGCCGAGATTTGCGACTGGGCGCTGCCCTATCTCGGGCATCGGCCGCTCAGCCTGGTGCGCTGCCCGAATGGTCAAGGCGGCGAGCAGTTTTTCCAGAAGCATGCCGGGGCCAGCGTGCCCGAGGCGGTGCGGCGCATCGAGATCGACGGCGAGACCCATCTCGCGGTCGAAAATCTGGCTGGGCTGGTGGCGCTGGTGCAGATCGGCGTGCTCGAAATCCACCCTTGGGGCTCGACCGCAGCCAAGCTCGAGACCCCCGACCTGGTTACCTTCGATCTTGATCCGGATGTGGGATTGCCGTGGTCGCAGGTCACCGCCGCGGCACTCGAAATCCGCGAGGCGCTGGCCGGCTTCGGGCTGCGCAGCTTCGCCAAGACCACTGGCGGCAAAGGGTTGCATGTTGTCGTGCCGTTGACCCCAAAGCTCGATTGGGAGGCGATCAAGGCCTTCGCCAAGGCGGTCGCCGAAGAGATCGCGGCCGGCAATCCGCAACGCTATACCACCAACCAGTCGAAGCGGGCGCGGCAGGGCCGCATCTATATCGACTATTTGCGCAACGGCCGCGGGGCCACCGCGATCGGCGCCTACTCGACCCGTGCCCGGCCGAGCGCGCCGGTGGCGACGCCGGTGTCTTGGGAGGAAGTCGAGGCGGGCGTCCGGCCCGACGGCTTTACCGTCGTTACGGTGCCCAGCCGGCTCGCGGCCCTGAAATCGGATCCGTGGGCGGAGATCGGCAAGGTCAGGCAGACGGTCACCGCGGCAATGCGGCGCAAGCTCGGGCTCTAGACCGTGCTGGGCAATCTGAGCCGGGGGTTTGTGCGGCTTGGCCTGGTCCTGGCGATGTTGTGGTTCGTCTATTGGACGTGCGCCTACATCATCCGGCCGCCGACATCGGAAAATTCATCGTCTCTGTCAGGCCCGTCGCTGTCGCTAACGGCCGGTGCCGTTCTGATAGTTGTGGCTCTATATGGCCTGTGGTGGATCGTTTCCGGTCTGCGGTCAAATTAGGGCGCCATCCCAATTTTCGCGTGCTTGGGCGGGGCCGATCCTTCAGGATGCGGCTCATCCGTCTCACTGTCCCGGACCCGCCCGCCATGCCTGAAACAGCCGCCTCCGAGCTCGCGCCGACCGGCGTCCTGCGCGCCGCGATCAACATGGGCAATTTCCTCCTGGTCACCGGCAAGACCCCATCGGGCGATCCGCAGGGTGTGTCGCCCGACATGGCGGCGGCAATCGCCGCGCGGCTCGGCGTGCCGGTTAAATACATCCCCTATGCGCGGCCGGGCGAGATCGCCGACGATGCCGAGAAGGGCCTCTGGGATATCGGCTTGATCGGCGCCGAGCCGCAGCGCGCCGCTGTGATCAATTTTACCGCCGCTTATTGCGAGATCGAGGCAACGTACCTGGTGCCGGCGGGCTCGCCGATCCGCTCGATCGCGGAGGTTGACCAGCCGGGGCGCCGGGTCGCGGTGACGGCCCGCAGCGCATACGGCCTGTGGCTCGAGAACAACTACAAAAGGGGCGAATTGCTTCAGTTCGACAACGCTGCAGCGGCGCTCAAGGCGTTCGACGGCGAAAAGCTCGACGCCTATGCCGGGTTGCGGCCCGGGCTGATCGAAGTGCAGCAAGCAAGGCCCGGCTCGAGAATTCTCGACGGCCAGTTCACCGCGGTGCAGCAGGCGGTCGGCACACCGAAAAAGAACACGGCCGGCTTTGCGTTCCTGAAGGAGTTTGTCGAAGCGGCGAAACGGTCAGGGATAGTCGGGAGCTTCATCGAACGCCACGCGGTCACCGGCCGGCTGTCGGTGGCGCCTCCGGGCTGAGCGCCATCGCGCACTCGTTGGTCGCCGAAGGCGCTGCAGGGGGCTGATTGGCTCCGGCCCATGACCCTGCTGTAAAGCCTCGAAAAAAGGCTTATAAGTGGGCGCCCTGGAGTATCCGGGGCAGGTCGGGACAAGTCGGTGAACAGCAACGCGGCCGGGGGTCGGCATCGGTCCGGCGAAAGTGTCGGAAACGTCGCCGCCATCGAACGGCG
Organism: Allostellaceae bacterium; assembly: GCA_036500965.1. Taxonomy (GTDB): domain Bacteria; phylum Pseudomonadota; class Alphaproteobacteria; order ATCC43930; family CGMCC-115725; genus AP-15. Next base: position 28,989 of record DASYBC010000118.1, on the reverse strand, counting down.
GCGAAGGTGGATCGCCGGCGCCGTCAATCTCGACATTAGCTCGACATTAGGTAGGCGGCGTTGCTCAAATCCGAGCCCCTGAGAACGCGCTCGGACGCGGCCGCGACAGTCGGCGGGCTCGATCGAATTCCGATACATGGGCTGGCAAGGCTGCTGCACGGGCGTCCCAGTCGCCCGCTTCTGCTTGGGCTAGCGGCGTTCGCGCTTGGCGGCTTGGCGCTGTGGGGTCTAGAGAAGGCGACAGCGGGGGTGAGCTTCCACGCCCTTGTCGCCTCGCTCCGGGCGACCCGCTCGTCCGCGCTGCTGCTGGCGCTCGCCGCGACTGCGGTCAGTTATGCGGCCCTTATCGGCTACGACTTTTCCGGGCTGCGCTATGCCCGAGCCCGCCCGCCGCTGCCCTCGGTATTCCTGGCCTCGTTCTGCGGCTATGCGATCGGCAACGCGGTTGGGCTCGGCGCTTTTTCCGGCGGCGCCGTCCGTTATCGGATCTATACCGCCGCCGGCCTGTCGCCCGCTCAGATCGCCCGCGTGATCCTGTTCATCTCGGCGGCGATCGGAATCGGTCTCGCCGCCATTGCCGGGCTCGGCTTCGTGCTGTCCGCACACCGGGTCGGCCGGTTGCTGGGGGCGTCGCCGGAGCCGTTGTTCGCCGCCGCGGCGACGCTGTTGAGCTTAGCGACGGTCTTCTTGGTGTTCTGCGCGACCCGCCGGAAGCCGATCGCGATCGGCCCGATCACGATCGAGCCGCCGGGGCCGGCGCTGGTCCTCGCTCAGATCGTGCTGACGACGACCGATGTGCTGGCGGCCGCGGCCGTCCTTTGGGTGCTGTTGCCGCCGACCGGGATCGGCTTTGTCGCCTTTGCTGCGGTCTATGCCGCAGCTCTCGGGCTCGGCGTGCTGAGCCACATCCCCGGCGGGCTTGGCGTGTTCGAGGTCGCGATCCTCTATGCGGTCGGCAGCGAGGCGCCGCCCAACGCCATCGCCGCCGCCCTCGTCGCCTATCGCGCGGTCTATTATCTCTTGCCGCTGCTGCTCTCGACCGTGTTGCTGGCCGGGTTCGAGACCCGCCGCTTTTTCGGGGCAGAGATCGGCGAGCGCGTCGGCCGCGCGGCGACCCGGCTGGTGCCGTCCTTCCTTGCCGCGACGACCTTTGCCGTCGGCGCCGCTCTGGTGGTGTCCGGAGCGATGCCGGCGTTCACCGACCGGCTGCAAATTCTGGCGATCCACGTGCCGCTGTGGGCGGTCGAAACGGCGCATTTATTGGCCAGCATCGCCGGGCTGGTGCTGCTGTTTACCGCGCGCGGGCTGTTGCACCGGCTCGACGGCGCGTGGTGGCTCGCGTTATCGATGACCTTGCTGAGCATCCCGTTCTGCCTGGTCAAGGGGTTGGCGATCCTCGCTCCGACTGCCGCCGCGCTGCTGCTGATCGGCCTCGTTGCCGGGCGCGCGCAGTTCGATCGCCGCGCCTCGCTGATGTCGCATTCGATGACGACCGGATGGCTGGCTGCGATCGGCTGCGTTGTCGCTGCGACGATCTGGATCCTGTTCTTCGCTTTTCGCGACGTCGAATATAGCCACCAGCTATGGTGGCAATTCGAGTTCGACGCAACCGCGTCGCGTGCCTTGCGCACGGTCCTGGGCGTCGCCGTGCTCGGGCTGACGATCGGACTATGGCAGTTGCTGCGTCCGGCCACCGGGCGACCAAGCCGGCCGACCCCCGCGCAGCTGGCGCAGGCGCGGCGGATCGCCGGGAGCCAGTTTCGCCCCGATGCCTTGTTGGCGATGATCGGCGACAAGAGCCTGATGTTTTCCGATACCGGGAGGGCGTTCCTGATGTTCGCCCAGCACGGCCGCACCTGGGCCGCGCTCGGCGATCCGGTCGGGCCGGCCGATGAACGGGCCGAACTGGTGTGGCGCTTTATCGAGCTGGCCGACGCGCATGGCGGCCGGGTGGCGTTTTACCAGGTGCCGCCGGCGAGCCTACCGCTTTATCTCGACGCCGGATTGCGGGTCATGAAAATCGGCGAGGAAGCCAACGTGCCGTTGGCGCAGTTTACCCTCGAGGGCGCGGCCCGGGCCGGTCTGCGCTATGCGCTCAAGCGCGGCGAACGCGACGGCCTGAGCCTTGAAATGATCCCGCCGGCGCGAGTCGCCGAAATCATCGACGAGCTTGAAGACGTTTCGAACGCTTGGCTCGCGCGCCGCGCGGCTGCTGGCGAACAGCGTTTTTCGGTGGCGGCCTTCCGCCGCAATTATGTCATGGCGCAAACCGTCGCCGTGCTGCGCGAACACGGACGGCCGGTCGCCTTCGCCACGGTCATGACGACCGATCTGAAGGAAGAAGTGACGGTCGGGGTGATGCGCCAGCGGCCCGACACGAAGTCGCGATGCGCGATGGAGTATCTGTTCGTCCGGCTATTGCAGCATTTCCGCAGCGAAGGTTATCGCAGCCTCAGCCTCGGCATGACGCCGCTGTCCGGTTTCGCCGCCTATCCGCTGGCCTCGCGTTGGCACCGGTTGGCCCGCTTTATCTGGTCGCATGGGAACCGGTTTTATAATTTTCAGGGTCTCTACGCCTTCAAGGACAAGTTCGATCCGGTGTGGGAGCCCCGCTATCTCGCCGCTTCGGGCGCGTTCGGACCCTATCTCGCGCTGGCCGATATCGCGGTGTTGATAGGCGGCGGACGGCGGCGCCGGGTCGGCCCGGGCGACCGGGCGATAAAACCGCTGCGTCATCCGGGACGCACCGGACTTCTTTGTCTGGCGCTGGCGCTGTCGAGCCTAGCCGCCCACCCGGCAAGGGCTTTTGCAAGGGCATTTGACAGCGGCGATTTTGCAGCACTGCACATCGTCCGCCCGCGGGGCGCGATGCACGGCCTGGTCGTGCTGTTTTCCGACGCCGACGGCTGGAACGCGCAGATGGGCAAAATTGCCGCGAGGCTCGCCGACGACGGCGCGTTCGTCGCCGGGGTCGACCTTCCCACCTATTTCCGGCGCGTCGGCGAAAGGGCCAATGCGCGTTGTTCCGATGCCGTTAGCACGATCGAACTGATCAGCCGGGAGATCCAGCGCGAGCGGGGCAATGCCACCTACTGGACGCCGATTCTGGCCGGGATCGGCGAGGGCGGTGCGTTTGCCGCAGCGACGTTGGCGCAAGCCCCGCCGGCGACGATTGCCGGCGCGGTTTCGCTCGATCCGCCCGCGGCGCTGAAGATGCCGCTGCCGCCGTGCCCGGCGACGGTGCCGGCTACGTCGGCCGGGCGCAGTTTTTCCTATGGGCCGTGGCCGACGCTCAACGGGTTCTGGGTGGTCGGCTTCGGGCCTGCCGCCGATGGCGCCGGACGGGTGCGGATCGGTGAATTGAAGGCGCAAGGTACGCCGGTCGCGGTGCAAGAGGCGAGCGAGGAGGGCGGGATTGCATCCGCTATGGCGGCGCTCGTGCGCCCTCATCTCGGGAAATCGCGCGAGATCGCCGGTCCAGCTATTGCCGGGCTGCCGCTCGTCGAAATGCCGGCGCGGCGGCGGGGCCCGTTGCTGGCGATCGTGCTGTCCGGCGATGGCGGCTGGCGGGATCTCGACCGGTCGATCGCCGAAAAGCTTCGCGCCCGAGGGGTGTCGATCGTCGGCTGGGACAGCCTGCGCTATTTCTGGAGCCGCAAGACGCCGGCGCAGACGGCGCGCGACCTCGGCGCCGTCATCGACACCTACTGCGCGCGCTGGGGCGCCTCCAAGGTCGCGCTGATCGGCTATTCGTTCGGCGCTGGCGTGTTGCCCTTCGCCTATGACCGGCTGCCGCCCGAAGCCAAAAGGCGCGTGGTCCAGCTCTCGTTGCTCGGCTTTGGATCGGCGGCCGATTTCGAGATCAGCATGATGGGCTGGCTCGGCGCGCCCCCAACCAGGAACGCGCTGCCGACCGAGCCGGCGGTGGCGCCGATCAATCCGGCCATGATCCAATGTTTCTACGGCCGCGACGACGGCGACAGCCTGTGCCCCTACCTCGCCAAGACCGAGAGTGCCGAAGTCGTCGAAACCCAGGGCGGGCACCATTTCGACGGCGATTACGGCGCGCTCGCCGAAGATATCCTCGACGGTTTCCGCCGCCGCGCCGGGTAACCGGCGCCGCCGCTCTTTGCCGGTCGTCGGTCGCCGCCCGGGCGCTATGCGATCATCGCGCGGACAAATGCGCCGCCTGCGGCGATCGCCCGCCGACCGGCGGCGAGTTCGGGATGGAACAGATGCCAGACATGGATCATCTCGGGCCAGATCTGCAGATCGACCCGCACATCGGCTTCACCGGCAGCCCTGGCCAGCCGCAGCGCGTCGTCGAGCAGGGTCTCGCAGGCGCCGACCTGGACCAAAAGCGGCGCCAGCCCGGACAGATCGGCGTAGATCGGCGCGGCCAGCGGCGAGCGCGGGTCAGCGCCGTTCAAATAGAGCTTGGCCATGTCGAGAAGGCCGGCCTTCTGCACGGTCGGATCGACCGCGGCCCGGCTCGACATCGACTCGCCGACCGCCTCCATGTCGACCCAAGGCGAGATGCACCAGCCGCATCCCGGCTGCGCCAGCCCGGCGTCGCGGATCGCCAGCATCGCCGCGACCACCAGACCGCCACCGGCGCTGTCGCCGGCAATCGCGATCCGCGCCGGCTTGATGCTGCGCGCCAGCAGAAACCGGTAGCCGGCGAGCGCATCATCGACCGCGGCCGGGAACGGATGCTCGGGCGCCAGCCGGTAGTCGAGCGCCAGCGCGGCGATCCCCGCCGCCCGGCCCGCCTCGGCGGCCAGATCGCGATGGCTGTCGAGCGAGCCGATCACATAGCCGCCGCCATGCAGGTAGAGGAGGGCGGCGTCGCGCGCGTCCCCCGGCGTCGCGGTCCATTCGGCGCGCACCCCGTTCGCGGTCAGCGGCTCGACCCCGATATCGGGCGCGAGCCGATATTCGCGGCCGCGCGCGTCAATATCCCGGCGACGCTGCCGGTAGTTGTCGGAACGCGGCCTCAGCGCCAGCTTTGCGCGCAACGCGCCAATCTCGGCGTCGCTCATCTGTGTCTCCCTGCTGTTGCCGGCTCGATCTGCATCCGTCGCCATCTCGCGATGCCCGGCGCGACGCGATCACCTATCCGTGCAAACCCGGCCGATAGCCGGCATCCCGAGCACGAGGCCGGTTGTCGCGATCGTGCTTTAGCGCCTGGATCGGGTGGCCCTGCGCGACCTCCGCTCCGCATCTCCGATCGCTCAGAACGGCGGCGGCAAAAGCGGCGTCCGGCTCAATCACCCTCGCCCGCGACGCGCAGGAAGACCGGCAGGCCGCCGGCTCGCCTCGGATCCCACACTTTGCGGATTTGGCTCTCGACCGGCAGACCGCTACCGGTGGTCGGGCTATGCACGCGCCGCCCCGGCACTCTGTCCTTCTCTGAATCACCGGCCAGGGGATCGGCTGTCGCCTTGCCGCGGCGATGCCAGCGGCGCAGGTGTTTCTCAATCGAGCGTTGGTCCATTCGCGGTCCTCCCTGGCCGCGATCTTGGGCATGACCGAGACAATTGCAACACTCGTCGCGAATCCCGTGTGATCACAGCGGCTTGCCCAGCGGGTCAGCGAGGGGCAAGCCATAGCGGCGACCGCGGCCGGAGCCGCCGCGGGGCCGGTCAGTAGCCGCCGCCATGCCACGTCATCGGTCCGGGCGATTCGCACTGATAGTCCCGCGAGCCGGCCGACAACCGGCAATGCCGCTCGCGCATGCACTGATTGAACAATTGACCGGGCGGCATCCCCGGTTGCGCACCGAGAGCGTATTGCCGGCAGAGCGCTTGAACCATAGCGGTGTACGCCGAACCAGACGGCGCCTGCCCGCTGGCGGCAGCGTTTGTGCCGAGCCAAATCAACGCTGCCGAAAGGGCCGCTCTCACCGCTATCGCCGCTGCCTGCCCCTCTGACCTATTTTGAAATTATGGTGCCCCGGGTCGGATTCGAACTGACGACCTACCGCTTACGAAGCGGTTGCTCTACCGCTGAGCTACCGGGGCAGCCCCGCTACTCATAGCGCCTTGCGGCATTCGCGCCAAGCCGCTTGAGCGATCAAGCATCTTCGGGCGGGGCAGCGCGATTGAAATGGGCGCGCCGATCCTCCTTAATGCCGACCCTCCTTAATAATGCCAAAGGCGACGGGCGGGAAGCGCTCCGCACCCGAGAGCAGGAGGGCGTCGTGACCTATGGCTTGAACCCGGCCGTCGCGCCGGCCGACGATCACCGCCTGGCCAAGGTGTTGGGCGTGCTGGCGGTCACCGCCTCGGCGGTAGCCGCCGAATACGGCGCCGGCATCAATTTCGTCTCGACCCAGAGCCTTGCCGTCTATCCCGGCGTCCACGGGCTGGTGCCGCTGACGATGTTCATTACCGGCATATTGATGCTGCCCAAAACCTATCTTTACGTGATGTTTTCCCGGGTAATGCCGCGCGCCGGCTCGAAACACGTGTGGATTGTTATGGCTACGCTTGTACAAAAACGCCCTGTAAGAATAAATGGAAAAAAAGCTTTCATGAAAGAGCCCAACGGCAAGGTTTGTGGCAACGGAACCTGACGTGATGCTCGCGCCCCGCCTTCATGCGCTCGCTCGCCGGCCAGCGGGCAAGGGCCGATTTTGCGTCGCGTGTGACCCCGGGGTGACCGGGAGCCGCTACGAGAGACGACGTATTAGCGTAAGTCATTGAAATTATGGCGTCCCCGGCGTGACTCGAACACGCGACCCACAGTTTAGGAAACTGTTGCTCTATCCGACTGAGCTACGGGGACGTTGCTGCTTTCGGGGCTCGGCACGCCAACAACTGACGCCCCGGCGAATGGTTGGCTGGCGGCAAGCCCACGGCGCGACTTGCTTCACCCGACGCTTGCTAGCGCGGCAGGACCCCGGCAGTCAAGCGATCCTGAGCGGCCGAAACCGCGCGATGCCGACACTTGGGAGCTTGATCCGGTATTGTTGTGGCCGCGGACCCGCGGGGACCGTCGACCGCCGCCAGCGCGAGCGGCCTACAATAAAAGGCGGGGCCCGGCAAGTACAAGGAATTCCGGGTAATGACTCAGTTTGAAATTGGCCCCTGGTGAGGCAACTCGCTATGCGGCCTACCAATCGCGCAGGATGCCAGTTTGATTGCCTAAATCCCTCGCCAAGATCGCCTCGTCGCTGAAATGCAGCGCGCCTAAAAAAGGTCAACGCGCCAATGCTTCGCACTTCGCGCTTCGCGCGAGCTTGCAGATAATCTATATCGATCCGGTATCTCCTAAGCCGTACCTGCGCTTGCCGCCAGTAAGGCGGGAAGTCGCAACCGATGATGTTCTGGATCGTCAGCCGTAATTTCCCGATAATCCAACCGATTTTTCTGGAAAACCTGCATCGAGCAGAGCTTTGCGTAGGGCTTCGGCGTAGAATCTCTGCGATGTCGCCAAGACCCGATTGTCGAGCGGATCCGTCAACATGATAATCGACCGAGGCGGATGCCGAACGACATCCGGCACTTCATCGACTGGATCGAGGAAGTCGGCGAAACCGGTTACTCCATCCCTGTCGTGGCTTTGTCTCCCTTGCGCACGGCGTTCCCGAATATGCTCCCTAACGGCCACATTGCCGGAAGCTATTACGGCGCAGTCAATGTAATCGCGGCGGGCGATCAGCAACGCGACCAGATGCCCTCCGCCCGACTGACCAACCAGATCGACCCGAGACCAACGGAAAGCATCCTTGAGTTGATCTAACGCATCTATAATGAGCGCGACTTCCCGTGCCCTGCGCCGAAGTTTGTGATTTCCCGTCGAGCCATAGGTTCCGGGACGCGCCAAATTCACAAAAGTCCGCCCCATGGCGATCGAAAATCGCTCAGTCTCCAACTGCATTTGGTAGCGGGATAAGCTCGTATATCTGTCGCTTACTTGTAAGCGCTCGGTGAGGGCGCCGGGTCAGGCGGCGGCACGCTGAAGGTCTGCGGGCATCCAATGCCAAGGCAGGAGGTCGGCGATCTGCCGTGCCGGGTGATCGGCGATGCGGACGAGCACATCGGCGAGATAGTGCTGCGGGTTGAGGCCGCTGAGCTTGGCGCTCTCGATCAGGGAGTAGATCGCGGCGGCGCGGCGACCACCGGCGTCGGAGCCGGCGAACAGGTAATTCTTGCGGCCGCAAGCGGGGGTCCAGGACAACCGGTCAGTCGCTTGCCCCCTGTTCATGCCAGGGGCAGGCTCTGGGTTCCCGCTTTCGCGGGAATGACGATTCGATAGGATCGGATAATGCTCTATGGCCTCGATCGGTCGCTGCCGGGCCGCGGTCACGCCCAGGGTCCACGCTTCCTCGGTCTCGATCCGGCTGCGCTCCAGCGGGCTCAGTCGGGGATCGCCGAGGAACAGCGCGGCCAGTTCCCCGGCCCGGTCGCGCTCTGCGAGGAACCGGGCGACGGTGCGAACCTGGGCCCGGTCCTTGGGCTCGCCCGGCAGCGGCGACACCCTCCACAGCGACGGGTAGATTTCGGCGATCACGATCGGCGTTTCGGCTGGCGCGCAAAGGCCGGTCTCGAACGGCCAGATTTGCGCGGATCCGCGCCAGCGCGGATCGTCGCGCAAGGCGCGCACCACCGGGATCCCGGTCAAGGCCTGGCCGCCGACCGAGCCGGCGCCCAACAGCTTCCAGCAGGGCTGCGCGCTTGGGATGTAGAGATCGACGAGGCGTCGCTCGGGCAGCCCGTCCTTATCGTGACGGCGGTGGTGCTTGCCGTGCAGATGGGTTCGGACCGGTGCGGCAGGGCAGCCCCAGAACGGAAACGGCCCGCCGGAAACCCGCCGGTTCAATGCTTCGGCGACATCGAAGCGGTTATTGCGGTTGTTCTCGTCATCAGTGAGGAGGCCGGCGATCTCGTCCCACAGCGCGCGCCACGGCGGCCCGCCGAGGTTGAGCCGGGCGGCGAGCCCAGAGGGATAGCCGAACGGGAAATCAAAGCCGAGCAGCACCCACTGGTCGCGCGCCCGCACCGCCATCAGCCAGTCGGCGATCATCGTCTTGGCCGCGTGGCGGGTCGGCGGGTTGACCAGGGTTTCCTCACCGCCGCAGCGCCGGCACAGCCAGATGCTGTCCCGGCCCACCCGCGGCAGGTTCGCGGCACTCCAATCGACGACGATAAAGCTATCGAACATCTGCCGATGCTCGGCCGTGACGCGACGTTATCGCCGTCATCGGTTGACCCTGTCCCGGCCGCAGCCGAGACTGGCCGCGATAATGCCGGCCGTCGATGCCAACCCGCTCTTGCTGCTCGCCGCCGGCCTCGCGCTCGACGCCTGGCTCGGCGACATGACGCTGATCTTCCGCCATGTGCCGCACCCGGTCGTGCTTGCCGGCCGGGTGATCGCGTTTTTCGACCGCAAGCTCAACCGCGACATCCGCAGCGAAGCCGCGCGCCGCATCCGCGGCGTCGTCACCGTCATCGTGCTGGTCGGCCTCGCCGCCGCGCTCGGCCTGGCGATCCAGCTGCTGTGCCGCGGCAGCTTCGTCGGCGCCGCGGTCGAGATCGTGCTGATCGCGGTGCTCGTCGCGCAGCGCAGCCTCTACGAGCACGTCGCCGAGGTGGCGCTGGCGCTCGACCGCGGCGGGCTCGCGGCCGGGCGCGAGGCGGTGCGGCACATCGTCGGCCGCGATCCGAAAAGCCTCGATGCTTACGGTGTGGCGCGCGCGGCGATCGAGAGCCTGGCCGAGAATTTCAGCGACGGGGTGGTGGCGCCGGTGTTCTGGTGTCTGCTGCTCGGCCTGCCGGGTCTCTTCGCCTACAAGATGGCGAACACGCTCGACAGCATGATCGGGCACCGGACGCCGCATTATCGCAGCTTCGGCTGGGCGGCGGCCCGTTTCGACGATCTCGCGAATTTGGTGCCGGCGCGGGTCAGCGGGCTCCTGATCGCCGCTGCGGCGCTGTTCGCGGAGAAATGCCGGCCAGGCCGGGCGCTGGCGGTCATGCTGCGCGACGGGCGCAAGCACCGCTCGCCGAATGCCGGCTGGCCCGAAGGGGCGATGGCCGGGGCGCTCGGCCTGGCGTTGGCCGGGCCGCGGCACTATCCCGAAGGCGTCGTCGTCGATCCGTGGGTCGGCGAGGGCACGGCGCGCGTTGCGACCTCGGACGTCGCCCGGGCATTGAGCCTCTATAAGCTCGCCTGCCTGATCGAGGGCGGCCTGGTGCTGGGCGCCTGGCTCGCCGGCCATTTCAGCCTCTTGATGTAAAGCGCGGCGGACGCGCAGCGGCGAGCAGCGCATCAAGGTCGAGATGGCGTTCGAGATGGTCGGCGAGCGCGTCGAGCGTCGTCTCGACGGTGCGCTCGTAGGCGAAATCCTCGCAGGCCGCGGCGCCGAGCCGCGCCAGAAAGCTGCGGCGAAACCGATCGCCGGCGAAAAGCCCGTGCAGATAGCAGCCGGCGACCAGGCCATCGGCGCTGATGGCGCCGTCGTCGCGGCCGTCGAGCCGCAGCATCGGCCGCTCCAGCCCCGGCCCGGTCGTATCGCCGAGATGCATTTCGTAGCCCGCGACCGGCAACCCGCTCGCCAGCCCGACACCCGAGACCGATCGCAGCCGCTTCTGCGCGCCCAGCACCGTCTCGATGTCGAGCAGCCCAAGCCCCGGCGCCGCAGCGCTCCGCCCCTCCACCCCCAGCGGATCGGCGATCGTTCGCCCTAGCATCTGAAAGCCGCCGCAGAGGCCGAGGATCTGCCCGCCCTGGCGGCGATGCGCGAGGAGGTCGATGTCCCAGCCCTCGCGGCGCAGAAATCCGAGATCGGCAAGCGTCGCCTTTGAGCCCGGCAGGATCACCAGCGCGGCGTCGCGCGGCAATGGCCGGCCGGGTCGGATCATGTCGAGCGCGACCCCCGGCTCGGCCCGCAGCGGGTCGAGATCGTCGAAATTGGCGACGCGCGGCAGCAGCGGCACGGCGATTTTGAGGGGAGCCTCCGCCCCTTTCATGCTCCCTCGCCCCCTTGGGGGAGAGGGTAGGGGTGAGGGGGTGACGCCGGCCGGCGGTTGCGGAGAAGCCCCCCTCACCCTACCCTCTCCCCCCGCTGGGGGGAGAGGGTTTCTACTGGGGGCGAGCGCCAGCGAATCCTCCGCGGGCAACAGTGACGCGGCGGAGAAGAACGGCACGACCCCGAACGCGCGCAGCCCGGTGCGCGTGCCGATCGCGGCAAGGCCGCCGTCGAACAGCCGAATATCGCCGCGGAATTTGTTGACAATGTAGCCGGCGAGCAGCCCTCGCTCGCTGAGGGACAAGAGCGCACAGGTGCCGACCAGCTGAGCGATGACACCACCGCGCTCGATGTCGCCGATCAGCGCGACCGGCACTCCCGCCGCCTCGGCAAAGCCCATATTAGCGATGTCGCCTTGGCGCAAATTGACCTCGGCCGGGCTGCCGGCGCCCTCGACCAGGACGAGGTCGGCCGTGCTGCCCAGCCGGGCGAAGGCGGCGAGCACCGTCGGTAGCAGGCTCGGCGCCATGCGTCGATATTCGCCGGCCGAGGCGCTGCCCCAGACGCGGCCATCGACGACGATCTGTGCACCGCTGTCGGATTGCGGCTTCAGCAGCACCGGGTTCATGTCGGTCACCGGCTCGGCGCCGCAGGCGCGCGCCTGCAAGGCCTGCGCCCGGCCGATCTCGCCGCCATCCGCGGTCACCGCGGCGTTGTTCGACATGTTCTGCGGCTTGAACGGCCGCACTCTGATCCCGCGCCGGGTAAAGGCGCGCGCCATCCCGGCCAGCAGCAAGGATTTGCCGACATCGGACCCGGTCCCTTGCAGCATCAGCGTCAGCGCCATCAGAACTCGATGCCGGGCTGCGCTTTGACGCCAGCGCGGAACGGGTGCTTGACCAGGGTCATCTCGGTCACCAGGTCGGCCGCCGCGACCAGCTCCGGCTTGGCGTTGCGTCCGGTGACGACGACGTGCAGGTCGCGCGGCTTCGCGGTCAGCCCCGCCAGCACCTCGGCGAGCGGCAGATAGTCGTAGCGCAAAACGATGTTCAGCTCGTCGAGCAGCACCAGCCGGTAGGACGGGTCGGCAATCATTGTCTTTGCCGCCTCCCACGCGGCGCGCGCGGCGGCGATGTCGCGAGCGCGGTCCTGAGTGTCCCAGGTAAAGCCCTCGCCCATCGCCCGGCAGGTCACCAGATCGCCGAAACGTCCGAGCGCCACCCGCTCGCCGGTGCCCCACACGCCCTTGACGAACTGCACGATGCCGACCCGCATGCCGTGGCCGAGACAGCGCAGCACCATGCCGAACGCCGCGGTCGATTTGCCCTTGCCGGTGCCGGTATGGACGATCAGGAGCCCGCGTTCCTTGGTCTTGGTCGCTAGCATTCGCTCGCGCGCGGCCTTGCGCCGCGCCATCTTCTCGTTGTGGCGGCGGTTCAGTTCCTCCTCGGTCCCGCTGGAGATCATGATCGCGGCCGGAAGGCGACCAGCGGCAATTGCCTGACCAGCCGCTCGCGGTCGCTCTGGGAGCTGCGATACGGCCAGCCGAGCAGGCGGCTCAGCACCAGGCGAATAATCGGCCTCATCGGCCAGTTGCGCTCCTCATAACCACTGACCACGTTCACCGCCTCCGCTACGCCCAGGACGCGGTGCACTGTTACAAAACGCTCGGGGCCGATCACCACCTGCGCGCCCGGCGTCGCATCGATATTTCGCAGCCAGTCGGCGCCGCCGCCGAAAGCGCTCATGACCACGGCCTCCGGCCCGTTTTTGCGGCATTCCATGATTTCGAGGACGGTTTCGCGACGTCGCCCGGTTCGCCGGCCGACATGGATCAGCAGCAGAAAGCGGCGGCCGAGCAGCCGACCGCACCGCCAGCGGTACAAATAAACGGGGACGCGAAAGAGCCATCGGCGTAACGGGCTCAGCCGCCGGGGTTTTGTTGGGGGCATTGCGCCAGCGCCTCGCGGGCGCTGTTGCGGCGCGGCCGCCACAAGCCGCGGTCGATGGCTTCGAGAAAGCGGCGGCTGATTTCAGCCGATGCCGCCGGGTTGTTGTCGGCGATGAACGAATGCACCGCATCGTCGGCGACGTAGGCGTCGTAGAGCGCCTCGAAATGCGCGTCATCGACGGCGCGCGCGGTCGCGGCGAATGCGAACAGGTAGTCGACCGTGGCGGCGATCTCGGCCGCACCCTTGTAGGCGTGGCGCATCACGCCGGCGATCCAGCGCGGGTTCGCGGCCCGGCCGCGGATGACCCGCCCGATCTCCTCGCGCAGCGTGCGCACGCGCGGCGTCTCCGGCCGCGAATGGTCGCTGTGATAGACCGCCGGGGCCCGGCCCGAAAGCTGCCGGACGACGAGGCTGAGCCCGCCCTCGAACTGCCAGTAATCGGCGCTGTCGAGCAAATCGTGCTCGCGGTTGTCCTGGTTGTGCAGCACGGCGTCGGCACTGGCGAGCCTGGATTCCAGCATTGCCCGCTCGGGGCGACCTTCGCCGCCGGCGCCGTAGGCGTAGCCGCTCGCGCCGAGCCAAGCTTCGGCAAGATCGCTCTCGCCATCCCACACACCCTCATCCACCAGCGGCTGCAATCCGGCGCCGTAGCTGCCGGGCTGCGATCCGAAGACGCGATAGCCGGCGCGCCGCGCCGCCTCGGCCGGTGCGACCCCCTGGGCTTCGAGCGCATGGCGGTCGGCGGCGAAGCGGGCGGCGAGCGGGTTGACCCCAGCCGGCTCGTCGAGGGCCGCTACCGCACGCGCTGCCGAATCGACGAGGTCGATCAGCCCGGGAAAGGCGTCGCGGAAAAAACCCGAGACGCGCAGGGTGACATCGACCCGCGGCCGGTCGAGCACCGCGGCCGGCATGATCTCGAACCCGGTGACCCGGCCGCTCGCCCGCTCCCAGACCGGCTGCACCCCCATCAGCGCCAAGGCCTGGGCGACATCATCGCCGCCGGTGCGCATGTTCGCCGTGCCCCAGGCCGACAGCGCCACCCGCGCCGGATAGACGCCGTGCTCCTGGGCATGGCGCTCGACCAGCAGGGCTGCCGACTTCCAGCCGAGCTGCCAAGCCGCCTGGGTCGGCACCGCGCGGGTGTCGACCGAATAGAAATTGCGCCCGGTCGGCAGCACCTCGGGCCGGCCGCGGCTCGGCGCGCCGGACGGGCCGGGTGGAACGAAGCAGCCATCAAGGCCGGCGAGCAGCCCCGCCGTCTCTGCCGCACCGCAATGCGCGACGGCCGGGCGCAACTCCTGCTCGATCCAATCGAGAACGGCGCGGGTCTGCCGCCAGCCCGGTTCAGCCTGAATCTCGCCCGCGACCAGGCGCAAGGCCAGCCCCTCCAGCCGCTCGACCGTATCACCCGCGCTGCGCCACGGTCCGGAACCGACGAGCGCTGCCGGGCGCGGGCCGCGCCAGGGCTCGGCCATATCGAGAGCGAGCGGGTCCTCGCCGAGATCGAGGTCGGCCGCGAGCGCGCGCAGCAGCGAGGCATCCTCGGGGGCGCCGCCGCGGCCGGGGCGGGCAAAAGCGACCAGCAGCCCATCGAGCTGACCGCCCTCGGGGCTGCGGCCGAACAGATGCAGCCCGTCACGGATCTGCGATTCCTTGATCTCGCACAACAGGCCGTCGAGCTTGCGCAACGCGGTCGCGGTGTCCTCGCCGGCAGCGATGCCGCAATCGCCGTCGAGCCCGGCGGAGCGCGCCTGCTCGAGGATAGCCGCCGCCAGCACCGCGACCCGCCGCACATCGCCGTGGGCGGCTTCGTAATACTCGTCGATCAGCCGCTCGAGCTCGGCCATCGGGCCGTAGCTGCCGGCGCGGGTTAAGGGCGGCGTCAGGTGGTCGACGATCACCGCCTGGGCGCGCCGCTTGGCTTGGGTCCCTTCGCCGGGGTCGTTGACGATGAACGGGTAGAGATGCGGCAATGGCGGCAGCACCGCCTCGGGGAAACACTCCGCCGACAACGCCAGCGCCTTTCCGGGCAGCCATTCGAGCGTGCCGTGCTTGCCGAGATGAACCACTGCGTCGGCGCGAAAATCCTGCGCCAGCCAGGCATAGGCGGCGAGGTAGCCGTGCGGCGGCGGCATCGCCGCATCGTGATAGGTCGATTTCGGATCGATGCCATAGCCGCGCGCCGGCTGGATCAGCACCGCGACATTGCCGGCGCAGAAGCCGGGGATCGCAAACCGGCCGCAATCGAGCCGCCCCTGGCGGAAAAACGGGTCGCGCTCGGCCGGGCCCCAGCGCTCGACGACCGCCCGCTGCACCGACAATGGCAAGGTCGCGAAGAACGACGAATATTCGGCGAAGGAGAACGTCTCCTCGGCTGGTGCGGCCGGGTTCGCGTTGGTCGGGCCGGCGGCCAGCCGCCCGATCAACCTCTTGGGGTCGTCGGGGGGATCGGTCACTCGGTAACCAGCTTTGCCCAGCGCGCGCAGGATCGCCAAGGCCGAAGCCGGTGTGTCAAGGCCGACGCCGTTGCCGATGCGCCCGTCGCGGCCGGGGTAGTTGGCGAGGATCAGGGCGACGCGACGCTCGGCCGCCGGCTTCTCGCGCAGCCGCGCCCAGCTGCGCGCCAGATCGGCGACAAAGGCGATGCGGTCGGCCACCGGCCGGTAACCGACCAGATCGACCTCGGTCTCCGGGTCGCGGCCGAGCGGCGCCTTGAACGACACGGCGCGCGACAGGATGCGGCCGTCGATCTCGGGCAAGGCCACGTTCATCGCCAGGTCGCGCGCGCCGAGGCCGCGGGTTCCCGATCGCCAAGTCTGCTCGTCGCCGCCGGAGAACACCACCTGCAAGATCGGGCAATCGGCCGCGGCCAGCGGATCGTCGCCGGCGCCCGCCGCCCGCACCGAAAAACCGGTCGCGTTGAGGATGACCGCGGGCGGATGGGCGGCGAACGCGGCGCCGAGCAGCGCCGTGGCCTCGCCCTCCTTCAGGCTCTGGACAAAGACCGGCAACGGGCGCAGACGCCGTGTCGACAGCGCGCGGACCAGCGTGTCGACCGGCGCCGTATTGCCCGACTGGACCAGCGCCCGGTAGAAGACGATCGGCGCCACGCCGCCCTCCGCGCGCCACTCGGCGGCGATGTCGTCGAGGCTGGGCAGGACGCGGCCCGGCCAATACAGCCCGGCGCGCAGCAATGGCGCCGGCTCGCCCCAATCCACCCGATGGCCGATCAACGAGGCGGCATAGCGCAAAAAATTGTCGGCGTTGGCCGGGCCGCCTTCGGCGAGATAGCGCCACAGCCGGTGCCGGTCATCGACGGGCAGGGTCGAGAGCTCGGCCAGCTCCGGGTCGGGCTTGTCGTCGCCGGGCAGCAGCGCTAGCGGAATGCGGTTTTCGCGGCAGGTGCCGACGAGCCGCTCGACGCCATAGGGCCAATAGGCGTTGCCGCCCAGCACCCGCGCGATCACCAGACGGGCACGGGCGACCGTGTCCATATAAAGATCGACCGAGAAATTATGGCCGAGGCGCAGGATCGGCGCGAGGCGCAGGCTGGGCGCCGCTGGGTTCCGCGCGCGTTGCCGCGCCTGGGCCGCGGCGAGCAGCGCCAATTCGCTGTCGGCGCTCGACAGCACCACGATGTCGCCCGGAGTCTGGGTGAGATCGGTCGCAGTCGAGCCGTCGGCAATCGTCCCCGGCAACGTGGCGAGGAGGTGCACTCAGCCCGCCAGCGCCGCGGCGATCGCGGCCCGATCGAGGCCCTTCTCGCCGATTACGACGAGGCGGGTCGCGCGCGCCTCGCCCTCCCGCCACGGCCGGTCGAAATAGTGCTGCACCCGGTCGCCGACCGCCTGCACGACGAGCCTTCGGCCGCGGTCCGGCAAATCGACAAATCCCTTGAGCCGCAGCACGCCGTGCCGGCGGATCACTGCGCGCAGCCCGGCACAGAACGCGTCGCTATCGGCCACCGCGCCCAGATCCACGACAAAGCTGTCAAAATCATCGTGGTCGTGCGCCGCATCAAGATCGTGCAGCGACGGCCGCGAGGCAAGGTCGTCCTCGGCGGCTGCGGTAAGGCCGAGCGCCACCTCGGGCGGCACCCTGCCGTCCCGCGCCGGGACCAGCTTGACCCCAGGGCGCAGCCGTTCGCCGATCTCGCGGCCGAGCGCGGCGCAGCGATCGGGCGCGACCAGATCGGTCTTGTTCAGGATCGCCAGGTCGGCGCAGGCGAGCTGGTCGCCAAACACCTCGTCGAGCGGGTTGTCGTGGGCGAGCGCGGGGTCGGTCGCCCGGGCCCGCGCTACCGCCTCCGGATCGTCGGCGAACCGGCCGGCGGCAACGGCGGCGGCGTCGATCACCGTCAGCACCCCGTCAACCGTGGTGCGGGTGCGGATCTCAGGCCAGGCAAAGGCCTGAACCAAGGGTTTCGGCAGCGCCAAGCCCGACGTCTCGATCAGGATGTGCTCGGGCGGTGCCGCGCGCTCGAGCAGCCGGGTCAACATCGGCAGAAACTCGTCGGCGACGGTGCAGCACAGGCAGCCATTGGCCAGCTCGACGATGTCGTCCTCGCCGCACGCCTCGTCGCCGCAGCCGAGCAGCAGCTCGCGATCGATGCCGAGCTCGCCGAATTCGTTGACGATGACGGCGAGCCGCCGCCCCTGCGTCTGCGCCAGCAGATGGCGGACGAGGCTGGTCTTGCCGGCGCCGAGAAAGCCGGTGATCACGGTCGCCGGAACGCGGCGCATCTCAGCCCTCCTTCAGCACCAGCGGCAGGCCGGCGGCGACGAAAACGACGCGGTCGGCCAATCCGGCGACCTGCTGATTGAGGCGGCCGGCGGCATCGCGAAAGCGGCGCCCGAGCGCCGTCTCGGGCACGAGCCCCATCCCGACCTCGTTGGCGACCAGCACGACCGGTCCGGCGGCGAGGCGCAGCGCGGCGCACAACGCGTGGCTCTCCTCGTCGGTCGGCCTGCCGGCGAGCAGCAAATTGGAGAGCCAAAGGGTCAGGCAATCGATCAGCAGCGGCCGTTCGGGCGCCGCCGCGGCGGCGATCACTGGAGCGAGCGCCAACCGCTCCTCGACCGTGTGCCAGAACGGGCCGCGACGCGCCCGGTGGGCAGCGATGCGCGCCGCCATCTCGGCGTCGCCGGGTTCGGCCGTCGCGCAATATATGCCGGCTGCGGCCGCATTCTCGACCAGGGCCTCGGCATAGCGGCTCTTGCCCGAGCGGGCGCCGCCCAGCACCAGGGTCACCGCGGGCAGCCCGGTGCACGTTCGACCGGCCCTCGTCAACGGCATTGCTGGTCCCTCCTCCTCCGCCCGAGGAATCGTCCCGTTGCACGCGATACGGAGGTCTCCTGGCTCGGGGTCGTCGCCCGCGGCGCCTTCCCGGACCGCCTCCCACCTCGCTGCAGCGCAGGGTAGGGGAGGGGTGGCCAGTGGCCGTTGCCGCGGTCTCACCCTTACAGTTGCGGGGGCAGCGCCGGCATCGCACCGGACTTCCCTGTCGCATCGCGCGACAACGCTAGCACGCGGCCGCGACCGGGGTCACTCTTTCGTTGCCCCGATCTCGATTTTCGACTGCGCCTGAGTTAGGCTCACCGCCAGCGGTCGCAGTCGCCGCGTGACGAACAGGAGGGGCGAGATGAAGATCGAAGGCGGGTGCCTGTGTGGCAAGGTGCGCTATTCGGCCGATGCCGAGCCAGCTTTTGTTGGCGTGTGCCACTGCAAGAACTGCCAGAAGGGCATCGGCGCCGCATTCGCGTCGGTGGTCGCGCTGCCAAAACCGGCGCTGCGCGTCGAGGGCGATCTGAAGACCTTCAACGATCGCGGCGACACCGGCAAGACGATGTTCCGGCGCTTCTGCCCGGAATGCGGCTCCTCGGTCATGGATGAGGCCGAAGCCATGCCGAACGTAGTCATGATCATGACCGGAACGCTCGACGATCCGAGCTGGGTCAAGCCGGCAATGCAGATCTACTGCGACAGCGCACAGCCTTGGGTCGATCTCGGCGGCAACCTCCAGCGCTTTGCAAAAATGCCGACCCCGCCCGGCTGATGCTCGCCAGGCGGCGGTTGCCTGCGTTTATCGCGCCGTCGCCGCGAGCAGCACCACGACCTCGGCGATCTGCTGAGCGGCGCCGAGAATATCGCCGGTGTAGCCGCCGACCAGGCGCCGAGCCAGCACCGCCATCGCCGCGACAGCTGTGCCGGAGACGGCGAAGGCAACCAGCCCGAGCACCGGCCCGAGCGCGGCCACGGCGATCACGACCCCGATCGCCGCTGCTGCGATCAGCGGTGCGGCGCTTGGCCTGCCTGCTTCCGCCCCGAGGCCATCGGCGCGGGCGGGGGCCAGCGCCCGCATCACCGCCGTGATGAGGGCGCGCGAGGCGGCATGGGCCGCGATCAGCGCCAGGCCGGCATAGATCGCTTCGCCGGTGTGCGCGATCGCGGCGGCGCGCAGCGCCACACTCAGCACGATCGCCAGCACGCCGTAGGTGCCGTGCCGGCTGTCGCGCATGATCGCCAACCGCGAATCGCGGTTGCGTCCCCCGAAAAATCCGTCGGCGGTGTCGGCGAGGCCGTCCTCGTGCAAGGCCCCGGTCACGCAGATGCCGGCGAGGACCGCCAGCAGCGCCGCCGGCCCGTCGCCGAGGCCAAGCAGCTCGCTTACCAGAAATGCGAAGGCGGCAATGGCGCCGATGCCGGCGCCGACCAGCGGAAACGCCCAAGCCGCCGCGGCGAGCCGCCAATCCCGCTCGGCCGGCGCCCCGATCGGAACCCGGGTCAGAAACGCGACGGCAGTAGCGAAGCCAGCGACAAAACCCGGCCGCCGGTCGGTCGATTGCTGGGGGGCGATCATCGCGCCGACCATAGCCGAACCCGGCACCCGAACCGAGACGGCCGATCAGGGCGTGCATTTCTGCTTGGGTTGGCAACGCGCTGACCCGAGGATCGCGCGCGAAGGAGAGCCGCCATGCCCGAGCCGACCGCGAATCTGCCGCCCGCGAATCTGCCGACTGCGAACCTGGACGAGATGCGCGCGCTATTGGCGCATCTGCCCAGACCCGACCTCGAAGCCAGCCGGGAAGCCGCCGGGCGCCAGGCGCTGCTGACCAAGCCCGAGGGCTCGCTCGGCCGGCTCGAGGAATTGGCGGTGTGGCTCGCCGCCTGGCAAGCGCGGCACCCGCCCCGCCTCGAGCACCCGCGCACCATCGTCTTTGCCGGCAATCACGGGGTCGCCGCGCGCGGGGTCTCGGCCTATCCCGCCTCGGTCACCGCGCAGATGGTGCAGAATTTCATCGCCGGCGGGGCCGCGGTGAACCAGCTGTGCCGCGTCGTCGATGCCGATCTGCGGGTCTACGAGATGAACCTCGACACGCCGACCGGCGACATCACCGTGGAGCCGGCGATGAGCGAGGAGGAATGCGCCAAGGCGATGGCTTACGGCATGATGGCGGTCGAGCCCGGCATCGATGCGCTGGCCGTGGGCGAGATGGGGATCGGCAACACCACGGTAGCCGCGGCGTTGTGCGCCGGGCTGTTCGGTGGCGATGCCGAGCTGTGGACGGGCCCCGGCACCGGCGTCGCCGGGGCGGCGCTCGACCATAAGCGCCATACCGTCGAGGCGGCCGTGACGTTGCATCGGCGCGCCGCGCACGACCCGTTCGAGCTGTTGCGGCGTTTGGGCGGGCTCGAGCTTGCCGCGATCGCCGGTGCGGTCATGGCGGCGCGGCTCGGGCGGGTCCCGGTGGTGCTCGACGGCTTCACCTCGACCGCCGCCGCCGCGGTGCTGTTCGCCGCCGATCCCCACGCGCTCGACCATTGCATTGTCGCCCATGTCTCGGCCGAACCCGGCCACCGCGTGCTGCTCGAGCGCCTGGACCAGCGGCCGCTGTTCGATCTCGGCATGCGGCTCGGCGAAGCCTCCGGCGCCACCCTCGCCCTGGCCGTGCTGAAAGCGGCGGCGGCCTGCCACAACGGAATGGCGACGTTTGGCGAAGCCGGGGTCAGCGGCCCCGCCTGAGACTACGCCGGGCTGCCGGGGTCGGCGGGAACCGTGCCGCGCGCCGCCCATGCGGTTGCGGCCATCGACCGCGGCCCATCCTCCCGGCCCGCCAAATACGCTCGCCGCACGGCCGCGGCGAGTGTATCGAGCCGCTCCGGCGGCAAGGATTTGACATAATCGCCGACCGGACCCTGCGCCGCTTCGATCGGCTTCCAATAATCGGCGAAATCACGGTAATCCTGGCGAATCGTCAGCGATCCCTCGCGCACATCGTTGAGCCCGGTGGCGCGGAATGCGGTGGCGAGCTCGCCGGGACCGGTCAGCGGGCTCGAATAGTGGCGGGCGCGGGCACGGTCCGCGGCCGGATCGAGCGCCGCCGCGGTGTCCCAGAAGATGCGCTGATAGACGAGGCCGCCCGGGAAGTCCCAGACCGCGGCGGCGACCACCCCGCCCGGACGTGTGACCCGCCGCATCACGGCGAGCGCTCCGGCTGGATCGGACATGAAATTCAGCGCCAGCTGCGAGAACACGCGGTCGAAGCTCGCCGCCGGAAAGTCGAGCGCCGCGGCGTCCGCGGTCGCAAAGCGGAGCCGCGGATCGGCCGAGCGCGAGGCGGCGTAGGCGACGTAGGATGCCGCGATGTCGACCCCGACGACCGCCGCGGGCTCGGAGCAGGCGGCGAGCGCCAGCGCCAGGCTGCCGGTGCCGCAGCCGACATCGAGCACCCGATCGCCCGGCGCTATCCCGGCCCATTCGATCAGCTCGGCCGCGAGCCTCGGGCTCCAGCGCCCCATCAAGCGCTGATAGGCCTCAGGGTCCGTTGCGGTATAGCGCGACGGCATCAGACGACATCCTCCGCGTCAGCGATCCGGTCCCGTAGCCGCCGCCTCATTCCCCCATCTGCAGCAGCGCGCCGCGCCGGCGGGCGTCGCGAAACGCCAGGAAAAAGAGCGCGGCGCCGGCCGTGAGCCAGAGAACGTCGAGCGCGCCCGCGGTCAGCAGATAGCCGGCGCGGAAAACATGCTGAAACAGCACCGCGCGCATGCCTTCGAAGACATAGGTCGAGGGCAGGGCCCAGGCGACATGCTGCAGCCAATGCGGCAGGATCGACACCGGATAATAGACCGCGCTGATCGGCGACAAGGTGAAAACCGCGAGCCAGGCCAGGCTCTCCGCCCCCATGCCGTGGCGCAGGATCATGCCGCAGATCGCCAGCCCCAATGACCAGCCCATGATCAGCAGCACGGCAAAAAACGCGGCGAGCGGCAGCCCAAGCGTGAAGATCGAATAATGGTAGAGCACGATCGCCAGCATCGCCGCCGGCGTCACGCCGATCAGCACCCGAAGGAGGCTCATCGCCAGCAGCGATGCAACCCACTCATAGGGGCGCAGCGGGGTCACGAACAGGTGCCCGAGATTGCGCGCCCACATCTCCTCGAGAAACGAGATCGACAGGCCCAGCTGGCCGCGGAACAGCACGTCCCACAGCATGACCGCGGCCAAGAGCACGCCAAAAGCGCGGAACACGTAATTGCTGTTGACGTAAAGGAACTGGCTCATAAAGCCCCAGATCAGCATCTGCAGGGTCGGCCAGTAGAGCAGCTCCAGGGTGCGCGGCCACGAGCTGCGCAGCAGATAAAGATAGCGCAGCAGCATCGCCCAGACCCGGCCTGGGGAGAAGCCGTCACCGACGCCACCAGCCCGGTTCGCAAGATGCCGGTTCACGACACCGGCTCCAGCTCGGGCGAGGATCTGCGCACGATGTGCAAAAACACCTCTTCGAGATTGGCCCGGCCATAGCGGTCGATCAGCGCCTGCGGGCTGCCGCGGTCGACAATCCGCCCCTCTTTCATCATCAGCACCTGCGCGCACAGCCGCTCGACCTCGGCCATATTGTGCGAGGCCATCAGGATCGTCGCTCCGGTGCGGGCGCGCCAGGCTTCGAGATAGCCGCGCACCCAGTCGCCGGTATCGGGGTCGAGCGAGGCCGTCGGCTCGTCGAGCAGCAACAGCTCCGGCTCGTTCAGCAACGCCTTGGCGAGCGCCACGCGGGTCTTTTGCCCGGCCGACAGCTTGCCGGCCGGCCGGTCGAGAAACGCCCCGATCTGCAGATCCTCGGCGAGCTTGGAGATCCGTTCGCGGCGCCGCGTGAGGCCATAGAGCCGGGCGTAGATCAGCAAATTCTGCCGCACGGTCAGCCGGTGCGGCAGATCGACAAAGGGCGAGGAGAAATTCATCCGCGGCAGCACGCGGTAGCGGTGGGCCAGAATGTCCTCGCCGAGCACCCGCACCTCGCCGGCGGTCGGCAGCAAGAGGCCGAGCAGGATCGACAAGGTCGTCGTCTTGCCGGCGCCGTTGCCGCCGAGCAATGCCGTGGTCGTGCCGCGCGCCACGGCGAAGCTGACCCGATCGACCGCGATCGCCGTCGGATAGCGTTTGACGAGACCCTGGACTTCGATCGCGGGGGCGGGCATCGCCCCTATATGGCGCATTGGAGCGCTCGCGGCCAGCATAGGGCTGGCGGCGAGAGCGGCGAGCCGGCAAACTGCAGCGCGCGGGCGCACCGCGCGACCCGACGGACACGGACGGACACGATCGTGACCGACACCTCTCTCCCGGCGCCGAGCGAGCCGGCCACCGGCTCCGGCCGCATCAGCCTGCGCACCTTGGTGCCGATCCGGTGGGTGGCGATCGCCGGCCAGGCGCTGGCGATCCTGACGGTCCATTATGGGATGGGCTTTCACCTGCCGCTGGCGCCGGCGCTCGCCGTGGTGGCCGGCTCGGCATTGCTCAACGTCATTCTGATCGTCCACCGCCAGGTCGCGCGCCAGCTCGGCGAACGCTATGCCGCGCTGTGTCTCGGCTACGACATTCTACAGCTCGCGGGCCTGCTCTACCTGACCGGCGGGCTGCAAAACCCGTTCTCGATCCTGATCCTGGCGCCGGTGACGGTGGCGGCGACGATCCTCTCGAAGCGCCCGGTGATTGCGCTGTCGGTCTTTGCCGTGGCCGCGATCAGCGCGCTGGCGCTGTGGCATCTGCCGCTGCCCTGGCGACGCGGGCCCGAGCCCTTGCTGTTTCCACCGGAAATCGTCGTTGGCACCTGGATTGCGCTGGTGCTGGCGACGGTGTTCATCGCCCTTTACACCTGGAGCGTCGCGCAGGACGCGCGCCGGCTGCGCGACGCGGTGGCCGCGACCCAGCTGGCGCTCGCCCGCGAGCAGCGGGTCTCGGCGGTGGGGGCGCTCGCCGCGGCGGCCGCGCACGAGCTCGGCAGCCCGCTCGCCACGATCGCCGTCGTCGCCAAGGAGCTGGTCCACGAGCTGCCGCCCGACAGCCCCTATGTCGAGGACGCAGCACTGCTGCTGAGCCAGTCGGAGCGGTGCCGGCGCATCCTCGCCGAGCTGTCGCAGCGGCCGGAGGAGGATGGCGGCTCGCCCTACGCGCGGCTGCCGGTCTCGGTGCTGGTCGAGGCCGCCGCGACGCCGCATCAGGAGCGCGGGGTCAGGCTGATCTTTGCCACCGCCGGGGCGCCCGCCCAAGACGAGCCCTTGGTTCGGCGCAGCCCGGAGATCCTGCACGGGCTCAACAATTTGATCCAGAATGCGGTCCAGTTCGCTCGCCGCGAAGTCACCGTCACCACCTACTGGGACCAAGCGACGGTCACGGTCGAGATCGTCGATGACGGGCCGGGCTTTCTGCTGCATCTCTTGGGCCGGCTCGGCGAGCCTTATCTGTCGACCCGCGCCGGCGCCGCCGACCATATGGGGCTCGGCATCTTTATCGCGCAGAGCCTCCTCGAGCGCAGCGGCGCCAAGCTCGTTTTCGATAATCTCGAAGAGGGCGGCGCCCATGTTGCGATTTCATGGAATCGTGCCAATCTGGAGAGCGTAGAGAAGACCCGTCCGCCCGCGGCGATGGTGCGCGAGCATCGCTAAGTGGGCAAAATCGAGCGGATGGTGCCCACCCATACCCTCACCCACCCAGCCCCAGATCACGCTCCGGAGGGCGAGGCGGGTGGGGGCCAGCCGGCACCAAGCGTCGGGTTTGCACCACGAGCGGCCCATCGCGGCGGCTCCGGTGGCGGAACATGTGCGAGCATCGTGAACGCCAGTCGAGCGTATGCGAGCAATCACGAAGGCTATGACGAGCAATAGGCGAGCATCATGAACGCTATCGACCGACCCATCCACCCGGCCGGCGCCGAGGGGCCGTCCGCCGCGCTGCGCGGGC
The DNA here is from genome assembly GCA_036500965.1 of Allostellaceae bacterium. GTDB lineage: Bacteria > Pseudomonadota > Alphaproteobacteria > ATCC43930 > CGMCC-115725 > AP-15. Next base: position 3,824 of record DASYBC010000118.1, on the reverse strand, counting down.
TGCCCGAAGCCGAGCGGACCTTGCTGATCGTCGATGACGACGCGCCGCTGTGCCAGCGGCTGGCGCGGGCGATGGAGCGGCGCGGCTTTATCGTGGCCACCGCCGACAGCGTCGCCGCCGGCACCACCGCCGCGACCGAGCATCCGCCGGCTTTCGCCGTCGTCGATATGCGGCTCGGCGACGGCCGCGGGCTCGACGTGGTCAGCGCCCTGCGCCAGGCTCGCCCCGGCGCCCGCATCGTCATGCTGACCGGTTACGGCAACATCGCGACCGCGGTCGCTGCGGTCAAGGCGGGTGCGATCGATTATCTGCCCAAGCCCGCCGACGCCGACGCGGTCGAGCGCGCGCTGCTGGCCCAGGAAGACGGCGTTCCCGAGCCGCCCGAGGACCCGATGTCGGCCGACCGGGTGCGCTGGGAGCATATCCAGCGGGTGTTCGAGCTGTGCGAGCGCAACGTCTCCGAGACTGCCCGCCGCCTCAAAATGCACCGCCGCACTCTGCAGCGCATCCTCTCGAAGCACGCGCCGCGCAATTGAGGGCGCGAGCTTTGCCCCAAAGCGAGCGGCCTGCTTGGGAGCGCCGGCCGATCCTGCTGTGCCCGAAATCAACCAGTTGCTAAGCTCTGTTCGGGTATGATCGCCGCGTGTTCGGCGACTGGAAGCTCAACGGAACTCAAACGGAACGGCCTCAATGATCCCGCGGCTGGTTGACCGCTTTCTCACCGACTTGCCGCATCCGATCGGCACCCATTACACGGCCTATAAGGAATGGCGCTGGGGTGACCCGCATGTCAGATCGCTCAAGCGGCTGTGCGATGCGCGGCGCGCCTCGATCGACGTTGGCGCCAATTGCGGGGCCTACACCTATTTTCTTAGCAAATATTCGGCGCATTGCTACGCCTTCGAGCCCAATCCGTTGCTGGCGACCCAGCTGCGCAAGCGATTTCCGTCGGCGGAAGTGTGGGCGGCGGCGGCATCGGATCGGGCCGGGGCGGCCGTTCTGCGCACGCCGCTCGAGGGTGAAGCCCCCAATTTCGGGCGATCGACAGTCGAGCCCGCATCGATCAATCGGCTGGAGGGGGCCTTCACCGCCGTCGAAGCCATGGCCGTCGAGACGGTGCGGCTGGACGACGTCGTCCGCCGCTCGGTCGGCATTATCAAGATCGATGTCGAAGGGCATGAGCTGGCGGTGCTGAATGGATGTTCTGAAATTCTTGCCCGCGATCGGCCAAATCTGATCGTCGAGCTGGAGGAACGCCATCACCCGGGTATTGTCGGTGCCGCGTTCGATCGGCTGCACGGGCTCGGATACAGTGGATATTTTTTCTTTGACGGCGCGGTGATGTCTACCAGGGATTTTAATATATCGGTTCATCAGAATGGCAATGGCGGGGCTTATGCGTGGAACTTCATCTTTTCCGTCGACGAGAGCATCGCCTCGAGCTTGCGGCCACCGCAATAGCGGTCTGGCGGTTCGGCAGCTCTCGACAGTTTCAAAGATGCGATGACGCAGGCCGCCCCGACGCCGATCCTCTTCACTCATTATGGAGACCCGTGGATTCGCGGCAGCGAGCAGCTGCTGCTCGATCTCTTGGCGCATCTCGATCCGGCGCGGGTGCGGCCGATCGTGTGGTGCAATCAGGTGGCGATGGCCGATGCCACGAGGGCGCTCGGCTTCCCCACCTATCGCAGCGATTTCGAAATCTATTTCGACTATGAATGCCCGCGGTTTCACCTCGGCCGCTATCGGGCGCAAATGCGCGCGGCCCGCGAACTGGTGCGCAAGCACCAGATCAGGGTGCTCCACTCGAACAGCGCCGGGCCTTGCCAGTGGCTCATGCCGGTTGCGCGGAGCGCACGGTTGCCGCTTTTGGCACATTTGCATATCGGCTATTTGCGGCGCAGCCGGTACGCCTTCCTGCTCCATCAAGCCTCGCTGGTGGTCGGGGTGTCGCGGCAGGTGATCGAGCCGTTTCTCGATGACGGCATGGAAGCCGACAAGACACAGGTAATTTACAACGGGATCGATTTCTCGCGGCTGCGCCCGAAAACGAGCGCCGACCCGCGTCGCCAGCTCGGCATCGCCAACGATGCCACGGTGGTTTCCGCGATCGGATCGCTGATCCGTCGGAAAGGCCAGGATGTCCTGCTCCGGGCGTTCGGCCTGATCGCCCCGACATGCAACATGCACCTCCTGATTGTCGGCGATGGTCCCGAGCAGGCCAATCTCGAGCGGCTTGCGGCCGAGCTCGGGCTCCGGGCACGGGTGCAATTCCTCGGCTATTCCGCGGATATTGGTGGGATCTGCGCGGCAAGCGATATGGTGGCACTCGCCTCTCGAATGGATTCGTTTGGTCTGGTGCTGGTCGAAGCGGGCTACTTTAACCTGCCGGTGGTCGCGACCGCGGTCGGCGGCATTCCCGAGGTGATCGAGGATGGGGTGACTGGCCTCCTGGTGCCGCCCGAGGACCCGCAGGCGGTGGCGGCGGCGCTCGCCCGGCTGATCGACGATCGCGATTACCGTGAGCGGCTCGGCCGCGCCGGCAAGAAGCGGGTCGACGCGCTGTTCGGCGTCGACCGGATGGTCAGGGACTTCCACGAAACCTACGACCGCCTCGACCGGCTGCCGCGCAAGGAGCTCGGCTGGCTCGGCGCCGCCGCGGCCGTGAAACCGTATCTGCGTCTGACGCACCACAACCGAGCTCACGTCTCGTGACCGTCAGAACGCCGCCAAGTCCGCGGCCCGAAGGGAAGGTCAATGCCCCTCGTATATTATTATAGGCGCGCGATATGTCGGCTCCTCTGGTTGACGGCTGCTAACAATGCTACCTTGAAAATGCTTAATACGTTCTATACAATGATGAGCGATAGGCAAAAAGCATTGTTCCACGCGCATTATGCCAAAATATTCAGAGAGCGTGGTGTTGTTTCCAAGGGAGAATGGACCATTACGTTCAATGGCCGAAAGATAAAATTGCCGCTCAGACCTCTGTGGTCCTGGCTGGATTGGGATAGTGCGGTATCGATCCTGGGCCACGACCTCGGCGTCAAGCAGACCTATGCAGCGCTGCTCGAATCGAAGCAGCGCCCGGCGCTGTTTCTCGATGTCGGAGCAAACTACGGAACTCACTCTGTTCTCTTTTTAGCGGCTGGCGTGCCAACAATATCGTTTGAGCCGAATCCGGAATGCTTTTCGCATTTCGACACGATTTGCAAATTGAATGGGCTCGTCGGTCGCTGGGAACGAGTCGCCCTCGGGAGCCAAACCGGAGAAGTCGAACTGGCGTATCCCGAAAAGGATACCTGGTTTGGTTCAGTAGCTGCCGACGTGTCTCTGATAATGAAGGAGTCGTTTCCGGTTAGAACCCAGAAAGTAATGCTCAAACCTCTCGATGATTATTTCGACGAGTTGGCGTCGGCGAATATCCTAATTAAAATCGATGTAGAAGGTTTTGAGCCTGACGTGCTGAGAGGCGCACGGCAAATCATAGTCTCTCTTAAGCCCAAAATTATTTTTGAGAGCAATACGGCGCAGGCGCGGCCCATTTTGTTCGGTATACTTGGAGAGTTTGGCTATTCGATCCATCTGCTGCCATGGCGCCCGTTTGATAAATCACCAGCGTTGACTTTCGATCAGTTCTTGGCGAGCGCGGCAACAAATTTTATCGCCATCACACGGCCGACTTAGCCCGGATATCTCACCGGGATGAGTGCATCGGGGTTCTGAAAGAGGGATAATTCTTCTGCGACAAAGGCTTATCCGGTTGCAGAGGAGGTCCCCGATGCCGACAGAGTGTAGTCCGGCGACGATGCTTTTTGCACCCG
>DASYBC010000117.1:0-11206 GCA_036500965.1 Allostellaceae bacterium | reverse complement strand
AGCATGAGGTATCCGATTGATGATGATGAGAACATACCTCATCCTGAGGAAGCCGCGAAGCGGCTGTCTCGAAGGGCCTGCCCTCGCGAAGGCGGGGGACGCACCGCACCGCTCCATCCTATCTTCAATTTCTTCACACACGCGAAAAGCGGGGGGCCAGGGTCCAGCGCTCGACGTATGTCCCTGGGTTCCCGCTTCCGCGGGAATGACGAATGGTGTTTGATCGAAATCCTCAATCCAGGTGAGGAAATCCGCGATGAAGCTGTATTACGCCCCCGGCGCCTGCTCGATCGGCATCCACGTGCTGCTCGAAGAGATCGGCAAGCCTTATCAGGCCGAGATCGTCAATTTTCGTGATGGCGCGCAGTACAAGCCGCCCTTTACCGGCATCAACCCGAAGTCCAAGGTGCCGACCCTCGAGCGCGACGACGGCTCGATCCTGACCGAATTCCCGGCCATCGCCTTTTGGCTTGGCATGCAAAACCCGCAAGCAAACCTGATCCCCAAAGACGGCGAGACGATGATCCGGGCGGCCGAGGCGATGGAATACGTCGTCGGCACGATCCATTCTCAGGGTTTCACCCGGCTGTTCCGCACCGAGCGCTTCGCGCCCTCGGCGGCCGACCACGACAAGGTCAAGGCGCAGGGCCGCGAAGCTATCGACAAGGGCTTTGCCGTCATCGACAAGGCGCTCGATGGCAAGGATTACTTGGGCGGCAACGAGCTGTCGATCGCCGACGCGGCGCTGTTCTATGTCGAGTATTGGGGGGCGAAGCGGGTCGGCCTGCAATTGCCGAAGAATTGCGCGGCGCATTTCGAGCGGATGATGGCCCGTCCGGCGGTGCAGCGCGCGTTGCAGGCCGAGGGGCTGAACTGAAACGCATTATTCCCTCACCCACCCAGCCCAGGCGGGCTGGGTCCCCCCTCTCCCGCACTGCGGGAGAGGGTGCTGAGCGCAGCGAAGCGGGTGAGGGCGCCCGAACAGCTTGAAGGAGCGGAAGAAATGGAACAAACGACCCCGGTACCGCCGAATTGCCTCGCAGGCATCAAGGTCCTCGACCTGACCCAGTTCGAGGCCGGGACGACCTGCACCGAGGCGCTCGCGTGGATGGGCGCCGACGTCGTCAAGGTGGAAAACCCCGATGGCGGCGAGGCCGGCCGCCGCGGCGTTGCCGACCCCTACTATTTCATGATCTACAACGCCAACAAGCGCTCGGTCACGGCCAACCTCAAATCCGAGCGTGGGCTAGCGTTGGTCAAGGATTTGGCCAAAAAGGCCGATGTCTTCACCGAGAATTTCGGCCCCGGCACCATCGAGAAGCTGGGCCTCGGCTACGACGTCGTCAGCGCGCTGAACCCGCGCATCATCTACGCCCAGGTCAAGGGCTTTGGCGCCGGCAGCCCCTACGAGAACGGGCTGTGCTTCGACCCGATCGCGCAGGCCGTCGGCGGGGCGATGAGCATCACCGGCGAGCGGGACCGACCGCCGCAAAAACCGGGCCCGACGATCGGCGACACCGGCACCGGCATGCTGTTGGCGTTCAGCATTGTCGCTGCACTCTATCAGCGCAACACCACTGGCAAGGGGCGGCAGTTGCAGGCGGCGATGCAGGATTCGGTCATGCATTACAGCCGCGGCATGTTCATTCGCCAGGCGCAGACTAAGAAAGCCGCACAGCGCCAGCCTGGGAGCGGCAACAATATCCCCTCAGGCATTTTCCCGTGCAAGCCGGGCGGCCCCAACGATTACGTCTACATGCTGACGAGCCGCGCCAATCCGCAGCATTGGCCGCGGCTCTTAAAGCTGATTGGGCGCGAGGACCTGATCGGCGATCCGCGCTATGATACACCTGCGGCGCGGCTCGAACGCGAGGCCGAGGTCAACGAGATGGTCTCCGAGTGGACGCTCCAGCGCACTAAAGAAGAAGCGACGGCGCTGATCTCGGGCGCTGGGGTGCCGGCAGGTGCGGTGTTCGATTCGATGGAGTTGACCAACGAGCAGAGCTTCTGGGACCGCGGCATCCTTCAGACCATGCACCACGGCGACTGGCAGATGCCGATGACCACCTGGCCGGTGCGCTTCGACGGCGCCCCGGCGCCGCTCAAGCCGGCGCCATTGCTCGGCGAGCACACCGCACAAGCGCTCGGCGAGTGGCTCGGGCTGAGCCCCGGCGAGGTCGAAAAGCTGCACGCCGACGGCGTGGTGTAACCCAGGCCGACCGGACCTCAGAGCCGCCTGCCGAAAGCGGGTCCATGATGGCGGCTCATGGAGATCGCCGAGCGGCACAAGGGTTCATCCCCGCGGGTGTGCGGGGAACACGGCGGTGATCACCGCCTCCTTGCGCATCCCGCCCGGTTCATCGCCGCGGGCGCGGGGAACACCGCTCCCCGTGTCTCCGCGGTGATGATGGCGTGGGTTCATCCCCGCGGGCGCGGGGAACACTAGAGGGTCGAGGCCTTGCCCGCGCCTCCGCGTCGCCTGCATCGGGCGGCGGTCAGCAGCCTTAGGAGGTCGTTTGTCAGGTCCAGATTATTCGGGCTTGTCGGCGGCCGATTCGGCGAGCGATTTGGTCATCTCGAGGAATTGGTGGCGAATCTTCGGGTCCGGGATGGCGTAATAGAGCCGGATGAACTCGATGGTTTCGGGCCGCTGCAGGTGCTCGCGCCAGCGCTGGTCCTCAGGGCTGATCTCGGCGTCCTCCGCCCGCAGGTCGCCGAAAAAATACGAGATCGGCACACCAAGAATCTCGGCCATCGCCGACAGCCGGGACGCGCTGACGCGGTTGGCGCCGCCCTCGTATTTCTGCACCTGCTGAAAGGTCAGGCCGAGCGCGTTGGCCAAGGTTTCCTGGTTCATCCCAAGCAACAGCCGGCGCATGCGGATGCGGTTGCCGACATGCACGTCGATCGGGTTTGGCACGCCGGTGCCGCGCCCGTATTTTGGCGCCGTTTTGGCGTCTTGCGCGGATATTGCCGTGTTCTTCAACATGGACCTCTCGTCGCAGCAGGCTGCCTCAACTAGCATCGGCTTCCGCAAGAGCGCAAGCGACATTCGGCATTTTTTGGCTGAATACGAGCGCAGGCGGGCGCAAACTTAAGCGCAGGTTGAGCCGGGAAGCCGGCTCAAAGATCGTGGCGAGGGTTCTCGTCATAGCCGCGCCGGTTGCTGATAAACATCGCCGTCACCAATCCGATGGCCAGCGCCAAGCTCGCGACAATTCCGAGGATCATCGCCAGCCAGCCATTGAGGCTGATTTGCGAGGGACCAAGCGTGCCCCAGAACATCGCCATCACCGTGGCGACCGCGACCACGGCAGCGATCCCGACGGCGGTTGCCGCCCAAGTGAACCTCGAGGCCATCAGCTTCCTCCCGTGCCCGGTTATGTCGGGACCGCCGCGACCTTACGCAAATCTTCAATGAAACGCAGGATTTCCCGATCCCTGGTCGCCTTGTCCGGGGCGCGCAGCAGGGCCGAGGGATGAACCGTGGCGAGCGCGTAAGGCGCGACGTTGGAAGGGATCAATCGGCCGCGATCCCTGGTCACGCGAAACGCCTTGCCAAACAGCGCCTGCGCCGCTGTCGCGCCCAGCGCGACGACGATCTGCGGCCCGACGGCGCGGATCTCGGCTTCGAGCCACGGGAAGCATGCGGCGATTTCCATCGAGCTGGGCTTGCTGTGAATGCGCCGGGTGCCGCGCGGGACCCATTTGAAATGCTTGACCGCGTTGGTCACCCAAACGCGCCCGCGGTCGATGCCGGCCTCGGCGAGGCAGCGGTCGAGCAGCTTTCCCGCGGGCCCGACAAAGGGCCGGCCGGCGAGATCTTCGGCATCGCCCGGCTGCTCGCCGACCAGCATGATCCGCGCATCGCGCTCGCCCTCGCCAAACACCGTCTGGGTGGCATTGCGATAGAGCGGGCAGGCGGTGCACTCGGCCGCCTCTTGACGCAATTGGGCGAGCGTCGCCGCAGGCGGGATCAGGCCGCGCGCGCCGCGGGCTTTAGGCAGCGTCGGCATCGGGCGTGTCACGAGACAACGGCATAGCAGGACAACGCCGTCGCATCGCGATTGCATCCGCATCCGAGCGCGAATGCCCACCCTACCGCGAAAGCGGCTTAACCCGGGGGCGTGCCCGTGGCAAAGTGCCGGCCCGCGGCCCCGGAGGGAGAACGAAATTGCCGACCGAAAGCCAGCATCCCGAAACCCTCGTGCTTCATGCCGGGTATCGCAGCGATCCGACGACGACCGCGGTTGCCGTGCCGATCTACCAGACCACGAGCTACCAGTTCCGCGACACCAAGCATGCGGCCGACTTGTTCGGGCTGGCCGAGCTCGGCAACATCTACACGCGTATCATGAACCCAACGAACGCGGTGCTCGAGGAGCGGGTGGCGGCCCTCGAGGGCGGGGTCGCGGCGCTGGCGCTGGCCTCGGGCCAGGCCGCCTCGTTGTTCGCGGTGCAGAACGTCTGCCAGACCGGCGATAATTTCGTCAGCTCGACTGACCTCTACGGCGGGACCTGGAACCTTTTTCTCAACACGATGATGAAGACGATGGGGATCGAGGTCCGCTTTGTCGATCCGGCCGACCCGGAGAATTTCCGGCGCGCCACCGACGCCCGAACCCGCTGCTATTACGCCGAGACCCTGCCCAATCCGAAGCTTGAGGTGTTTCCGATCGCCGAGGTCGCGAAAATCGGGCGCGAGCAGGGCGTGCCGTTGATCGTCGACAACACCTCGGCGCCGGTGCTGTGCCGGCCGCTCGATCATGGCGCCGCCGTGGTCATGCACTCGACGACGAAATACATCGGCGGCCACGGCACCTCGATCGGCGGCATCGTCGTCGATGGCGGCAATTTCGATTGGGAAAAGCACGCCGACCGCTTTCCGCTGCTGAACCAGCCCGATCCCAGCTATCACGGCGCTGTTTGGACGCAGGCCGTCAAGCCGTTGGGGCCGATCGCCTACATTCTGAAGATGCGGGTCACCCTGCTCCGCGACTTGGGCGCGGCGGCGAGCCCGTTCAACGCGTTCCTGCATATCCAGGGGCTGGAGACCCTGCCGTTGCGGATGCGCGCTCACTGCGCCAATGCGGTTGTCGCCGCCAAATTCCTGTCCGAGCACCCGAAGGTTACCCGGGTGATCCATCCGAGCCTGATGCAGGGCGAAGCGCGGCGTCGCGCCGACGCCTATCTCAAGGGCGGCTATGGCGGATTGCTCGGCTTCGAGCTCCGGGGCGGGCTCGAAGCCGGGCGCCGCTTCATCGACGCGCTGAAGATGTTCTATCACGTCGCCAATATCGGCGATTCGCGCAGCCTGGCGATCCATCCGGCCTCGACCACCCACTCGCAGCTGTCGCCGGAAGAGCAATTGCAGACCGGGGTCACCGATAATTACGTGCGGCTGTCGATCGGCATCGAGCACCCGGACGACATCCTCGCCGATCTGTCGCAGGCGCTCGACGCGGCCTGAACCGGATCGGGCGCCATCCCGGTGCGATGGTGAGCGACGCCAATATCCTGCTGCCGCTGTCCGCGCCGATCGATCTGGCGTTGACCGTCGCCAGCCACGGCTGGGCATATCTGGCGCCATGGCGCTGGCAGCCCGAGGCCGGCATGCTCGGCCGCGATGAGCGGATCGATGGTCGCCTTGGGAGGATCGAGGTCAGCCAACGGGCGCTGCATGCCGTGATCATTCGCCGCGACGGCTTCACCGCGGCCGATGATGCGGCGATCTGCGCCCGCATAGAGCGCTGGCTGTCGGCCGATTGGGAACCGGCGGCGGCGATCGCCATGCTCGGCGGCGACGGCGCGAATAGCGGGTCGGCGCTGATCGAGCGCGGCGGCGGGCGCATGCTGCGCTGCTCGACGTTTTACGAGGATTTCGTCAAGACCGTGCTGACCATCAACACCGCCTGGTCCTCGACCTGCCGGATGGCCGCGGCATTGGTCGCCGAGCCGGGCGGCGGCGCTTTTCCGGGACCGCAGGCGGTGCTCGACTATGGCGAGGTGCGCCTGCGCGAGCGCGCCAAGCTCGGGTTTCGCGCGCCGACGATCATCGCCGCCACCCGGCGCATGCTCGACGACGGCGCCATCGACGCCGCGGGCGACGGCCGGCCGGAGCGGCTCGGCCACGATTATCTGCTCGGGCTCAAGGGGATCGGCCCCTACGCCGCGGCGCATTGCCGGCTGCTGCTGCACGATTTCAGCCGCATCCCGGTCGATACGGTGGTGACCGCCTATCTGCGCGAGCGGCATGGCTGCGACCCGACCGTCTTTGCCGCCGACCGGTCGGCCTGGGGGCCTTATCTGGCGCTCGGCTACCGGCTCGCCCGGCTCCGCGAAAAGCTCGAGCCGCCGACTGAGCGCTAGCGGGCTGCGGAAAAACGCGGTTTCCTCAGCCAAGCGCCCTTCGAGACGGCCCTTCGGGCCTCCTCAGGGTGAGGCAGGCGTTTGAGATAAAAGACCTCATCCTGAGGAGCGAAGCGTCTCGAAGGATGGGCAAGCGACGAGAAGTCGGTTTTTCCGCCGCCTGCTAGGCTTCTTCGCCGCCGCAGTCTTACAATCTTGCACGGCTGAGAGCTGGCTCACACTCCGGCCCGCCGGTCGAATATAGATTCGGGTTTGCCCGATGAGGCTCGCCTCGGTCGGGTGACCAACCAAGGAGTGTCCCGATGAGGAGCCCTGCTGCCAATCGGCGCATGCTCGCCAACAGCCTGCATCATCTGCCGCCGGGCTCGGTGGCCAAACGGAGGACCAACCCGAACAAATGGATCGAATTGACGCTCGGGGTGCGCCGGCTGAAGCCGCTGCCCGATTTGTCGGCGCTTGACGCCAAGCGGCCGGGCGAGCGCACCTACATGACCCGCGACCAGCTGCGCGGCGAATACGGCTCGGACCCGAGCGCCATCGATAAAATCGAGAAATTCGCCGCCGACCACCATCTCGTCGTGACCCGCGACGAGCGCGCCTCGGCGCGGCTTGGGCTCGCCGGCACCGCCACCAATGTCGGCGCCGCCCTCGGCGTCAAATTGCTCGACTACGTCCACCCGAAGCTCGGCGAGTTTCATGCCCGCACCGGGCCGGTCACGTTGCCGGCCGACGTCGCCGACGCGATCACCGGCGTCTTCGGGCTCAACAATCACCGGGTCATGCACCGGGTGCCGCGCCAGCGGCAAAAGATCGCCTCGCTGGCGTCGATGGCGACCACCAGGCCGTGGTTCATCCCGACCGAGCTCGCCGGCATCTATAATTTCCCCAATGCCGACGCCAGCAGCCAGTGCATCGGGCTGTTGGAGTTCGGCGGCGGCGTCGCGCAATCCGACGTGGCCGCCTATTTCCAGCAGATTGGCGTGCCGGCGCCCAATCTGCAGATCGTCGCCGTTGACGGCGTCGGCACCGACCCGACCGCCGACCCCGATTCCACCGGCGAGGTCATGCTCGATATCGATGTCGCCGGCGCGCTCGCCGGCGGGGCCAAGATCGCAGTCTATTTCTCGACCTTCGACGAAAAGGGCCTGGTCGATATCCTGAGCGCGGTGATCAACGACCAGGCGAACGACCCGGGCGTGCTGTCGGTCAGCTGGGGCTGGGACGAGAACCAGCCGTTCAACGGCAGCAACATTCTGTGGTCGGCGGCGGCGATCGACCATGTCAACCAGAGTCTGCTGGCGGTGGCGCAGCTCGGCATCACGGTCTGCGTCTCGACCGGCGACGACGGCTCTGAGGCTCAGGTCAAGGACGGCAACGCCCATGTCAACTTCCCGGCGACGAGCCCCTATGTGCTGGCGGTCGGCGGCACCACCCTGCATGCGCGCAAGGGCAAGAACGGGCAGGCCGCGATCAGCGAGGCGGTGTGGAACGACGGCCCCGGCAGCGGCACCGGCGGCGGGGTCAGCGACATCACTCCGGCGCCGAGCTGGCAGGAAGGCAAGGTGCCGCGCTCGATCAACCCCGGCAATTTCGCCGGGCGGGCGATCCCCGACGTTGCCGCCAATGCCGATCCGGCCACCGGCTATTTGACGATGTCCGGCGGCCAATTGGGGATTGTCGGCGGCACCAGCGCCTCGGCGCCGCTGTGGGGGAGCCTGATCACGCGCATCAACGCGCTCCTCAAGGGCCGCGTCGGCAATCTGAACGCGCTGCTCTATGGCACGATTGGACCCGCCGGGGTATTGCGCGACATCACCAGCGGCAACAACGACACCGACGGGCTGCTCGAGCGTCGGTTTGCAGCCGGGGCCGGATGGGACGCCTGCACCGGCTGGGGTGTGCCGGACGGCGCGAAACTGCTGGCGGCACTGCAATCACCAGCCGTTTCGAGCTGAAACGCCTTAGGCCACACGGAGCCTCCAGGGGTCGTAAGGCCCCTGGGAGCCGCTTGCTGCTGTCGCTTGAGACGCGCATCGTGCGGGCAGCATTGGCGTCTTGCGGTTGATCAGCTATGGTTAAGAATGGGACGGCCGGCATCGTCCCGAACAAGGGGTGGCAATGAAAAAATCCGCGTTGACGGCGCAGCGCCTGTTTGCGGCGGGGTTCGCCGCCGTGATGGGCACCTTTCTCAGCGCCTCCCCGACGATGGCGCAGGTCAGCGACGAAGCGCGCCAGGCGGGGCGCACCGCGCAAAGCATGCCGGCGGCCGACGAGGATTATTTTCACGATATGGATGGCGGCATCAAGCTCAGCCCGGACGAGGTCAAGGGCCGCAATATGTGGCTGGTCTGGACCGGCGGCGACGACCGGCTGTGGGACCACCTGACCAACCTGACTTTCGGCTCGTTCGATCTCTTAAAGATTCTGTCATCCTATCCCGGCCTCAAATTCAGCCGCGACAATCGCTGGGATTATCTGGGGCTGGTCAACGAGCCGTGCTTTGCCAAAGCCACTGGCCCCGACCCAAAGCGTTACGGGCTGTGGCTCGACCAGCGCGACCCGAAATGCCCGCCCGACCCGTTCGCCAATGCTCAGAAATACGCCGGCGTCGCGGTCGGCGCCCGCGGCAAGAATATTCCGGTGGGCTCGTATTACGGCGAGCCGACCGGGATCGTCGGGCTGCGGCTCTTCCCCAACCCGGCCTTCGACGCGGCGGCAGCCAAGCGCTGGGACCCGCAGCGCTTCTACAACGACCCCAGCTACTACCTGTCGAAGGAGCTGGTGCGGCCTTACCGGGTCGGCATGTCCTGCGGCTTCTGCCATGTCAGCGCCAACCCCGACAAGCCGCCCGCCAACCCCGACGCGCCGCAATGGGAAAATCTGAGCGCGACGGCCGGCGCCCAATATTTCTGGGTCGACCGCATTCTGGCGTGGAACGCCGACCCGTCGAATTTTCTGTTCCAGGTGCTGCACACCGCCCGGCCCGGATCGCTCGACACCTCGCTGGTCTCGACCGACAACATCAACAACCCGCGCACGATGAATGCGATCTACGATTTGTTGCCGCGACTGGAGCTGGCCCGATCGTGGGGGCGCGAGACGCTCGGAGCAGACAATCTCGCCAACAAACAGTTCAACGATTTTGTGCAGAGCGGCCCGCTGACCCAGTTCTTTCAGCCGCCAAACACGGTGTGGACCCCGCATGTGTTGAAGGACGGGTCCGATTCCGTTGGCGCGCTCGGCGCCCTGAACCGGGTCTACCTGAATATCGGCCTCTACAGCGAGGAGTGGCTGCGCCATTTCAACCCGATCCTCGGCGGCAAGACGGTCACCCCGATCCAGATCACGACGGCGCGGGCGAATTCCTCCTATTGGCAGGCGACCGAGGCGCAGACCCCGGACATGGCGCTGTTCCTCGTCAAGGCATCCTTTCCGCACAAGCTCGCGAACGCGCCCGGCGGCAGTGGATACCTGAACGACCCGCCGGCAACGGTGCAGCAGGGCAGGCTGGTGTTCGCCGACAATTGCGCGATGTGCCATTCGAGCAAGGCGCCGACGCCGCCCGCCGATGCCGATCTCGGCGCCTGTATCGGCCCGCATTACCTCGAATGCTGGAACCGCTATTGGGCGTGGAGCCATACCGACGAGTTCCGCGCCAAGATGCGGCAGATCGTGCAGACCCCGGATTTCCTCGACGACAACTACCTGTCGAACGACGCCCGCATCCCGGTGACCCTGTTGCAGACCAACGCCTGCAGCCCACTGGCGACCAATGCGATCGCTGGCAATATCTGGGATAATTTCTCCTCGGCCTCGTACAAGTCTCTGCCCTCGGTCGGCACGATCACGGTCTACGACCCGTTCACCGGCAAGCCGCAGCAATACACGATGCCGGCCGGCGGGCGCGGCTACACAAGAGTGCCGTCCTTGATCAGCCTGTGGGCGACCGCCCCCTATCTCCTAAACAACAGCGTCGGCAAGTTCGAGGCGAGCCCGTCGGTTCAGTCGCGGATGGCGTCGTTCCAGGATTCGATCACGCAGATGCTGTGGCCGCAGAAGCGCGACCAGGATCCGGTGCTCGGCAGTAAAATTCCGGGGGTGATCGACCGCACCACGGCGACCAGCTGGCTGCGCATCCCGACCGGCTACCTGCCCGACGCGATCAAGGCGTCACGCGCGGTGCTGAACCTCGCTGTGCCGGTGTTCGATCAAAAGGGCATCGAGATCGGCCCGATCCCAAAGGGCACGCCGGTCGATCTGCTGGCCAATTTCGACCCGCTCTCGGAATCACCGAAGCTCGCCGACCGACTAGCGCATGACAAGCAGGTCGTCGCGGTGGTGTTCAAGCTCGCGCACGATCTGCGCGCCCTGCCAAAGAACGCGACCGACGAACAAGCCCGCGGGATCTTCGCGAATGTCGGCGAGCAGCTGTTCGCGCTGAGCAAATGCCCGGACTACGTCGTCAACCGCGGCCATTATTTCGGCACGCAGCTAAGTGACGCGGACAAGAACGCGCTGATCGCCTATCTCAAGACGTTTTGAGCTGCCGATCATAAATCGGTCAGGTGCAGCAGCACTTCACTCTTACAATGTTGCTCAGACGGCGGATTGAGCGAGCTGCGTCCTTCGAGACGGCTGCTTCGCAACCTCCTCAGGATGAGGGAGCATCGTTGATGCTGTTAGGAGACCTGCCTCATCCTTGTATCTCTGTTTCATCGCGGCGCCGGAGTAAAGTCGGTGCTGCGGTCGCGGATGGGAGCCCTTGGCCTCCTGGGGTGTACGAGCCCGTTTCTGAGCACGGTGCCCCATCCGCTGCTTCTCTCAGCCCGAACAGTCG
>DASYBC010000116.1:0-5420 GCA_036500965.1 Allostellaceae bacterium | reverse complement strand
CGCTACATGCAGATCGAGGGAATGGCTGAACTGACACCGCCGCTGATCGACGCCGATCCGACCAAATTGCCACCTATCGCTGCTTGACCAATGGCCACCTCAAACTCCACTCCGATTTACACCAGCTTGACGGACATGACCGTGTTGCGCGCCGACGGCTTTTCGACGTCCACCCTCGCCGGTGGCCCAACCACCAAGGTCCCGGCCGAGATCGACTGGACTGCCGAGGCGTATGACAAGGGTGATTTCGCGCACCGCGTGCTGAAGGAAATCGCCGAGCAGCCCGATGCGGTGCAGCGCACGTTGAGCGGGCGCCTCGAAGAGCGATTTCACGCGACACATCTCGGCGGCATCGAGCTGACCGCCCGCGAGCTCCTTGAGGTACGCCGCGCCAAGATCCTCGGTTGCGGCTCGGCATTCATCTCCGGCACGCTCGGCGCACATCTGGTCGAGAGCTGGCGCGGTTGCCGGCCCAGGCCGAGCCCGCCTCCGAATTCCGCTACTCAATCCGGTCATCGCGCAGGACACGCTCTATATCGCGGTCAGCCGGTCGGGCGAGACCTTCGACACCCTCGCCGCGGTGCAGGCGGCGCAGAGGACATTCGATATCTACACGGAGCTCCTCGGAAAGCTCCTCGGGAACACTGGATTGCTCAGGTGAAGCTGTCCTCTAGCACTCGCCAGGTACTGCGCTAGATTGTCTTGCTCCGTGTCGAGCGCCTCGTACTTCCCGCGATCGACGATCGAACGAACCTGGACGCCCCGCCGGAGGGCGGCCTGGAGGTGCTCCAGTATCTGCGGATCCTCCAAGACGCAAATCTCGATCCGGATTTCGTTCTTTGCGGCATCGATCGCCTCAAAGTAGAGCTTGCGGCCGTCCTCGGGCAGGATCGTCAATGACCCGCGACCCAGCCCGAGCCCAGCGCGCAGCGAGTTCGTATCGTCCGAGTTTCCGTCCCGTTTGTGCCCAACTGCTCCGCAATTGTGGCGCTGGTCGATGCGCGCCCGACCCGGCCGCCACCAGGTCGCGCGGGGATTGCGCCCAGAGCGGCCCCGGACTTTGCAGCAGCAAGAACAAGCAGACGCCGACCACGTGTTTTTCATCCGCGCTGTCCTGCAATCTCTGGAGCGAGGCCGATCGGCCAGTCCCATTAACGAGCAATGAAGGAACATTATAGCGATGCTCGGGATCACCGTGCTGCCACTGGTGCGCTCCCCAACTGGCAGTTGCGCCGCCGAGCGAGTTCTGCATGAAACCGGTGCCGAAGCAGATGGCGACGATATCAGTTAGGCTGATCCCGGAGTTAACGGCCAAAGCGATGGCAGCGTGGGGTCGTGATTGACAAAGGCCCCATCGACATTTCCTTCATGAACCGAACGTGCCGGCATTGCGCCGGTGGCAACAACGGCGTCGGCCACAAGCGTGTGTGCATTGGTCGAGCACGAAAAGTTGACATGAGTGTCCCAGCCGTCGAAAGCGAGCGCACCGACGTGCGGGCCGTCCTCCCGGGCAAGAAACTTCGCCGCGGTGCCGGCGGCATCGGCGAAGTAGGCCCGCACCCGCGCGATGCCGCCCGCCTGGACGACCGGGGCGCCATTCGGTGCTCCTTGGTCATCGATGCCGCCCTCATGCGCGAATCGCGGCGATCCCGATGCGCTCATCGAGTACCCGCGCGAAGACCGGATCGGTATGGCGGTAGAGGTCGAGCAGACGCAGCATTGTTTCGCCGCTGCCCGGGGGCAGCCGCCGCACTTCCCAGGACGACACCGGGGCGGGGCCGCGCATGATCAGCGGCGTCACCGGCCCGATCGCCAGAGCCTCTCGCGCATGTGGGTCCCTCGCGATCCCTCCGGCGCCGGCGACGCCACGGCGCGGTTGAGCCAGCCGGTGCCCACGGCGCCCGGCTTGGTGGCGCCGGTCCGCAGGACGTCCTGCCCGTCGAACTGCGAGCGGTCGCGATAGGGTGTGGCAACGGCATGCACGATGGTCGCGTGCCCATGGCGGTAAAGCTCGTGCAGGCTGGGCATCGCCGGGTTCAGCGCAAAACAGGTCGTCGAGCCGCAAACCCGGCGCCGCGCCGTCGAGCGTCAGAACGTCCACGCCGCGCAAGTCGCGCCAGTGGGGATCGTCGACCGGGGCGACGATAGCGAGCCCATCGAGGCGCCGCGCAATACGATCGCGAGAAAGCGCGGGTCGCGCGGCCGCCGCCGCGCGCCGGCCGCGGCAGCTGCGTCGAGGCGAAGAGAGCCCCGGACCCGACGAGCAGGTTGCGGCGGGTTGGGGCGTATGGGGTCGTCGCCGGCATCGGTGCGTACGCCGAGAGTGTGCAACTCCAGGATCTCGCGGGCAAAATTCTCGTTGAGGCCCTTGCCGCGATTGATGCCGCGACCGAGTCGGGGCCGATCGACTGGGCGTCGTTCAAATAGACCAGCATTGCCGGGTGGCTCTCTCGGCCGCGAGCAGCAGATCAGCAAAGCGGCCCAGGACGTGCGGGCGGATCGCCTCGCGCTCGTAGCCGTCGGCCATGACCGAAGTATCGGCGCTGACGCAGAAATGGTTTGACCAGAACCGCACGAGCCGCTCGACAAAGCTGATTTCCGCGGCGCGCGCGGCGTCGATCCGCGCCTTGGCCTCCGCAAGAAAAATCCGTTGCGGTAGCAACGGCGGCGCGGGAGGGTCGTGTCCCTGGGAGTGGTGTAGGAGCTGTGGGTAAGTAGCCCGCCGCCGTGGACCGCCACGGGTCAGGCGGCGGCGGGCTACTTATCCACAGCGGGCGGCCATCGCGGGATCTCCGGTAGGGTTTGGTTGGAGCCATTCAACCGAACCGAGGACCCGACGATGACCGATGAGATGATGGGCCGGCGCACGCTGCTGGAGAAGAGTTCTGACGCCGAACTGCTGCGCGAGCTGATCGGCTTTGCCGCCGAGCGGCTGATGGCGCTCGAGGTCGAGAGCTTGACCGGCGCCGCGCATGGCGAGCGCCGCCCCGATCGGATCACCCAGCGCAACGGCTACCGCGACCGGATCTGGGAGACGCGCGCCGGCACCGTCGAATTGCGCATCCCCAAGCTTGAGGAAGGGCAGCTACTTCCCGGCCTTTCTGGAGCCGCGCCGGTTGGCCGAGAAGGCGCTGACGGCGGTGATCCAGGAAGCCTATGTGCAGGGCGTCTCGACCCGCTCGGTCGACGAGCTGGTCAAGGCGATGGGGATGACCGGAATGTCCAAGAGCCAGGTCAGCCGGCTGTGCGGCGAGATCGACGACAAGATCACCGCCTTTCTCAACCGCCCGCTCGAAGGCGATTGGCCCTACATCTGGCTGGATGCGACCTATGTGAAGGCGCGCTGCGACGGCCGCATCCTCGCTGTCGCGGTGATCATCGCGGTCGGCGTCAATGGCGACGGCCGGCGCGAGGTGCTGGGCATGGCGATCGGCACCTCGGAGGCCGAGACCTTCTGGACCGGCTTCCGGCGCAGCCTCGCCCGGCGCGGCCTGCGTGGGGTCAAGCTGGTGGTTTCCGACGCTCACGAGGGGCTCAAGGCTGCCGTGGCCAAGGTCTTCAACGCCTCCTGGCAGCGCTGCCGCATCCCCTTCATGCGCAACGTCCTGGCGCATGCCGGCAAGCAGGGGCGCCGGGTGGCTGCCGCTTTCATCGCCACCGCCTTCCCAGAACGATGCCGAGGCCGCTCGCGCCCAATGGCGCCAGGTCGCCGACCAGCGGCGCCCGAGGGTCAGAAAGCTCGCCGCGTTCATGGACGAGGCCGAAACCGACGTGCTGGCCTATATGAGCTTCCCCAGCCGCTATGAGCTTCCCAGCCGCGATGAGCTTCCCAGCCGCGCACCGGCCCAAGCGGCATTCGACCAATCCGATCGAGCGCCTCAACGGCGAGATCAAGCGCCGTACCCAAGTGGTCGGCATCTTCCCCAACGCGGCGGCGATGACCCGCTTGGTCGGCGCCATCCTTCTGGAACAGAACGACGAATGGGCCGTTCTGCGAGCCCGCTACATGACCCTGGAAACCATCGCCCCCGTGCGCGAGGATCTCATCCTCAAGCTGCCCGCCGCGGCCGCCCGAAACCGGCCCTGCCGGAGAGCGCAACATCCATCCGCGTTCTTACACCACCCCTTGGGACACGATCGGTGCGCACTGGGCGAATTGCAGACCGAAATGGTCACGCCCGTCAAGGTGGTGGCAGGGGCGCTGTCTGCTTCGCCGGCGATGCGCGGGTTTGTCGGCATCGATTTGGGGCGCGAGCCGGTACCCGACGAGACGACGGTGTGCCGCTTTCGCCATCTGCTCGAAGCGCACGACCGGCCGGCGCCTGTTCGCGGCGGTGCCGCGGCACCTGGCGGCAAAGGGGCTGAAGGTTGCCGCCGGTACGATCGTCGACGCGACGATCATCATCATCAATGCGCCCTCCTCGCCAAAGAACGCCGGGAAGGCGCGCGATCCCGAGATGCATCGGACGAAGAAGGGCAACCAGCGGCATTTCGGGACGAAGGCGCAGCTCGGCCTCGACCGCCGCGCAAAGCTGCTCCATCCGGTGGTCGCGACGGCGGCCAAGATCGCCGACGGCACGGTGCCGTCCGCGCTGCTGCCCGGGCGAGAGACCCGCATCGGGGCGATCCGGCGTATCGCGGGCAGCGGGCGGTGATCGGCCGGCATGCTCCGAGCTGTTGCGAGGCCAGGAGGCGTCGTGTGCCCGATTTACCCGAACGGACGAGGCTAGCGACCCAAAGGCTAGCGACCCAAAGGCGACCGCATCGCGATGCCGCGAACCCCGTTGTGGCGCCGATCAACCCCATCTCCATGCCCCCCTCCGCGCGATCACCTCTTTTGCCGACGTTCCCTAGACGCCGGGCAGCCATTTCTCCCCGGATCGCCGCAACGGCGCCACCTCCACCGGAAATTCGTTATCGACCGAATATTCGTAGCAGCGGATACGGTCGGCCTCGGGATACGCCGCGGTGATCGCAGCAAGCGCCTCCGCCAGCGTTGCGAAATCGCCGGTATATTGCAGCCGGCTGTTCCACACCCCGCGCCGGGCCCGACTCAACCAGCCGATCGTCGCCTCGTTGGTCTCGGGCATGCGGTCGAGGTAAGCGGTGATCTCGATGCCGATCGGCCCGCCATCCCGCGTCTCGTCGCGGGTAATCTCGACCCGAAAAATCTGATACGCCATGCTGCAGTTTATCCGCTCGGCGCACCGGACGGTAGGCGCTCGCACGCTGACAGCGCGCCGGCTGCACGCCCGATTTTTTCAGCCTTGAGCCGGCCTTGCTAGCCCGGATATCTCACCGGGCGGCTGCTGATGTTGGATTTTCTGACGTATCAGGCTGCTTGTCGGGGTTTTGGGGCCGCGAGCCTGGCGTTTTGAGCCTGTCGGGGCGCGGCTGAGCGGTCGCAGGGTGAGCGACGG
>DASYBC010000115.1:0-37833 GCA_036500965.1 Allostellaceae bacterium | reverse complement strand
TCGGATCGAAGCGCATGGCGCTCCGATCCGAGACGTGAATCATGGTCTCATCCTTGGAAGCGAGAGCAGGATTCACGCATGAAATGGAAGCTCTGTTTCCATTTCATGCGATCCTGCTCTAGGGCGCTGAGCCGGGGCCGGGCGGAGCCGTCCGACGCAGCGTGGCGAGCGGGCCGGGGTAGGTTTGGCAGCGCCCGGCAGCCGAGACGATCTGGCCGGGGGCCGCGTCCAGCGACTTTTCGACGTGCAGCTCGTAAGGGGTGGCGCAGATCTGGGTCGCGAGCAGCAGGGCGGCCTGAGGATTATAATTGTTGAATTCGGCAAATTCGGGCGGGATGGTTCCCACCGGCTGCTGTGCGCTGACCCCGAACGCATCCTTGACCGGAATATAAGGGGTGCAGCCGGCAACGAGCAGCGTGGTCAATACAAGAACAGGCAAACGTCGCATGGCGGGTCCGTTGCTAATGGGCGGGGCGAGTGTGGCGGGCGAATTTGCCGGGCGCAACCATCGTGCTTTGCGGCGGCTTCACGACTCGCTCCGAGCGCGTCCCCATTCCTCGCGGACGACCGGGTCCCGCTCCGCCGCGATCCGGCGGGCGCGCTCGGCCTCATAGAGAGATGACGGGGCGAGCCGGGCGAACGCCCAGACCGCGGCGGCGCGGACCAGCGGCGCACCGTCATCGAGACAGCGGCGCGCCGCAGCGGCGAGCGGGTTGTCGCCGGGCTCGCCATTGCCGATCGCGATCAGCACGTTGCGCAGAAAGCGGTCGCGGCCGATGCGTTTGATCGGCGAGCCGGCAAACCGCCGGCGGAAGGCGGCGTCGTCGAGCGCCGCGAGGTCGACGAGGCGCGGCGCGGTCAGCTCGGCGCGCGGCAGAAAATCGGGCTCGTGCGCGGCTCGCGCAAATTTATTCCACGGGCAGACCGTGAGGCAATCGTCGCAGCCGTAGATGCGGTTGCCGATCGCCGCGCGAAATTCGACCGGGATCATCCCCTTGTGCTCGATCGTCAGATACGAGATGCAGCGCCGCGCATCGAGCCGATGGGGTGCGGGAAACGCCGCGGTCGGGCAGGCGTCGAGACAGCGCCGGCACGAGCCGCAACGGTCGGGCTCGGCCGGATCGGGCTCGAGCGCCAGGCTCAGATAGATTTCGCCGAGAAACAGCCACGAGCCGAATTCCCGCGACACTAGGTTGGTGTGCTTGCCCTGCCAGCCGAGCCCGGCCCGCTGCGCCAGCGGCTTTTCCATGACCGGTGCCGTGTCGACAAAGAGCTTGAGCGCGCCCGGCCATTGCCGCTCGATCCAATGCGCGAGCGTCCTCAGCCGACGCTTCAGCGTGTCGTGATAATCGCGCCCGCGTGCATAGACCGAGACCGTTCCGCGATCTCGGCTGCCGAGCGCCGCCATCGGATCGTCCTCGGGGGCGTAGCTGACGCCGAGCACGACGATCGTGCGCGCCTCCGGCCACAGCGCTTGCGGGTCGCCGCGCCGCTCGGCGGTGCCGGCGAGCCAGCCCATATCGCCGTGGTAGCCGCGGGCGATGAACTCATGGAGGCTGGTGCGCGCCTCGGCGTCGAGATGCGCCGCGGCAAAGCCGACGGCGTCGAAACCAGCGGCAAGGGCGCGGTCGCGGATCGCCTCGCGGATCGGATCGGCCATTCCCGACTTAGCCGCGGCCGCGATAGGGCGCCACCCCCGGATCGGGGACCCACAGCCCGGCGGGTGGGTCGCCGGTCTGATAGAAGACGTCGATCGGGATACCGCCGCGCGGATACCAATAGCCGGCGATGCGCAGCCAGCGCGGAGCGAGTCTTGCGACGAGCCGGCGAGCGATGCCGAGGGTGCAATCCTCGTGAAACGCCGCGTGGTTGCGGAAAGCGCCCAGATAGAGCTTCAGCGACTTGCTTTCCAGGATCGCCGCTTCGGGCACATAGTCTATGACCAGATGGGCGAAATCCGGCTGGCCGGTGACCGGGCACAGCGAGGTGAATTCGGGGCAGGTGAAGCGCACCAGGTAGGCGAGGCCGGGGTGCGGGTTCGGCACGGTTTCGAGCACCGCCTCGGCCGGCGATTGCGGCAGCTTGGTCGCCCGCCCGAGCTGGGTCAGAACCGGCTCTTGGGTCATTCGCCTCCCGTCTGCGCCTCGGCGAAAGCGGCGGCAAAATCCGCCAAGGCGCGCTCTTCGATCGCCGCCCGCATCTCTGCCATCAGATCGGCATAGTAGCGCAGATTGTGCGCGGTCAGCAGCATAGCGCCGAGGATCTCGCGGCAGCGGGCGAGATGGTGCAGATAGGCGCGGCTGTAGCCGGTGCAAGCCGGGCAGCCACATTCCGGATCGAGCGGCGCCGGATCGTCGGCATGGCGCGCGTTGCGCAGGTTCAGCGTGCCGCGGCGGGTGAAGGCCTGCGCGGTGCGCCCCGAGCGGGTCGGCAGCACGCAATCGAACATGTCGATGCCGCGCATCACCGCGCCGACCAGATCGGCCGGCTTGCCGACCCCCATCAGATAACGCGGCCGATCCGCCGGCAATGCCGGCACGGTCGCATCGAGAACTGCGAAGGTCGTCGCCTGGCCCTCGCCGATCGCAAGGCCGCCCACCGCATAGCCATCGAACCCGATCTCGACCAACCCTGCGGCCGCACGCAGGCGCAGATCGGGATGGACCCCACCCTGCACGATCCCGAAAATCCCGTGGCCCGGCCGCTCGACAAAGGCGCGGCGGGAGCGCAGGGCCCAGCGCAGGGTCAACTCCATCGAGGCCTCGACCGCCTGGTATGAGGACGGGTAGGGGGTGCATTCGTCCAGCGCCATCGTCACATCGGCGCCAAGCAGGCGCTGGATCTCGACCGAGCGCTCCGCAGTCAACAGGTGGCGGCTGCCGTCGAGATGCGAGCGAAAGGCGACGCCGTCCTCGCCGATGTTGCGCAGCTTGGCCAGCGACATGACCTGAAAGCCGCCGGAATCGGTCAGGATCGCATATGGCCAGCTCATGAACCGGTGCAGCCCGCCAAGGGCTGCGATGCGCTCGGCCCCCGGCCGCAGCATCAGGTGATAGGTGTTGCCGAGCAGGATCTGCGCGCCGCTCTCGGCCACCCCTTCGGGCGTCATCGCCTTGACCGTTGCCGCGGTGCCGACCGGCATGAAGGCCGGGGTATCGACAATCCCGTGCGCTGTCGCGAACCGCCCGCGCCGTGCCGCACCGTCACATGCCAGCACGCGAAAGCCGATGGTCAACGGGCGCGACCTCCGGTGTTGGGATCGTACGAAGAACCTATTCGCATGCTGCCGTCCGCCGAATCGCTCCGGGACCGTCGCGAAGCTATCATGCAATAATGGCGGAATTGGCGGCCCGCGCGCTTCGCCTTCAGGCGACGCTTCGAGTGGCACGGACCGGACAGATGGTCCCGGTGTTCTTCGTCGCCCCCGCGGAAAGCGGGGGTCCAGGGTTGCGGGCGCGATGCCGGAGGCCCCCTGTTCAAGCCGGGAGCAGGCTCTCTGGGTGCCCGCTTTCGCGGGCATGACGAAAAAAGGAAAGCGGAGATCAATTGTCAGATCGAGCCATTCGCGGCTGTCGCGCCGAGAGCGGTCACGCTAGTCTTGCTCGCCAGCGAATGAGGCGGCGGCGATGCAGCTCCGATTATGAAAGCATTATTTCTCGGCGCGTTTGCCACGTCGCAGGCGGCGCGGATCATCGAACATATCGAGAGCGATCTCGCCACCGAGGTCGTCGGCGAGGAATCCGACCATGTCCGAGTCGCCGCGGCGCTGGCCGAAGCCGAGATCGTGCTGACCGGGGCGTGGTCGGCCGGGCTGCCGCCGGCGCCGCGCCTGCGGCTCGTGCAGGTGCCGCTCACCGGCACCGATGCGATCGAGATCGCGGCCTTGCCCAAGGGCGTCACCGTGTGCAACGCCTATGGCCACGAGCCGGCGCTCGGCGAGTTTGCGATCATGGCGATGCTCAATTGGCGGCATCGCTTCCCGGAAATCTTCACCTCGTTTCAATCGGGCTCGTGGCGATGGAGCCCGCTCGCCGGCGGCCAGCTGCGCGGCGAGATCGCCGGGCAGACGGTCGGGATCGTCGGGCTCGGCCATGTCGGGCATGAGGTCGCCTGGCGCGCCGCCGCCCTCGGCTGCCGTGTGCTCGCCGCGAACCGCACCCCGCGCGAACCGCCGACCTTTATCGAACGGGTCTATCCGCTGGCCGATCTCGACCGGATGCTGGGCGAATGCGATGTCGTCGTGCTGAGCTGCGCCCTGACGCCGCAGACCCGAGGGCTGATCGACACGGGCCGGCTCGCGGCGATGAAGCCCAATGCGTTTCTGATCAATCTGGCCCGCGGCGCGATCGCCGATGAAGACGCGCTCTATTATGCCTTGCGCGACGGACAGATCGGCGGTGCGGCGCTCGACACCTGGTGGCGCTATCCGAGCGCCGAGGAGCCCGAGCCGCGCCCGTCGCGCCACCCGTTCCACGAATTGCCGAATGTGGTGATGACGCCGCATTGCTCGCCTTGGACCGAGGGGACCGTCGAGCGGCGCTCGCGCGACGTGGCGCGCAACATCGACCGGCTGGTGCGCGGCCAGCCGCTCGAAAATGTCGTCGCCGTGACCTGAGGAGGACCCGATGACCGACGAGATCGCCTTTCTGCCGGCGACGCGGCTCCTGGCGCTCTACCGCGACAAAAAGCTGTCGCCAGTCGAGGTGCTGACCGAAACCTTGGCCCGGCTCGAACGCTATGAGGGTGCGGTCAACGCCTTTGTCCTCTATGACCCGGAGGCGGCGATGGCCGCGGCGCGCGGCTCGGAGGCGCGCTGGCAAAAGGGCGCGCCGCAGGGCCTGCTCGACGGCGTTCCGGTGGCGATCAAGGACACGGTCTTGACCCGCGGCTGGCCGCGCCTCGTCGGCTCGCGCACGATCGACCCGAACCAGGCCTGGGACGAGGATTCGCCGGTCACGGCCAAGCTGCGGGCGCATGGCGCGGTGCTGTTCGGCAAGACCACGACCCCCGAATTCGGCTGGAAGCCCTTGACCGACTCGCCGTTGAGCGGCACCACCCGCAACCCGTGGAACCTCGAGCGCACCCCGGGCGGCAGCAGCGGCGGCAGCGCGGTAGCGCTGCTGGCCGGCATCTGTCCCCTCGCGGTCGGCACCGATGCCGGCGGCTCGATCCGCATTCCGGCCGCGTTTTGCGGCATCTTCGGGCTGAAGCCGACCTTTGGCCTGGTCGCGGTCTATCCGCCCTCGGCCTTTGGCGATGTCGCCCATATCGGGCCGATGGCGCGCCATGTCGCGGACGCGGCGCTGATGCTCGACGCGGTCAAGGGCCCGGATTCGCGCGATTGGCACAGCCTGCCCGACGACGGCGTGGCCTATCGACAGCGGGTGGGCGAGGGGACCGTAAAGGGCAAGCGGATCGCACTGTCGCCGACCCTTGGCCTCGCCGAGCCGGAACCGGCGGTCCGCGCTGCTGTCGAGCGCGCCGCCGAGGTTTTCCGCGGTCTTGGCGCGCAGGTCGAGCCGGCCGACCCGTTCCCGCAATCGCCGCGGGGGATTTTCGAGCCACTGGCGCTCGCCGCGTTCTGGGCGCTGCTGCGCGGCTTGCCGCCGGACGCGCCGGCGCTGATGGATCCCGGCCTCGTCGAGCTGTGCCGCCGCGGCGAGAAGGTGACGCAGGAAGAGTATGTCGAGGCGATCACGCGGCGCGCCGCACTCGGCCAGGCGGTGCGGCTGTTTTTCGACCGGTACGATTTGCTGCTGTCGCCGACGATGCCGATCCCGGCGGCCTATGCCGAGCCGCGCGACGACGACCTGCCAAACCCGAAAAACTATCCGAGCTGGATGCCCTATACCGCGCCGTTCAACCTGACCAAGAACCCGTCGGCGTCAATTCCGTGCGGGATGGTCGATGGTCTGCCGATCGGCTTGCAGGTGACCGGCCCGCTCTATGGCGATCTCGCCGTGCTCCAGGCCTGCCGCGTGTACGAGGAGGCCGTCGGCACGGCGTGGCCCGGCGCGCAGCTCGAATCCCGCCTCGCCGCGATCGCTTCTGGCGGCGATGCCGGGGTCGAGGCCAAGCGATGGCCGCGGCATCGCTCGATCTGACCGCGCGCGAATTTCTGCGGTTGCATTGTAGCACCGCCGCAGCATATTCGCCGTGACCAGAATGACGGGAGGTTGCGATGGCCAACAAGGAGCAGAAGCGATCGAGCCGGGAAGCGAAAAAGCCCAAGCAGAAAAAGAAGGGCGCCGACAAGCGGCCCGCCGGCCAGCCGCAGGCGACCAAGCCCTGATCCTCGGGCGACGCGACCGCGGCGTTTCCGCCAGCCGGCCAATCACCGCGGGGGCGCCGGATCACTGCCGCAGCAGCATCCGGCCGAGGTCGCGCCCGCCGAACAGGTGCACATGAAAATGCGGCACCTCCTGGTGACCGTCGCGGCCGCTGTTGGCGATGATGCGATGGCCGGTTTCGGCGATGCCGCGCTCGCCGGCGATCCGCCCCAAGGCGCGAAACAGGGCCGAATGCTCGGCCGCGGTGGCATTTGCGGCAAAATCGTCGAGCGACACATACTCGCCCTTGGGGATGACCAGGATATGCGTCGGGCTCAGCGGGTTAATGTCGTGGAAAGCGAGGACGTGCTCGTCCTCGTAGACCTTGCTGCACGGGATCTCGCCGCGCAGGATGCGGGCGAAAACATTGTTGCGATCGTAGGGCATCGTCCGCCTTCCTATACGCTGGCTTTATAGCTGCGCCCGGCCGCGCTTCTCGGCGAGGCCGGAGACACCCTCGCGGCGCGTCAGCTCGGCGGCGACGTCGGCCGGGGAGACGCCGGCGTCGGCCCACAGCACCAACAGGTGATAGAGCAGGTCGGCGCTTTCGCCGACGAGCTTTGGCGCGTCGCCGCGGATCCCCTCGATGACCGCCTCGACCGCTTCTTCGCCGAGCTTCTGAGCGATCTTGGTGCGGCCGCGGGCGAACAGCCGGGCCGTGTACGAGGTCTGCGGGTCGGCGCCGCGGCGCGACCCGATCACCCGCCACAGGCGGTTCAGCGCCGCACCCAGCTCATCCGCCATGCATCAACTCCGCACCGGGATGCCGCAAGCGGCGAGCCGAGCCTTGGCCTCGCCGATGCGGAATGCTCCGAAATGAAAGATCGAGGCGGCCAGCACCGCGGTCGCGTGGCCGTCGCGAATTCCCTCGACCAAATGATCGAGCGAGCCCACGCCGCCCGAGGCGATGACCGGGACGCGCACCGCGTCGGCGACGGCGCAGGTCAGCGCGATGTCGAAGCCCGACTTGGTGCCGTCGCGATCCATCGAGGTCAACAGGATTTCGCCGGCCCCGTAATCGGCGAGGCGGCGCGCCCATTCGACGGCGTCGATGCCGGTCGGCCGCCGCCCGCCATGAGTGAACACCTCCCACCGCCCCGGCGTCACGCCTTTGGCGTCGATCGCGGCGACGATGCACTGGCTGCCGAATTTCTGCGCCGCCTCGCGCACGAATTCCGGCCGGGCGACGGCGGCGGTGTTGATCGACACCTTGTCGGCGCCGGCGAGCAGCAGGCGGCGGATGTCCTCGACCGTGCGCACGCCGCCGCCGACGGTCAGCGGCATAAAGCATTGCTCGGCGGTGCGGCGGACCACGTCGTAGAGCGTGTCGCGCCCCTCGTGGCTGGCGGTGATGTCGAGAAAGCAAAGTTCGTCGGCGCCCTCGCGGTCGTAGAACCGGGCCTGGGCCACCGGGTCGCCGGCATCGACGAGATCGACGAAGTTGACGCCCTTGACGACCCGTCCGTCCTTGACGTCGAGGCAGGGGATAACCCGCATCTTCAGCATCGGGGCTCCCCGGCGGCGATGCGCAGCGCCGCGCGCGGGTCGATGCGCCCATCATAGAGCGCGCGCCCGCAGACGATGCCGGCGATGCCGTCCGCCTCTTGTGCTTTGAGTGCGGCGATGTCGGCGAGCGAGGCGACACCACCCGAGGCGATGACCGGGACGCGAACCTGGCGCGCCAGCCGGGCGGTCGCCGCGGCATCGACGCCGCCGAGCGCGCCGTCGCGGGCGATGTCGGTATGGATGATCGCCGCGATGCCGCAATCCTCGAAGCGCCGGGCGAGCTCGACGACGCCGATCGTGCTCTCTTCGGCCCAGCCGGCGACCGCAACCCGGCCATCGCGCGCGTCGATGCCGACGGCGATGCGGCCGGGGTGGTCGGCGGCGGCGTGCCGCACCAGCTCCGGGTCGCGCAACGCGGCGGTGCCGAGCACGACGCGGCCGATGCCGAGCCCGAGCCATTTGTCGATCGCGTCTCGGTCGCGGATGCCGCCGCCCAATTGAATAGAGAGATCGACGGCGCCGCGGATCGCCGCCACCGCCGCCCCGTTGACCGATCTGCCGGCGAATGCCCCGTTCAGATCGACGATGTGCAGCCAGGCGAAGCCGGCCGCCGCGAACAGCCGCGCCTGCGCCGCGGGATCGTCGTTGAACACGGTGGCGCTCGCCATCTCGCCGCGGACCAGCCGAACGCAGGCGCCGTCTTTGAGATCGATCGCCGGGTAGAGGATCACGGGCGGGCCAGCGCTTCGTCGAGCAATTTGTAATAATAGTGGCCCGGCACGATCCGGCCCTCGACCCGCGCGTAGACCGGGTGGGTGCCCCAGCGGCGGTAGCCGAGGCTCTCATAGAGCCCGATCGCCGCCCGCTGGGTGTCGCGCAGATCGAGGTTGAGCACCACCAGCCCCAATTCTCGCGCCAGCCGCTCGATCTCGAGCACGATGCCGCGGCCGAGACCGTGGCCGCGCGCCCATGGCGCCACAAACGCGCTGGTCACGGTTCCGGCGAAGGCCTGCGCTTCATTGTTGCGTGGCGCCCGGCTCAGCTGCGCCGAGCCGGCGACGACCCCGTCGAGCCGGCCGACGACGAGTCGGCGCTCGGGCACCAGCAGCACACCCTTCCAATAGTTTTCCAGCACCTGGCGCGGCGGCGGCGTGAGCCAGCCGAACCCACCGCCCTCGGTGATGGCGCTCTCGGTCGCCTCGCACAGATCGTCGAGATCGTTGCCCGAGCAGCGGGTCATCCGCTCGACCGAGATCACCGTCGCGCTCGCCGCACCGCTCATGGGCGCCACCGCAAAAAGTTGCCGATCAATCGCAATCCCGCCTCCTGACTTTTCTCCGGATGGAACTGGGTCCCGGCGAGGTTGCCGCGCCCGACCACCGCGGCGAGCGGCCCGCCGTAATCGGTCACGGCGAGAACATCATCGCGATTGGTCGGCCGGAAATGGTAGCTGTGCACAAAATAGGCGTGCGCGGCCCCCCCGAGCCCAGCAAGCAGCGGGTGAAACGCCCCGAGCTCAAGCTCGTTCCATCCCATATGCGGGATCTTCAGCGCCGGGTCGGACGGCGCGATCGGCACCACCTCGCCGCCGATCCAGCCGAGCCCGAGCACGGTCTCGAACTCGCGGCCGCGTTCCGCCATCAGCTGCATGCCGACGCAGATGCCGAGAAACGGGCGCGCACGGGCCCGCACCGCCTCACAGAGCGCGTCTTCGAGCCCGGGCACAGCGGCGAGCCCGCGCCGGCAATCGGCAAAGGCGCCAACCCCGGGCAGCACGACGCAATCGGCGCCGGCGACCACCTCCGGCCGGCTCGTCACCGCGATCGCGGCGGCAATGCCGTTCTCCACCGCGGCCCGCTCGAAAGCCTTGGCGGCCGAGCGCAGATTCCCCGAGCCGTAATCGACGATCGCGACCTGCATCAGAGGGTGCCGCCGAGCACACCCTTGGTCGAGGGGACCGCGCCCTGGCGCCGCGGGTCGATCTCGACCGCCTGGCGCAATGCCCGGGCCAAGCCCTTGAAGCAGGATTCGACGATGTGGTGGTTGTTCTCGCCGTAAATGTTCTCGACGTGCAAGGTCACCCCCGCCGATTGGGCAAAAGCCTGGAACCATTCCTTGAACAGCTCGGTATCCATGTCGCCGAGCTTCGGCCGGGTGAAGTTCACCTTCCACACGAGGTAAGGCCGGTTCGAAGCATCGAGGCTGACCCGGGTCAGGGTCTCGTCCATCGGGATTACCGCGTGGCCGTAGCGCGCGATGCCGGCCCGCGAGCCCAATGCCTTCGACACCGCCTCGCCGACGACATAGCCGGTGTCCTCGGTGGTGTGATGAAAGTCGATGTGCAGGTCGCCCTTCGCGCGCAATCCGATATCAATCAGGCTGTGCTTGGCCAATTGCTCGAGCATGTGATCGAGAAAGCCGAT
Organism: Allostellaceae bacterium; assembly: GCA_036500965.1. Lineage (GTDB taxonomy): Bacteria > Pseudomonadota > Alphaproteobacteria > ATCC43930 > CGMCC-115725 > AP-15. The sequence goes on along the minus strand of DASYBC010000115.1, from coordinate 27,575 downwards.
GCCGGTCGAGATATCGGCGGCGCCGCTGCCGTCGAGATCGACCCGGCCGCTGATCTGGGTTTCCTTGGTGTTGCGCTCGACCGTCGCCACCCGCACGATGCTCTCCTTTGTCGCCCTTTTGATCGCGACACCGCCGATTTCGATCGCGACAACACCTATTTAGCGGTTCCGCGGCTGGCTCGCCACTGGCGCGCTTCGAGCGATGCCTTCGTCATGCGGTCCCGATCCGTTCGGCGACGCGCACCAGCAATGCCAGCATCGCCGTCATCCGCTCCTCTTGCGCGCCGAAGCGCGACTCTATGGCGCCGATGCGCTGTTCGAGCGCGCCGAAACGCTGTTCGATGGCGCCGAGGCGCTGTTCGAGCGCGCCGAAGCGCAGTTGCAGGTCGTGCAGTTCGGCGGCCATGGTCAGCATCCGCGAGCCGAGCAGCTCGAGACTTACTTTTTCGCCACTCACCCATTTTCTCCAAAGTTGTATAGAACCATCATAGCACCACAGCTGCTGGCGCGATACTCGTCGGCGATAATGGTCCGCACCTGCTCCGGACCGTTGTCCCCGCCGCGCTGCGCTTGATCGCGGATCGGCCAAGCTTACATTTCACTCGGTCTCGCGGCACCCAATCCCGAAAGGCGCATGGATTATCCCGACGGCAAGGTTTGGCACGGCACGACGATCCTGTGCGTGCGCAAAGGCGGCCAGGTCGTGGTCGCCGGCGACGGCCAGGTGACAATGGGCCAGACCGTGGTTAAGTCCAACGCGCGCAAGCTGCGGCGGCTCTCCGGCGGCGCCGTGATCGCCGGGTTCGCCGGCGCCACCGCCGACGCGATCACGTTGTTCGAGCGGCTCGAAGGCAAGCTCGAGCAATATGCCGGCCAGCTGTCGCGGGCCTGCGTCGAGCTCGCCAAGGATTGGCGCACCGACCGCTATCTGCGCCGGCTCGAAGCGATGATGGCGGTCGCCGACAAGAACGTGTCGCTGATCCTGTCCGGCACCGGCGACGTGCTCGAGCCTGAGGACGGGCTGATCGGCATCGGCTCGGGCGGCAGCTATGCGCTCGCCGCGGCGCGCGCGCTCGTTGGCATGGACCATCTCGACGCTGAGGAGATCGCCCGCCGCGCGATGGCGATCGCCGCCGGGATCTGCATCTATACCAACGACAAGATCAGCCTAGAAAAGCTCGATGGCGAGAAACTCGACTGCTGAGGCCGTGATGCCCGCTTTCAGCCCGCGCGAAATCGTCTCCGAGCTCGACCGCTTTATCGTCGGCCAGCACGACGCCAAGCGCGCGGTCGCGATCGCGCTCCGCAACCGCTGGCGGCGCCAGCAGCTGACGCCGGAGCTGCGCGAGGAGGTGCTGCCCAAGAACATCCTGATGATCGGGCCGACCGGCTGCGGCAAGACCGAGATCGCGCGCCGCCTCGCCAGGCTGGCGCAGGCCCCGTTTGTCAAGGTCGAGGCGACGAAGTTCACCGAGGTCGGCTATGTCGGCCGCGACGTCGAGCAGATCGTACGCGACCTCGTCGAGATCGCGATCGCGATGACCCGCGAGCGGCTGCGCAAGGAGGTCGAGCCCAAGGCCGAGCTCGCCGCCGAGGAACGGGTGCTCGACGCATTGGTCGGCGGCAGCGCCAGCGCCGACACGCGCCAGAAATTTAGGAAGCAGCTGCGCGAGGGCGCGCTCGACCACCGTGAGATCGAGGTCACCGTGCAGGAGAGTGCCGCCGCGAGCCTGCCGACCTTCGAGATCCCCGGCATGCCCGGGGCGCAGATGGGGATGCTCAACCTCGGCGATATTTTCGGCAAGGCGTTCGGCACCCGCGCCAAGCCGAAGAGGATGACGGTCGGCGACAGCCATCGCGTGCTGATCGCCGAGGAGAGCGACAAGCTCCTCGACCAGGACACGGTGGTGCGCGAGGCGATCGCCACGGTCGAGCAGAACGGCATCGTCTTCATCGACGAGATCGACAAGATCAGCGGCCGCGGCGAGCGCGCCGGCGGCGGCTATGGCGGCGGGCCCGACGTCAGCCGCGAGGGGGTGCAGCGCGATCTGTTGCCGCTGATCGAGGGCACCACCGTCGCGACCAAGCATGGCGCGGTCAAGACCGACCACGTGCTGTTCATCGCCTCGGGCGCCTTTCATCAGGCCAAGCCCTCCGATCTGTTGCCCGAGCTGCAGGGTAGGCTGCCGATCCGGGTCGAGCTGAAGGCGCTCGACCGCAACGACTTCCGCCGTATCCTGACCGAGCCGGAAGCGAGCCTGATCAAGCAATACAAGGCATTGCTGGCGACCGAGGGGGTGACGCTCGATTTCGACGAAGCGGCGATCGACGAGCTCGCCCTGCTCGCCGAGGAGATCAACAGCGCGGTCGAGAACATCGGGGCGCGCCGCCTGCACACTATCCTCGAGCGGCTCTTGGAGGAGATCAGCTTCACCGCCTCCGACCGGCCCGAAGGCACCGAGGTGCGGATCGACCGCGCCTATGTCCGCGACCAGGTCGGCGCCCTCGCCCAAAACGCCGACCTCTCCAAATTCATCCTCTGAGCCGCGCCTAACAGGCGCATCTCCACCTCTTCGTCGTTCCCGCGAAAGCGGGAACCCAGGGGTGTCCGAGGTGCCGCTGCCATGGGCCTCCTGACGCGGGGCGACGAGCAATGGTCAACTTGCTCCGCTCCGAGACCGCGAGGAGCCCACCAAAGCTCCGCCGGAACGCTATCGAGCTGCCTGTTGCGCTTCGCGACGCAATCGCAAACAGCGATAGATTAACCATATAAAAAACTGGCGGTTTTGTGGCAAAAATGCGATAAATTGGGCTTCGCTTGACCGGTGCCGCGGCGATCGTGGGATGCACATTCGGAAAGTAACGCTAAGCAGCAGGGAGGTCACAACCGGGACATCAACGCCTGCGTCGTCAGCAGCATGCGAAGGACGTTGGACCCGCCACCACCGGCAATCGCAGACACTCGAGAAACCGGGCCAATAACGCAGTGCCAGTGGACTTTTCTACTTGAGGAGAACACGGATGAAAAAGTCCTTGTTAGGAGCCAGTATCTTTGCGCTGTTAACAGTCCCCGCGTTCGCGCAAGACAGCCAAACGCAGCAGAACTGGAACGCGTTCGCTGATCAATACGGGAGCTTCGTCCAACAGTTCAACGCGGAGCATGGCACCAATCTCTATGTGCCGCCGAGTCATCACACACATGCGACCAATTGCGGTTATGCATGGAATGGTGCGGAGTACGTTCGCATTCCCTGCCGGTAGCCCATTGGTGCCATGGTTTTAAGGTGTAGGCCCGGGTAAACGATCGCACGAGCGGTCAATGAGTGTCGTGGCGGCCATGTCAATCGGCCGCCCTTGGAGTCCAGCAACAATGAGCGCGCAAAGGCTTTCTAATCGGACCCGCGACCTCCTTGCGGCTATGGCCGTGTTTGTCCTCTGCCTATCCCAGCAGATCCAGGCCAAGGCGGATGAAGTACTCCAAAACGCGCAGAATGGCCATAAGTTCGCCGAGTCGGAGTTGGGTGAGCAATATTATGAAAAAAAGGATTATACTCGAGCTCGCGAATGGTTTCTCAAGGCGGCAGAGCAGGGCGAGGCGATGGCGCAGGGGATGCTTGGCGCCATGTCTTATCTGAGTGAGGGCGGACCCAAGGACCTTATTCAGGCCCGGAAATGGTATCTAGCATCCGCCAACGGCCTGTTGATGCCGGAAGCTAAACGCGCCGTTTCTGCGGCGCTTTGCGGCATGTACTATCGGGGCGAGGGCGGGCCGAAGGACTTAGCGGGAGCCGCCAAGTGGTGTCTTGCTGCAGCGCAACTGGGGGACGTTAACTCGCAAGCGGTGGTTGGTAAAATGTATCAGGACGGCGAGGGTGTAACGAAGGACTATACGGAAGCCCGCAGGTGGTATTTGGATGCGGCAAAGCAGGGGCATGTTCTGGCGGAGGGGATGCTCGGAGGTATGTATATCTACGGGGAGGGCGGCCCTAAAGATTACTCCGAGGCACGTAGATGGTTTCTGAAAGCGGCCGAGCAACACGAACCCAATGCGGAGGTAATGCTCGGCGCTATGTATTATTACGGTTGGGGAGGCCCTCGGAATTACGCGGAGGCACGAAAGTGGTTTCTCAAGTCAGCGAGGCAAGGCAATGCTGATGCGCGAATGATGCTGCGCCAGGGAAACGGGGTCGTTGTGACCTCGCGGCCCGGTTACAATCAGGCCCCCACGTTTTCTGCGCCAAGTTGGTTTACATGCCATTCTGTGCTTTCCGGCGCTCCCATGATCGCCGGGATGGCGGGCTGCTCGCCGTGGTGAGGGAGGCCGGACGCCGAGGGATTTGCGCGCCGCGGGCACAATCTTTTCTCCACATCAGGAAGCGATCAGACAAGATCGTCGAGGGAGGATAACTATGCGACGTGCTGCTTGCCTAGCGGCTCTTACGAGCGTTGCTGTTCTCGGCGGCTGTGTGCCGAACGTTGGTACAGGATATCCCGCCTATGGAAGCCTTGGCGGATATAGTACTACTACAGCATCTTCCGGGAGGGTGGGCCAGTCGGGCCCCGACGTTTTGGAGCGAGCCATAGCGGCGGACAAGGCTCACGATTACACGGAAGCAATGAATTTATGGCACGAAGCGATCCGCGGAGGAGGCGGCGAGCCATATTTTGCGCCTGGTGATCCACGGTATGGCTTGAATGACATGGACCACTCGGTTGACTTAGCTCTTGCCGAATATAGAGTAGGAGAATATTACGAAAAGGGGCTCGGTGTCCCTCGAGATTATGCTGCCGCCGCTTTTTGGTACCAAAAATCAGTTCAGAATACCTATGCCGACTTCCGCCCGAGAGCGGCGCTCGGTTTGCTTTATGCCCACGGTCTTGGCGTGCCGCGTGACCCCGCAAAAGCACGGGCGGTGTTCGGGACCATGGGGTACCAAGGTCAGCCGCTCATGGCGCTACTAGACGCCGGGAAGCTGCCAAAAAGCATAGATGGCTTACCCGCAGCCGAGGCCCAGTATGCGGCGACACAGAAAAAGAGGGAGGAGGAGGCCAACGAGGCGCAATACGAAGCTTTTGAGCATGCCTTCGCCGCGTCAAACGCAGCTCAAAGACAGGCGCCCGAGGAATCAGGGCAGCCGAGCTGGTACACATGCCATTCTGTGCTTTCGGGCGCTCCGACGATAGCCGGGATGGCCGGCTGTTCGCCGTGGTAGGGCGTTTGCTGGCGACCAGGGGTGGCGCTCGACGAGATCGCGCTGTTGGCCGAGGAGATCAACACCGCGGTCGAGAATATCGGTGCGCGGCGGCTGCACACGATCCTCGATCGGCTGTTGGAAGAGATCAGCTTCACCGCCTGCGACCGTCCGCCCGGCGCCGAGGTGCGGATCGGCCGCTGCTCGTCCGCGAACAGGTCGGGCGCCCTCGCCCAAACGCCGACCTCTCCCGATTCATCCGTTAGCTGCTCTTGCCTTCTCGGCTCCTGAATGTCTGTTGCTGCGTCGAGGGTCCCCGTCGCGCCGTTGCGCCGCCGTACTGCGACCATGGCGCGAAAGACGCAGCGCAACAAATATGTCGATTTTTGGTGTCGGCCCAACGGCGCGACATGAGGAGACTGGTCGGGTTACCGTGATGTCCCAAGCTCGATGTGACCGAGCGATATGGTGACGATCGATACCCTGTCATGTGCCAAGGCGCTCGAAGCGGCCGGCCTTCCGCGCGAAGCGGCGGAAGCCCAGACTTCGGCGCTCGCGGCGCATGTGCTGCCTTTTCTCGTCAGCCGGCAGGATCTCGATACGATGGAGCAGCGTTTGACCCTGGTGATCGAGCGCGCTGTGCACCAGCAAACGGTGCGGATCTTTGGCTTCGTGTTCGCTATCGTCGGGCTGCTCGATGCGGTTCTGTTTGCGCTGCTGCGCGTGGTGCGGTGAGAAGGCGCCCGCGGATTCGGCGCGTGAAGCGGTCTCGGTCCGGGGGTAAGCTCGCTTAAACCAACCCGGGGAGGCGGGCATGCTGTCGGACGCGCGCATTCAACAGCGGCTGGCGCGGCAGGCGCTCGCCTTGGTGCTGGCCGGCGGCCGCGGCAGCCGGCTCCGGCAATTGACCGACCGGCGGGCCAAGCCGGCGGTGTTTTTCGGCGGCAAGTTCCGGATCATCGACTTTACCTTGTCGAATTGCCTCAATTCGGGGGTGCGGCGGATCGCGGTCCTGACCCAGTACAAGGCGCACAGCCTGTTGCGCCATCTGCAGATGGGCTGGTCGTTTCTGCGCCCGGAGATGGGCGAGTTTCTCGATCTGTTGCCGGCGCAGCAGCGGCTCGACGAGGCGACGTGGTATCGCGGCACCGCCGACGCCGTCTATCAGAACTTCGATATCCTGAAGGCTGCCGGGCCGCGCTATTTCGTGGTGCTGGCCGGCGACCACATCTACAAGATGGATTACTCGAACATGCTGGCCGACCATGTCGCCAAGGGCGCCGACTGCACGGTCGCCTGCGTCGAGGTGCCGCTCGCCGAGGCCTCCGATTTCGGGGTCATGGCGGTCGATGAGGGGATGCGGATCGTCGATTTTCTCGAAAAGCCCCGGGTTCCGCCGGCGATCGCCGGCAAGCCCGACCGGGCGCTCGCCAGCATGGGGGTCTACGTGTTCGGCGCGGACTTCCTTTATGCCGAACTCGAGCGCGACCACCATGACCCCGGGTCGAGCCATGATTTCGGCAAGGATGTGATCCCGAGGCTGGTCAGAAGCGGGCAGGCCGTCGCCCATTCGTTCGAGGAAAGCTGTGTCAAGACGACGCCGGAGGCCGAAGCCTATTGGCGCGACGTCGGCACGATCGACGGCTATTGGGCGGCCAACATCGATCTGGTCATGCCGACCCCGTCGCTCGACATCTACGACCCCAACTGGCCGATCTGGACCTACCAGCAGCAATTGCCGCCAGCCAAATTTGTGTTCGACGACGAGGACCGGCGCGGCATGGCGGTCGATTCGATGGTCTCGGGCGGCTGCATCGTGTCCGGCGGTACGGTCCGGCGCTCGCTGATGTTCTCGAATTGCCGGGTCAACTCATATGCGCAGACCCGCGAGGCGGTGCTGCTGCCCGATGTCGAGGTCGGCCGCCATGCCCGGCTGACCAAGGTCGTGGTCGACCGCGGCTGCAAGATCGGCGAGGGGCTGGTCGTCGGCGAGGATCCCGCGCTCGACGCCCGACGCTTCTACCGCAGCGCTGGCGGCGTCACTCTCGTCACCGCCGAGATGCTGGCGGCGATTGCCTGAGCGCTGTCGGCGCGAGCCTGGCGGCGATTGGCTGAGCGCTGTCGGCGCGACCCCGGCGCCGATGGTTGAGCGCTCTCGGCGCGAGCCCGGCGCCGATGGTTGAGCGCTGTCGGCGCGAGCCTGGCGGCGATTGGCTGAGCGCTGTCGGCGCGAGCCCGGCGCCGACGGTCGGGATTATGGCGTTGGCTCCGAAACGGATGGCGGGCGGCTCAGAACACCCTGGCGGCGGTGCTGCGGTCGCGCAGCCACACCTGGGCCTCGCGGCCGGCCTGCAGCGCATCGCGCGCGGCGTCGACGGCGTCGAGCAATGCCTGCTCCTTGTCCAGATAGGCGCCGTAGACCGCGTTGCCGAGGGTCACCACCCATTGTGCTTCGCGGCCGCGCCGGCACACCTGAAACTCCATCACGCCCATTGGCTGCGCTCCTTGGGCGACTACGTCGCCGTGGCGGGCTAGATCCCCGATGCCCTGTGCTCCCGTGCCGGAGATTATCGTCGAGAATGCGGTTAAAATAAAGTCACTTTCCGTTACGAATTGACACAAAGAGGGTAAATTTTTGGCAGATGGGCAGGCGGCTCAGGGGTTTAACCATTCCTGGCGAGCGGTTCACTTCTCCTCGGCGGTAAACACGCCGTCCCAATCGCCGGGCGGAGCCTCGCTTTGGAAATGGGCGATTCGCCGCCGGTAGAGCTCGTAGAGTGGGGCGAGGTGGCGCGCCGCGATGAGCCGGCCGTCATCGAGCAGCCGCAGCGCGATCGCCCAATCCTGGCCCCGGTAGGCGCGCAGCAATGCCTTGTGCGGATCGCCGAGCTCATCCGCGACCGCTTCGGGCGGCAGCGTATAGACATGGCCGGCGTGGCGCTTGCCTTTGACCGCGACCAGATCGATTTCGATCAGCGCCGGGGCCAGCTCGGGGTCGCCGAGGCGCGCCGCGGTTTCCTCGCCGATCACCAGATCGATGCCGTAGACCTTGCCGAGGCCCTCGAGGCGCGAGGCCAGATTGACCGGGTCGCCCAACAGCGAATAGTCGAAATGCTGCTCTGAACCGAAATTGCCGACGACGCATTCGCCGGTGTTGATGCCGATGCCGATCTGCACGGGGCGCCACGGCTTGCCGGCGGCGGCGGCCTCGTCCTGCCAGACCCGGTTCAGCTCGACGAGCTTGCGGCGCATCGCCTGGGCCGCGCGCACCGCGTTCCCGGCATGGTCGGGATCGTCGAGCGGGGCGTTCCAGAACGCCATGATGCAGTCGCCGATATATTTGTCGATCGTCCCCTTGTGGTTGGTGATGATCTCGGTCATCGGCGACAAGAAGCTGTTCATGAAGCGCGTCAAGGTCCGCGCATCCATGCCCTCGGCCATGCTGGTGAAGCCGCGGATGTCGCAGAACAGGATCGTCATGATCCGGGTCTCGCCGCCGAGCACCAGCTTTTCGGGGTGCGCCGCCAGCTCCTCGACATAATGCGGCGACATGTATCGCGAAAATGCGCCGCGGATTTCGCGTTGCCGCGCCTCGGTGCGCAGATAGCCCAGGAGGCTCGCCACCAGATAGACGAAGGTGATGACCGCCGAGGGATAGACCGGGTCGAGCAGCAGATGCCAATGCGCGAAGGCGAGCCATGAACCGCCGAACGCCGCCGCGACCGTGGCGCCGCCGAGTGCGGCACTCGCCAGCGCGCCGATCCGCGGCACCGCCAGGATCAGCCCGGCGCCGACCAGGAGCGAGAACAGGATTTCGGCGCCGACCGCCCAATCGGGCCGCGTCAGATAGCTGCCTTCGAGGATTTCGTCGAGCAGCTGGGCGTGGATCTCGACCCCTGGCACGGCGCGCGACAGCGGCGTTGCCTGCTGGTCGTTGATGACCCCGGCGGCCGATGTGCCGATCAGCACGATATGGCCGGAAAACATCGCCGGATCGAACGTTCCGGCCAGCACATCGGCGGCCGAAACGGTGCGGTCGGGCTGGCGCCGGGCATAGTACAGCCAGACCCGACCGGCCGCGTCGGTCGGCACCGTCAGCGGGCCGATGCGCAGCGCGGTCAAGCCGGTGTCCTGGCCGAAATTCTTTTCGCCATTGGCGCCGGCGGCCCGTCCGACAAAGGTCGTGGCGCCAAAAGCGAGCCGTAGCGCCTCGGCGTCGAGCGAGGGGTAGGGCTTGCCGTTCAAGGTCAGGACCAGCGGCACCCGGCGCACGACATGATCGGGATCGAGATACTGGTTGAGAAATCCGTCGCCTACCGCCGCGGCTTCCAATACCGGCAAATTGGGGATCGCCCCGGTGAAATTGTCGACATGGCCGAGCGGGCTGTCGCCGGCAAAGGCAAAGCCGGCTTTGGCCGCCGGCGCCCGCCGGCCGCCGCGGTCGCTCAGGATGAACCCGGTCACCACCGGCACCTTGCGCATCGCCGCCGCCAAAACCAGGTCGGGATCAGGCAAGGTTCGGAGCAGCTGCTGCGCATCCGCGGCGCTGACCCCGTTCCGAGCAAGCAGCGGCAGCAAGAGCTTTGGCGAGGTCCGGTCGGGCTCGGCAAAATCGATGTCAAAGGCGACGACTGCGGCACCGGCAGCGGCCAGGCGGTCGACCAGCTGCGCCACCGTCGTGCGCGGCCACGGCCATTGGCCGATCGCCGCGAGGCTCCGGTCGTCGATATCGACGATGCGGATCGGCGAATGCCCCGGCACCCGCGGGCGGGCGCGCTGATAGAAATCGAACGCGATCGAGGACAGCCGGTCGAGCAGATCGGGTGCCGCGATCCGCGCGCCAATTGCTGCCAACAGCAGGGTGAGCGGCAGCAGATAGAGGATGCCGCGGCGAAGATGGGCGAAGAAGCGCATATCCCGGGTCGATCGGCGAGCCGGCCGCATCTTCGCCCAGCGCGGCGGCACTTTCCACAGTCCTTCAACCTGCCAAAACCCCCCTGGGTGCGATAGCCTTGCCCGAACGTCGCCGAGCGCCCAGTGTTTGAATGTCGATGACCGATACGATCGAACTGCCGCCGAAGGGCGGGCCCAACGAGGCCGGCGAGCCCACCAAAGCCGGCAAAGCCGGCAAGGCTTCGGTCGTTGCCGCGGTCAAACCGCCGGCTGAAGCAACACGGCTGAAGCTGCTCAAGAAGGCGGTGGCGCTGGCTGAGGAGGCGCTCGACCCGGCCGAGCGCGACCTCGCAGAGCGGGCGATTGGCGAGATTTATCGGCATGTGCCGCCTACCGACGTGGCCCGGCGCAGCCCGCGCGACCTCGGCGGGGCCGCGCTGTCGCTGTGGCGGCTGGCTCTGCGCCGGCGGCCGGGCCAGGCCAAGATCCGGGTCTACAACCCGGAGCCGGTGGCCGATGGCTGGTCGTCGCCGCACACGATCGTCGAGATGGTCAATGACGACATGCCGTTTCTCGTCGATTCGGCGACCGCGGCGATCAATGCGCGCGAGCGCGTCGTGCATTTGGTGATCCATCCGATCCTGGCCGTCGATCGCGACCCGGCCGGCCGATTGCGCGAGATCCGCGCGGCCGGCGGCGCGGATGGCCGTGAAATCCCCCAAGCGGACGAAGCTGAGACCGCTGAGGCCGGAGGGCCACGCGACCGCGAGCAGCGCGATCCCGAGCGGCGCGAATCTTGGATGCAGATCGAGATCACCCGCGACCCCGATCCGGCGAACCTCGCCCTGCTGACCCAGACGATCGCCAGGGTTCTCGCCGACGTGCGCGTCGCGGTCGGCGATTGGCAGCCGATGCGCCAGACGCTGCGCGCGCTGCTCGACGAGCTGCCGGGACCGCCCGCGCCGCCGGTGCCGGCCGCCGAGCTCGCGGAAACCAGCGATTTCCTGCGCTGGCTCGACGACGACAATTTCACCTTTCTCGGCTACCGCGAATACGATTTCGATGGCGCCGCCGAGCCGGCGCGGCCGGCGCTCGGGATCTTGCGCGACCGCGATTATCCGATTTTCGGCGGGCTGCGCGATCTCTCCTCGCTGCCGCCCGATGTGCGGGATTTCATCCGTCGCCGCGAGCTTCTGGTCGTCACCAAATCGAACCTGCGCGCCACGGTTCACCGCACCGCGCATATGGATGCGATTGGGCTGCGCCGGTTCGACGCCAATGGCGAGGTCGTCGGCATCCGCCTGTTTCTCGGGCTGTTCACCTCGCTCGCCTATAGCCGCAGCCCGCGCGCGATCCCGCTGCTGCGGCTCAAGGTGCGCCAGATCGCACAGCGGGCCGGGCTGTCGCCGAGCAGCCACGACGGCAAGGCCGTGCAGCACATCATCGATGGGCTGCCGCGCGACGAGCTGTTTCAGGGCAGCGCCGACGAGCTGTTCGAGACGGTCATCGGCATCCTCAATCTGCAAGAGCGCCAGCGCATCGCTCTGTTCGTGCGCCGCGACCCGCTCGAGCGCTTTGTCTCCTGCCTCGTCTATGTGCCGCGCGAGCGCTACGACAGCGATCTGCGCCGGCGTTTTGTGGCGATCCTCGAGCAGGCGTTCGCCGGCCGGCTCTCGGCCTTTTACACGCATCTGGACGAGTCGGTCCTGGCGCGGGTCCAGTTCATCATTCACACGATCCGCGGCGCGGTGCCGAGCGTCGATGTTGCGGCGCTCGAGCAGCAATTGGTCGAGGCCGGGAGAGGCTGGTCGGACCAGCTTCTGGAGGCGGCCGAGACCGAATTCGGCGAGGCCGAGGCGCGGGTCCGGCTGGGCCGGCTGAAGTCGTTTCCGGCCGCCTATCAAGCCCTGACCCGGCCGGCCCAGGCGTTGGCCGATCTGCCGCGGATTGAGGCCGCACTGGAGGGCTCGCCGCTGGAGGTCTCGCTGCACCAGGTCGCGGGCGAGGGGCAGCTGGGGTTGCGGCTCTATCGGACGGGCGAGCCGGTCGCCCTCTCCGACGTGCTGCCGATGCTCGAAAATCTCGGGCTGCGCGTCGTCGCCGAAGAACCGTTTCACATCGAGGCCGCCGCCGGCGGCGCGGTCTGGGTGCACGAGTTCCAGCTCGCCGGGGAGGCTGCCCGGGCCCCGGTTCCGGCTGAGCTGCGGGAGCGCTTCGAAGAGGCTCTCGTCGCGGTATGGACCGGGCGCGCCGAGAACGACAGGTTCAACCGGCTGGTCCTCGCCGCCGGCCTATGGGCGCGCCAGGTCAGCGTGCTGCGCCTCTACGCGAAGATCTTGCGCCAGGCTGGGGCCGCGTTCAGCCAGGCCTACATGGAAGACACGCTTGGCGCCCATGCCGACATCGCCGCCCGGCTGGTGCGGCTGTTCGAGGCCCGCTTTGATCCGGCAAGCGCCGCCGCCGATGCCTCGTTCGCGGCGATTGGCGAGGTTCAGGCGATCGAGCACGCGCTCGACCGGGTCGCCAGCCTCGACGAAGACCGAATCCTGCGCAGCTACCTCGCTCTCGTCCTCCATAGCGTGCGCACCAATTATTTTCAGAAATTACCGTCGGGCAGGCCCAAGCCCTATCTCGCGGTCAAGCTCGCCAGCGCCGAGCTCGACCTGCTTCCGCTTCCCCGGCCGTTGTTTGAGATCTACGTCTACAGCCCGCGCGTGGAGGGCGTGCACATGCGCGCCGGCAAGGTCGCCCGCGGCGGCATCCGCTGGTCCGACCGCAAGGAGGATTTCCGCACCGAAATTCTCGGGCTGATGAAGGCGCAGACGGTCAAGAACGCGGTCCTCGTGCCGGTCGGGTCGAAAGGCGGGTTCGTCGTCAAGCGGCCGCCGGCGATGCGCGACCAGTTCGGGACCGAGGCGGTCGAATGCTACAAGATTCTGATCCGCGGCTTGCTCGACCTGACCGACAACATCGCTCCCGAACGCGGCGATGGCCATCGCATCGCACCGCCGCCCGATGTCGTGCGCCACGATGGCGACGACCCCTACCTCGTGGTCGCGGCCGACAAGGGCACCGCGACTTTCTCCGATTACGCCAATGCGATCGCCGAGGAATACGGGTTCTGGCTCGGCGACGCCTTTGCCTCGGGCGGCTCGGCCGGCTACGACCACAAGGCGATGGGCATCACCGCGCGCGGCGCCTGGGAGCTGGTCAAGCGCCATTTCCGCGAGCTCGGGCGAAATCTCGAAACGGGCGAGCTGACCGCGGTCGGGGTCGGCGACATGTCGGGCGACGTGTTCGGCAACGGCATGCTGATGTCGCGCCGCTTGCGGCTCATCGCCGCTTTCGATCACCGGCACGTCTTTGTCGATCCCGACCCCGACCCCGAGCGCAGCTATGCCGAGCGCGAGCGCCTGTTCCGGCTGCCGCGGTCGAGCTGGGCCGATTACGACCCCGCCTTGATCGCCGAGGGCGGCGGGGTTTTCGAGCGCGGCGCCAAGTCGATCGCGGTCAGCCCGCAGATGAAGCGCCTCTTCGCTATCGAGGCCGACCACCTGACCCCAGCCGAGCTGATCCGCAAGATCCTGATGGCGCCGGTCGATCTGTTGTGGTTCGGCGGGATCGGCACCTATGTCAAGGCGCCGCACGAGAGCCATGCCGAGGTCGGCGACCGCGCCAATGACGCGCTGCGCATCAACGCCGACGAAATCCGCGCCAAGGTCGTCGGCGAGGGCGCCAATCTCGGCGTGACCCAGCGCGGGCGGGTTGCCTATGCCCTCGCAGGCGGGCGCATCGACACCGATGCGATCGACAATTCGGCCGGTGTCGACACCTCCGATCACGAGGTCAACCTGAAGATCCTGATCGACCACGCAATCGCCATTGGCGCGCTCGCTGGCGAGGAGCGCGAGCCATTGCTGCACCAGATGACCGGGGATGTCGCGAGCCTGGTGTTGCGCGACAACTACTTGCAAGGCGAGGCGCTGTCGGTGGCGGAAGCCCGCGGCCCGGCGGCGCTCGATCGGCAGGCGCGGCTGATCCGCGATCTCGAGCGCTCGGGCCGCCTCGATCGCGCGCTCGAATTTCTGCCGGATGACGAAGCTCTCGCGGCGCGCGCGGCGGAACGCCGGGGCCTGGTTCGGCCCGAGCTCGCGGTGCTGCTGGCCTACGCCAAGATGTCGCTCGACGCCGAGCTGCTCGCCTCCGACCTGCCCGACGCGCCCGAGCTGGCCGAGGAGCTGCGCGCGTATTTCCCGGCGGCGCTGCGCGAGCGTCTTGGGACGCTGATCCCGACGCATCCGCTGCGCCGAGAAATTGCCGCCACGACCGTCACCAACGACCTGGTCAACCGCGCCGGGATCACCTTTATCAGCGACATGCAGGCGCGCACCGGGCGGCCGGCGCCGGAAATCGCCCGCGCCTATCTGATCGTCCGCGAGATCTTCGCGCTGCGCCAGTGGTGGGCCGAGATCGAAGCGCTCGACAACAAAGCGCCGGCTCGGGTCCAGACCGAGATGCTGCTGGAGATCGGCCTCGTCGTCGAGCAGTCCGCAGCCTGGCTGCTGCGCCATCGGCGTCTCGATTTTGCCGCCGAGAGCGCGCGGCTCGGAGCGGGGGTGCGCCGCCTCGCCGGGTCGCTCGCCGAGCTGCTGCCGCCGCGCGACAACAGCCTGGCGGCGGAGCGCAGCCTGCGCCTGACCGAGGCCGGGGTTCCGGAGGCATTGGCGGCGCGGATCGGGGCGATGATGTTTCTGGCGCCGGCGCTCGACATCGCCGAGCTGGCCGAAGCTGCGGCGCAGCCGCTCGACCGCGCGGCGCGCGTCTATTACGGCGTCGGAGTGCGCTTTGCGCTCGACGAGATGCGCGCCGCCGCCCGCCGGCTGCCGGCCGAGACCCAGTGGCAGAAGCTGGCGGTCGAGGCGACAATCGAGGATCTGCTTGCGCTGCAAGCCGAGATTGCCCGCCGCATTCTGGCGAGCGAGCATATGGGCGAGCCCGACCCGCTCGCCGCCTGGGCAGCCGACAAGGCCGCCGCGCTCGCCCCGGCCGAAGCGATGGCTCGCGAGCTGCGCGCCAGCACCGCCCCCGACCTCGCCCTCCTCATCGTCGCCGCCCGGCAATTGCGAGAGGCGCTGGGATAGGGGGTTGTAATCGGCAAAGTAGCAGATCACGTATCGATAACGGGGTTAGGCCTAGTGCCCACCAAATAGCCGCCTGCGCCAGCAGTGCTGACATCCGCGATGAAACGCGGGGCCGCCGCATCGTCGTGCCAATCGGGTACGACACGGATGCCGGTGGCTGATCAGCTCCCCAGCACGGTGTCCGGAGATATCGAACTGGGGCCGATGCAAACGGAAGATGTATAATCGGGATCGGGCGATCGGATGCCGGATCGGCTACAACGCTGTGATGAAAGCGGTGACGTACGTCGATCTACACCAACGCATACCGCCCAACGCTTCGGCGAATTTACGGCGAGTTCTCCGGAAGATATACGGTCAAGAGATGTATAACTATTACCGCCATCGCGTGACCTCGTTGCGACGCGTCAAGTAGGCGCCGGCGGATATCCTCTCCCGCTCGCGGGAGAGGGTGCGGAGCGTAGCGAGGCGGGTGAGGGTGTGCCTGGACTGGCCGCGATTGCACGGCAGATTGAGAAGATGCCGAACTCCATAGCGCGCCAGCTCCGAGTATTCTCGACAGATGCTGAGCGTCGCCTGTGGAGTGTCTTGCGAGATCGGCGATTGGCGGGATACAAGTTTCGACGTCAGCATCCGGTCGGCGGGTATATCGCCGATTTCGCCTGCATCGAGCGTCGGCTGCTCATCGAGCTGGATGGCGGCCAACTGCCTGCTCTACAACCGACACCGCGCGGACCGGTTGGCTGGAACGCCACGGCTGGCGCGTGCTGCGGTTCTGGAACAACGACGTGCTAAGCAACCTCGACGGCGTCGCTTACACTATCGTCAAAGCGTTACGCGGCGAATGAACCCTCACCCTCCCGGCCCTGCGGGCCGGGCGCCTCCCTCTCCCGCTCGAGCGGGAGAGGGGTAATCACTACCCGGCGCGGTTGAGGCGGTTGCCGACGAGGTCATCGACGACGGTTGGGTCGGCCAGGGTCGAGATGTCGCCGAGGGCGTGGTGCTCGTCGGCGGCGATCTTGCGCAGAATGCGGCGCATGATCTTGCCCGAGCGGGTCTTGGGCAGGCCGGGTGCCCATTGCAGAAGGTCGGGGGCGGCGATCGGGCTGATCTCGCGGCGAACCCAGGCGACCAGCTCCGTCCGCAACTCCTCGTTCGGCTCCTCGCTGATCTTCAAGGTCACATAGGCGTAGATGCCCTGGCCTTTGATGTCGTGCGGGTAGCCGACGACAGCCGCCTCGGCGACCTTGGGGTGGGCGACCAGCGCGCTCTCGACCTCGGCGGTGCCGAGCCGGTGGCCGGCGACGTTGATCACATCATCGACCCGGCCGGTAATCCAATAATACCCGTCCTCGTCGCGCCGGGCGCCATCGCCGGTGAAATAGAGCCCCGGGAACGCCGAGAAATAGGTATCGACAAAGCGGCGGTGATCGCCAAAGACGGTGCGCATGATGCCGGGCCACGGCCGCGCCAGGCACAGGTTCCCCTCGCCCGGACCGTCGATCCGCCTGCCGTCGCCATCGACCAGCACCGGCTCGACGCCAAAGAACGGACGGGTCGCCGAGCCCGGCTTCAACGGCGTCGCCCCCGCGATCGGGCTGATCAGGATGCCGCCGGTCTCGGTCTGCCACCAGGTGTCGACAACCGGACAGCGCCGCTCGCCGACCTCGTTGTAGTACCACAGCCACGCCTCGGGGTTGATCGGCTCGCCGACCGTGCCGAGGATGCGCAATGAGCGTCGGCTGGTGCGGCGAACCGGCTCCTCGCCCTCGCGCATCAGGGCGCGGATCGCGGTCGGCGCGGTATAAAAGATCGCCACCTGGTGCTTGTCCACGACCTGCCAGAAGCGCGAGGCGTCGGGGTAGTTGGGCACTCCCTCGAACATCAAGGTGGTGGCGCCGTTGGCGAGCGGCCCGTAGAGGATGTAGCTGTGTCCAGTGACCCAGCCGACATCGGCGGTGCACCAATAAACTTCGCCCTCGCGGTAATCGAAGACGTATTCGTGGGTCAGCGACACATAGACGAGATAGCCGCCGGTGGTGTGCAGCACCCCTTTGGGCTGCCCGGTCGAGCCCGAGGTGTAGAGGATGAACAGCGGGTCTTCGGCCGACATCTCCTCGGGCGGGCAATCGGGCGAGGCCGCGGCGCAGGCTTCGTGATACCAGATGTCGCGGCCGGCGACCCAATCGACCGGCCCGCCGGTGCGGCGCACGACGATCGCGTCCTTGACCTCGGGGCAGCTTTCGAGGGCGGCGTCGGCGTTGCGCTTGAGCGGCACGGTGCGGCCGCCGCGCAATCCCTCGTCGGCGGTGACCAGAACGGTCGATCGGCAATCGCGGATGCGGCCGGCGAGGCTATCCGGGGAAAACCCGCCAAACACCACCGAATGGATCGCCCCGATGCGCGCGCAGGCCAAGACAGCCACCGCGATCTCCGGGATCATCGGCAGATAGATCGTGACCCGGTCGCCCTTTTTGACGCCGCGCCCTTTCAGCACGTTGGCGAAACGGCAAACCGCTTCGTGCAATTGGCGATAGGTGATCCGGCGGTCTTCGCCGGGGTCGTCGCCTTCCCACAGGATCGCGACCTGCTCGCCGCGCCGGGCGAGGTGCCGATCGACGCAATTCCAGCAGGCGTTGAGCGTGCCGTCCTCGTACCAGGCGAGGCGCACCTCGCCGTCGAACGAGGCGTTTTTTACCTTGGTGAACGGCTTGACCCAATCGAGCCGCTTGCCGTGCTCGCCCCAGAACCGCTCGGGATCGGCGATCGATTGCTGATAAAGCCGGAGGTAGTCTGCCTCGCTGATCCTGCCGGCCTGCGGATGGGCCGAGATCGGTATCAGGTTCCGGCTCGACATGGCGGCTTTCCCTCCTCGGCTGACGGCGCCGCTCGAGGCGCCGCGCGGTTGCCGAGGATTATTTCGCCGGGCCGGCGGGTTTACAAGACCCGTTCCAGCGGGCGGGCGAATGGTGCGTCGGCCTGCCGGCGGGCGCCGGTGGCGAGCAGCGCCGCCTGGGTGCGGTTGGCCACGTGCAAGCGCCTGATGATCTGCTTGACGTGAGCCTTGACCGTGCTTTCCGACATCGACAAGGCGTCGGCGATCAGCTTGTTTGACCGGCCCTCGGCGATCAGCGCCAGGACATCGCGCTGGCGCCGGGTCAGCTCTCGCCAGGCCGGCTGCGGCGGTGCTGGAGCGGCGGCGCCAGGCCCCGCCTCGGACAGGGACAGCGGCACATAGCTCCCGCCGGCGCGGATGCGCTCAAGCGCGGCGACCAGAACCTTGAGGCTGAGGCTCATCGGCAGGAAGCCGCGGGCGCCCGAGCGCAGGATGGTGCGGGCGCGCTCCGGGTCGTCGCAGTCGGCGGCCACCAAAATCGGGGTCTGTGGCGCCGCACCTGACAGCAGCGCCAAGTCGATCAGGTCGATCTGCCCGCAGGTCGAGCCGCCGAGCAGGATCACCGTAAACCCGTCGCCGTGCCGCACCAGCCGCACCAGATCGGCCGCCATCGGCACATCGGTGATGCGCCAGCGTCTCGGTTGCTGGCCCAGCGCCAGCTTGAAGCAATCCCGCCGCAGCCGGCTCTGATCGACAATCGCCAGATGCCGCCGAGCCGGCTCGGCGAATTCGACCGGCGCGCTGCGCGGCTCCGCGCTGCGCGGATCATCGATAACATTGTCGTCCAGCGACCCCAACGAATGCTGAAGTTCCAAACTTCCCCCCAACGATTCAGGTTTGCAGCCGGCAGAATGCGCGCGCAGACGCTAGCACCAACGTAAATTTTTGTAAACGGGTGTAACTTTCGGTGAATACATCATTGTGACCCGACCAATCGCTTGAGCAACAAGGTAACCGCCTTGCGGGACCGGCGGCCGAGGTCTGCTTATTTGACGTTATTTTGCCACATCCCGACAAACCTGGCAGCATCGCTGCCCAAACCAGTCGATGCGCCGGGCCGACAGGCTGGCTGGCGAAGCTTTTCTCCCGGCGGGCTTCGAGCCGTGGGCGCCAGGTATGCGGCATCGATCCGGCGAGCCACCGCAGGTTCCGGGTCCAAGGGCGAGGCTGCGATTCGATCCGAGCCAAACCGCGCCCGGCCTGCTACCCTCGCGGCCAGCACCAAAATCTTGCCGGAGGCAGAGATGCAGTATGGATTCGGCGCGCCGGTCAGCGGTTCCCTTGCGCGGCCCGAGAACCTCGCCCGCATCGCCACCGCGGGCGAGGCCGCCGGCTACGATTACGCGACGATCAGCGACCACGTCGTGATCCCGCACGACATCGAGGCGCGCTATCCCTATAGCGACACCGGCGAATTCCCCGGCCGCTCGCGCGGCGACCGGCACGAGCAATTGACCGCGGTCGCCTTTATCGCCGGCAAGACCTCGCGGCTGCGGCTGGTGACCTCGGTCACCGTGGTCCCGCACCGGCCGGCGGTGCTGCAGGCCAAGATGCTGGCGACCATCGACGTTTTGTCGAACGGCCGGCTGACCTTTGGCATCGGCGCCGGCTGGATGAAAGAGGAGTTTGCCGCTTTGGGCACCCCGCCCTTTGCCGAGCGGGGCGCCGTCACCGACGAGTACCTGATGGCCTGCCGCGAGCTGTGGACCAAGGAGGCGCCGCGCTTCGAGGGCAAATACGTCAAGTTCGCCGACGTGCTGTTCGAGCCCAAGCCGGTGCAAAAGCCGCACCCGCCGATCTGGGTCGGCGGCGAGAGCGGCCCGGCGCTGCGCCGCACCGCGCGGCTCGGCGACGGCTGGTATCCGATCGGCACCAACCCGCAGCACCGGCTCGATTCGATGAAGCGCTTCGCCGCCGCGGTCGAACGGCTGCGCCGGCTGACCCGCGAGGCCGGGCGCGACCCGGCGCAGGTGGCGCTCGCCTATCGGGTGACGAGCTGGGGAAAATCGCTGCCGGCCCGCGCCGACGACGGCGAGCGGCGGCTGTTCTCCGGCGCGGCCGCCGACGTCGTGGCCGATCTGCGGGCGTTCCGCGACTTTGGCGTCGGCCATGTCGATTTCAATTTCGAGGGCGCCACGGCTGACGAGATGATCGCCAACATGCGCCGCTTCCGCGAGGATGTGCTGGCAAAGGTATGATTATTATGCCGCGAAGATATGGCGGGGAGCTGTCATTGCGAGCGCAGCGGAGCAATCTCGGGGCATGGCGCGCGAGCCGCATCGAGATTGCCGCGTCGGCCTACGGCCTCCTCGCAATGACAGTCCCTCGCGGGTCGATCGCAAATTCTAGATACAGGAGCTGCAATTGCTGAAGCTCGGATACAAGGCGTCGGCCGAACAGTTCGGGCCGCGCGAATTGCTCGACTTCTCGTGCCTGGCCGAGGAGGTCGGCTTTGACTCGGTTTTTGTCAGCGACCATTTCCAGCCGTGGAAGCACACCGACGGGCACGCGCCGTCGGCGCTCGCCTGGCTCGGCGCGCTCGGCGCCAGGACCTCGCGGGTGGTGATCGGCACCAGCGTCTTGACCCCGACCTTCCGCTATCATCCGTCGGTCGTGGCCCAGGTCTTCGGCACGCTCGGCACCATGTTCCCGGGCCGCGTCGTGCTCGGCGTCGGCACCGGGGAGTCGCTGAACGAGGTGCCGGCGATCGGCGTCAAATGGCCGGGCGCCAAGGAGCGGCGCGACCGGCTGCGCGAGGCGATCGCCTTGATCAACAAATTGTGGACCGAGGACCGGGTCACCTTCGAGGGCCAGTTCTATCGCACCGAAAACGCCACGATCTACGACAAGCCCAAGGAGAAGGTGCCGGTCTGGGTCGCCGCGTCCGGCCCGCTCGCGGCGGCGATGGCGGGCCAGGTCGCCGAGGGGTTCATCTGCACCAGCGGCAAGAACCCGCAGCTCTATACCGAATTGACCGGCAAGGTCGGCGAGGGCCTCGCCCGGGCCCGGCGCGAGCATGCGAGCCTCGAAAAGATGATCGAGGTCAAGGTGTCATTCGACACCGACGCGGCGCGCGCCAAGGAAGACACCCGGCATTGGGCGGCGCTGGCGCTGACACCAGAGGAGAAGGTCGGGGTCGAGGATCCGGTCGAGATGGAGCGGCTCGCCGCCGCCCTGCCGCTCGACCGCGCCGCCAGCCGCTGGATCGTCTCCGCCGACCCGCAAGAGCAGGTCGAGAAGATCCGCCCCTATGTCGAGCTCGGCTTCCGCCATCTCGTCTTCCATGCCCCCGGCCCCGACCAGGCGCGGTTTTTGAAGCTTTATGCCGAAAAGGTCGTGCCGTTGTTGCGGGCGAAGCTCGGCTGATGTTTGCCGAGATCAGCATCAAGGCGCTGACCGGCATCAAGCTCGTCGAGCCGGGCGACGATCTCGGCGCGATCGCGGCTGACGCGCTGGCGGCGAACCGGCTGGTCCCGCAGGATGACGACGTGCTGGTCGTCGTGCAGAAGGTGGTCTCCAAGGCCGAGGGGCGCTATGTCGATCTGGCGAGTGTCGAGCCCTCGCCGCGGGCGGTGGCGCTCGCCGCCGAGGTCGACAAGGATCCGTGCTTTGTCGAAATCGTGCTGTCCGAGACGAAGCGCGTGGTGCGGCATCGGCCGGGCCTCTTGATCGTCGAGCACCGGCTCGGCTTTGTGATGGCGAACGCCGGCATCGACCGCTCGAACATCGATCATCCGGAAGGAGGCGAGCGTGTGCTGCTGCTGCCGCTCGATCCTGACGCCTCGGCCGCGGCAATCCGCCGCCATCTGGCAGAAGTCTTTGGCGTGCGGCTCGGCGTCGTGATCAGCGACAGCTTTGGCCGGCCGTGGCGCAAGGGGATCGTCGGCGTGGCGCTTGGCGCGGCAGGCCTGCCGGCCTTTATCGACATGCGCGGACGCCCCGATTTGTTCGGCCGCGAGCTTAAAGTGACCGAGACCGGCTTTGCCGACGAGATCGCCGCCGCCGCTTCGCTCGTCACCGGCCAGGCGGACGAGGCGGTGCCGATAGTGCTGGTGCGCGGCCTGTCCTGGTCGGCCCCGGAGCTGCCGGTCGCGGCGATGGTGCGCTCGCCGGAGAACGACCTCTTCCGATGAGCGGGGGCAAGGGGCTGGTGCTGGCGCTGTCGGGCGGCATCGGCGGCGCCAAGCTGGCGCTCGGCCTCGACCGGGTCCTGCCGCCGGGCGCGCTGACCGTCGTCGCCAACACCGGCGACGATTTCGCGCATCTGGGGCTCGCGATTTCGCCCGATCTCGACACTGTGCTCTACACTCTCGCCGGCATCGACAATCGAGAGACCGGCTGGGGTCGGCGCGACGAGACCTGGACCTTTATGGCGGCGCTCGAAGCGCTCGGGGGCGAGACTTGGTTCAAGCTCGGCGACGGCGATCTCGCGACCCACATCGAGCGCACCCGGCGCCTCGCCGCCGGAGAAAGCCTGTCCGCGATCACCGACGATTTTCGCCGCCGGCTCGGGATCGCGGCGCGGCTGTTGCCGATGAGCGACGACCCGGTGCGCACCCGGCTGTTGACCAACGAGGGCTGGCTCGACTTCCAGGACTATTTCGTGCGCCGGCAATGCGCGCCCGCGGTCCGCGAGATCGCTTTTGCCGGCGCGGCGACGGCGCACCCGCAGCCGGAATTCCTGGCCGCGCTCGCCGATCCGGCGCTGCGCCTGGTGGTGATCTGCCCGTCGAACCCGCTGATCAGCATCGACCCGATCCTCGGCCTGCCGGGCGTGCGCGCGGCGCTGCGCGCCACCGAGGCGCCGGTCGTCGCGGTGTCGCCGATCATCGGCGGCAAAGCGGTCAAGGGGCCGACCGCCAAGATGATGGCCGAGCTCGGCCTGCCGGTCGATGCTGCCGCCGTGGCGCGCCATTACGGCGACATCCTCGATCATTATGTGGTCGACTCTCGCGATGTTGGCGCGATGACTGGCGTCGATCTGCCATTAACCTCAACCCGCACCCTGATGGAGACGCTGGCCGACCGCGAGGCGCTGGCGCGCGCGGTGCTGCGCGTGGGCCGAGGCTTTTAGCCATGGATCTGTGGGCGGTGGTGCCGGTCAAGGAGCGCGATCGGGCGAAGGAACGGCTGGCCCCGCTGCTGCCGCCCGAGCTGCGCCGGGGACTGGCGCTGGCGATGCTCGAAGACGTGCTGGCAGCACTCGCCGCCTCTGGCCTCGCCGGCGCGTTGGTCGTGACGGTCGATCCAGCGGCCAGCCTCGTGGCCCGGCGACACCGGGCGCGTGTCGTCGAGGACGGCGCCCGCGACGGGCACACCGGCGCCGTCACCGCGGCGGCGCGGCTGCTGGCGGCCGAAGGGCGCGCCGGCATGCTGACCCTGCCCGGCGACATCCCGCTGGTCACCGCCGACGAGATCGCCCAAGTCATTGCGGCGCATCGCCCGGCGCCGTCCTTCACGATCGCGCCGTCGCATGATGAGGGCGGGTCGAACGCGATCCTGATGTCGCCGCCCGATGCGGTGCCATTGCGGTTTGGCGCCGACAGCTTTTTCCCGCATCTGCGCGCGGCCGAGGAGCAGGGCATTCGGCCGACCGTGCTGCACCTGCCGGGGATCGCGCTCGACATTGACAACCCCGAGGATCTCGCCGCCTTTGCCCGCCAACCGGCGCCGACCCGCACCCGCGCGTTCCTCGCCGAAAATGTTATGCTGCCGGCGTTGCTCGCCTCGGCGCACCGATAGGAGACCGTTTAGGATGGCGATGGACGAGGGTTTGCACGAGGCCCGGGCCGGTCGGCGCTTGCCGGCCGAGGCGGCCCTGGCGCTCGCCGATGCCAAGGCCGCCGACCCGGGCCCATTGATGGCGGCCGCCGCGGCGTTGCGCGACGCCGGGCACGGCGATTTGGTCACCTACTCGCCCAAGGTGTTCATCCCGCTGACCCAGCTGTGCCGCGACGTGTGCCATTACTGCACCTTCGCGCATCCGCCGCGCCCCGGCGAGCCGGTCTATCTCGCCGCCGAGGAGGTGCTGGCGATCGCGCGCGCCGGCGCCGCTTCCGGCTGCCACGAAGCGCTGTTCACGCTCGGCGACAAGCCGGAGTTGCGCTATGCCGCGGCGCGGGAGGCATTGGCTCGGCTCGGCCATGACACGACGCTGTCATACCTCGCCGAAATGGCCGGGCTGGTGCTGCGCGAGACCGGGCTTTTGCCGCATCTCAATCCGGGCATCATGACCCGAGCCGATCTCGATGTGCTGCGCCGGGTCTCGGCATCGCAGGGAATCATGCTGGAGAGCGCTTCCGAGCGCTTGGGCTGGCGCGGCGGCCCGCATTTCGGCTCGCCCGACAAGGACCCGGTCTTGCGCCTCGACACGATCCGCGCAGCTGGCGAGGCGGCGGTGCCGTTTACCTCCGGCATCCTGATCGGCATCGGCGAGACCCGGCGCGAGCGCATCGAATCCTTGCTGGCCTTGCGCGACCTCAATGACCGCTACGGCCATATCCAGGAAATCATCATCCAGAATTTCCGGGCGAAGCCGGGCACCCGGATGGCCGCCGCGCCCGAGCCTGGCCTCGACGAGCATCTGTGGACGATCGCCGCCGCCCGGCTGATCTTCGGCCCGGAGATGAATCTCCAGGCGCCGCCGAACCTGAACCCCGGCGCGCTGGCCGAGATGATCGCGGCCGGGATCAACGATTGGGGCGGGGTGTCGCCGGTCACCCGCGACCATGTCAATCCGGAGGCGCCGTGGCCGGCGCTCGACCATCTGGCGCGAGCGACCGCCGCCGCCGGCAAGGTGCTGGCGCCGCGCCTGGCGATCTACCCCGAATATTCGCGTGACCCGGAGCGCTGGCTCGATCCGGCATTGCGCGCGCCGGTGCTGCGCGCGATGGATGCCGAAGGGCTCGCCCGCCCCGACAGTTGGATCGCCGGTTCCGGCAGCGAGCCGCCGGCCTCGTGGGCCCCTCACCCCGACCCTCTCCCCGCAAGCGGGGCGAGGGAGAAGACAGCGGGAGGCCCCTCGCCCCACTTCAGCGGGGAGAGGGAGTGGCCCGCACAGCGGGAGAGTGAGGGGCGGCTCGCGGCCATCCTCGACCGGGCCGCCGCCGGCGAGGGCCTGTCCGAGGGCGAGATCGTGCAGCTGTTTCAGGCGCGCGGCCCTGCGTTTGCCGAAGTGTGCCGGGCGGCCGACGAATTGCGCCGGCGGGTCAACGGCGACACGGTCAGCTATGTCGTGACCCGCAACATCAACTACACCAATGTGTGCTATTTCCGCTGCCAGTTCTGTGCTTTTTCCAAGGGCAAGCTCAGCGAAAACCTGCGCGGCCGGCCCTACGACCTCGATCTTCCCGAGATCCGGCGTCGGGTCGAGGAAGCCTGGGAGCGCGGCGCGACCGAGGTTTGCCTGCAAGGCGGCATCCATCCGGAATACACCGGCGCCACCTATCTTTCAGTCTGCCGCGCGATCAAGGAGGCGGTTCCCGACATCCACATCCATGCGTTCTCGCCGCTCGAAATCTGGCAGGGGGCGAAGACCCTGGGCCGCACGCTTTCCGAGTTCCTGGCCGAGCTGAAGGAGGCCGGGCTCAGCTCGCTGCCCGGCACCGCGGCCGAAATCCTCGACGACGAGATCCGCGCGATAATCTGCCCGGACAAGATCAAGACCGCAGAGTGGCTCCAAGTCATGGAGGCGGCGCATGAAGTCGGCCTGCGCGCCACGACGACGGTCATGTACGGCCATGTCGACCGTTACGAGCACTGGGCGCGGCACCTGTTGCGCATTCGTGCGCTGCAGGCCCGGACCGGCGGCTTCACCGAGTTCGTGCCGTTGCCGTTTGTGCCGATGGAGACGCCGATCTATTTGAAGGGCCGCGCCCGCCGCGGCGCCACCTGGCGCGAGGCCGTCTTGATGCACGCGGTGGCGCGGCTGGCGCTGCACCCGCTGATCACCAACATCCAGACCTCGTGGGTCAAGATGGGCAGCGGCGGCGCCGCCTTCTGCCTCGACGCTGGGGCGAACGACCTCGGCGGCACGTTGATGAACGAGAGCATCACCCGCGCCGCCGGCGCCGTGCATGGCCAGGAGATGCCGCCCGAGGCGATGGAGGCGCTGATCCGCGGGCTCGGCCGCATCCCGCGCCAACGGACCACGCTTTACGCCGACGCGCCGGCTGCGCGCCAAGCCGCCGCCTTCGCCGCCCTGCCGCTGGCCGAGCCCGTCAACACCCCGGCCCGCCGCTACGAGCGCCGCTCGGAGAGCATCGCAGCAGCCGATTGATATCGGCTGCTGCATCGTCCTCATCCCGGTCGGCGGAGTTCCGCGCGGGAGCTTCGCTCAATCCGCGGCGGCAAGCTTGTCCTGCGTCTTGGTGTCGAAGTCGCTGGCGTCGTGGCGCTCGTGCAGCTGGCTCGCCGGCTCGCCGGCAGTGCGGTTGACCATGCGCCCGCGCTTGACCGCCGGCCGCGCGTAGACCTGATCGGTCCAGCGCTGGACGTTCTTGTACTCGTGCACGGCGAGGAACTCGGTGGCACCATATTGCCCGAACTTCACCAGCCCGCCATACCACGGGAAGATCGCCATGTCGGCGATCGTGTAGTCGGGTCCGGCGACATATTCGGTTTCCGCGAGGCGGCGGTCGAGGACGTCGAGCAGGCGCTTCGTCTCCATCGCGAACCGGTCGATCGCATATTCGATCTTGACCGGCGCATAGGCGTAGAAATGGCCAAAGCCGCCGCCGACATAGGGCGTGCTGCCCATCTGCCAGAATAGCCATGACAGGCATTCGGCGCGCGCCGCGGCTTCGGTCGGCAGGAACGCGCCGAACTTCTCGGCCAGGTGCACCAGGATCGCACCGGTTTCGAAGACCCGGATCGGCTTGGGGCCGCTGCGGTCCACCAGCGCCGGGATCTTGGAGTTCGGGTTTATCGCGACAAAGCCGCTGCCGAACTGATCGCCCTCGCCGATCCGGATCAGCCAGGCGTCGTATTCGGCGCCCTTATGGCCGAGGGCCAGCAGCTCTTCGAGCATGATCGTGACCTTGACGCCGTTGGGCGTGCCCTGAGAATAGAGCTGCAACGGGTGGCGGCCGACCGGCAGCTCCTTCTCGTGCGTGGCGCCCGAGACCGGGCGGTTGATGTTGGCGAACCTGCCGCCGCTCGGCTTGTTCCAAGTCCACACTTTGGGCGGCGTGTAATCGGATGCGTCGGTCATTCCAGGAGCTCCATGAGTTTCGGGGGGCGCACGCGAAGGCGGTGCACACACGGCCCACCTTACACGATCGATCGGGGGTCGGGCACGTGCCGCATCGGGGACGGTGATGTACGGAGATTTGTGTCAGGGCTGTGAGAGGGGGTACTCGGCGGATTGCTGAGGTCCGCAAAGGAGCACCCCCAATGCCACAAGCGGTGACGATCGCAAGCTTACCGAGGGCGTTCGAGTTGGTGAAGGGTATG
>DASYBC010000114.1:0-15438 GCA_036500965.1 Allostellaceae bacterium | reverse complement strand
AAATGCCGGCAGCTATTCCGCCAAGGACATCGAGGTCCTCGAAGGGCTCGAGCCGGTGCGCCGCCGGCCCGGCATGTATATCGGCGGGACCGACGAGCGCGGTCTGCACCATCTCGCTGCCGAGGTCTTGGACAACGCGATGGACGAGGCGGTCGCCGGCCATGCCGGCCGCATCGAGATCGAGCTCGCCACCGGCGATCGGCTCACCGTGCGCGACAACGGCCGCGGCATTCCGGTCGATCCGCATCCTCGCTTCCCGGACAAGTCCGCTCTCGAGGTCATCCTGACGACGTTGCACGCCGGCGGCAAGTTTGGCGGCGAGGCCTACCGGATCTCGGGCGGCCTGCACGGGGTCGGCGTATCCGTCGTCAACGCCCTCTCCGACGAATTCGAGGTCGAGATCGCCCGCGACCGGCGGCTGTGGCGCCAGCGCTACCGGCGCGGCCTGCCGCTCACCCCGCTCGAGGATTTGGGGCCGGTGCAGAACCGCCGCGGCACCACGGTGCGCTTTCATCCCGACCCGCTGATCTTCGGCGGGCTCGGCTTTCGCCCCTCGGCGCTCTTCCGCATGGCCCGCGCCAAGGCCTATCTGTTCCGCGGCCTCGAGATCCGCTGGAGCTGCGACCCCGCCTTGCCGCGCGGCGACGGGGTCCCGGCCGAGGCGCGTCTGCATTTCCCCGGTGGCCTCGGCGATTTCCTCAGCGCCAGCCTCGAAATCCGACCGATGCTGACGCCGCGCCCCTTTCTCGGCCGCGTCGATTTTGCCGAGGGCGGGCATGTCGAATGGGCCGTCGCCTGGCTCGACGACGACGAGGACACCTTCAGCCACTCCTATTGCAACACGATCCCGACCGCCGAGGGCGGGACCCACGATGCTGGGCTGCGCAGCGCCCTCCTGCGCGGCGTCAAATCCTACGGCGAGCTCGTCGGCAACCGCCGCATCGCCCAGGCGACCGGCGAGGACGTGACCGCGAGTGCCGCGACGTTGCTGTCGCTCTTCATCCGCGAGCCGCAGTTTCAGGGTCAGACCAAGGAGCGGCTGGCTTCGCCAGAGGCGACGAGGCTCGTCGAGAACGCGGTCAAGGACCATTTCGACCATTGGCTCGGCGCCGACCCGGCGACCGCCCGCGGGCTGATCGAGCATATCGTCGAGCGCGCGGAGGAGCGCCAGCGCCGCCGCCAGCAGCGCGAGCTCGCGCGCAAGACTGCGACGCGCAAGCTGCGCCTGCCGGGCAAGCTCGCCGACTGCACCCGCAACAGTGCTGCCGGCACCGAGATTTTTCTGGTCGAGGGCGACAGCGCCGGCGGCTCGGCCAAGCAGGCGCGGGACCGCGAGACCCAGGCGATCCTGCCGTTGCGCGGCAAGATCCTGAATGTGGCGAGCGCGTCCGCCGACAAGATGCGCGCGAACCAGGAGCTCTCGGACATCATCCTGGCGCTCGGCTGCGGCTCGGGCGCGCAGTACCGCGAGGAGGCGCTGCGCTATGAGCGGGTGGTGATCATGACCGACGCCGATGTCGATGGCGCCCATATCGCCTCCCTCTTGATGACTTTTTTCTTTCGCGAGATGCCGCAGCTGATCGACCACGGGCATCTCTTTCTGGCATTGCCGCCGCTCTACCGGCTGACCCAGGGCGAGGTCACGCTCTACGCCCGCGACGACGCCCATCGCGAGGAATTGCTGCGCAGCGGCTTTCCCGGCCGCGGCAAGATCGAGATCAGCCGCTTCAAGGGGCTTGGCGAGATGCCGGCGCGCTATCTGAAGGCGACGACGATGGACCCGGCGCAACGCACCCTGTTGCGGGTCAGCGTCGCCGACGGCGACGATCCAGCGGCAGCACCAGCAGCTGCGGCGCCCTGCGTGCGAGCCCGATCGCTGGTTGAAACCCTGATGGGCCGGCGCCCCGAGCTGCGCTTCGACTACATCCAAAAAAACGCCCGCTTCGTCCGCGACCTCGACTTGTGAGCCGTGCGAAGAGGCGGTGCGGGCCGGCGCGTCACACCGGCCCGATGCCTGCCCGCAATTCTGTGGTAAAAAGCGGAGCGGCTTCAGCGCCAAGCCTCGGGCGCGGGCCGGCAACGCCGCAATGATCGCGTCGCCTCGAACGGAGTTTCGATGTCGAGCAGCAGCCCGCTTTCCGGCCTCGTTGTGATTGAGATCGGCCAGAGCATCGCCGCCCCCTATGCCGGGATGATCCTTGGCGAGCTTGGCGCCGAGGTGATCAAGGTCGAGAACCCGCGCTCGGGCGATGCCGCGCGCGGCTGGGGGCCGCCCTTTGCCGAAGGGGCGGCGACCTGCTTCCACGCGGTCAACCGGGGCAAGCGCGGCATCGCGATCGACCTCACCGCCCCGGCCGAGGTGGAAGGGCTGAAGGCGCTGATCGTTGACCGCGCCGATGTGCTGATCCACAACCTCAAATTCGGTGCCCTCGACCGCGCCGGGCTGGCCGCCGCTTCGCTGCTCGCCGCAAAGCCCAGCCTCGTCTATTGCAATCTCGGCGCGTTTGGCGCGGTTGGGCCATTGCGCGACCGGCCGGGCTACGACCCGCTGATGCAGGCCTATGGCGGGCTGATGAGCCTGATGGGTGAGGACGGCCGCCCGCCGGTGCGGGTCGCGGTCTCGATCGTCGATCTTGCGACCGGGATGTGGTCGGTCATCGGCATCCTGGCGGCATTGGACGAGCGGCGGCGCACCGGCCGCGGCGGGGTGGTCGACACCTCGCTCTTCGAGACGGCACTCGCCTGGATGACGATCCCGATCGCCGCTCATCTCGTCAATCGCGAGATCCCGGCCCGGCAGGGGTCGGGAGTGGACATGATCGTGCCCTACCAGGCGTTTGCCGCCGCCGACGGGGCGATCATGGTGGCGGCCGGCAACGACAACCTGTTCCGCCGCCTGTGCGATGCGATCGCCAGACCCGAGCTCGCCCTCGATCCGCGCTTTCGCACCAACCAGGACCGGGTGGTCAATCGTCATGCCTTGGTCCCGATCCTCGAACAGATTTTCGCAGCCGAGCCGATCGCCACCTGGGCCGCCCGCCTCGATGCCGCCGGCATTCCAAACGGCCCGATGCAGCGCGTCGACCAGGTGGTGGCGGACGCGCAGACGGCGGCGCTCGGCATGATCCAGCGCCTGCGGGAGGGCTCCGCAGACTTGTCCTTGGTCGGCCTGCCGCTGTCCTTCGACGGGGTGCGGCCGCCCTTTGTCAAATCAGCGCCGAAACTTGGCGAGGACAATGCCGCGATCATCGATCGGAGCCGATGAGCGTCGCCGGTCGCCGTCCAATCGCTCTTGTCCTGTTCGGCGCGGCGCTGGCCGGCTGCGTCCCGCTTTCTCCGCCTCAGGCGGTTTCGGGCTCGCCTGGCGCCGACCGAGGCGTTGCAGTGCGCGAGCACCTATCGGGTCGCTTCGTCGAGCTGATCGGCGTAAAGGCGCAGCACGCGCCGCCCTATCTAGGTACGCCGGACACCAATTTTTATTGCCTGCGCAGCGTCGTCGACCGCAGGAGCGGGGAGACGGCCGACCAGCTCTACGTCGCCGACAGCTATGACGGGAAGGAGCGCAATTGGGATGCCGCACATGATGGGGACGGGCGGGCGCTGCGCTTCATCCCGATTAGCCGGAGGGAGATCGTTTGCGACGCCGGCCGGTGCGCCTATGCCGAGGAGTTCGCCGCCGACATCCCCGAACGCGAGTTGCGGGCGAACCCGCACGGCCTCCGGGTGACCTTCACCGACCGGGCCGGCGACCGAAAGGCCATAGGGGTGTCAGCCGAGCAGATTGTGGCGCAGCTTGCGGCGGTTGCGGCGCAGCTAAAGCCGGGCTCCGCTCCGGCCGTCTCGAACGGCGCGCCGTTCGCCGCGGCTCACCAGCCGTAATACGAGGCCTCGGCGCGTTCGATCCCGCTCTCCACATCGGCCGGGCATGCCGCCGACGGCGTTGCCGTGACCGGGTCGATTGCGGCGCAGTTCGGATCGTGGCGCGGAATCACGACGCCCGCATAGGCGTTTGTACTCACCAAAACGGGGTGCCGCGAGGCCAGCGCTTGGACACCGGCAAACAGCATGACCAAGACGATCGCCACCACCCAGGCCGCGGCGACCATCCGCCAACCGCCGAAAGACCCCTCGGCGATGCGCATTCCGCTCACGCTTCCCATTCCGTCCGGCATGGCCTTCACCCATAGCTTCCGCTTGTGTTGCACCGCAATAAATAGGCAAAGGCTGCTGACCGATGCAGCCCCTCTTTGGCATGGCTGAATTGCGCTTCACATTGCCGTGAGCGACAACCCCTGGGCGGCGCAACCCCGGGGCTGCGGCCAGTGCTCTTCCGGCATCAGTCGCGCCGGGCGGCTCGCACCACGCTATCGGCGAGGATCAGGGCAAAGCCGACAAACAGCGCGACCGCGCCGAGCGGCTGCGCGGCCTGCCACCACGGCCGAGCCGCCGCCACAACCGCGACCCAGACCGCCAGCGCCACCGTGAACCACACGTCTTCGACGAACAGCCCGATGATCTCGCGTCCGATCGCCTTGACCCGCGCCATCGCAATGCTCCTCAACCGACCGGCGCAGGCGCTGCCCGGCCGCGAATGCGGCGCACTGCCGCAACGCAAAGCAGCGCAACGGCGAGATAGCCGGCGATCAGCCAGAGCATGGACAGATCGCCGTCCGGCCAGGCGATCCCGTAACCCTCGCCGATCCAGAACGTGCCAAAGCTTGCCAACATGACGCCGACCACGAATTTGAGCGCGTTTTCCGGCACCCGCGCCAGCGGGCGGTGCAGCACGAGGCCCATCGCCGCCACCAGCGCCGCGGCGGCGAGCGCGCCCGCCGTCGCCGCCAGCAGGGCGCCCCCAGCCGCGCCAACCGCGATGACGATGAAGACGACCTCGATCCCTTCCAAGGTCACCGCGTTGAAGCTGGTCGCAATACCGATTGCATCCCATCCGCGGGTTCGCGCGGGCACGCTTTGCAACGCACCGGTTTCGCTCGTGTAGTTGGCCGCTTCATCGCGCCGCGCGATAATCCCGCCGGCGCGCAGGATCGCCTTGCGCAGCCAGCGCATGCCGAACAGCAGCAAGAGGATGCCGATCGCGGTCTGCAACGAGGCGAGCGGGATCAGGCCGAGCCCGGCCCCGAGGATCGCGACCAACATCGCTAGCAGCGCCCCCGCCAGGCCAGCGCCGATCAGCGCCGGGCGCCAGCCGCGCACCGCGGCGACCGCCAGCACGACCGTCAGCGCCTCGACGCACTCGACCGAAGAGGCCAAAAACGACGCCAGCAACGCAGGCCCCGAATGCCCGATGGCGATCATTGTTATCGCCGCCCGTGAGTTGTCCGACAGCGCAAAGATGGGGTGCTGCCCTGCCCGCGTAAATCGGGATAGATTGTGCTGAGAGACTCTGGAAAAGGAGACCCCGCAGGCGATGGCAAATCACGAGCACAGCAGCCTGATCCGCGATCAATTCACCCGCCAGGCGACGCCGTTCAGCGCGGCGCTGCCGATCGCCGATGCCGACGCGTTGAAAGTCATCGTCGATGCCGCGGCGCCAAAACGGAGCGACACCCTGCTCGACGTCGCCTGCGGCGGCGGCATCGTGGTCTGCGCCTTCGCCGCTCATGTCCGCCACGCGACCGGCATCGACATGACCCCGGCAATGCTCGACCGCGCCCGCCAATTGGCGGCCGAGAAGGGGATCTCCAACGTGAGCTGGCACGAGGGCGACGTCTCGGCGCTGCCCTTCGCCGACGCGTCGTTCGACATCGTCACGACCCGCTTTGCCGTGCATCATTTCCCCGATCCCGCTACCGTGATGCGCGAGATGGTGCGGGTGTGCGCGCCGGGCGGGCGGGTTTTGGTCATCGACAGCTGCGCCTCGGCCGACCCCGTCAAGGCCGCCGCGTTCAACCGGCTGGAGAAATTGCGCGACCCGTCGCATGTCCGCGCCCTGTCGCTCGCCGAATTGCAGCGCTTGTTCCGGGACGCGGGTCTCGGCGACCCCGAGATCCGCCGTTCAGAGCTGCGCGATGAGGTTAAAAACCTGCTCGCCCGCTCGTTCCCGAACCCGGGCGACAAGGAGAAGATCATCGAGATGTTCGCGGCCTCAGCCGAGGACGACCGGCTCGGCATCCCGGTCATTCGCGACGGCGACCGCCTCGAATACGTCTATCCGGTCGCGATCCTCGCCGCGACCCGCGGCGATTTGCTGCGTCCCAGCCCGGGCCGGCGGTAGCTTTGGCCGCGACCACCGCGATTATAGCGGTCGCTTCGAGCTGGGTGCACAGATGAGCTCCGCCACCACTTTCCGCGACATCCCCGAACGGATCGAGGACCGTCTGATTGTGGCGCTCGATGTGCCGAGCATCGCCGAGGCGCGTTCGCTGATCGCCCAGCTCGACGGTGTCGCGTCGTTTTTCAAGCTCGGGCTGTGGCTGCAATTCGCCGCCGGGTTCGAAAGGCTGGTCGATGATCTGTTGGCCAGCGACAAGAAGATCTTTCTCGACACCAAGATGTTCGACATCGGCGAGACGGTAAAGCAGGGCGTCGCCCGCGCGGCCGAGCGCGGCGTCAGCTTTGTCACCGTGCACGGCGACGGCGACATCATCAAGGCCGCCGGCGAAGGCAAGGCCGGGAGCAACCTGCGGGTCTTGGTGGTGCCGGTGCTGACCAGCCTCGACGCGAGCGGCCTGCGCGAACTCGGCTACCGCGGCGGCGTGGCCGAGCTGATCGTCGATCGCGCCAGGGTGGCTGCCGCCTGCGGCTGCGACGGGATCATCGCCGCCCCGCAAGACAACCCGCGCGAGATCCGCCGGGCGGCCGGGGCCGAGGGGTTGCTGGTCGTCACCCCGGGGGTCAGGCTCGCCGGTGCAGCGCGCGACGACCACAAGCGCTCGGGAACTCCAGCGCAGGCGATCGCCGCCGGGGCCGATTATCTGGTCGTCGGCCGCCCGATCGTCAAAAGCGACGACCCCGCGGGTGCCGCCGCCCGGATCATCGCCGACATGCGCCGCGCTGCTTAGCCGACAAGCCGGATCGGCACCGGGTGCCCCGGCGGGCGCTGAACCGCGGGCCTCGCGTTCAGTTCTTCTGCACGCTCCACAAGAACACCGCCGGGCCGATATCGACGTCGGTCAGATCGGTGTGGAAGGCCTCGCGCGCCGAATATTCGCCGGTGGGAATATAGGGCACGCTCTTGAACGCCTCGCGCTGCAGCTGCGCGGCAATGGTTTTGCGCTCGGCCTCGTTCGGGGCAAAGATCCATTCGCGACGCAGCTTGCCGATGATCGGATCCTCCGGCCAGCCCGGCCAGGCGGCGGCGCCGTTGGCGCGCAGCGGCGCGTTGACCGCCGGATCGAGGATCGCGATCCCGGGAAACGTCGTCAGAAAAATGTTCCAGCCGCCTTGGTCGATCGGCGCCTTGGAGGCGCGGCGCGACACCAGGGTTCCCCAATCCATCGCTTGCAATTCGACATTGATGCCGAGCCGGCGCAACAGGTCGTTGGTCACCTGCGCCAGGGCGTGGATGCTCGGGAAATCGGTCGGGTCGAGCAGCACGACCTTTTCGCCGTGATAGCCCGCCTCTTTGATCAACTCCTTGGCCTTGGTCAGATCGCGCGGCCCTTCGAGCGGACCGGCGCCGGCCTCGGTCGCCATTGGCCCGCCGCAGCTATAAAAGCTGAAGCAGGTGTGCCAGTATTTTTTGTCGCCGGCCACCGCCGCCATGTATTCGGACTGATCGACGGCATAGAGGAACGCCTCCCGCATCTTTTCGTTGTTGAATGGCGGCAGCAGCTCATTGAAGCGCAGCAGCCCACCGACGCTGAACGGGCTCTGCTGGACCAGGGTCACGTTCGGATCGGCCTCGAGCAGCGGGTAAAAGTCGGGCGGCGGGTTCTCCCACCAATCGACCTCGCCCGCGGTGAACGCCGCCAGCGCCGTGCCGGGATCGGGGATATAGAGCCATTCGACGCGGTCGACGCGGGCGACCTTGCCGCCCGCAGCCCAGCTGGGCGGCTCCTTGCGCGGCAGATATTCGGGGTTTTTGACAAAGACGACCTTGTGTCCCGGCTCCCATTCGCTGTTGACGAATTTGAACGGGCCCGAGCCGGTGGTGTCCTTGATCTGCTGATTGGCGCTGGTCTCGGCGGCGCGCTTGGGCATGATGAAGGGCACGTTGCTGTCGGGTTTGGCCAGCGCATCGAGCAACAGCGGGAACGGCTGTTTCAGGACGATCGCAAAGGTCTTGTCGTCGATGGTCCGGTACTCGGCCAGGACCGAGGCGAGCGTCTGGCCGAGCGGGTCGCGCTTGCTCCAGCGCTCGAGCGAGGCGATGCAATCGGCGCTGGTGACCGGCTGGCCGTCGGAAAATTTGAGCCCGTCGCGCAAGGTGAAGGTGTAGGTGAGCCGGTCCGGGCTCACCGTCCATTGATCGGCCATCTGCGGCTGTGGCTTGAAGTGGCTGTCGAGAGCGAGCAGCGTGTCGTAGACCATATAGCCGTAGTTTCGCGTGATGCTCGCGGTGGTCCAGATCGGATCGAGCACCCGCAGATCGGCCTGGGGGATCAGCCGCAGGGTGGTGGCGGGGGTGCCGGCAAGCGCGCCGCCGGCGGGCAGGCTGAGCGCGAATATCAGCGCCAGCGTGAGCGTGAAAGGTGCAAAGTGCTTCATCTGATCGCGTCCGATTGCTTGTCCGCGCGCCACGACGCATTAACCATTTCATCTTGCTCGCTTGTCGTCAAACCCGCCCGAAACAGCAACCCTGCGCGCGGCGTGCTGTCATCATATCGTCAGCAATCCTTATTGTATGGTTAAGGTGTCCCAGCGAATCGCAGCTGTGGATCGCCGCGTGGCGCGACCCCATCGCTGCGGCCGGAGAGCTGCCGGCCGATCCGCCCGCAGAGACGCTCGCGCCGGCGTCGTCGCATCGGCGCGCAGCCCTTGCGCGCAGCCCTTGACGGCTATGCTCTCGCAGCGCAACGCTGGGCGCATAGTGCGCGGGGGCGCTCGAGCACCCTCCGACAACCTCGAGGAGTCGATCGATGGCCGAGACGGCGATTTGGAATTTTCGGCAGCTGGCGCACCATGAGTTGGACGGCTTTGGCGGGATCGGCGAGGGCATGTCGATCCAGATCGCCAAGGACGGCCGCCGCATCCTGTGGCTCGCCCATGAGAGCGCGCCAAAGAATTTCACCGCGGTCGATGTCAGCGACCCGCGCGCGCCAAAGATCGTCGCCCGCCGCGACTTGCCGCAATCGCATATGCGCTCGAATTCGCTCGAAACCGTCGGCGACATCATGGCCGTGGCCTATCAGACGACGCATCAGGGGCTGCAGCCGGCCGGGTTTGAGCTGTTTGATATTTCCGAGCCGGAAAACCCGCGCTCGATCACGTTTTTCGACTGCTCGGGGCCAAATTCGCGCGGCGTCCATCAGTTGTGGTTCGCCGATGGCGAGTACATCCATATGAGCTCGGGCGCGGCCGACTTTCGGCCGACCCACCCGAAGGACGACCAGTTCTACCGAATCATCGACGTGAGGAACCCGTCAAAGCCGGTTGAAGTCGGCCGCTGGTGGCTGCCCGGGACCAGAGAGGGCGACAGCGCGCCGCCGCCGGTGCGCCACCCGGAGAACGCC
This sequence comes from Allostellaceae bacterium, assembly GCA_036500965.1. GTDB lineage: Bacteria > Pseudomonadota > Alphaproteobacteria > ATCC43930 > CGMCC-115725 > AP-15. The sequence goes on along the minus strand of DASYBC010000114.1, from coordinate 5,803 downwards.
GACACCGGATTTCGCCCGCACAACACCAATGTCTATCCCGAGCGCCCCGACCGGGCCTATCTCGGCTATATCGACGGCGGGCTCGTCACCCTCGACATCGCCGACAAGGCGCATCCCAAGATGGTGGCGCGCTGGGACTATCACCCGCCCTATTTCGGCTTCACCCATACCGTGGTGCCGTTCTTCGACCGCGGCCTCTACATCGTCAGCGACGAATGCACCCGGACCGAGGGCGCCGATTGGCCAAAGCTCGTCTGGATCGTCGACGGCCGCGACGAAACCAACCCGGTGCCGATTTCGACCTGCCCATTGCCGCCGCTCGAAAGCTATATGCGGCCCGGCGCCCGCTATGGCGCGCATAATCTCTACGAGAACCTGCCAAAGCCGAATGCGTGGAAATCGGACCGCATCGTGCTCGCCACCTATTTCAATGGCGGGCTGCGCGCCTATGACACGTCAAATCCGTACCAGCCGGCGGAAATCGGCTATTTCGTCCCGGAGCCGCCGGCGAGGGCACCGAGCGGCGCCATTCAGATCAACGACGTGTTCGTCGACGAGCGCCAGATCGTTTATACCGTGGATCGCCATGCCGGCGGGCTCTACACACTCGAAATGGATTTCTAACCAACGGTCCTAATGGGACCGCAATCGCCGTTTGCCGGGCGCGAGGCGCTGCCGTTCGGGCGGCGTCAGCGGCGGGCGCGCGGGCCGCGGCTGCCGGTGATCGCGGTCACCGGGTTTCTCGGTTCGGGCAAGACCACCCTGATCCGCGCGCTGTTGGCTCGCCCCGAGGGCGCCAATACCGCGATCGTGGTCAATGAGTTTGGCGAGATCGGCATCGATCAGGCGCTGCTGCGAGCCAGCAGCGACGCGACCGTGCTGCTCGGCAATGGCTGCTTGTGCTGCAACCTGCGCACCGACCTGCAGGAAACTTTGCGCGCACTGTTCGCCGACCGCTCCCGCGGCGCGGTGCCGAGCTTTGAGCGGGTGATCATCGAGACTTCCGGGCTCGCCGACCCCGCACCGGTGCTGCAAACCTTTGCCACCGACCGGGCGCTCGGCCGCGAATTCCACCTGCAGTCGCTCGTCACGCTGGTCGATGCGGTTGCCGGCGAGAGCAATCTCAAGCGCATGGCCGAAGCGCGCAAGCAGGTGGCGCTTGCCGACCGCATCATCGTGACCAAGGGCGATCTCGCCGGCGCGGACGCGACCCGGCGACTGGTCGAGCAAATCGCCGCCCTCACCGCCGCCCCGGTCGAGATCGCCGTGAACGGCGCCGTAGCACCGGCGTTTCTGCTCGACGAGCCCTCGGCGCCGGGCCGGCGTTTCGATCTCGGCGGCACCGCCCACACGCACGATCTGGACGGCATCGAGAGCTTTGCGCTGACCTTCGATGCGCCGCTGCCCTGGGGCGCTTTCGAGCAGGCGATGGCGGTGCTGACCGCGCTGCGCGGCCCCGACCTGCTGCGCGTCAAGGGCATTCTCGCGGTTGCGGAATGTCGCGGGCCGGTGGTCGTCCACGCGGTGCAGCACGTCGCCCACCCGCCGGTCGAGCTCGAGGACTGGCCCGATGCCGACCGCCGCTCGCGCCTGGTCTTTGTGACCCGCGGCCTGTCGCGCGAGCCGGTCGCGCAGCTCCTCGCTGCGATCGGCGCCGTCGCCGCGGCCGCGCCGGGAGGGTCCTGATTTGCGAGATCCGGCTGAGCGCCCGGTCAGGGGTGCAGCAGCCCGCTGATCTGTTGCGCCTCGCGCAGCACCGGGTCGGCGATCGCATGCGCCCGTTCGGCGCCGCGGCGCAGCACCGCGTCGATATAGCCGGGATCGGCCGTAAGGCGGCGCATCTCGCCGCCGATCCGCCCCAGCACCTCGACCGCGATCTCGGACAGCGCCTCCTTGAACTGCGAAAAGTTGCGTCCGGCAAAGCGGGCGATCGCCGCCTCGCGGGACAAGCCGGCGAGCGCCGCGTAGATGCCGATCAGATTGTCGGCCTCGGGCCGCCGTTCGAGCTCGGCCGCGGTCGCCGGCAGCGGTTCGGGGTCGGTCTTGGCACGGCGAATTTTCAGCGCTATCGCCTCGGCGGGGTCGGTCATATTGAGGCGCGAGTAGTCCGAGCTGTCCGATTTCGACATCTTCTTGGTGCCGTCGCGCAGGCTCATTACCCGGGTCCCGGTGCCGAAGATCTGCGGTTCGGGCAGCGGAAAAAAATCACGCTCGTAGCGGCGATTGAAGGCGCCGGCGAGGTCGCGGGCGAGCTCGAGATGCTGCTTCTGGTCCTCGCCGACCGGCACATGCGTCGCCTTGTACACAAGGATGTCGGCGGCCATCAGCACCGGGTAGGCGTAAAGGCCGAGCCCGGCCATCTCGCGGTCCCGTCCCGCCTTCTCCTTGAACTGGGTCATGCGGTTGAGCCAGCCGAGTGGGGTCAGGCAGCCGAGCAGCCAGCCGAGCTCGGCATGGGCGCTGACCATGCTCTGGTTGAAGATGACGCAGCTTTCGGTGTCGATCCCGGCGGCGATATAGGCCGCCGTCACCTCGCGGGTCGAGGCCCGCAATTCGGCCGGGTCCTGCGGCAGGGTCAGCGCGTGCAGGTCGACGATGCAAAAGATGCACTCGTAATCATTCTGCAACGCCACCCAGTTGCGGATGGCGCCGAGGTAATTTCCGAGATGCAGGTTGCCGGTCGGCTGGACGCCGGAAAAGATACGGTTCATCGCGCGTGTTATCGCCGAGATCGGGGACGGGTCAAGCCGGTTGGCGGCGCAATCGTCCCCATAAGCCGCGCCAGTCGGCGACGCCGAGCGCCAGCGCCAGCACCGCAAATGCGGCAAGCCCGGCGCCGCAAAGTCCGGTCAAGGCCGCGACCCGCATCAGCGCCGCCCCGGAGAGAGCGGGAGCGAGGGCAGTCCGCAGCAGCATCAGCACGACGCCCATGCCGAGCGCTGCGAGAGCGACGCGCGGCAGGTTGCGGCGGGCGCGCGCATCGAGCCGGAAATGTCCGCGCCGGATGAGCAATCCGAGCAGAGCGAGCGCGTTGAGCCAGCCGGCGCAGCTCGTCGCCAGCGCGATCCCGACATGCGCCAGAAACTGCATAAGGGTCAAAGTCAGGGCGAGGTTGACCGCCATCGCCGCGACCGCGACCTTTACCGGTGTCGCGGTGTCGTGACGGGCGAAAAACGCGGGTGCCAGCACCCTGACCAGGACAAACGCCGGCAGTCCGGCGGCGTAGGCGGCGAGCGCCGCCGCGGTCGCAGCGGTGTCGGCCGGGCCAAAGGCGCCGCGCTGAAACAGCCCCGCGAGGATCGGCTGCGCCAAGACGGCGAGCGCCACCGCCGCCGGCAAGGTCAGCAGCAATGCCAATTCGAGCCCGCGATTTTGCGTCGTTATCGCGGCGGCGTTTTCGCCGAGCCGCAATTGCCGCGACAAGGGCGGCAGGATCGCGGTGCCGACGGCGATGCCGACGACGCCGAGCGGCAACTCGTTCAGCCGGTCGGCGTAATAGAGATACGACACCGAGCCGCCCGGCAGAAACGAGGCGAGCGCGGTCGAGATCAACAAATTGACCTGGGTCACCCCGGCGCCGATCGCTCCCGGCCCCATGATCGCCAAGGTGCGGCGTACCTCCGCGGTCAGGCGCGGGCGCGGCAGCCGCAACGCAAGCCCGGCGCGGGCGCAGGAAAACATCAGCCACAAAAACTGTGCCAGCCCGGCGGCGGTCACCGCCCAGGCGAGGGCCCGTCCGTCATGCCAGCCAAACCGCCGCATCAGCAACAGGGCCGCGATCAGGAACAGGTTCAACAGGGTGGGTGTGGCGGCGGCGGCGGCAAAGCGGTCGACCGAGTTCAGCACGCCCCCTTGCAGCGCCACCAAAGCGATAAACAACAGATAGGGAAAGGTGATGCGGGCGAGGTCGACCGCGAGCGCAAATTTGGCGGGGTCGTCGCCAAAGCCGGGGGCGATCACCCGCATGACCCAGGGCATGAAGATCTCGCCGAGGAGGACGAAGATCAACAGGGCGGCGAGCAGCACCGCAAGCGCGTCCTCGGCGAAGGCGCGCGCCGTCGGCTTGCCATGCACCGCCATCGTCCCGGCGAACAGCGGGACAAAGGCGGCGCTGAACGCACCCTCGGCGAACAGGCTGCGGAACAGGTTCGGCAGACGCTGGGCGACAAAAAAGGCGTCCGCCACCGGCCCGGCGCCGAGCAACGCCGCCGTCAGGATGTCGCGGACAAAACCCATGACCCGGCTGACCAAGGTGTAGGAGCCGACCGTGGCCACGGAACGCATCAGCGACATAGGGCGGGTGTAGCCGAAAACCGCGCGCGGGAAAACGGTGCGGGCGAAACGGCGACGCTAATCGATCACGGTCCGCGCCGCCTACGCTTGTCGAAGCCGGCGGCGAAGCGCATCTTAGTCAAAAGAACGCATGGAGGCAGTGATGACGATCCACCTCGACCACACGATCGTTCCGGCGCGCGACAAGGAAGAATCGGCGCGATTTTTCGCCCGGATCTTTGGTCTTGAATACGGCGGCGCGGTATCGCATTTCGCGCCGGTGCGGATCAACGACGAGCTGACCATCGACTTTGACAATTGGGACCAGTTCGAGCGGCACCACTACGCGTTCAAGGTCAGCGAGGGCGAGTTCGACGGGATCTACGGCCGGGTTCTGAACGAAGGCATCGCCTATGGCAGCGGCCCGCGCTCGGCCGAGGACATGGCGATCAACCACCGCCATGGCGGCCGCGGGTTTTATTTCCGCGACCCGAACGGCCACCTTCTGGAAGTGCTCACCGCCTGAGCCTTCATAATCGAGCCGGTTGCGGCGCCGCAGCCAGCACGCCGCGCCGCGCCGCTGTCGACTGCGTCAGCGACAATGATCGAAGCGCGGGTCGCCAAATTAATCATGGTCGCCTGCCTCGCCGTCTTCGCGCTGCTCGTCGCGTTTGACAATTTGACCGATTACGACACGAACTTTGCCTTTGTGCGCCATGTAATGAGCATGGACACGACGTTCCCGAAGAACGCGCTGCTCTATCGCCGCATTACCTCGCCCGGGTTGTGGCAGGCCGGCTATGCGCTGATTATTGCCGGCGAGGGGTTGACCGGGCTCGCCCTGGCGGCGGCGGCGATTGCCCTCGCCCGCCGTCTGCGCTCCGCCGGCGCGCGCTTCGATCAGGCCAAGCGCTTTGTCGTGATCGGCGCGACGCTCGGCTTTGCCGTGTGGTTTTTCGGATTTATGGTGGTCGGCGGCGAGTGGTTTTCGATGTGGCAGTCGCCGCTGTGGAACGGGCAGGAGCCGGTGTTCCGCTTTTACCTGACGATCCTCGCGGTGCTGATCTTTGTCGCGCTGCCCGATGGCGACCTGCCCGAACGACGCCGCGGCTAAGTCTCGAACCATACGAGGCGATCGACGCTATATTGCGCAGTGAAGCCGGATGCCGCTTTGGTTTTGTGTTGGTGGACGCGGCGCGCGAGATCGCTTGTGATGCCGAGGTAAAGCGTCCCATACCTGCGGCTGGCCAGCTAATAGACGTGGAGCGGCATTGGTCGGCACCCCCCGGTCATTCCGGGGCCGGCGGAGCCGGAGCCCGGAACCTATGAACACGGATTGCGACAAGTTCGCACGGACACCGATTATTCATGGCCGAGGACGGTGTGCGTGGGTTCCGGGCCTGCCCCGTCGGGGCATCCCGGAATGACAAACTTGCTGTGGAGTTTTTCCTCATGGCCGGCCTGCGCCGGGAAAGTGCTAAGAGATTTGATCGGCAGAACTTCCCGGTGAGCGCATTACGGTACGTTGCGC
>DASYBC010000113.1:0-36474 GCA_036500965.1 Allostellaceae bacterium | reverse complement strand
TGACGCATACCCCACCGAGATCGACCAGCGACAAACCACACCCGTTCGCCGCAGCATTGATTGGGGCCGCCAATCGGAACCATCAGCCTGCTGACCCGCCGAAAATCATCGCAAACCGGGTAATTCGAGCCGTCCGATAGGCGCGAGCCAGCATGTCCTTCAATCGACGATTGCGCCTGGCTCAAGCCTGTTTGGCAACTGGTGCTCGCCGGCATGCAACGCAGCTTGGGTTTACTGCTCGGCAACCGGGCCGAGCGCATTTTAACGACTTTAGCGGAAGAATTTCGGTCTTTTAGAGCGTCAATCTTCAGCTTTTATGCAGTTATCATCCTCTTATAGTTTTGCGATCACTCTCCGCAGCCGCGGCTCTGTCAGACAGCTACTCGGTCTGGCGATCGTAATCATTTTATTTACATGTTATCAACATGCCGATGGTAGCGGGCCTAATCCCGATCATCATTGCCATTGCCGCTGATTTCCTTCGGCGGCCTCGCGGGGTTGACAGGATGTTCGGAGGAGCGTTGGAGCAGATCGCGGTGCCCGCTTCAGTCGCGCAGCCGAGCCTCCTCGTGCGACCAGATTACTCAGCCAACCGAATTTATTTGATCGCGAGCTAGACCGACCCCGCCTAGGATCGCCGCGGCGAGACGATTCGCGCGCGACTTATGGAGGAGCGGATGGCGGAGAAGGATCCGGCGGAAAGCGGGCGACGCCTGCATGTGACGACGCTTTTGGTCGCCTCGCGCCGCGCTCTCGACAACGCCTTGGCCGAACTGGGCTTCGCCGAAGATGACGACCGGGTTGTCGAGCACGACCGCCGCTTGGCATTTTTGACCTGTTCCCATGAGGAAGACAGCGATGATCTGTTCGCGCTGATCACCGAGCTCTCGGCCCGCGGCGAGAGTTGGGAATTACAATCACGGATCGATACCGAGCCAGGCCGAGCGATCTATCAATCCCTAGCACGCTATCGGCCGGTAGAGGCGATCGATACCGCTGTCGAGGAAGAACAGGAGCCGGAAAACTCGGAGACGCCGGTTTACGATGTCGAAACAGCGGATGGGCTCCAGGCTCTCAAGCGCATCCTGAAGCGGATCGAGCCGGCAGACGCATTTGCCACGATCCGCCCCGGGCGGGACGGTCGAGCCACCGCACGGGTGCTGCGCCGCGGTTCGCGCCGGCTGCTGGCCTCGGCGATCGCCGGCGACGAAGCGACGCTGCGTGGCGTGATCCGCGAGATCCTGCCGAATGTTATGCTCGACGTGGCGATGAAGCCGCGCAGCTAGTCCGGTTCGCAAAGGTATGGCGGTTCCGCCCCACGCGGCATTCGCCGGGCGTCCGATCCTGAGAAGCTTGACCGGGTTCCTGCGAGATCGCGCCCTGCGGCTCGCGGTTACCGGGCTCAGCGGCTCCGGCAAAACCGCGTTCGTCACCAGCATGGTCGAAAACTTGATCGCCGCCGCCCGCCGGCGGAACCGGCTTCCTTTCCTGCGGGCGGCCGCCGAAGGGCGCATAATCGAGGTGCGACGGCAACGCCCAAAGCGCGAAAGCATCGCGCCGTTTCCGTTGGCCGAGACGGTAGAAGCGCTCGCCGCCGACCCGCCGCGATGGCCGGCCAGTACGACCGATCTGCGCCAGGTGAAGCTGTCGGTGCGGTTCGTTCCGGCGAGCTTTTTCGGTTTCCGCCATCCGGTTGGGCTTGCCGCAGGGGGCATCGCCGAACTCAGCCTCGAGATCCTCGATTATCCCGGCGAGTGGCTCCTCGATTTGCCGTTGCTGGGCACAAGCTATCAGGATTGGTCGCGCACGGTCCTTGACTTGGTGCGGGGTCGGGTGCGAGCGCCGCTCGCTCGCGAGTGGCTCGACTTTCTCGCCAGCCACCCGGCAAGCTCGCGCAGTGATGCGCAGACCGCGCGACAGGCGCACCTCCTGTATCGGAATTTCCTCGGCGCAGGCCGAGCCCGAGAGCAGCTGAGTCTGCTGCAGCCCGGGCGGTTCTTAAACCCAGGAGAACTGGCGGATGACCCGATCCTCGAATTTTGCCCGATGCCGGCGCCCCCCGGCCTGCGCTCCCGCCCTGGAAGCCTTGCTGCGGTAATGGAATCGCGCTTTAACGCATATAAACAAAATGTGGTGCAACCGTTCTTCTCCGAACTGGCTCGGCGTGTCGATCGGCAGATCGTGCTCGTCGATGCGCTGCGCGCGCTCAATGCCGGCGAAGAGGCATTCGCAGACCAGTCCCGGGCGCTCGACACAATCCTGCAAGCGTTTCGTTTTGGGCGCCGGGGGCTGCTCCGATGGGTCTTTGGCGCACGCATTGATCGCGTTCTCTTTGCCGCGACCAAGGCCGATCATGTCCCGGCGCTGCAGCGCGACCACCTCGAGGCTCTAATGGCCGAGATGGTGGCGGCGCCGAGGCTGCGCGCCGAGCGCGCGCACGCCCGGGTCGCGGCAACGGCTCTGGCCTCCATTCGCTGCACTGAAGATGGCACGGACGCGATCGACGGCCGCAAGGTCGATGTCGTGATCGGATTGCCGCAGGGCGGCCAGCGGCGCATTCGGTTTTTCCCGGGCATCGTGCCGGTGACCAGGCCTCCGGCCGGCTTTTGGGGCGAGCGTTTTACCGAATTTCCGGTTTTCCAGCCGCCGCGCATCGACAACACCGCAACCGGCGGCATTCCCCATGTCAATTTGGATAAGGCGCTCAATTTCTTGCTCGAGGATGTGCTCTCCTGAAGCCGCCGAGATCAGCCGGACGTTCGCTTGCTGTGGTCGTCATTAACCCACCGGTCGCCAATCTCCCGTATGCTGGAGCAAATCAAAGGAGGGCGTCATGAGCGATGCGCGCATGATCCGAAGGAGCCCCCGGCGGCGCGGCGATGCAGCGCTTGGCGCAGCCGTTTCGCTCGGACTGGCGTTAGGCGCATTCGGTTGCACGCCGCTCGACCCAGGCTCTTGGGCGGCGCCGTCGAGCATGGGCCGGGTCAAAATGACGAGCTTTGCCCCGCTGGTGCGCGAGGTTTTGCCGGCCGTCGTCAACGTCTCGGCGATTGAGAGGCCGAGCAAGACCGCGGCCGACGAGGATGCCACACCGGCCGGGATCGATCCGGTCAGGACCAGGGACACGATCTCCGAGCTGCCGCCCTCGGCTCTCGACAAGCTATTGCGGCGATTTTTTAACGAGCAGCATCGTGACGAGGTGCCGCAAGCGCGCGGGCTCGCGTTGGGTTCGGGATTCATCATCGATCCCAGCGGTTACATCGTCACCGATAACCATGTCGTGGAGAATGCGGACAGAGTGACGGTCACCTTTTCTGACGGGACGGAGCGCCCGGCGCGGATTGCTGGACGTGATGCCTTGACTGATCTTGCGCTGCTGAAAGTGGATGCTCCGCACCCGCTGCCCTATTTGCGCTGGGGCGACAGCGATGCCGCTCGGGTCGGCGACTGGGTCCTCGCCATCGGCAATCCGTTCGGGCTGGACGACACGGTCAGCAGCGGGATCATCTCCGCTCGCGGACGAGACATCCACGCTGGCCCTTACGACGATTTCCTGCAGATCGATGCATCGATCAACCGAGGCAACTCCGGCGGGCCGACATTTGACCTTGAGGGCAAAGTGATCGGCATCAACAGCGCGATCTATTCGCCAAACGGGGGCTCAGTCGGCATCGGTTTCGCGATACCGGCAAATCTTGCGCGGCCGGTCATCGATCAGTTGAAGGAGCGCGGCAGGGTCGAGCGGGGGTGGCTCGGCGTGCAGATTCAGGAGGTGACGCCAGAGATCGCCCAGGGGTTCGGATTGACCAAACCCGTGGGCGCGCTAGTTACCGGCATCAGCACCGGCGGACCTGCGGCGCGCGCGGGAATTGCTCAAGGCGACGTGATCCTCTCGATCGCCGGTCATGACATCTCTACGATGCGGGACCTGCCCTTGGTCGTTGCCGAAATGCCGATCGGCCGACCCGCCGATGTCATTCTCTGGCGACGCAACCGAGAGATCACCTTGCGGCCAATGACGGGCGAGATGCCGCGGGGGCCGGAAACCGCGGATCTTGGAACGGACGAAAATCAGTCTGGATCCACGGAGTCCGCTGACGTTGGTGCCGGTCTGAAGCTCGCCGCGCTGACACCCCAGCGGCGAAGACGCTTGCAAATTCCGGTCGGCATCAGCGGTGTTGCCGTGACCGCGATCAGCGATGAGAGCCCGCTCGCCGCAGCTGATTTGCTGCCGGGCGACGTGATCGAAAGCGTCGATCAACAGTCGGTGGCGTCGCCCAAGGACGTTCTTGCCAAGCTTGCGGCTGCCCAAGCCGGAGGCGGCACCGTGGTGATGCTGATCGATCGGCAGGGCGCCAGCCATTATGTTGCATTGCCGCTCCGAAGCGCTTCGGCTGCCCGCCGGAACGGCTGAGGCCTGTCTGCGCTCGCCGGCAGCTATTCGGCAGCAGCGGCCGCGAGGCGGGGCCGTTGAGCACGCAGCTCCGCGACGTGGGCGCGGGTGTAGAGATCGGTCCAGTTGGACAGCGCGAAATCAGTGACTTGGCGCGGGTCGTAGTCGCGATGCGGAATTCGGATCTCCTTGCCGGCGATGTGGACGGCGCGAATGCGGCTGTGGTCCTGCAAAAGGCCGATATCGGCGAGCGGCGAGAAATTGAGCGCGACGAAATCCGCCGCCCGGCCGGGTTCGAGCACGCCGATGCGGTGACCTTCGGTCATGAACCCCGCATTGACCTCGGTCGCTGCGCGCAGCGCCGCGGCGGGAGTGAACCCGAGATCGTCGACAAAGAGCTCCAGCTCGCGCGCATGCCACTCGCCATAAGGGGTGACGGCAAAGCCGCTGTCGGTACCGGTCATCATCGGCACCCCCGCAGCACGTGCCCTTTTCCAATTTGTGCAGCCGATCTCGTGTTCGCGCCGGGCATGGCCGGGCCGCCCCTTTTGGTAAGCCGGCTCGTGCGGCTGGGTAAAATCGATGGTGTTGCGCGGATGCGTCAAGGTTGGGCCGATCGCGCTGCCGGTTTCGAGCATTGCGGCAATGCATTCATCGTCAAGATGGTTGGCATGAAAAATCAGGTCGACGCCGCTGCGTGCGGCGTAAAGCGTCGCCTCGCGGCCGCGGGCATGGGCTACCGCGCGTTTTCCGAGACGATGGATCTCACGGACCATGATCTCGGTCTCTTCCTGGGTAAAGGCGGCGACGAGCTCGCCGTTCTCGCGCCGTTGGATTCCATCGAGCGCGAGCTTGACGCAATCGACATCGTCTTTGACTTGACGACGGATTTCTTCGACCGCTTCGGCAACAGTGGTGACGAGCTTGCCGATCGAAGTTTCGGGCGCGCCGATCCAGCTCGGGTACCAATCGGTCAGGCCCTGATGCGTCGTCACGTACCGCCCGGCCGCCATCACCCGCGGGCCATCGAACAGCCCGGCGCGGATCGCGTTGCGGATCGAGAGGCTGATCTGCCCGGCGTCGCCCGGCGAGCAGATCGCGGTAAAGCCCGCGGCGGCCACCTGCTGGGCAAAGAACAGGCCGCGCAGAGCACGAAATTCGAGCGGGCTGTAGAGATCGATATCCTCTTCGCTTTTGGCATTGCCGTAGGCCAGATGGGTATGCACATCGATCAGCCCCGGCATCACAAACGACCCGGAATAGTTGATCATCCGGTCGCCGCGCGCGCGCTGCGGCGCGCCGGCATCGGCGCCGACATAATCGAGCGTGCCTTGTGCATCGAAGACCAGTGTCTGCTCCGCCAACGCCTCGTCCATGCTACCGGTAAACAATTGGCCGCAGCTCACAAAGGTCTTCATCGCCGTAAACTCCTGTCGAATGGCGCATCCCGAGCCACGGTCAGCAGCGCCGGACGCTGCAATTTATATCACCGCGACGGTGTCGAACACGATTGCGATCCGCCGTCCTGCGGGCTGCGTCGGAGCCGATTAGAGAAACTAAAAAGCGACTGCACGGGCGCGCGAGCAATCTCAACGAGCGCAGCCATGGTCGGCGCGGGGTTGCTCAAATTTGGACGATAGAGCCGAAGTCCCAGTTCTCGTTAGGCGGGTTCTCGCCGACCCGAACCGTCGCCTTGTCCGGAAAGTGATAGGGTGGCACGGGCAAATTGTAGGGGGCAGGCACCCCCGAGAAGACCCGGCCCGCCAGATCGTATTTCGAGCCGTGGCATGGGCAAAAATATCCGCCGAGCCAGTCGGGCGCGGGATTCGACGGATCGGGCATCGGAAAAAAATTCGGAATGCAGCCGAGATGCGTGCAAATCCCGACCAGGACCGCATATTTCGGCTGGATCGATCGGTGCCAATTTTTGGCATAGGGCGGCTGCTGGTCTGCCGTGCAATTGGGGTCGCTGAGACGCCCGACCAGCTTGGGGTCTTGGAGCATCTTCAGCAAAGGTGGTGTGCGGTCGGTGATGAAGATCGGCTTGCCGCGCCACTGGACGATGATCTGCTGACCGGGCGCCACCTTGCTCAAATCCACGTCCACCGGTCCGCCTGCGGCGAGGACATCGGCCGAGGGGTTCATTGAATCGATCAGCACATATGCAGTCGTCGCCACGGCGACCGCAGCGACCGAACCGCCAACCAGAACCAGGAAGTCACGGCGCGTCTGTGTCGGATCACCTCCATGATGAGTCGGCGTCGCGGTAAAATGCTGGGCTTCGTCGGTCATCGCGCTTCCTGTTTTCGCTGTCAGCCATGGGGCTGGGTCAACCCGATGCTAGCTGGTGCCGATGCTGCGGCCGATGCTACGATTGGCCGCAGGAGACAAGCTTATCGCTCCTGGCGCATTTGCCATCGCAAGAGAGCACAACATGAAGATTGGACGCGTCGAAAGCTTTATTCTTGGCACCGGCAGCTCCAAGGATCTGCTGTTCTGCCGCGTCGAAACCGAAGACGGCCTTCATGGCTGGGGCGAGGCGTATGTCACTCATGGCAAGGAAACCGTCGTCGCAGAATGCGTGCGAGCGATGGCGCCGCATCTGATCGGCCGCAGCGCTTTCAACATCCGCCACACTGGCCAGGTCATGTTCGAGGACTTCGCGATCAAGCGCGCTTCGCCCGAATTGCTCGCGGCGTGGAGCGCGATCGAGATCGCGTCGTGGGACATCCTGGGCAAACGCACCGGGCTGCCGGTCTACAACCTTATCGGCGGCGCCTCGCGCGAGCGCGTGCGTGTCTACGCTAACGGATGGTCGCGAGGCTCGACCATCGAGGAGGGTGTCGAGTGTGGCTTACGGGTCAAGGCGATGGGCTTTACCGCTGCAAAGTTCGATCCGTTTCCCGGCCCCTGGCGGACCCATGTCGATCGACGCGACGAGGATTTCGCGATTGCCTATGTCCGCGCGATGCGGCAGGCGCTCGGCCCTGATTTCGAGCTGCTGATCGAGGCGCACCGCCGTTTCGCCCCAGCGCATGCGATCCGTGTCGGCCATCGCCTCGCTGAGTTCGGGATCGACTGGTACGAGGAGCCGTGCCTCTCGGAAAACATCGATCTGGTGGCCGAGGTGCGGCGTGCGGTGGCAATCCCGATCGTTACCGGGGAGGCGATCTATACCAAGGAGGCCTTTTCCGAGTGCCTCGCCAAACGCGCCGCCGACATCCTCAACCCGGATATCTGCGTCATCGGCGGCATCACCGCGATGCTCGACATCGCCGCCATGGCGCAGCCGCATGCGGTGGCTCTGGCACCGCACAACTACAACAGCACCCTCGTGGGCTGGCGGCGACCGTGCATGTCTCGGCAACGATTCCCAACTTTCGCATCGCCGAATATTTCGTTAATTTTCAGGATCTGTGCCACGACATTGCTTTGTCTTCATTGACGGTGCAGGATGGTTGGATCGAGCTGCCGACCGCTCCAGGGCTGGGCGTCGATATCGATGTCGAAAGGCTGCGGGCGCATCCTCACCAAGAGGCAACGCATCGCGGTTTCCGCCAGTACTGGGAGGAATATCCGCGCAGGGGGTACACGCCGAGCCTGCGGTGACCGCTTGCACAATGCTTGTTGCCTCCAGTCACAACAAGCCGCACTGCCTCGTATGGATGCCCTGCCTGCGAATCGCACCCGACTGGGGGCCAGAGCGATGACGATTCCGGCGCCGTTCAATCACTATCGAGGAGAAGTTTTGCCGGAATGGATAGACGTCAACGGTCATATGAACCTGGCCTATTACAGCGTGCTGTTTGATTACGCCACCGACTTGCTGTTTGATGCGATTGGCATTGGACAACAGTATAAACGCGCGACCAATCACGGAACGTTCGTCGTCGCGACGCACAATATTTTTGAACAGGAGCTGCTGGTTGGCGAGCAGGTGCGCGTTGTCAGCCAGATCCTCGACGCCGACGCCAAGCGGCTGCATCTGGCGCACGAGATGTACCGACTTGCCGACGAGCGGCGATGCAGGAGTTGATGTTCCTGTCGATCGACCTCTCGCGCCGCCGGGTCGTGCGGTTTCCGGAGGAGGCACGACAGCGTGTGGCCGGCGCGGCGGCGGCGCATGCCCATCTACAAGCACCCGATTGGGCCAGACGTCATATCGCGATGCCAATCGGCCCCGCATCCGGCGCCGCGCGATCATAGCCCTCCGGCAGGTGAGGAGGCGCAAGCCGATTCGCCGCGCCGGATAATTGGCGTTGCTCGCGATCAACGCAGCGCGTTGTGGATCAGATAATCGGCAAAATCGCTTGGCTTCAGCTTGATTTCGACGCGCCCCCCGTCGCCTGCGAACGCCCGCGCGACCAGAATGTGGTTCTCAACGCGCGATGCGGCGAGGCGGAACACTCCCGCGGCACCCTTGAGCTTGGGATAGAGGTTTGGATCAATCAGCTTCTCCTTTGCAGCAAGCCTGGTCACAACCTCCACCTCGCTCAGCCCGCCCACCTCGCGCCTGCGCAAGATGGTCCAATCGGCTTCGCCCGCCCAGCCAGCGGCGAGTGTCTTCGGGTCGCGTTCCGTCACGCCAACTTTGTAGACGTGTCGGCCGAGCCCGACATCCGATGCCCAGCGGCCGAGCTTCGCGCTGCGCGCGACGTAGAGACATCCCATCGCATCCCTCCGATCGGGAAGGCGGAATAGAACGGTCCGCCATCCGTTTTTAACGAGATCTCCAGCCCACAGCCAACGACCGGGATCCGGCTATGCTCTTTCTGATCGGCGCCGCGACTGCGGCAACCACGCTGCTGAGCATGGCGCTCGGCCAGATCGAAGCAGGTTTTGCGGCGTCCGGCGTGGTGCTAGCCGCCGTCGTCCTGATGACGCTGCGAGAGGGGTGATCAAGCACGGCTCCCACTGCGCCAGTTCGTCGCAGGACGGCAACCCGCTCGGCATCAAGCACGGATGCAGTGCCATTCCGTCGCGCCGGTGCCGCGTTTACGAAGTGACACAAAGGCAAATATTTCGATAAACTCCCCACCAAAGCCTTAGCCAAGGCGAGGGGTGGGGGGTGTCAAAGAATGCGACGGTCAATTATGGCCGGGGCGTGCGCGCTGGCCCTGGGTCTTACGGTGCTTACAAGTGCTCCAGCCGTGGCAATGGGGCTCGACCCGGCCTTTCATCGCGCGTTGATCGGCCCACAACAGGCCAAGGGGGTAGTGGTCTGGAGCCACGGACGCTCGCTTGATGCCGAAGACTATAAATCATCGACGCCGCCATATCTCCGGGTGCTTCGCGATTCGGGATGGGACGTGATGCGCTTTGACCGGCTGCGCGATGATGATTCGTTGGGCCGCAGCACTCGTAGCCTGGTGGCGATTACGGCCCAGCTGAAACAGCGCGGCTACCGTCATATTGTTCTCGCCGGGCAATCCTTTGGCGCCTTCCTCGCGCTGATGGCAGCCGATGATTCCGACGACGTCGATGCGGTGGTCGCAACCGCACCCGCTGCCTTCGGTGACTTCGACGAGTTCTACGATACATGGCGTTTGAACGCGACCCGGCTTTATCCGGTGCTGGAGCAGATCAGACGCGCACGGGTCATGCTGTTCTTTTTCCATGGCGACGATTTCGACCCGGGCGGGCGCGGCGGAAAATCCCGCGCGATTCTCTCAAAGCTCGGCACTGGATTTGCCGTTATCGACCAGCCGGCTTATCTGGTCGGCCACTGGATATCGTCGAGCGGCCTCTTCCTGCGCCGGTTCGGCGACTGCGTGCGGGACTTCGTCGATGATACCGGCCTCAAGGGAGAGTTTTTGTGCCAACCCTCTTGGGGCAACGAGCCGAGCGCCGCGCTGCGCCTTCCCAAAGAACTCAGCCAGCCGCGGGCCACGGCGCCGACCTTGATGGCGTCGACCGGCGCGTCGGCGCCGGTAGCGTCGGCACTAGACAGCGGCGCGACCGTCCGAAATACATGGTACGGCTTTTACCCCAATGGGCGGGAGGTCCTGTTCGCGGTCGAGGCCGTGCATGGGCGCGATCTTACCGCGGTTTACGCGATCGGACCGGGAATCGACCGGAACGAACCGGCGGAATGGAGCCGACGCATCGGGCGGATCGCCGGTCACGAGATGGTGTTCGCCCAAAAGAACGAGAGCACGCTGCGCTTTCGCCCACGTGAGGACGCCGGCCTTACGGTCACTTGGACATCGCCCGACGG
The DNA here is from genome assembly GCA_036500965.1 of Allostellaceae bacterium. GTDB lineage: Bacteria > Pseudomonadota > Alphaproteobacteria > ATCC43930 > CGMCC-115725 > AP-15. The sequence goes on along the minus strand of DASYBC010000113.1, from coordinate 25,864 downwards.
CAAGACCAAGATGGACGCGGGACTGCGGCGCATCGACCGGCTTGATCTCGCGTCGCAGGTTGCTGCGCATTGAGGCTCAGGGCCAATACCGCCCGCTGCCGCCGATGGCGACGACGATCAGGCCGATCAGCAGGTTGACCGTCACCAGAATACGAATCTGTGCCAGCTGACGCCCGCCCTCGGCCCAGTTTTGCCGCGCCACCGCGGCCCGAAACCGCCGCCACGGCGCAAAGTACAGATGCAGGAACAGGAGCATCATCAGGATGCCGAGCCCCATCATCAGCTGGATGTAGAGCCCGATCCCGGTAAAGCCGCCATAGAGCCCGAACACCATCCCGAACCCGCTCGCCAGCAGCAGCACGATCGCGACAAAGACCCAGCCGAAAAACCGGCCGAGGACGCGCGACCACAGGGTCAGCCGAAGTGCCGGATCGAGTGCGGTGGCAGCGGGCCGCAGCACCTGATGGGCAAAGAACATGCCGCCGACCCAGACGACTGCCGCCAGGATGTGAGCGATCAGCGCAATCGTGGCGAGCGCGGGCGCCCCCACGGCCGATCAGCCGCCGTAGGCGCGGGTCGTGCGGGCAACCCCGCCAAAGGCATCGAGCATGCGGCCGCGCCACGCGGCGACCGGGTCGCCGACCGCGAGCAGCTCGAAATCGCTGATCGCCCGTGCCCACTGAAACGCGCCGAACACAACATAATCGGCGTAAATGGGGGCAGTCCCGCCAAGAAATCGCTGGCGTTCGACCGTGCGCCGCAGCGGCGCCAGGCTGTCGCGAAACGTCGGCAGCCGCGCTTCGCGGTCCTCGACCACCTCCTCCAGCGTCCGGCCGAGCCGATCCTCGCGCGATTGCCGAAAATAGCCTCGGTCCTCCGGGGCGACATGGCGATAGATGTCGAGCACGACTAGCCCGGCGAGCGCTGGTTGCACCACCGTCTCGGTCCAATTCTGCACGAACGCGGTAAGCGACCGCGCGGCTTCGCCGCCGAACAGCGAGGGCCGCTCTGCGTAATGCGTTTCGAGATAGGCCGCGATTGCCGAAGAGTCGTGCACCACCCGGCCATTGTCGACGATGACCGGGACCCGCCCGCCGTTGGGCTGCGGCAACTTTTCCTTTTCGGTAAACCGCCACGGCACGGTCTCCACCTCGAGCCCCTTGTGGGCGAGGGCCATGCGCGTGCGCCAGCAGAACGGGCTGAAGCGGCGGTCGGCTTCAGCGCCGGCAAGATCGTAGAGGGTGATGGCCATCCATCCTCCGAGGGCATGATGTGAAGGCGTCACTATGGCGGCCCCTCCGCGTGGTGCAAGGATTACCGGCACAACCGCTTGGGCTAGGTCACCGCCGTATCTGCAGCCCCCTCGTGAGCGGTCGCCGTCGTCCCACTGGCCAGGGCGCCTGCTTGCCGCCTATCCCGCACGTGCTATAACCGGCGGATCGCCAGGGAGAACGCGGGTGTCCACCGTCTTCGTGCTCAACGGCCCCAATCTAAACTTGCTCGGGGTGCGTGACCCGTCGGTCTATGGCCGCGACACGCTCGCCGATATCGAGGCGCGTTGTCTCGCGCGTGCCGCTCCGCTCGGTTTGCAAATCGAGTTTCGCCAGACCAATCACGAAGGTCAGCTCGTCGACTGGATCCAGGAAGCGCGCGGATCGGGCGACGGAATCGTGTTGAACGCCGGCGCGCTGACCCATACCTCGGTCGCGGTGCTGGACGCGCTGCTGGCCAGCGATCTCCCGGTGATCGAGGTGCATCTGTCGAACATCTTCCGGCGCGAGCGCTTCCGCCATCATTCCTTTGTCAGCCTCGCTGCGCGCGGCGTGATCTGCGGCCTGGGCGCGCACGGGTATGAATTGGCGCTGGAGGCGATCGCGAGCCTGATCGAGGACGAACCGGGCGAGGGGGTTCGGTGAGGTTCGGCGGCCGCAACCCGCCGCTGTCGCCCGATCCCGAACTGGTCCGCTCGCTCGCGCTGCTGTTGAGCGAAACGGGCTTGTCTGAGATCGAATACGCAGTCGGTGATCACCGAATCCGTGTGGCCCGCGCTTCAGCCGGGACAGGCCGCCACGCGAGCCAGCCTGCAGCGCCCGACAACGCCGCCTTGGGCGAACCGACGACCAGCCCGGCCGGCCATCCTGGCGCCGTCATCTCGCCAATGGTCGGCACCGCCTATCTGGCGCCTCAGCCTGGAGCAGCTGCGTTTGTTCGTCTTGGCGAGAGCGTTGCTGAAGGTCAGCCCCTGCTTATCATCGAGGCAATGAAGGTGATGAACGAGATTCGTGCATCTCGCAGCGGCCGAATTGCGCAAATCCTGGTGACCGATGCTCAGCCGGTCGAATATGGCGCGGTGCTGATGGTGATCGAATGACCTTTTGTCCGCGATGTTCGAGAAGGTGCTGATCGCCAATCGCGGCGAGATCGCGCTCAGGATTCACCGCGCCTGCCGCGAGATGGGGATCAAGACGGTCGCGGTGCATTCCACAGCCGATGCCAACGCGATGAACGTGCGCCTTGCCGACGAGACCGTTTGCATCGGGCCGCCAGCCGCGCGCGACAGCTATCTTAACGCCGCGGCAATCCTCTCCGCGGCGACGATCACCGGCGCGGACGCGATCCATCCCGGGCTCGGATTTCTCGCGGAGGACGCCGACTTCGCTGCCGCCGTCGAGGAGCACGGGTTCACCTTCATCGGCCCCGCGCCGGAGCACATCCGGTTGATGGGCGACAAGGTCGCGGCAAAAGCGGCGGCGGCGCGGCTCGGCATCCCGACCGTGCCTGGCTCCAGGGGCGCGGTGCGCGATCCGGCTGCGGCCGAAGCGGCAGCCGACTCGATCGGCTATCCGGTGCTGATCAAGGCCGCAGCGGGCGGCGGCGGGCGCGGCATGAAGATTGCCCACGACCGCGCCGAGCTGACCCGGATGCTGCCAATCGCACAGCATGAGGCAGCAGCATTTTTCGGCCGCGGCGACGTTTATCTCGAACGCTGGCTCGAGCGGCCGCGGCATGTCGAGATCCAGGTTCTTGGCGACGGCCAGGGAGGTGTGGTCCATCTGGGGGAGCGAGATTGCTCGTTGCAGCGCTCGCATCAAAAGGTGCTCGAGGAAACCCCCTCTCCTGCGCTCAACCCCGATGAGCGTGACCGCCTAGGCGCGATCGCCGTGAGCGCGCTGCGCGATCTCGGCTATCGAAGCGTCGGCACCCTGGAATTCCTCTATCAGGATGGCGAATTCTTCTTCATCGAGATGAACACGCGGCTGCAGGTGGAGCACCCGATCACCGAGATGGTCAGCGGCATCGACATCGTGCGCGAGCAGCTGCGCATCGCCGATGGCGCGCCGCTCGGGTACCGCCAGGCCGAGATCCGTCTCTCCGGCCACGCCATCGAATGCCGGATCAATGCCGAAAACCCCGATACGTTTCGGCCCTCGCCGGGCCGGGTCACCGATTATCATGCACCGGGAGGGCTCGGCGTGCGCGTCGACAGCGCGCTCTATCAGCGCTACGAGGTGCCGCCCTATTACGACAGCTTGATCTCCAAGCTGGTGATCCACGGAAAAACCCGCAACGAATGCCTGATGCGGCTGCGGCGGGCGCTCGAAGAATATGTCATCGGCGGCATCGAGACGACGATCCCGCTGCATCAGCGGTTGGTCGACGCCGCGGATTTTATCAATGGCGAGTACGATATCCACTGGCTCGAGCGTTTCCTCGGGCGAGCGCCTTGAGCTGAAACCCCGTTGATCCGCCTGACCCCCGACATCCTGCTGACAGCCTATGCCGCCGGCGTCTTTCCGATGGCCGAATCGGCCGATGACCCCGAACTGTTCTGGGTTGATCCACACCATCGCGGGATTCTTCCGCTCGATACCTTTCATGTCCCGCATCGGCTGCGCCGCGTGTTGCGACAAGATCGTTTCGAGATCCGCTGCGACGGCGACTTCGAAGCCGTCATTCGCGGCTGCGCCGAGGCAACCGAGAAGCGCCCGAACACCTGGATCAACGACGAGATCGTGCGGCTGTACATGGCGCTGTTCAGGCGCGGCGCGGCACACAGCCTCGAATGCCTGCGCGCCGGCACGCTCGTCGGCGGATTGTACGGCGTCTCGATCGGCGCCGCTTTCTTCGGCGAGAGCATGTTCAGCCGCCAGACCGACGCAAGCAAGGTCGCTCTGGTTCATCTGGTCGCGCGACTGAGGCTCGGCGGCTACCGGCTGCTCGACACGCAGTTCCTGACGCCGCACCTGGCGCGTTTTGGCGCCATCGAGATTTCGCGGGCCCGCTATCATCGACTGCTGGCGTCAGCGCTCGCCTACTTTGCGACGTTTCCGGTCGCGCTGCCGGAAGCGTTAGCCGCCGACCCACTCGCCCCCTTACAATCCAGCAGGATCACGTCGTAGACCGGATTTTCAAGCGAGGACAATGCAGGGCTTTGCGCGAACATCCACCCGCTGAACCAGCGGACGCTGTCTTCGCCCGGGCGCACCTCGTCGATCTGCAAAAAAGCGGCGCTTTCCGGCCGGTCTTCCGGCGGGTTCTTCTCGCAATCGCGTACCGTGATCGCCAGGCTGCCAAAATGCACGGTCTTGCCGACCGGCGCCTCGATCTCCGAAACGCGCGCGGTGATCTTGTCGAGCCCTTGCAGCACCGCGATCGGCTCCGAAATCATATCGGACTGATCGGCCGACGCGCCGGTCACAGCCAGCACCGCCACACCCGCCATTACGGCAATTAGGAAAGAGCGTCCTGCGCTGAACCAAAAGCTCGCGGCATCTTCAATATCGGCATCCCGGCCAAGGCCGGGAGCCACTTCTGCCGCAGATGCAGGGCGTGGCAGGTGAGGCGAGGAAAACATCAGAGAAATGAAACGAAGCACACTATGACCCCTGAATTCAGGCCGTGCCTTTCACGCCGAGGCTTGCATTCTTGCCTCGCGCATGACGATCGCCTGCTCGCGCTCGATCAAGCGCGCCGCGCGCGCTCGACACCGGGACGTCGATCATCTTGCCATCGACTGTGACCGCGCCGACGCCCTCGGAAAGCGCCTTGTCGTGAGCGGCGAGCACCCGGCGGGCGTGGTCGACCTCCGCGCGGCTCGGCCGGAAGGAACTCCTCGTTGAGGATCGGCACTTGGCTCGGATGGATCCGAGACGCCGACAAAGCCAAGGTGTCGCGAGCGCCGGATCGTCGCTCGAAAACCAGCAAGGTCGTGAAATCCGGCGACCGTGCCGATAAACCCCAACGGCATGATGCCGGCGGCGCGCGCGGCAAAAACGCACAGCTGCTTGGGCATGAACAGCCCTCGGCCTGTGGCAAGATGCCAGCCGACAGCGCGAAATCCTCGGCGCCGACATTGAGCCCGACGAGGCGCGGGTGAGCACGCGCGATCTCGGCGATGCGAAACAGCGCCGCCGCGGTCTCGACCCATCGCGATCAGGCGCGTCGTCCCCGACCCCATGCCGCGCTCGGCTTCAAGCTCGTCAATGATCTCGGCGATCATCCGCACATGCTCAGCGCTGTCGGTCTTGGGCAAGTGCAGGACGCATCGCTTCCAGCGTGCCTGGCCGGAAAATTTTCGATCAGCACTTGGGTGCCGGCAATCAGCTCAACGAGCAGCTCGCGGCCGCGCGGCGCGCGCAGGTTCAGCGCTACGCTCTTCTTGTTGCGCGAATAGACCTTCCAATGAACGCTGACGTCGTCGGTCTGCCATGCGCGCAGCGGGTCGCCGCGCACCGGGTCCTCGATCTTGATGACCTCGGCGCCAAAATCCGCCAGCGGCAGGCGGACCATGTTGCCGGAGACGAGTCGCGACAGGTCGATGACCTGCACTCCATCGAGCGGGCACGCGGCCCCGGGTTCAAAGGATTTTTCGGGCAAGCTCATCGACGGGGGCCTGCGTTCCGGGGCGTATTCATCGTGCACCTTAGCTCCGGCCACCGGGAACGCATAGACCGCGTCGGACCGGGTATTAGGATACGGCTACAGATCGAGATCGACCTCGGCGATGTAGTCGGCGTTGGTTTCGTCCACCGCCGCGGCGACCAGGAGGCCGAAACGGTCGGTGATACCCATTTGCGTCGCCCCTTCAGGCCCGGTCCCCTCGACCCCATACTATGCGTGCAAGCGGGATCGGGCGACGGCCGAACAGCGGGAGGGCGAGATCAAAGCTTTCGCGGTCGGGATCGTCTCCCCTGCGCCGCCATGCTACGCTCGCCGGAGGAGCAGCCGGGCCATGGACCAGATCAGCATCATCGCGCCGCAAACCGAGCGACCGGTAGAAGCCCGGGGCATGTCGCCACACCTGGGCGAGCTGTGGCGAGCGTTGCGTATCGAAGCACGGCGGGGTGCTGCTGCCGAAGCGGCGCTGCGCGGCATTCTCGACTTGGCAGTGCTGCGTCACGAGAGCTTCGGCACGGCGCTTGCCGGGCTGGTGGCGCGCAAGCTGGCCCAGCCTTTGCTCTCGGCGGAGCTGCTTGGCGAAATCGTGCGGGCGGGGATGGCCGACGATCCCTCGATCGCCACCACGGCAGCAGCCGATTTGTTGGCCATCCGCGCTCGCGATCCGGCGGCCGAGAGCCTTCTGACGCCGTTTCTCCATTACAAGGGTTTTCACGCGCTGCAGTGCCATCGCATCGCCCATCTGCTGTGGCGCCAGGACCGCCGCGACTTGGCGCATTTGCTGCAGAGCCGGGTCTCGGAACTCTTCGCCGTCGATATTCATCCTGCGGTGCCGGTCGGGCGCGGTGTGTTCATCGACCACGGCACCGGGCTCGTGGTTGGAGAGACCGCGGTCATCGGCAACGACGTCTCGATATTGCACGAGGTGACTTTGGGCGGCACCGGCAAGGAACGCGGCGACCGCCACCCCAAGGTGCGCGACGGGGTCCTGCTGTGCGCCGGGGCCAAGGTGCTGGGCAATGTCGAGATCGGCCGCGACGCCAAGGTCGGCGCCGGCAGCGTGGTGCTGAGCGACGTGCCGCCGGGGGCGACGGTCGCTGGCGTTCCGGCCCGGATCGTCGCCCGGTCGAGCGGCACGGTGCCGGCGCTGGAGATGGACCAGAGCCTGCCCGATTACGAAATCTGAGCGTCCGCCGCGATCACCAGCTTCGCCCGGCGCCATGCTGCCCGACCGCTTCGATACCGCGCGCCTGATCCTTCGGCCGATTGCCCGCGGCGACGCGCCCGCGATCTTCGCCGGCTATGCGCAGGACCCGGAAGTCGTCCGTTATTTGACCTGGCGACCGCACCAGAGCCCGACCGAGACCGACGCCTACATCGCCCGGTGCCTCGCGACGCCGGCGGACCAGTCCCGCACCTATGTGCTGATCGGGCGAACCGATGGCGATCTTATCGGCGCCTTCGATCTGCGCCGACTGGCGCCGCATCGGCTCGAATACGGCTATGTGCTGGCCCGGCCGTATTGGGGGCGGGGGCTGATGACCGAGGCATTGTGCGAAATCGTGCGCTGGGCGATGCAGCAGAAAGACATCTGGCGGATCGGCGCGGTCTGCGACGTCGACAATCCAGCCTCGGCGCGGGTCATGGAAAAAACCGGGCTCGAACGCGAAGGCGTGCTGCGCCGCTGGCTCGTGCACCCGAATCTCGGTCCCCAGCCGCGCGACTGTTTCAGCTACGCGAAATGCCGTTAGCCTACCAGGCTTGGTCGAGCAGGGTGCGGATCACCGCCGGCCCGTCGATCTTGCGCGGGTTCGTATGAATCCAGCGGTCGTGCATCGAATTTTCGGCGATCAGGTCGAGCTGATCCTCCCGGACCCCGACCTCGCGCAATCGGGTCGGCAGGCCGAGCCCGGCGATCAATTCGGCGACCGCATCGGCTGCCGGTTCATCCGGTCGGCCTAATGCCTCGCTGACCCGCGCCTGCCGGCCGGCGTTCACCGGATGATTGAACCGCAGCACATGCGGCAGCATCACGCATGAGGTGTACCCGTGCGGGACGTGGGCGGTGCCGCCGAGCACATGGCCGATGCCGTGGCTCGCCCCCTTGCTGACCCCGGTCTGCGAGCCGACCATCGACATCCACGCGCCGATCTGGCAGTCGAGCCGGGCGTCACGATCGGCCGGGTCGGCCTTAACCGCCGGCAACCCGCGGCCCAGCAGCCGCAGCGCGTGGAACGCGGCACCTTCGGACAGCGGCTGACCGTCGATCGAGCAGATGTCCTCGACCGCGTGATCGACAGCGCGGATGCCGGTCGACAAGAAGAGCCATTCGGGCGTCGGCAGGCTCGCCTCGGGATCGAGGATGACGGTGCGCGGGATCATCTGCGGATGCGAGAAGCTTTCCTTGACGTGCCGCGCGGTGTCGGTGCAGCCGGCGCCGGCCGAGAACTCGCCGGCCGACAAGGTGGTCGGGATCGCGATCATGCGCACTCCGGGCGGCTCGACCGCGGGGCGCTCGGCCGATCCGTCGGCAGTGATCCGGGCGCAGAGTTGATCGAGCTGCTCGGGCGCGGTCACTCCATTGCCGAGGCACAAGCCGACCATCTTGGCCGCGTCGGTGACCGAGCCGCCGCCCAGGGTGACGAGCAGATCAGCGCCGGCCTCGCGCGCCATGCTGGCCGCCGCGACGACGTCGGTGCGCGGCGTGTGCGCGCCGATCTTGGCGCACAGCCCGGCAAATCGGTTGCCGAGCATTTGCCGCAGCCGGTCGACGAAGTCGGTCTCGCGCACGAGCGTGCCGCTGGCAATCACGAACACAGCGCGGGCATTGAGCCGGTTCACCTCCTGCGCCAATGCCTCGGCATGAGGCCGGCCGAAGATCACGCCCTCCATCTGCGGAAACCGATAGGCGCCGCTCAGCATTGTGTTTCTCCCGGAAATCCTACCGCTATGCGGGACTAGCTGCGCGCCTCCGGTCCGCCTATTTCCCTGGGGCGCCTATTTCCCTGGGGCGGATGATCCCGGCATTGTTGACGAGGCGAGATCGCACCGATGTCGCGCCGCACTGTCGCCGCGAGCGCGTCGCAGGCGGCACGGTCGCTGACGTCGCAAATATAGCTCGATGCGGCGCCCCCCGATAGCTGCCGCGATGCGCGAGGCTGCGGCGCCATCGACGTCCACCGCGATCACCCGCGCGCCGGGCATCGGCCATCCGCCTGCGCTATCGCCGTACCAATCTCCGAGCCGTCGCCGGTGATCAGCGCGACGCGTCCGTCGAGCAACCCGGCAAGCTTCATCCCCAGAATTCGTCATGCGCGAGCTTGACCCGCGCATCCACGTCTTTTGCCTTCTCGCCGGATTTCGTGGATGGCCGGGACATGCCCGGCCATGACGAAAAATCGACCGATGTTACATCGCTGCCATGCGGCTGGCGCGGCGCTTGGCCAACGGCGTCACCGGCTCGACGACGGGTGGCGCCGCGATCTTCTTGGTCGAGCGCGGCAAGGTCCAATCCCACTCGTCAGCGCCCATCTGGTAGTGACGATTGTTCTGCGACGGGTTGCGGTTGACCATGTGCCGGTTGTGGAGCGGGTGGGTGCAGCTGCGCACCTCGTGCTCGATCGTGAACAGGTGCTTGCCGGTCTCGAGGCAGACGATGTCCTGCCAGCGATACTGGTACTGGTCGCTTTCCTCGGTAATCAGCCCGCGCTTTTCGAGCTCGTCATGCGGGCCCGAGAATTCCTGGGCATAGACCTGCAGGTGATGGCCGTCGAATTCCGGGATCGGCCGGTCGGTCTCGCGGAAGACCAGCTCCTGCCTCGCGCCGGCGCGGACATGGGCGGCGCGGCCCTCGCCATTCTCCTTGACGCAGGCGGGCGCATAAAAGATTTCGCGATAAAAGCGGGCGATGCCGTCGGCGGCGCCTTCGGGCACGGTGAACTCGACATAGGGCATGCCGAGATTGATCGCGCCAAACCGCTCCTCGTCCGGCTCGTAGAGGCGGAACTTGTTGCCCCACGGGCAGGTCGCCTCGACATAGGCGTTGTGCTGCTTGCAGTCGAACTTGGTGTCGGCGAGCTTTTTCTTGGCCTCGCTCAACCGCTCGCACAGCTCTTCGAGTGACGGCACGACGAGGCCGATATGGCCGCGCAGCACGTTCGGCTCGCCGGTCGGCAGATGGAACTGGCTGTTGCCGACATTGACCCACATGTTGTTGGTGCCCGGGAACATGAACGGGTCGCGGGTCAGGCCGAGGCCGGAGAGGTAAAACTCTTGCGCCAGCCCCTGATTGTTGATCCTCAGGTTGACGTGTTCGAGACCGACGAGGTTGCCGAGATCCTCGGCGGTGCGGTCATAAAGTTGTTGCGCCATTTAGGGCCTCCAATGTTGCCAGGCGGCGACGTGCCGCCCGGCGATCCACGAATTCGGGATGCGCGGTGCTCACGTGCGGGTTCTGGCCACCGCGCCGTCGCCGCAATCAAAACAGCTTTTCGAATCGTTCGTCTACCGGCACGCGATAGCCGTTGGCAAGAGAATTGGTCTCGTTGGCCATGCCGACGACCGCCAGCAATTCGGCCAGCATCAGCTGGCTCATGCCCTGCTTCTTCGCTGCGGCGGCGTGCGATGCGGTGCAATAGGCGCAACTGTTGGTAACGCTGACCGCGAGATACACCAGCTCCTTCACCAGCGGGTCGAGCGCGCCCGGCGCCATGACCTGCTTGATGCTTTCCCAGGTGCGACGCAGGGTCGGCGGGTCGTTGGCCAGCACCTTCCAGAAATTGTTGATCCAGTCGATGCTGCGGGTCCGCATGATGTCGTCATAGACGGCGCGCACTTCGGCGCTGGCGTCCTCGTATTCGATCAGCGGGACCATCGTCATCGGCTTCCTCCCGCGGCGGCGCGCCGCAATTCGACGCCGAGCCGCCCGGACGCGAACAGCGCCAGCATACGGAAATCGCTGGCCAGCGACCACAGCGGATGGCCGAAGGTCTCGGGCCGATTGCGCTCGAAGACGAGGTGACCGAGCCAGGCGCAGCCGTAGCCTGCCGCCGGCGCCGCCGGCAGCCAGCGCCAGTCGCCCGTAGCCGCCGCACCGACCAGCGCCATCAGCGCCATCGACGTCCCAAGATAATGCACACCGCGCGTTCGCGCATCGCGATGTGCGCCGAGATAGCGCCGCCAGAACTCGGCATAGGTCATCATGCGCGGCGCTTGTAAAGCGGCGGCCGGCATCGTAAGTCAGCAGCCATTCCTCACCCCTTTTCGGCTGCGGGGTCGCACAATGGGCTTCAAGCTAGCGGTGGTCGGCGCCACCGGCAATGTCGGCCGCGAGATTTTGACGACCTTAGCCGAGCGCGACTTCCCGGCCGACGAAGTTGTCGCCTTGGCCTCGTCCCGTTCGGTCGGCAAGGAGGTCTCGTTCGGCGAGGATGATGTGCTCAAGGTGCAAAGCCTCGACACCTTCGACTTCCGCGGCACCGATATCGTGCTGTCCTCGCCCGGCGCCAAGGTGTCGGCGCAATTTGCGCCGCGCGCGACCAAGGCCGGCGCCGTGGTCATCGACAACACCTCGCAGTTCCGCATGGAGCCCGACGTGCCATTGGTCGTGCCGGAAGTCAATCCAAAGGCGATCGGCGAATACCAAAAGCGCCACATCATCGCCAACCCGAACTGCTCGACAATCCAGATGGTGGTGGCCTTGAAGCCGCTGCACGATCTCGCTCGGATCAAGCGGGTCGTAGTCGCGACCTACCAGTCGACCTCCGGCGCCGGCCGTGCGGCGATGGACGAGCTGTTCAACCAGACACGCGCGATCTTTGTCAACGACCCGGTCAAGACCGAGCAGTTCACCAAGCAGATCGCGTTCAACGTGATCCCGCATATCGATGTCTTCATGGATGACGGCGCCACCAAGGAAGAATGGAAGATGGCGGCCGAGACCCGAAAGATCCTCGATCCCGACATCGCGGTCACCGCTACCTGCGTGCGCGTGCCGGTGTTCATCGGCCATGGCGAGGCGGTCAATGTCGAGTTCGAGCGGGCGCTGAGCCCGGACATGGCGCGCGCGGCGTTGCGCCGCGCCTCCGGGGTCAGTGTCGTAGACCACCGCGCCGACGAGGGCTATGTGACCCCGACCGAGGCGGCCGGCGAGGACGACGTCTATGTCAGCCGCATCCGCCGCGACCCGACCGTGCCGTTCGGGCTCGATTTGTGGGTGGTCGCCGACAATCTGCGCAAGGGGGCGGCGCTCAACGCCGTGCAGATCGCCGAAATCCTGGTCGCCGAGCACCTCGGCGGCAAGCGCGCTCCGGCCCCATCCAATGTCGAGCCACTTCGCCGCAGGACGGGGTAGCAAGCGCTATCGCGTGGCTGGCCCCATTCCCGCGAACGGGAAGAGGAAGGGCCCCGCTCAGCGGGGGAGCCTGCCCCGGACATGATCCGGCAGTGAGGGGCTGGGCGCGCTGCGGGGTCCGAGGGTTTGATATAGTGAGATGACAGCGCAAGCGGCACCGACCGCGTTCGCACCCTGCGCGACTGACCGCTTTCTCGGCCGCCCGATTTCGCCATTAACCCGGCGCCGGCTCGACGCGTTTCGCGCCAACCGGCGCGGTTTCTGGTCGCTGTGGATTTTCCTGGCGCTGTTCACGGTGTCACTGTTCGCCGAGTTCATCGCCAATGACCGGCCGATCCTGGTCCATTTCGACGGCGGCTGGTATTTTCCGGTCTTTGTCAATTATCCCGAGACCGCGTTCGGCGGCGTCTTTCCGACCGGGGCCGACTACCGCGATCCGGAGGTGCAAACGCTGATCCGGGCCAAAGGCTGGATGGCGTGGCCGCCAATCCCGTTCCATTACGACACGATCAACTACCATCTGCCGAGCCCGGCGCCATCGCCGCCCTCGCGCGTTGATTGGCTCGGCACCGACGACCAGGGCCGCGACGTGGCGGCGCGGCTGATCTACGGGTTTCGCATCTCGGTGCTGTTCGGGTTGACCTTGACCCTGCTCTCCTCTGTCATCGGGGTTGCCGCCGGCGCGGTGCAAGGCTATTTCGGTGGGGCAATCGATCTCGGCTTTCAGCGCTTTATCGAGATCTGGTCGGGGTTGCCGGTCCTTTACTTGCTGATCATCATGGCGAGCTTTGTCGAGCCCAATTTCTGGTGGCTCTTGGGCCTGATGCTGCTGTTCTCATGGATGAGTCTCGTCGATGTGGTGCGCGCCGAATTTCTGCGGGCGCGCAATTTCGATTACGTGCGCGCCGCTCGCGCGCTCGGCGTCCCCGACCGCACGATCATCTGGCGCCACGTATTGCCCGACGCTACGGTGGCGACAATCACGTTTCTGCCGTTCATCCTGAACGGCTCGATCACCACCCTGACCTCGCTCGACTTTCTCGGCTTTGGCTTGCCGCCGGGGTCGCCGTCGCTGGGCGAGCTCTTGGCCCAGGGGAAGGCCAATCTGCAGGCGCCGTGGCTCGGGCTGACGGCGTTCGTTGCGCTCGCCGTGATGCTGAGCCTCTTGATCTTTGTCGGCGAGGCGGTGCGCGACGCGTTCGACCCGCGCAAGGTGACCTTGTGAGCCCGGCGCCGGGCGCCCGACCGTTGCTCGAAGTTGACCATCTGAGCGTCACCTTTGCCGGCCGGGGCGGAGCACCCTCGGTCGAGGCGGTCAAGGGGGTGTCGTTCTCGCTCGACCGCGGCGAGACCCTGGCATTGGTCGGCGAGAGCGGCTCGGGCAAGAGCGTCACCGCGCTTTCGGTGCTGCAGCTGCTGCCCTACCCGCTCGCCAGCCACGGTCCGGGCAGCAGCATCCGCTTTGCCGGCGAGGAGCTGATCGGGGCGCATCGCGAAGAGCTGCGACGAGTGCGCGGCGACCGCGTCGCGATCATCTTCCAGGAGCCGATGACCTCCCTCAACCCGCTGCACACGCTCGAGCGGCAGGTCGCCGAAATCCTGTTGGTGCATCGGCGAATGTCGGCGCGGGCGGCGCGGGCGCGCACCCTCGAGCTGTTGCGTCTGGTCGGTCTGCCCGACGCCGAGAGGCGGCTCGGCGCCTACCCGCACCAGCTCTCGGGCGGCCAGCGCCAGCGCGTGATGATTGCGATGGCGATCGCCAACGAGCCCGACATCCTGATCGCTGACGAGCCGACGACTGCGCTCGATGTCACCATCCAAGCGCATATCCTGGCCTTGTTGCGCGATTTACGGCAAGAACTCGGCATGGCGCTCCTGCTGATCACCCACGATCTGACGATCGTGCGCAAGATGGCCGAGCGCGTCGCGGTGATGACCCAGGGCGAGATCGTCGAGACCGGCCCGACCGAGGCGATCTTCGACCGCCCACGCCATCCCTACACCAAACGGCTGCTAATGGCGGAGCCCAGGGGCCGGGCGGCACCTACCGTCCCCGACGCCGCGCCGCTGATCGAGGCGGAGTCGCTGCGCGTGTGGTTCCCGATCCGCCGCGGCGTGCTGCGCCGGGTCGCGGGTCATGTGAAAGCGGTCGATGGCGTCTCGTTGGTGGTGCGCGAAGGCATGACCCTGGGCGTCGTCGGCGAGAGCGGTTCGGGCAAGACAACTCTCGGGCTCGCGCTGTTGCGGCTGACCGCGGCGCAAGGGCGGATCCGCTTTGCCAGCCGCGACATCATTGTGCTGAGCCAGCGGCGGTTGCGGCCGTTGCGGCGCCAGATGCAAATCGTCTTTCAGGACCCGTTTTCGAGCCTGTCGCCGCGGCTCTCGGTGGCGCAGATCGTCGAAGAAGGCCTCAGGGTACACAATCTCGCAGCGAGCGCCGCCGAGCGCCGGCGGCTGATCGAGGAGGCGCTCATCGAGGTCGGGCTCGATCCCGTTGCGGCCGATCGCTACCCGCACGAATTTTCCGGCGGCCAGCGCCAGCGCATCGCCATCGCCCGCGCCCTCGTCTTAAAGCCGCGCCTCGTCGTGCTCGACGAGCCAACCTCGGCTTTGGACATGTCGGTGCAGGCGCAGATCGTCGAATTGCTGCGCGATTTGCAGGCCCGCCGCGGCCTCGCCTATCTGTTCATCAGCCACGATCTGCGGGTGGTCCGTGCCTTGGCCCATGAAATTCTGGTCATGAGAGACGGACATATCGTCGAGGCTGGCGCGACCGAAGAGATTATGGCCGAGCCCCAGCACCCCTACACCCGCGCCCTGATGGCCGCCGCCTTCGACCTCGCCCCGGCGCCGGCATGAGCCTTGGCCAGCGACCGCGCTGATGCTGCCGTGGTCATGCTGCTGCGGTCAGATAAAGCTTACCTCCAGCGACAGGGCAGCGAGCAGCAACAATCAAGGCGGGAAGATCTATGTCGACAAGATCGCCGGCGAGATCACCCCGGCGCCGACCGCAGCACAGCTTGGCTGCCTGCATGTGGGCGGCCCGTAACTGCCGCGCGTGACGGATCGGCGCGGTCGCGGCTCGAGGCAGGCCTATTCGGCGGCGCGCGCCGATGCCGCCGCCGGAAGATGGCGGCGCAGGGCCGCGACCAGCGCGTCGGCTTCGGCCTCGGTCGCATCGTACCGGCAGACGAAGCGGGCGAGGCTGGCGCTGCGGCGATGGAACTGAAAGCCGTCGGCTTCGAGCGCGTCCATGACCGCGCCCGGCAGCTCAAGGAAGATCTCGTTGGCCTCGACCGGCGCCAGCAGCCGGGCCCCGCGGATCCCGGCGAGGCCGGCGGCAATGCGCGCGGCGAGCGCGTTGGAGGCGCGCGCCATCTCCAGCCATAGCCCGTTTTGGACGTAGGCGATCAGCTGGGCCGAGGCGAAGCGCATTTTCGACCACACCTGACCGGCGCGGCGCAGCTGGACCGCAAGACCGTCGGCGAGCTCCGGCGCGAAGACCACGATCGCGTCGCACAGGGCGCCGCCATTCTTGGTCGCGCCGAATGACATGATGTCGATGCCGCAACGCCAGCTCGCCTCGGCCGGGCTGCAGCCGAGCCGGGCCACGGCATTGGCAAAGCGCGCCCCATCCATGTGGAGCCGCAGGCCGCGCCCTTTCGCCAGCGCGGCGAGGGCGCCGATTTCGGCCGGGGAGTACACCGTGCCGAGGTCGCTTGCCTGGGTCAGGCTGACCGCGCAGGGCTGGCCGCGGTGCAGCTGCCCCGGCATCATCGCGGCGAGGGTTTCGGCGAGGCGCTCGGCGCTGATCCGGCCATGCTCGCCGGCCACCGCCGCCAGCTTCAAGCCGCCCCCGAAAAAGCCTGCAGCATTCGCCTCGGAGGTGTTGATGTGCGCCCCTTCGCTGCAATAGATGACGCCCCAGCTCGGGCCAAGCGCTGCGAGGCTCAGCGCGTTCGCCGCAGTTCCAGTTGCCACCGGAAACACCCGCACCGCGGTTTCAAACAGCTCGGAGAAGCGCTGCTGCAACGCTGCCGTCCATGGATCGCCGCCATAGCCGAGCGCGGTGTCGCGGTTGGCGCGGACCAATGCGTCAAGGATTTCCGGCGCCGCACGCCCGGTGTTGTCGCTGCGGTAGTCGATCATCGCGTGATCTCTTCCTTGCGCCCTTTTGCTCTGTGCAGGACGTGCCATGCGCCAGCCACTCGCAGCACGATCGTATGCCGCAGCCGCAGCGCGGCATAGCCCGGAAGACGCAGATGGGCGGCCCGAAGCAGCAGGGATCGGCGATAGTTGCGCACGCGAACCGCAGCCACGCGCACGATGCCGGCCCATGCCGCGCGCTTTGCCGCCAGCGCCGCCACGTGCGCTGCCGGCAGGTGCTGCCGGATGGCTGGCGCGGCGACGACCCGAACCGGTGTAGCCGGGGGCGGCGGGCCGATCCGCGGCGAGCCCATAATCGCCGGGGCGTCCTGCAGCCGGCGCAGCGGCAGCTGGAGCAAGGCGGGCGCCACCGGCTCTCCAGCGACGAACACCGGCCGCGGCACGACGCTCGCAAACTGGCGGTTGGCAAAGTGCGCGTCGGCGATTTCCGCGGGCGGCTCGCCGTCGGCGCGCAGCCGGATCACGCCGAGATCGGCGACATCGCCGCGGTTGAGCGCGCGAATGGCGTCGAGATCGCCGGTGTAGCTCGGCCAATAGAACTCGCCCATTGTCAGCGGAAACCAGGCGATGGCCGGGCCGGGGCTGTCGGCATAGCTCAGGCCCACCCCTGGCGTTCCGAGAAACGCGACCAATGCCGGCGCATAGACCGGGTGTGCAGAGAAGGCGCCCGGCGCCCACACCCAACGCCCGTCGCGAAATGCCCAGCGGCCATAATGCGATGTCGCGAAGCCCCAAGGCTGATCATCGATCCAAGTCCAGCCCCAAGGCGCCACCCAGCGCCAGTGACCATCGCGGAACGGCGCCCAGCCGACAGGCAATCTATTCGGCACCCAAACCTCAGCGGAGTTTGCCTCGGTGCGCCAACGGCCGGCCGCATCGAGCTCGGCAAAACCGGTCATCGCTGGGGAAACGTAATAGGGCGCTGCGAGCTTGGCCTCATCGATCGCGCGCGAACCGCACCATTGCGCAAACTCGTCGGCCGTCGCCGGCTCGACCGCGGCATGGGCCGGGTCGGAGCCGCCCAGCACCATCGCGTCGCCGGCCTTGAGCGGCACGTCGAGGCCGCCGGCGAGAAGCTGCGCGCCCCCGGTGAACGCCGCGATCCGCGGCGGTTGATCGCCGGCCCCGGCATCGACGTCGTAGCGGCCGGGCTTGAGCAGCCGGACGGCGCCTCCGGGAAAGTCGATCGCGATGGTTTCGTCCGCGCCGATCTGCGGGATGTCGAGATCGACCCGCCCGCGGCGCAAGGCGATTTCGGCGACATGGTCGTCAAGCTTGGCGATCAGGATTTCGGTGTTGTCGGTGAGGTCGATCGTATCGGCGCCGATTCGCATCTCGGCGCGGCCCAGCGGGTCGGTGCGCAACGATGCTCCGGCCGAAATCGGGTCGTTGATCACGGCATCGGACCACAGCGCCTCGCGCGCGCTGCGAAACCCGGCCTTTCCCGCGACGAGGCTGACCCGGCCAACCCGGGTCGGCGGCGCCGGCGCCGCACTTGTGCCGGCGACGGCAGCCTGCACCGTCTTATTGTTCTGAGCCGACGCCGCCGCGGCGATCGCGATCCCCGCGGCAAAAACGCAGCCCGAAAGGAGGCGCATGGCTTCCCCTGTGCCGATGCTGTCGGGCTAAACTCCATCAAATCTGCTGCGGCGGCAACCGCTAACGGCGCGCGCCGCTTCATCACGATTGGTGCGCAATGATCGTCCATTTCATCGGCGCCGGGCCCGGCGCGCCCGATCTGATCACCCTGCGCGGGCTGCGGCTGGTCGAGCGCTGCCCGGTCTGCCTCTATGCCGGCTCGCTGGTCCCGCGCGAGATCCTCGCCACGGCGCCACCGGGCGCTCAGCTGATCGACACCGCACCCCTCACCCTGGACGAGATCGTCGCCCAAATGGCCGCGGCTCATCAGCGCGGGGCCGAGGTGGCGCGGCTCCATTCGGGAGACCTGTCCCTCTATAGCGCTATGGCCGAGCAGATGCGCCGGCTCGAGGCGCTCGGCATCCCGTTTGACGTGACCCCCGGGGTGCCCGCCTTTGCCGCCGCCGCCGCGGCGCTCGGCTGCGAGCTGACCCTGCCGCAGATCGCCCAGAGCGTGATCCTGACGCGCACCAGGGCGCGCTCGTCGCCGATGCCCGCGGGCGAAGATCTCGCTTACCTCGGTGCGACCGGAGCCACCCTGGCGATCCATTTGTCGATCGCCAACATCGTCGGGGTGGTGCAGGCGCTCCTGCCCTGCTACGGCGCCGATTGCCCGGCGGTCGTCGCCTATCGCGTCAGCTGGCCCGACCAGCAACTGATCCGCGGCACACTCGCCGATATCGGCGAACGGGTCGCAGCGGCAGGGATTACCCGTGCCGCGCTGATCCTCGTCGGGCGCGCGCTGGCCGGCGGCCCGGCCCCGGAGAGCCGTCTCTACTCCGCCGAGCACCATCATCGGATGCGCCCCCGCCGCGCTCCGGCCGTGGATAGGTCGTAAGCCGGTCGCATCAGCGCGTTTCGCCGCACTTGCCACGGTGTCGGTCTGCTCTCACCTTGCCGATACTGGCGCATTTGAGGATTTGGCGGCTTGCGGGGAAGCGGGGCGTTATCGCTGCCGACAGCGACGGGACAGTGGGCAAGTGCACGAGCCGGTGCGCCACAAGGCCGAGGCATCGCCGTAGCGACGTGGCTCTTCACGTGCTGCGGCTTGATCTTTTCGATGATCGTTGTCGGCGGCATCACGCGCCTGACGCTTTCCGGTCTGTCGATCACGCAATGGAACCCGGTGATCGGCATCGTCCCGCCATTGACGCATGCGCAATGGGCCGACGCCTTCGCCCGCTACAAGCAAATTCCTGAATACCGGCTGATCCATTACGGGATGACGCTCGCCCAGTTCAAAGGCATCTATTTCTGGGAATACATTCACCGGCTGCTCGGCCGCCTTATCGGATTTACCTTTGCCGTCCCGCTCCTGTGGTTCTGGCTGCGCGGCAAGCTGCCGCGGCGGCTGGCGCCGGCGCTCGCCGGGATTTTGGCACTCGGCTTCGCGCAAGGCGCGCTCGGCTGGTACATGGTCGAGAGCGGGCTCGTCCACCGGGTCGAGGTCAGCCAATACCGGCTCGTCGCCCATCTCGCCCTGGCGCTCTTGATCTATTCGGCGATCCTGTGGGTCGGGCTCGGCCTGGCTCGCGGGCAGGCCGTGGAAGATGCGGGGGCGGGATGGCGGCGGGCGGCCGACACGGTTCTGATCCTCGTCGCTTTGACGATCGTCGCCGGCGGGTTTGTCGCCGGCACCCGCGCCGGGTTTGTCTACAACACTTTTCCGCTGATGGGCGGGAGGCTGGTCCCCGCCGACTACGCGCAACTCCATCCGTTTATTCAGAATTTGTTCGCAAATGTCGCTGCGGTGCAGTTCGATCATCGCGTGCTGGCGATGACGACCGCCGCCGGCATATTGCTGCTATGGGCCGCCGGGTTGCGCGCAACGCTGCCGAGCCCAGCCCAGATTGCCCTATGGGCGCTGCTCGCCGCGGTAGCGCTGCAAGTGGCGCTCGGCATCTCGACCCTGCTGCTGGTCGTGCCGATCCCGCTCGCCGTCGCCCATCAGGGGAGCGCGGTCATCCTGCTCAGCGCCGCGATCGTCTTCCGCCACACCTTGCGCCGCGCCTCGTGAACCAGGAGGGTAAGGTTCCCTAGGAACGCTGCGCCTGACGCCGCCTCTCATGACCATCGATACGCTTGCGTATACCAGGGCCCTCAAAGCAGCTGGCGCTGATCGCCGAGCGGCGGAAGCGCAGGTCAATCACGTCCTGCCGGATCTCTTGACGAAAGCAGATTTTGAGCGAGCCATCAAGCGGCTGGAGCACCGGCTGACGGGTCGCTTTCTCGGCATGATGCTGGGGTCAACGGCTTGATCAACGGGCTCCTGTTCGCGCTGCTGCGATTTGTCCATTGATCGCAACAAGCAGTCCACCCGCTGCCGACCCGCGCTATCCGCCTCAGATCGCGGGCGGCAACGTTGGACGGCACCTACGGTGCGGCCATATAAATCCCGTGTCGCGTGCGGGAGAACACCATGGCCGATGAGGGCGCCTTTGCGACAAAGACCATCGAGGATTGGACCCGGCTCGCGCAAGCGGAGCTCAAGGGCAAGCCTCTGGAAAATCTCGACCGGGCGACCCCTGAAGGCATCGTCGTCAAGCCACTCTACACCGCCGCTGACCTCGCGGCGATCGAGCACGCCGGCTTCTCTTTGCGCGACCAGATGCCCGGGTTTCCGCCCTACCTGCGCGGTCCGCGGGCGACGATGTACGCCAACCGGCCGTGGACGATCCGGCAATATTCCGGGTTTTCGACTGCCGAGGCGTCGAACCGCTTTTATCGCGAGAACTTGAAGGCGGGGCAGATGGGGCTGTCGATCGCTTTCGACCTCGCCACTCATCGCGGCTACGACAGCGACCATCCGCGCGTCCAGGGCGATGTCGGCAAAGCCGGGGTTGCGATCGACTCGGTTGAGGACATGAAGATCCTGTTTGACGGCATCCCGCTCGACCGGATGAGCGTATCGATGACGATGAACGGGGCGGTCTTGCCGGTCCTCGCCGGCTACATCGTCGCCGCCGAGGAGCAAGGGGTGCCGCAGGACCAGCTCTCCGGCACGATCCAGAACGACATCCTCAAGGAGTTCATGGTCCGCAACACCTATATCTACCCGCCCGCGCCGTCGATGCGCATCGTCGCCGACATCATCGAATACACCGCGCGGCACATGCCCAAATTCAATTCGATCTCGATCTCCGGCTATCACATGGAGGAAGCCGGCGCGACGTCAGTTCAAGAATTGGCGTTCACGCTCGCCGATGGGCTCGAATACGTCCGCGCGGCGTTGTCGCGCGGGCTCAAGATCGACGAATTCGCACCCCGGCTGTCGTTCTTTTTCGGCATCGGCATGAATTTCTTCATGGAGATCGCAAAATTGCGCGCCGCGCGCGTGCTGTGGGCGCGGCTGATGCGCCAGTTCGCGCCCAAGAACGAGGCGAGCCTCGCCTTGCGCATGCACTGCCAGACCTCGGGCGTCAGCCTGACCGAGCAGGACCCGCACAACAACATCGTCCGCACCACGATCGAGGCGCTCGCCGCGGTGCTCGGCGGGACCCAGTCATTGCACACCAACTCGTTCGACGAGGCGCTGGCCTTGCCGACCCCGGCCTCGATGCGGATCGCCCGCAACACCCAGCTGATCCTCGCCGAGGAAACCGGCATCCCGCATGTCGTCGATCCGTTGGGGGGCAGCTATTACCTCGAAAGCCTGACCCACTCGATCGCGGCGGCGGCAACGGCGCTGATCGACGAGGTCGAGGGGCTGGGCGGCATGACCAAGGCGGTCGAGGCCGGCATGCCGAAATTGCGCATCGAGGCGGCG
This sequence comes from Allostellaceae bacterium, assembly GCA_036500965.1. Taxonomy (GTDB): domain Bacteria; phylum Pseudomonadota; class Alphaproteobacteria; order ATCC43930; family CGMCC-115725; genus AP-15. The sequence continues at coordinate 4,043 of DASYBC010000113.1, read as the reverse complement.
GCAGCACGACGCCAGGCGGCAATCGACCGCGGCGCGGAGACAATCGTTGGCGTCAACAAATTCCGCTCGGGCGAAGGGGCCGAGATCGACCTGCTCGATATCGACAACAGCGCGGTGCGCGCCTCCCAGATCCGTCGGCTTGAGGAGGTGCGCCAAACCCGCGACCAGGAGCGCTGCCGGGCGGAGCTCGCCGCCTTGACCGAGGCGGCGCGGAGCGGCCAGGGCAACCTGTTGGCGCTGTCGATTGAAGCGAGCCGGGCGCGCGCCACCGTCGGCGAAATTTCCGACGCGCTCGAACAGGTATTCACCCGCCATCGCGCCCAGATCCGTGCGGTTTCAGGGGTTTATGGCGGCCAGTATCAGGATGACGACAGCTTCCGCCGGGTGCAGCGCGCGATCGAAGCGTTTGCCCGCGAGGAGGGCCGCCGCCCGCGCATGCTGGTGGTCAAGCTCGGCCAGGACGGCCACGACCGCGGCGCCAAGATCATCGCCACCGCCTTTGCCGATATCGGCTTCGACGTCGATATCGGGCCGCTGTTCCAGACCCCCGAAGAAGCCGCCCGCCAGGCGGTCGAGAACGACGTGCACATCGTCGGCGTGTCGAGCCAGGCCGCCGCCCACAAAACTCTGGTCCCGTCCCTGATCGAGGCCCTGCGTCGCGAAGGCGCTGCCGACATCCTCACCGTCTGCGGCGGCGTGATCCCGCCCAAAGACTACGATTTCCTAAAGAAAGCCGGGGTCAGCGCGATCTACGGCCCCGGCACCAACATCCCCCAAGCCGCCGCCGAGATCCTCGCCCTGATCCAAAAGGAGCGCCTCGCCGCGTGAGACGCCGACGGCCCTCACATTCCCACCAATCATTCACGAGGTCGGCGAGTGAGTGGAGCGAGTCATAGAAAGTAATTAGAGCCGTGGCGTCATCTGCCGCTAGGTTCTGACATTGCGGCGCATTGGGATCTAGCGTAGGCCAGCATGGAATGAAATTTTCCCTGCGGTCATTCGGTTTGAGGCTGTTCTCGGCAGATGCGCAAACGAAATTGACACTAGCGCGGTTGTGAATATACAGCACACGATTGATCGTGCGATTTAGCTCAGGTGCTAAGTAGCGGCGCGCTTCGCTGTGCCTCCGCAATTTCTCGGTGTGACGCTGCTTTTCCTGTTCATATTCGGCGAGCACCGCTGGAACATTGAAAGTCTGATGGACGGTGTGCGCCGTAATCCCACCAGACTGATTCTCTGATCTCACAGCTTGATCCATCGCAGTCGTCGTCGGCGTGCCCGCAGCAAGGCAGGATGATCGTCACTCACCACCACGGCCTTGTTCGCTCGTTCCTTGGACAGACAGAGAGACGCCAACGAGCAGCGGGAGCAGTCGCGAGCCCTGGAATAGAAGAAGCGCCCGTGCTCCACACGCCGGGTCGGCCGCAAGATCTTGCCTCGCGGACAGTGCAGCAGGTCGTGCTTGGCGTCGCACCGAAAACAGCGCGACGGCACTGCACTACGGATCAGTTCGGCCTTGGCCGGGATGACCGGATCGATGCCGCGCCGTTCGAGATCGCCGTAGACCTTGCCGTAGGCGTAACCGGCATCTGCGGCGACGGTCTTCACTTCCCGGCCGGTGGTCGCGACGACGGCATCGAGGCGCCCGATTACCACTTGGCCTTCGGTCGTTTCTCCGGTCGTAACGTCGACATCAACAATCACCCCGCGGAGATCATCAACAGCCGCGTGCTGCTTGTAGGCCGGCTCGAGCCGGCGATTTCGACCATTGGTCGCCATTGTGGCGTCCGGGTCGGTAATGCATACTTTCTTGTAGCGGCCAGTTTGGCGACTCTCTTTTTTGGCCAGCTCATCGGACGCCTCGTCGCCGTTTACCAGCTCGACCGCCTGGACATGACGAACCGCTAGGCTTTCCCAGCTGACCTCCGCCCGGATCAGCGAGGCATCGACATGCAGAACCTCGCCCTTGGCGATCTCCGCCGCGATGCACGCTCGCACGGTGCGCTCGAAGATCTGCCGAAATCGCTCGACGCCCCAGCGCTGCCGGATGCGGGTCAACGAGGAATGATCGGGCAGCACTTCGTGGAGGGCGTAACCGGTGAACCCATCGGATCGCCAAATTCACCTGCGCTTCGCGCATCAAACGTCGGTCGTGGACGATGCCAAGAAGAAACCCGGCGAGCATTAGGCGCATTGCAGCCTCGGGATTAATTCCTGGCCGGCCTTTATCCGCGATATAGAGATCAGCAACTTCCCCACGCAGCCAGCTCAGGTCGAGCACTCGGTCGACGCGCACCGGATGTGATCGTCGGGGAGGAGCGCGCGCAGCGATCCAGCGACAAACAGCTCAGGCTGTCCCCGGTGTTTCTGCAGTTGCCCCCGATAAACCGGACAGGGAGTAGTTGTTAGGGGTGGTCCACGGCTGCGCTCGCGTCAAGGCTGGCGCTGCGCGGCACCGCCTGCGGCGGCGGCCTTGACCCGAGCGCATCCGCGGACATTATGCCTTCGTGCGGTCGACGCGGCCGTCGTGCCGCCGTTCCTCGCCGCCTCCGGTATGGCGTTCGAGCAGAAGGCCGTGCGCCTTCATGACCCGGTAGACCCGCTTCACGTTCACCGGCACACCGCCCTGTTCGCGGCGCTGACCCCGCAGCAGCGCATGGATGCGCCGGTAGCCGTAAGTCGGCTGGCCGGCGATCAGCGCCTTAATCTCGGCGACACGCTCTGTCTCGGCCTGCGGAGGCTGGCCCCGCCGCCGGCGGGTCCGCTCCGGGGCCGTTTGCACGGCGAGATTGGAGCGCGCGACGCCGAGAGTATCGGCGATCCTCTTCACGGCGTGTCGTCCCGTGCCGGCGAGGGCGCGCGCAACAGCCGTTTTTTTGGCTGTGCCAATTCGAGCGCGTCTCGCAGCACCTCGTTCTCCAACGTCTTCTTGCCGAGCAGCCGCTGCAGCTCGCGCACCTGATGAAGGCGCGGTATTCGGAAGCGGGCACCACCTCCTCGCCGGCTCCAACTGCCGACAGCGCGCCCTCAGAATAGAGCCGTCGCCAGGTGAAAACTTGGTTCGGCGCAATCCCGTGCTGGCGCGCCACCAGCGACACCGACATCCCCGGCGCGTAGGTCTCCTGGACGATCCGCGCCTTCTCTTCCGCCGACCAGCGCCGTCGCCGCAGGACCGACGTGATGATCTCAACCCGGTCGATCCCCCCAGTCATAGGCATAGGCATCTTCCTGGTTCCTAGCCAAGAGGAGGCCCTGTCCGGTCTTTTTGGGGGCCGCTTCACTTTCTCGCCCGACATCCGCTGTCCCCAATTTTCCCAACTACAAATTATTGAGGAGCCCACCTCCACAGCAATAGTTTTTCATCCGCCCCCGGGTTCATTGGATGCGCAACGCCCTGGCGCATGTGCCCAAGAGCCTGCCCCTGCGACGGCGGCGGGCCAGCACGCGATGGTTGCTGCTGCGATCCGGCAGGCTTTCCGGCCGCCCGACACCGGTGCGGCTCACCCGACCTGGCGGCATGTCGCCGACCAGCTGCGGGCGCCCTGGCCCAAGCACGCCGCCCCAAGCGCGCCGCCCCAAGCTCGCCCGCTGATCGACGACAGCGAGCACGACGTGCTGGCCTACCTCGCCTTTCCGGCCCAGCACCGCACCAAATTGCACTCGACCAATCCGTTGGAACGCCTGAACAAAGAAGTCAAACGGCGGGCCGACGTCCCACGGGGTCGGGAATGGCCACCTCAAACGCCACCCCGATTTCCACCACCTTGACGGACATGACCATTTCGGTCTGCAATTCGCCCAGTGCGCACCGGTCGCCGCTCAATAAGCACTGTCGCTATCGCACCATCGCCCACGTGTCGCGATGACCATTGTTGGGTCGTGCGCGCCTGCCGCGTCTCGAACGTAAGCGCTCGGTGAGGGACGCCTGCCGCTGATCGTCGCCTGGGGCGATGATTGGGGATGGCGGCGACAGTAACGGAAGTGTCCACTACCGGCGTGGTGGACACTAAGCGAAGCTCCGATAGGCCGAAGCGTCGGCAGTG
>DASYBC010000112.1:0-20199 GCA_036500965.1 Allostellaceae bacterium | reverse complement strand
TGACGCATACCCCACCGAGATCGACCAGCGACAAACCACACCCGTTCGCCGCAGCATTGATTGGGGCCGCCAATCGGAACCATCAGCCTGCTGACCCGCCGAAAATCATCGCAAACCGGGTAATTCGAGCCGTCCGATAGGTCCGCGGTGCGGCGCGCTATAGGCACCGTCGTCACGTTCATTCCCCCCAAGACCGGGCCTGGTCCGGCCATTCGCGGAATCTGGACCAGCGCCTTGGCCGGGTGCGCTCGGATCGACCCGGCACTATTGGGCAGCAGCTGTCATAGGTCGCGCTGCTGTAAGAGGTCGATGGGCGCGAAGAAAAGTGCGGATATGGCGCACCGCCAGCGGAATCTTGTCCGGGGTGTCCTTCCACGGATAAAGGCTCACCTGCGCGTTGGGCGCGAGATGCACGGTCTCCATTGCGACGGCATAGGGGTGCCCCGGAACGTCGTCGGGCAACACCAGGATCGGTGTGCGGCAGTTGCGCACGAAATCGCGCGTTACGGTGTACACGAAATCGGCGCGAGCGCCGCCGTACATGTTGGTCAGAAAAGTGTCGACCATCGCCATCGTGATGTCGGGCCGGCGGGCGCACAGCTCCGGGCCCCAGCCTTTCATATTGTTGTTGTAGGAGAGGCCAGGCATCTCCGGGCGGTAGCCGCTGGGCTGCGCCGGCACCGCGGCGACGACGCGGTGGCCGGCCCGCTTCAAGAGGTTCCAGATAAACGGGCCGCCGATGCAGAAGCCCAGCACCATGAACTCGCGAATGCCGAGGTGATCCATCAGGCCGATATGATCGTCGGTATAGGCGTCCCACGGCCGATCGACCTCAAGCGGGCCGGAGGATTGGCCACCCTTGGCGTTGCGCAGATCGGCGGCGATAACGCGAAACTCGCCCTTGAACTCGTCGAATGGGTTGAACGGATGGGTTTTGAGGCCCGCCACCGTCGAGTTCAGCCCGCCGCCCGGGATCACCAGCAGCGGAAAGCCGGCACCGGCCTCCTGGTAATGGATGTGAACTTGACCTCTTTCATAGAACGGCATGGCATTCTCTCCTTAAACCGCTTTCGATCAGGCTCGATCGGTAGGGCGGATTGAGCGCGCAGCCGTAATCCGCCAACACCAGGCGATCCATAGGCGGAATACGCTTGGCTGTTCCCACCCTACGCTTGCTATTGTGACGCTTGCGCACTTTTGTTTCCTTTAAGGCGCCGCTTCGGTGGAACGGTCAGTCGCAGGGAAGATCGATTCGGGTCGTTTGGGTCCCGACGGCGCATATTCAACAGTGTCAGCCGCCGTTCACCCAACTCGGTCAACGTCACACCTCGAAACACCTTTCCGTCTTCCTTCTTATTCTCAGCAAACCTTATCAATCCAAGCTCCTTGAATTGCAGTATGCACGCATCTATCTGATTTTGTGTTATATTGATTTTTTTATTTTGAATACGGTCAATTATTTTCATTCTAATATACTCCTCTAAATTATCTTGGAATGTATACGTTGGCTTCTGGTTGTATCCTCCCTCTCTCTTTCTCCAAATGTATCCATACATCGTTGGTCCGATGACTTTGAATATTTCGTCCCACGTGAGCTGGACGTTCTCACTAACAATTTGCTTGCTTTGATTCGTAAATGTGATGGCTATCTCCAAAATATCATCGCCCTGCGCGAGCTGATCTCGTGGCAATTCGTCCACGAGAATGGCACGATCGCGTATAGTTCGCTCAAGATGCTCGATGTGCTTCGTCGCTCCGTCCAATAGCTCGCGAAGTTCCCGCTCGCGCTGAACATCCTCGTCTGAGCGCGCCTGGTCTGCCCTGACCCATCCAGTGCGCGGCCGAATACGCGCCTCCGCCATTAAGCTTTTCATCACCGCCATACCTAGCTCGGAGGACGTAGAGAATTTTCGGCAGGTCCGAGACATTACTTTTTCTCGGAAAGCTTCTAGCCTCTTCCGTCCCTTTTCTGTTTGCTCCGTATCGTTAAATGGAATTTCCCCGATGTTTTCCCTCACGAACCCGAGAACCGGTATGCCTTTTTCAACGGCATAATCATATTCCATCTCCGTATAGCTCGTTCCTTCCGGACCTAGGCTACCATATCGGCCCGCAACGATGACAATATAATAATCACTTTCTTCAATAATGCGTTTTATCAGTTCCCATTGCGTATCATCGGACGCCGGGAAAAGTTCCATTCCCGAGGGAAAACAACTACTCTCTAAAATCGCCTGCGTAGCCTGTTGTCGTTCCTCACGAAGATCTTCGTAGGTCGACGAAACAAATATCTGATAACGCACTTGCGAGATCATTTCTGTCTCTTATCTGTAAAAGCTGTTTTTCATCCCCAACAACTCAGTCCGCACGGTTGGCCGGGCTCAGCGAGCCTAGGGCGGAAAAGCGGCAGCGCCTTTCGCCACGACGGTTCCCATCGCGTTAGCGGAACGACCCCGGGCTCTCGCCGGGTTTTCCGCCTTACGGATTGTCGTACCCCGTTTTATTGCGCTGCGGCGCGCATCGGGATGTGTGCTTTTAAGAAGCGGCGCACCCGGTCAATCGTGCGTTGCCTCAGCTCCTCCGGCTCCTTCCACGGGTAAACCGTGATCTCGGCGTTCGGCGCCAGCGAGGCGATATCAATCGAGGTCTGCAAGGAATGACCCGGTACGTCATCCGGCAGAACCAGCATCGGCGTGCGGCAGTTCCTGATGAAGTCACGCGACACGCTGTAGAGGAAGTCGGGCTGCACGGCGTACAGGTTGTGCAGGTATTTCTCGATAGTGTCCGCCGACACGTCGGGCCGCCGCTTCATGAAGTCGGGCACCCAGTTATCCGTGCTGTGCCGATACATGACGGTCGGGTTTTCCGGCCGGTGCCCGACGCTCTGGCAGAAGACGGCAGCGACGACGCGGTTGGGCGCCCGCTGCATCAGCTTCCCGGCAAAACAGCCGCCAATGCAGTAGCCCATATAGAAGAATTCGCGGATGCCGAGATGGTCCATCAGCCCGAGCTGGTCGTCGGCAAACGCGTCCCACGGCTTATCGACCGGCACGGGACCGGTCGATTCGCCGCCATTGGCATTGCGCTGGTCCATGGTTATGCAGCGGAAGTCGTTCTTGAATTCTTCCATCGCGTTGATGACCGCGGTCGGCCAGTTGCTGACCCGCGAATTCAATCCGCCGCCGGGGGTAACCAGGAGCGGGAAGCCGCTGCCCGTTTCCTCGTAGCGAATGCGGACGTCGCCCTTTTGAAAGAACGGCATGGCAGTCTCCTCCACGGTTGCGGCCGCAGCGCCTGTTGCAGCCGGCAGGGTGCGCAAGCAGACGTTTTAAGCCAATTGAGCGAGTTTTCGGAAGCATTTCGCGGCGAATGCCTCTCGATCAGGTCCAGTCTACCAAAGAAGCACAGCTGCACCTGCAGCAGGCAGAACTCGACAAGGGGCATCCGCTCCCGGGTCGAGCGGCAGTCACAGGGGAAAGACATCAGATGCCTCTTGCCGCCCGAAAGGACGACAAAAGCATCGAAATGTCGAAGGGATTCGGGCGTTAAAGCCAGATTTCGGCGATGGCGATGCCGCTTTCGCCGGCAGCCGCGTAAGGCAGGTAATCTGGCACGCGTCGCCCTGCTTGATGATCGTGTGGTGCGCGGCGTCGGTGGAGGCATATGAGCCTGCCACCGGCATCGCGGTAACACTACTCGGCGGCGGCCAGGTTCGGGGTGAACTCCAGCGGCAAGCCCTTGTGGCCCGTCAATCTTTCACCTTCTTCGTACATTTCGAAGGCCCGCTTCTTCAGCGCCGGAAGAGTTGCGGCGATCTGTTCGAGGTCGAGATCGGCTGCGATGCCCGGGTAACCGGCGCGTTCGATCATTGCGCCGAGCTTTCTGTTCTCGAACTGCGCGAAGGTCCACTCCAACGGGTCGTCGATAACGGTCAGATCCCAATTGGTCCGGTGGTTTTTGTTGCGCGGGCCGTAATGGTAATGCGGGTTCTGCCAGAAGCAGTCGAAGGCCAAAAGCTCCGTCTCTTCGACGTATGCTTTTCCTCGCGAGCCGCCGACATCGGCGAGAACATGAACCGCAAGGCCACCGTCACCGTTTCTCAGCCGCCGCATCTCGAGCCCGAAGCGGATGTTGCCGGCTTCGAACATTTCGGTGCCGCGGTTGTGTTTGACCGTGTTCCGCTGGGCGATGAAGGTCTCCCTGGCACAGGCCTCGACGTCGGGCAGGACGTCCCGTACCGTGCTCAGGTCGGTCGCCTCGGCGACTTCTTTGTATCCGGCCCGTTCGAGCATTTGCGGAAGTTTTCGGCCCAGGGTTCGGATGGTCCAGCCGATGGGGTTGCCGTCGGTGACCGGATCCATTCGGCAGTGCACCCCCATGCCGCCGCCGACGCGACCGATAGTCGTCAGTTCCGGATTCTCCGGACCATAGACGTAGCTTCTCTCGAGGTCGAAGCAGTTGAAGCGCAGCAGGGTCGTTTGCTTGCCGTCGATATCGGCCGCCACCTCGATCGATACACCCTGGTCCGAGTGATCCTCGACATTGGCATCCCACAACTGCTGCCGAACGACGAAGGTCAGGGGACCGGCGGTGAACCGGATTCCTTGCGATTGGGGCATCCCGGGCACTCCTGTAGGAAGGACTTACACAAGCTTAGGGGGAGGCCGCGGGGGCCGCAAGAACTCTCCACCTGGTGCTTGCGCATGGGGTCCGCTTTCGCGTTAAAGCGTTATCCACTCACAGCCACAGGATGGTTCGCTCACGACGCCAATGCTTTGTGGATGGCCAAACTTTACCGCGGCGCAGCAGGGCACAGGTCCGGTTGGTCCAGGAACTTCAGACAATCTGGTTCCGCAATGGCTCCTCGTCGCGCCACAGACGCCCGAGATTGTCGAGCAGGATCTCGATGACGTTGTCCTCGTACCGCCGGGTCTCGCCCGCGGTGTGGGGCGTGATCAGGACATGCTCCATCGCCCAAAGCGGCGAACTCGGCCCCAGAGGCTCTTCGGCCGTCACGTCAATCCCGGCGCCCTCGATGCGGTGGGTCGCCAGCGCCTCGATCAGTGCGGCCTCGTCGACGACCCGCCCCCGCGCGACATTCACGAGATAGGCAGTCGGTTTCATCCGGCTGAGCGCTTCGGCGTCGATCAGGTTCTCGGTTTCGACGGTGAGCGGACAGGTAAGAGCGACGAAATCGGCATCGGGCAAGAGCGCGTTGAGCTCGTCCATGGCGTGCACTGCATCCGCAGCCCCGCGGCCGAACGCCGGATGGCGCCGTAGCCCGACGACATGCATATCGAAGGCCTTGGCCAGTGGGGCCAGTCGGCCGCCGATATCGCCCAGCCCGACGACAAGGAGCGTCTTACCGCCAAGCTCGTCCTCGCGTTGGGAGAGATCGCCGATCATACCCCGCCAAGTGCGCGTGCGTTGGTTGTCGCGGGCCTCGGGAAGACGGCGGCTCAAGGCGAGCATCAGCGCCATCGCGTGCTCGGCGACCGCACGAGCATTGACGCCGCGGGCGCTGGCGAGCCGAATGCCGCGCGCTGCCAGCTCTTCGCGCGGGAATTGGTCGGTGCCGGCACCGATCGACTGTATGAAGCGGAGCCTGCTTGTCTGAGCGAGGAGCTGGTTCTGCCATAGCCCGGAGATCACCAGCACGTCGGCCTCGCCCACCCGCTTCTCCAAGGTCTCGGGGTCGCGGACCGCAAAGCTGTTGATGCCGGTCTCGAGCGCCGAGAACCGTTCCTGGAGCCGATAAGCGACGTGGGCGAAGCAAATGACGATGTTGTCGGCGGAGGGCATCATGGCAGATAACACCCGACAAAGTTGACGCTCCGGCCGATGCGCCGATCGCCCCGGAGGTCTCGCAGACGAGAGAGGAACGATGAGCAATCCGGCCTTCAAATTCGACCATGTTCACATCATCAGCCAAGATCCGGAAGCCTCGGCGAATTGGTACGTCGACATGTTCGGCGCCACGATCGCCGCCAATACGACAGCCCGCGGTGCTCCTCAGATTTTCGTCGATCTCGGCGGCATGACGATCCTGATTCGCGGCCAACGCCCGGGCGAGGCTCCAGTCGCCGCCAGGCCGATCCGGCAATTCGCCGACTTCTCCAGCCATGACGCGCGGGGGATCGACCATTTTGGTTTCATGTACCAGGGCGATCTCTCAGCGTTCTGCGACGAGCTCCGGGCAAAGGGCGTGAGCTTCCCGGTCGAGCTGAAGAGGGGCGTGGGTGGAAGCTTGCTGTGCTTTGTCGCCGCACCCGACGGCGTCAGCATCGAGTTGATGCAGTGCTGATCGATATATCGAAGTCCTGCTTCGGCTCTATGAGGTCAAACACGGAGGACGGGCACAACCGCTCGGTCCGGAGAACGTGATGTCCTGGTCTGATGTATTCGGGTGACCATGCTCCTGTTGAGCTGGTGCGCATTGGATGCCCCCGGAGCCAGAGCGGTTGCACGCAGTATCCGCCGCAGGACAGCGGAAACATTCCCGAACATGGCAGTGCGATGTGGAGGCGGAGCGGGAGCATGTAGCCGGCAATACGCTAACCCATCCGCACAGACGCAGCAGCCGTTACCCTGCACGCCGGGCGGCCGTCCCTTGCGAGCGGCATCCGGTTCTCAGCTGTTCCCTCAGAACGTCTTGTGCTGTCCGGCCATGATCCTTGGCGCCGCCGTTTGCCCTAAACCGAGAGATCTGCGATATTTGCGTGGGTCGGCTCCCGGCTGGCCGGGTCGGCACGCCTGAGGATGTCGCGGAGGCCTACCTCCATCTGATGCTGGAGTTGTTACCCGCTGTGTTACCCCGAGCCGCTGGGCTCTCGGCCAAGCTCCTTCCGACTCATTGATTCGAATGGTGAGCCCGCCGGGATTCGAACCCGGGACCTACTGATTAAAAGTCAGTTGCTCTACCGGCTGAGCTACAGGCTCGCTGCGGCGGCAAACATAGGGGGCGGGTGAAGGCCGGTCAATCGCCCGCTCCGCCGCCGATGCCGACCAAGCAGCGCTCGTTGCGAGCCGGAGCAGAGGCGTCTGTTGCGGAGCAGTGCCGGCGCGGGCCGGCCGGCTATCGACGCGGCGCGCCGGATGCTAATCTCGCGCATCATGTTGGGGAGGGTCGGGGATGCCGCATGATCATTCGCGGCGGAGCGTGGCGAGGGAGAGCCGGCGCCGAGGATTGCCGACGAGAGCAGCCTCGCGCTCGACATGGGCGTTGTCGGCGGCGATCGCGGTGCTGCTGGCGGCGAGCCTCGCCGCCTGCCATAAGGACGACAGCCCCGCCGCCGCGCGCGAGGTGCGCCCGGTCCGCACGGTCACCGTTGAGCCCGGCGACACCGCCGAGACGCTGTCGCTGACGGGCGAGATCCAGCCGCGCTACCAGGCCGATATCGGCTTCCGCGTCGGCGGCAAGATCCTCGCGCGGCCGGTTGATGTCGGGACCCAGGTCAACAAGGGCGATCTGCTCGCCCGGCTCGACCCGCAGCAATATCGGCAGGATCTCACGGTCGTCAAATCCGAGGTCGCGGCGGCCGATGCCGAGGTGGCGCGCAGCCGGGCGCAGCAGGCCCGCCAAGCCGCGCTGCTAAAGAACGGCCACACCACCGAGGTCAAATACGATGAGGCGGTCAAGACCTTCAAGACCGCGCAAGCGCAGGCCGATGCGGCGCGGGCCCGCGAGGTCCAGGCCAGCGACAATCTGGGCTATGCCGACCTCAAAGCCGACCATGACGGGGTCGTGACCGCGGTCGGCGCCGATGCCGGGCAGGTGGTCGGCGCCGGGCAGATGGTCGTGCGCCTCGCCCAGCCGGGCGAGCGCGAGGCGGTGTTTCATGTCGCCGAAACGGCCCTCAAGCTGTCGAAAAACCCGACCGTCGAGGTCGAACTGGTCAGCGACCACGCGATCAAGACCACCGGCACGGTCCGCTATGTCTCGCCGCAGGCCGATCCCGCCACCCGAACCTATGCGGTCCGTGTGGCATTGGACAACCCGCCGCCGCAGATGCGCCTCGGCGCCAACGTCGTCGGCAGCGTGACCACAAACCAGGCGCGCAGCATTACGATCCCCGGAAGCGCGCTGTTCGATAAGAACGCGAAGCCCGCGGTCTGGGTTGTCGAGCCCGGGGGCGCCGTGCAGCTGAGGCCGATCGCCGTCGAACGCTACCAGGGCGACGCGGTCGTCGTCGGTAGCGGGCTGGCAAAGGGCGACATCGTGGTCACCGCCGGGGTGCAGATGCTGGTTCCCGGCGAAAAAGTCCGCCTGCTGCAGGCGAGTGCCGCGCCATGAGGGGGTTCAACCTCTCCGAATGGGCGATCAATCATCGCTCGTTCGTTTGGTTTCTGATGATCATCTGCGTTGCCGCGGGGGTTCTGTCCTACACCAAGCTCGGGCGCGAGGAGGACCCGTCCTTTACGATCAAAACGATGGTTGTGCAGGCGTACTGGCCCGGCGCCACGGTCGACGACACCTTGCAGCAGGTGACCGACCGGATCGAGAAGAAACTGCAGGAAACGCCCTCGCTCGATTACCTGCGAAGCGAGACCAAGCCCGGCGTCTCGACCGTATATGTCAATCTGCTGGAGACGACGCCGAAGAACGCCGTTCCCGGTATCTGGCAGCAGGTGCGCAACAAGGTCGCCGATATCAGGGGGACGCTGCCCCAAGGTATCGTCGGACCCTATTTCAACGACGAGTTCGGCGACGTTTTCGGCATCATTTATGCGTTCACCGCCGACGGGTTCACCCGCCGCGAGCTGCGCGACTATGTCGAGAGCGCGCGCAACCAAATCCTTACTGTCGATAACGCCGCAAAGGTGCAGCTGATCGGCGCCCAGGACCAAAAGATCTACCTCGAATTCGATACCAGGAAGCTCGCCGGGCTCGGCGTCAGCCGCGACCAGATCGTCCAGAGCCTGCGCGAGCAGAACGCGGTCACTCCGTCGGGCGTGGTGCAGACGGGGAAGGAGAAATTCGCGGTCCGGGTGTCCGGCGCGTTCGGCTCGGCTGCCGATTTGAAGCGCATCAACCTCTTTGCCGATGGCCGGTTTTTTCGGCTGGCCGATGTCGCCACGGTCAAGGAAGGCTATGCCGACCCGCCGCAGCCGATGTTCCGCTATGACGGCAAGCCGGCGCTCGGCCTCGCCATCTCGATGGCCCAGGGCGGCAACGTCTTGGCCTTTGGTCAGGCGATCAACCGCAAGATGGCGGACATTACCGCCAATCTGCCGATTGGGATCGAGCCGCACCTGGTCGCCGACCAGCCGGTGGTCGTCCAGCAGGCGGTCGGTCATTTCACCAAGGCATTGTGGGAGGCGATCGCAATCGTATTGGCGGTCAGCTTCCTGAGCCTCGGCCTGCGCCCCGGCCTGGTCGTCGCCTGCTCGATCCCGCTGGTGCTGGCGATCGTCTTTGCCTACATGGCGCATGCCGGCATCAGCCTGCAGCGCATCTCGCTCGGCGCCCTGATCATCTCGCTCGGCCTTCTGGTCGATGATGCGATGATCACGATCGAAATGATGGTCAGCCAGCTCGAGGCCGGGGTCGACCGCGAGCATTCCGCGACCCATGCGTGGGTGACGACCGCGTTTCCGATGCTGACCGGGACCTTGGTCACGGTGGCTGGCTTTGTGCCGATCGGCTTTGCCAAGAGCAGTGCCGGCGAATATTGCTACTCGCTGTTCGTCGTCATCACCGTGGCGCTGCTGGCGTCATGGGTCGTGGCGGTGCTGTTTGCCCCGGTGATCGGCGTCACCATCCTGCCGCGCAGGCTGAAGCCGCATGGCGGCGGCCATGGCGAGCCGGGTCGGATAATGCGGGTGTTCCGCGGCAGCCTGATCTTTTGCCTGCGCGCCCGCTGGCTGGTCATCGCCGTGACGATCGGGCTGTTTGCCGCCTCGCTTTACGGTTTCGGCTTTATCCAGCAGCAGTTCTTCCCGGCCTCCGACCGCCCCGAGCTGCTCGTCGATCTGAGCCTGCCGCAGAATTCTTCGATCTATGCGACCGAGGCCCAGGTCAGGCGGTTCGAGGCCTTGCTCAAAGGCGACCCGAACATCGACCATTACAGCTTTTACGTCGGCCAGGGAGCGATCCGGTTTTACCTGCCGCTCAATGTGCAGCTTGCCAACAGCTATTTCGCGCAGGGCGTGATCGTCACCAAGGGGTTGAAGCAGCGCGAGATCGTAAAGGCTCGCCTACAAAAGGCGCTCGATACCGAATTTGCTGATTTGACGACGCGGGTCACCCCGCTCGAAATGGGGCCGCCGGTCGGCTGGCCGCTGAAGTACCGGGTCAGCGGGGCGACCGCCGAGGCCGCCCGCGCCGCCGCGTTCCGCACCGCCGCCGTGATCGGCCAGAACCCGAACACGCGGCTCGTCAATTTCGACTGGAACGAGCCGATGAAGAGCCTGCAGATCCGGGTCGATCAGGACCGGGTCCGCCAGCTCGGGGTCAGCTCCCAATCGCTGGCCGAGGCGCTCAACGCAGTGGTCGACGGGATCACCGTGACGCAGGTCCGCGACTCGATTTATCTGGTCGATGTCGCGGCGCGGGCGCCGTTCGATCAGCGCGCCTCGCTGCAGACCCTGAAGGATCTGCAAGTGTCGCTCGACAGCGGCAAAACCGTCCCGCTGAGCCAGGTCGCCACGTTCGGCTACGGGATCGAGCAGCCGGTGGTCTGGCAGCGCGACCTGATGCCGACGATCACAGTCCAGGCCGATGTGGCGCCCAAGGTTGAGGCGAAGACGGTCAATGCCGAGCTGGCGCCGGCGATCGCCGCGCTGTCGAAGACCCTGCCGGCCGGCGACCGGATCGAAACCGGCGGCTCGGTCGAGGAGAGCGCCAAAGGTCTTGCTTCGGTCGCCGCGGTCTTCCCGGTCATGATTTTCCTGATGCTGACCATTCTGATGGCCCAGCTGCACAGCTTTCAAAAGATGCTGTTAGCGGTCAGCGTCGCCCCGCTCGGGCTGATCGGGGTCGTGCTGGCGCTGCTGCCGACCGGCACGCCGATGGGCTTTGTCGCGATCTTGGGGGTCATCGCGTTGAGCGGGATGATCATCCGCAACTCGGTCATCCTGATCGACCAGATCGATGTCGATATCGTCCGCGGGCTGCACCCTTGGGACGCAGTGATCGACGCGACGACCCACCGGATGCGCCCGATCGCGCTGACCGCCGCCGCGGCCATCCTCGGCATGATCCCGATCGCGCCCGAAGTGTTCTGGGGGCCGATGGCCTATGCCATCATCGGCGGCCTCTTTGTCGCAACCTTGCTGACACTCCTGTTCCTGCCGGCTCTCTATGTCGCCTGGTTCCGCATCAAGGAGCCGGAACGGCGGCAAGGTGCCGCCCCGGCCGAAGAGGCGCGCGCCGTCGCCGTATAGAGCATTATCGATCAGGTGCACCATTCCTCCTCGCCCCCGCGCAAGCGGGGGTCCAGAGCTTGCCCCCTGTTCGGGCCAGGGGCAGGCTTTGGCTCGAACAGCGGGCAGCCGTGAAATCGCTCGCCCTTGGGTTCCGCTTTCGTGGGAATGACGCTCCCATATGATCGAAAGCGCAGGTGGCGGGCGTGACGTCCCTTGTTGCAGGCTTACGGCTGGTTCCTGACCACCACCTTGATCGCGTTGTCGATCCGCTCGCGGGCGTATTTGAGTGCCACCGGCAATTCGTCGAGCGGGAAGGTGTGGGTGTGAATGAGGCGCGCGTCGAAGCGCTTCTGCTTCATCAGCGCCATCGCCCGGTGCGTTGCGCTCTGCCCTTCGCCGCGGATGCCGTAGACGTAGATGTTGTTGCGCACCAGGTAGGCGAGATCGACCGGCACCTTGTCGCTTGGGAAGGCGGCGAGGCAGATGCGGCCGCCGCGATCGACCATCTGCGCCGCCTCGTCAAGCGCATTGGGCGCACCGGAGCACTCAACGACGAACTGCACGCCCTTGCCCTGGGTGATGCGCTTAACCGCGGCGACGGCGTCCTCCTCGCGAGCGTTGACGACATGGTCGGCGCCGAGCTTTCGGCCGAGCTCGAGCCGATTGTCGCGGGTGCCGGTCAGGATCACCGGATCGGCGCCGAGCGCCTTGGCGACCGCGACACCGAGCAAGCCGATCGGCCCCGGCCCGGTCACCACCACGCCTTCGCCGGCGACCAGCCCGCCCAAGACGTCGAGCCCGTACATCGCGGTGCCGGCGGTGACGACCAAGGTCGCCTCCTCATCGGTCATGTCGTCGGGCACATGAACCAAGGTGTTGACGTTGTTGACCGCGTACTGGGCGAACCCGCCATCGGTGGTGAAGCCGTTGGCGCGATGCCCCTTTTTCAGATCGCCGTAGTTCAGGCACGAGGTGTACATGCCCTGCCGGCAGCGCGGGCAGCGCCCGCACCCGGCATGGACCTCGACGGTGACCCGGTCGCCGACCGAATATTCATCGACTGCCGGCCCGAGCTTGACCACGGTTCCCATATATTCGTGGCCGATCGTGAAGTTCTTGTGGAATGGCAGCCCGCCATCGACCATCGCCGGCAAACCGTGGCGCATGATCTCGAGATCGGTCGCGCAGATTGCGACCGCATCGATCCGCACCAGGACTTCGGCTGCAGCGGGCTCTGGCACCGGCTTCTCGACCGGCAGGATCTCCCCCGGGCCGCCGAGCACCCACGCCTTCATCCGCTCCGGCACCGGATATTCGTTGCTCAATCGAGGCTGCTGCGTCATCGCGCTGTTCTCTCCAGTGACCTTGCACAACAATTGCCGGGCTTTTAGCGCAACCCGCCGCCGGCGCGAAGGGGCGCCGGCTTTCGGCAATGCGCGCGTTGCGTTATAGAAGGCCGGCATCGGGTGCAGAGGGCGGGGCGGCGCATGGCCGGACGAACGATCGGAAATCGCCGGACCGCCGTGCTGGGCGGATCGGGCTTTATCGGCCGCTACATCGTGCAGCGCTTGGCGGCGCGCGGCGATGTGATCGCGGTCGGCTGCCGCCATGCCGAAGAAGCCAAATTTCTGATGCCGCAGGGCAATGTCGGGCAGATCGCGGCGGTGAACCTGACGATCGACGACGAGCAGCTGCTGCCCGCTTTTCTCGCCGGCAACGAGGCGCTGGTCAATTGCGTCGGCATCCTGCGCGAAACCGGGTCGCAGACCTTCGAGCGGGTGCATCATAGCGGGCCGGCGCGGCTCGCCCGGCTCGCCCGCGAGGCTGGGATCGAGCGTTTTGTCCATATTTCGGCGATCGGCGCCGACCCGCGCTCGCTCTCGGCCTATGCGCGCACCAAGGCGGCGGGCGAGGCCGCGGTGCGCGACGCTTTTCCGACGGTCACGATCCTGCGGCCATCGGTGGTGTTCGGCCCGGAAGACCAGTTCTTTAACCGCTTCGCCGCAATGGCGATGCTGTCTCCGGCATTGCCGTTGATTGGCGGCGGCGAGACCCGGTTCCAGCCGGTCTATGTCGGCGATGTCGCCGACGCGGTGATGAAATGCCTCGACGACCCTGCGACCGCGGGCCGCACCTATGAGCTCGGCGGCCCCAAGACCTTCACGTTGCGCGAGCTGGTCGAGCTGCTGCTCGGCGAGATTCGCCGCAAGCGCCTGCTGATCGACCTGCCGTTCGGGCTGGCGGCGTTTCAGGCGCGGCTGATGTCGGTATTGCCGAGCCCGCCTCTGACCCCCGACCAGGTGGAGATGCTGAAGCGCGACAACGTCGTTTCCTCGGGAGCGATGGGCCTCGCCACGCTCGGCATCGCGCCGACCGCGGTCGAGGGCATCCTGCCGACCTATCTCGACCGTTTTCGCCGCGGCGGCTGGTACGAGCGGCGAACCTGAAGCGCTTTCGCCGCACCGTCGGTTCGGTTAAGGTCGCCCACCTAGCCCCTATGCAGGAATGGATTGATGGCAGCGTTGGGTCGGCTCCTCATGCTGATCGCCGCGCTCGTTGTTGGAGGCAAGGCGATGGCAGCAGATCTCGAAAACACGATTTACCTCGATGTGCCGGCTGGGCGCGTCGTCATCGACATGCGGCCCGACCTGGCGCCGGCGACCTGCGCCCAGATCAAGGAATTGGTGCGCCGCGGCTTTTACAACGGGCTGACCTTTCACCGGGTGATCGACGGCTTTATGGCGCAGACCGGCGACCCCAATGGCAACGGCACCGGCGGCTCGGGTCATCCGCTCAAGGCCGAGTTCTCAAAGGAGCCGTTTGTGCGCGGCACCGTGGCGATGGCCCGCACCTCGGATCCGAACAGCGCCGACAGCCAGTTTTTCATCATGTTCGCGCCCGCCCCATCGCTTGACGGCAAATACACGATCTGGGGCCAGGTGGTTTCCGGCATGCAGTACATCGATCAGCTCAAAAAGGGCGATCCAGCCGATAACGGCGCGGTCGCCGACCCCGACAAGATCATTAAGATGCAGGTCGCCGCCGACGCGGCCAAGGCGCAAGCGAAGCCTTAACGCGCAGCTCGGCGCGGCACAGAACGCGCATGGCCCCTCACCCCGACCCTCTCCCTGCGCGCGGGGAGAGGGAGGGACCCGCGCCGCGGCAGGGTGGCCCGCTGCCGCAGACCCGACCTGGGGAGCCGTGGGCGCCTCCCTCTCCTCGTCTGCGGGGAGAGGCCCGGGGTGAGGGGCGGACGCCGCGACGCGGATCATTTGCTTGGCTCCGCCCGCTCGCCGTCTATCGGCAGCCACGGCTGATCGCGATCCTGCTGATGGGGTTTTCGAGCGGGCTGCCGCTGGCGCTGACCTTTGCGACGTTGTCGTTCCGGCTGGCCGAGGAGGGCGTGTCGCGGACCGCGATCGGGCTGTTCGCGCTGGTCGGGGTGCCCTACAGCGTCAAGTTTTTGTGGTCGCCGCTGATCGACCGGATGCCGATTCCGCTGTTCACGCCGCGTCTCGGGCGGCGGCGGGGCTGGGCTTTGGCGATCCAGCCGGCGTTGGCGCTGGCGATCCTGGCGCTCGGCCTCGCCGATCCGCGCACCGCGCCCGGGCTCACCGCGTTGGCGGCGCTGGCGGTGGCATTCCTGTCGGCGAGCCAGGACATCGTCATCGACGCCTATCGCATCGAATTGCTGCGCCCCGAGGAGCAGGGTGCCGGCGCCGCCGCGACGCAATGGGGCTACCGCTTCGGCATGCTCGCGGCCTCGGCCGGCGCGCTCTACGCCGCGAGCTTTGCCGGCTGGCGTTTCGCCTATGGGCTGATGGCGGCGCTGATGGGGGTCGGCATGGTCACGGTGTGGCTGACCCCCGAGCCGGGCGGAGTGCAGCCGCCCGGGGCGCTGCCCGGCCGCAGCGCCGCCGAGCGGGTCGCGGCCTGGCTCGAGCGCGCGGTCATCGGCCCGTTCAGCGACATGCTGGCACGCCCTGGGATGCTGGCGGTGCTGGCCTTTGTCATCCTTTATAAATTCGGCGACGCGCTGGCCGGCACGATGTCGAACCCACTCTACGTGTCGCTCGGCTTTACCAAGGTCGAGGTCGCCGATATCGGCAAAATCTATGGTTTCGCCGCCAGCCTCGGCGGGCTGGCGCTGGGCGGCGTCGTTGTCTTGCGGCTCGGCGTCATGCGCGCGCTCATGGTTTGCGGCGTGCTGCAGATGCTGTCGAACCTGATGTATGCGCTGCAGGCCTGGGCCGGGCACAGCGTGCCGGTGCTGGCCTTGACGATCGGGGTCGAGAATCTGACCGGCGGGATGGGCTCGGCGGCGTTCGTCGCCTACCTCTCCGGCCTGTGCAACATCGCTTTCACCGCGACGCAATATGCGCTGCTGTCGTCGCTTGCCGCGGTCGGGCGGACGACCCTCTCGGCCGCGGGCGGGGCGCTCGCCGACATGCTCGGCTGGAGCCCGTTTTTCATCTTGAGCACCGCCGCCTGCCTGCCCGGCCTCGCCCTGCTGCTGTGGATCATGCCGGCGCGGGCTGCCCCCCGACCCTGATGAAGTCGTGGGCGCCGACCCCTTGCACCAGCAGGAAGCGGGTATCGGCGGCCGAGCGGTTCGAGACCAGATGCGCGGTCTTGGGTGGGATCTGATAGCGCGCTCCAACAGCAAGGCTCTGCCGGTCGGAGGGTGCGCGGGTTTCGACTGACAAGGTGCCTTCGAGCACAAAGAACCAGTCGGTCGTCGCGCTGTGGAAATGCCACGGGATCTCTTCGCCCGGCGCCAGGGTGAAGACCCGTGTGTGGACGTCGCGGCCGATCGCCACCGGCTCGATCGCCTTGACCACGTATCCGGTGCTGCCCTGCGCCATTGCCTGTCCTCCTTCTCAGCCGCTCACCCGTAGGCGAGCAATTGGGCGCGGTGGCGATCGAGCCAAGCGCGCGGCTCGGCATTGTCGGGCATCAAACTTTCGACCAAGCGCCAGAAGCGGGGCCCGTGGTTCATTTCGGCGAGATGCGCCACCTCATGCGCCACGACATAGTCGATGACCGGCTCGGGGGCGAAGATCAGCCGCCAGCTGAACGACAGATTGCCGCTCGACGAGCAGCTGCCCCAGCGGCTCCTGGTGTCGCGCACGCTGACCCGCGCGATCCGGTGCCCGATGCGCACCGCCATCGGGCGGGCGCGCCACGCCAGCTCGTCGCGGGCGAGCGCTGCAAGATGATCGCGAACCCGACGCCCGAGATGCGGCGGGTCGCCGCGCACCCGGATCTCGCCATTGGCGATCGTCACCGGCGGCGCCGCCGGATCGAGCGAGCGGCGAATGCGGTGCGGCACGCCTAGCACCGGCACGATCGCCCCCTCGGCAAACGGCACCCGAAGCGGCAGCGCTGCGAGGCGGGCGGCGATCCAGCCGCGCTTGTCGCGCAAAAAGCGCAAGCCGAGCTCGGCCGGGGCGCCGTGAGGCAGCACCAGCTCGACCCGCCGTTCGGCGGCGTCGATACGCAGCCCAACGCGCCGCGCCTGCGCGCTGACCCGAACCCTGAGCGGGGCGCCGAGGTCGAGCGCCACCGCCTGCCGCCCAATCTCGGCGAGCGCCGATTCGCCGTGCCGCCGGACCGCACCCGAAGTGACGCCGCGAAAACCCGCCATTTCCAGCCCTTTCCCGCCGGCATGCGAAGCCCCGCGCGGGGGCGCCGCAAGAAGCGTTCCGCGCCTGTCTCAATTTCGCAAGCTGGTCGGCGCCGGCTAGCCCTGCGCGGCCACCGAGCCTTGGGCGGCCACCGTCATCTCGCCGAGATAGGCATGGCGGATCGCCTCGTTCTGGCGCAGCTCGGCGGCGGGGCCGCTCAGCACCACCTGCCCGGTCTGCAACACATAAGCACGGTCGGCGATCTGCAATGCCATGTTGGCGTTCTGCTCGACCATGAAGATCGTCGTCCCCTGCCGGTTGATCTCGCGGATGATGTCGAACACCTGCTCGACATAGGCCGGCGACAGGCCCATCGAGGGCTCGTCCATGCACAGCAATTTTGGCCGCGCCATCAAGGCCCGGCCGATCGCGACCATCTGCTGCTCGCCGCCGGACAGGGTGCCGGCGATCTGGCGCAGCCGCTCCTCGACCCGCGGAAACAGCGCCAGCACGCGAGCCAAATCCTGGTCGAATTCCGGGCCGCGGCGGCGCGTGTAGGCGCCCATTTCGAGGTTCTCGTAGACCGTCATGCGCGGGAACAGGCGCCGCGCCTCGAGCACCGGCGCGATGCCGCGCCGCACCCGCTCGGCGGTGCCGACCCCGGCGAGCGGCCGGTCTTCAAATAGGATCTCGCCATGCCGGGGCGCGACCGTGCCCATGATTGCCTTCATCGTCGTCGATTTGCCGGACGCGTTGCCGCCCAACAGACAGACGATCTCGCCGGCCTCGATCCGGTAATCGACCGATTTCAGCACATGGAGGTCGCCGTAATAGGTGTCGACCGCCCGAAATTCCAGCATAGGGAACTCGATCATCGCCCCAGTCACGCGAAGGCGGCGCTGCGGCCGAGATAGGCGCGGATCACCTCCTCGTCATGGCGCACCGCGTCGGGCGGGCCCTCGGCGATCTTCTCGCCGTGATCGAGCACGACCACGTTGTCCGCCAAACTGACTACAACGTCGAGCTTGTGCTCGATCAGCACGATCGTCAGCCCGTGCTGGTTGAGGCTCTTGATCTGGTCGGCGAGCTCCAGGGTCTCCGCCGGGTTCATCCCGGCCGTCGGCTCGTCGAGCAGCAAGAGCTTGGGCCGCGAGGCGAGCGCCCGGGCGATCTCGGTGCGGCGCCGGTTGGCGTAAGAGAGGCTCGACGCCAGATGCTCGGCGCGCGGCAGCAGGCGGTTGCCGAACAGCGCCAGGATCTCGAGCGCGCGCTCGCGCGCTGCTTCCTCCTCGCGCCGCGTCCAGGGCAGCCGCAGCAGCGCGCCGACGGCGCCGGTGCCGAGGCGCGCATGCATGCCGATCATGATGTTTTCGAGCACGCTAAGGTTTGGGAACAGGCGGATATTCTGAAAGGTGCGGGCGATGCCGCATTCGAGCACGGCATCCGGGCGCAGCCTGCCGATGTCCTCGCCGGCAAAGCGGATCGTGCCGCTATTGGCGGGGACGAGTCCGGTGACGGCGTTGAACAAGCTCGATTTGCCCGAGCCGTTGGGGCCGATCACCGCGACGACCGAATGGGCCGGCACCGTCAGGTTGACCGAGCGCAGCGCGACGAGCCCGCCGAAGCGAAGGGTTAGATCGCCAACTTCTAAGAGCGGCCCGCTCGCGCCACGCTCGGCCGGCTCGGGCCCGACCAAGGTCGAAAACCCGCCGCGCCCGACCTGCGCCGTCTGCTCGGCGAGGCTGAGCGCCGGCACCGGGCGTGAGGCCGGGATCAGCCCCTGACGCCGGTAGAGCATCATGAACACAAGGATGAAGCCAAAGATCAGCTCGATCGACGAAGCCAGCTCGACATGCTGAAGCCAGTCGACATCGACGAGCCGGCCGAGCGCGTGCAGCCAGCCCGAGAGATCCTCGAGCAACCAGGATTGCAGGATTTGCAGGATCATCGCGCCGACGACGACGCCCCATACGCTGCCAAGCCCGCCAAAGACGACCATGACGAGGATCATGACCGAGACCGGGAACATGAACATGTCCGGCGTCGCGGTCTGCAATTTGGCGATGTAGAGCGTGCCGGTGGCGCCGGCGAAGGCCGCGCCGGAGGCAAAGGCCAACAGCTTGAAGCGAACCAGGTTGATGCCCATCGCCGCGGCGGCGACCTCGTCCTCGCGGATCGCCATCCAGGCTCGCCCGATCCGCGAATCCTTGAGCCTGAGGCTCACCAGGATCAACAGGGCGACCAGCGCCACGCCGACGTAATAATAGGGTGTGGCGCTGACCCCGAAATCAAAGCCGAAGAGCTGCGGCGGGGCGACCCCGTTCAGACCCATCGCGCCATTGGTCAAGGACGGCCAGTTGCGCACGACGATCGGCACGATCTCGCCAAAGCCCAAGGTCACGATCGCCAGATAATCGCCCTTGAGCCGCAGGGTCGGGGCGCCGAACACAATGCCGCAGAATGCGGCGATCGCCGCCGAAACCGGCAGCATCAGCCAAAACGAGACCTGGAAATGGACAAAGTCGCCGGCCGTCGTGTGGTTGCGGGCGACGAGGCCGAGCCACTGAAACGGCTCCCACAGGCTCGACCATTCCGGCTGCAGCTGCCATGAGCTCAGAATGCCGTAGGCATAGGCGCCGATCGCGAAGAACGCGGCATAGCCGAGATCGAGCAAGCCGGCAAAGCCGACAACGATGTTGAGGCCCAGCGCCAGCGCCGCAAAGGCCAGCGCATTGGCCAGCGAATCGATGTCGGCATCGTTGCGGTGCAGCAGCGGAAACAGCAGCGCCGCCGCCGCGGCGCAAACGATCAGGATGCGCGCCCGGCTGGCGGGCCGCATCAGCGCGATCGATCCGAGCAGGGGTGCTCTCCCCCGCAGCGCGGGTCGCAGGCTTGCGATCCTAGCCGGCGGCGGCTTGCCGATCTCGGGCATTTCAGGAAAAGACCCAATGGGTACTTGTACTCGTCATTCCCGCGAAAGCGGGAATCCAGAGCCGGAAGAGTTCGGGCAGTTGTCCTGGGCCCCCGCTTTCGAGTGTGTGAAGAAATTGAAGATAGGATGGACCGGTGCGGTGCGTCCCCCGCCTTCGCGAGGGCAGGCCCTTCGAGACAGCCGCTTCGCGGCTTCCTTGTATCTCTGTTTCATCGCGGCGCCGGAGTAAAGTCGGTGCTGCGGTCGCGGATGGGAGCCCTTGGCCTCCTGGGG
>DASYBC010000111.1:0-47209 GCA_036500965.1 Allostellaceae bacterium | reverse complement strand
ACTCGAACGCCCTCGGTAAGCTTGCGATCGTCACCGCTTGTGGCATTGGGGGTGCTCCTTTGCGGACCTCAGCAATCCGCCGAGTACCCCCTCTCACAGCCCTGACACAAATCTCCGTACATCACCTCAGCCGGGGGGCGGCTTGACAAGCCGCCGGGGCGGCCGTAGTACCGCGCCGCTGCTCCTCGCCCGGCGCTTGGTGCGCATTGGCGCAGCAGGCGAGATACCGCGGGGACCGGGGCGCGGCTGGGGGGTCGCCGCTTTGCCGCGGCGACACGCCGAGGCGAACCGGCTTAATCGTGTGCGTCCGGGGTCTGCTGTGAAACTATTGGTGTTGGGTGCTTCCGGCATGTTGGGGCATCGGCTGCTGGTCGATCTGGCCTGCCGACACCAAGTTAGCGGCGCGATTCGGGGGCCGGTGCAGCGCTGGCGCGATCACCCGGCGCTGCGGGGCTGCAGGCTGGTGTCGGGGTTGGAGGCGGCGGCGCCGGACAGTGTGCTGCCGCTGCTGGATCGGGAGCGGCCCGAGGTCGCCCTCAACTGCGTCGGGATCGTCAAGCAGATCGAAGAGGCCAAAGACCCGATCCCGAGCATCGCGATCAACGCGCTGTGGCCGCATCGGCTGGCGGCGGCGTGCCGCGAGCGAGGCATTCGCTTGGTGCATTTCAGCACCGACTGCGTGTTCTCGGGCGAGCGCGGGCCCTACGCCGAACATGATTTCGCCGATGCACGCGACCTTTACGGGCGCACCAAGCTGTTGGGCGAGGTCTCGCAGCCGGGCTGTCTGACCCTGCGCAGCTCGATCATCGGCCACGAGCTCCGTGGCGGCTCGGGCCTGCTCGAATGGTTTCTCTGCCGCCGCGGCGGCAGCGCCAGCGGCTTTTCCGGGGCGCTCTACACCGGGCTGACCACCAATGAGATGGCCCAAATCGTTGGCCGGGTCATCGAGGAATTTCCCGATCTCGACGGGCTGTGGCAGGTCGCCTCGACGCCGATCGACAAGTTTACCCTGCTGTCCAAGCTCAATGCCGCGTACGGTCTCGGCATCGCCCTCGATCGCGACGAGAGCTTTCGCTGCGATCGCCGGCTGGACGGAGGACGATTCGCAGCGGCGACCGGGATCGTCTCCGCGAGCTGGGACGAGATGATCCGGGCGATGCGCGACACCCATCTCGCCGACACAGCGGCTATGGCCGCGCCGCTCCTGACCTGACGCGACCGCATCACTGACAAGGCGTATACGAATTTGCTCCCGCTCGAAGGCAAGCGCGTCCTGATCACCGGTGGCACCGGCTCGCTCGGCAAGGTGCTGCTGCATCGGCTGCTCGGCGGCAGCGCCGGCGCCGTCGCCAAGATCACCGTCTTCTCGCGCGACGAAGCAAAGCAGCATGCGCTGCGGGTCGAGTACCTGCACCGCGCCGCGCCGACCGACGAGGTGATCTACCAGAACTTCACCCGGCTGCTCGAGTTCCGGATCGGCGATGTACGCGATTTCAATTCTGTGGCGGCGGCATTGCGTGACGTCGATGTCGTGTTCAACGCTGCGGCGCTGAAGCAGGTGCCGACCTGCGAATACTTCCCGTTCGAGGCGGTGGCGACCAACATCTGCGGCCCGGAGAACATCGTCCGCGCGATCCGCGACCTGCGACTGCCGGTCGAAACCGTGATCGGCATCTCGACCGACAAGGCGGTCAAGCCGGTCAATGTCATGGGCATGACCAAATCGATCCAGGAGCGGATCTTTGCTCGCGCCAATCTCGACCTGCCGAAGACGCGCATCGCGCTGGTGCGCTACGGCAACGTCTTGGCCTCGCGCGGCTCGGTGATCCCGTTGTTCCATGAGCAGATCCGCGCCGGGGGGCCGGTTACGATCACCGACTGGCGGATGACCCGGTTCCTGCTCGACCTCGAGGAGGCGGTCGATGTCGTGCTGGCGGCGGTGGCCGGCGCCCATCCGGGTGAAACCTTTATCCCGCGTGCGCCCGCCGCGCTGATCGCCGATGTCGCCAAGGTCCTGATCGGCGAGCGGCCGATCGAGATCGTCACAACCGGCATCCGGCCGGGCGAGAAACTGCATGAATGCCTGGTGTCGGAAGAAGAGGCGGCGCGCACGGCGCGGCGCGGGGCGTATTATGTGATCGCCCCGATCCTGCCGGAGCTGCACCGGCCGGAAAGCATGAAGGGACCGCTGCTCGAAGCCGAATACCTCTCGAGCGGCGAGGTTATGAGCCTCGAAGAAACCCGCGCGCTGCTGGCCAACCGAAAGCTGATGGTCGAGGACCGGCCGCCGATCGAGGGCGAGTTTCTGCGATGAAGATCGCCACGGTGCTGGGGACCCGGCCGGAGATCATCCGGCTGTCGCTGATCATCGACAAGCTCGACCGGCTGACCCACCACACGGTGATCCATACCGGGCAGAATTTCGATCCGATGCTGAGCGAGGTGTTTTTCCGCGAGCTCGGCGTACGCGCGCCGGACCGGTATCTAGCCGCGGGCGGCGGGCTCGCCCAGCAGGTTGGGCAGATCCTCGCCGGCTGCGAGCAGGCGTTCGAGGAAGACCGGCCCGACCGGCTGCTGATCCTCGGCGACACCAATTCCGGGCTCGCCGCCTATATCGCCAAGCGGCGCGGCATCCCGGTGTTTCACCTGGAGGCGGGCAACCGCTGCCACGACGACCGGGTGCCCGAGGAGGTGAACCGCCGCGTCATCGACCACTGCAGCGATATCCTGATGCCCTATACCGAGTGCAGCCGTGACAATTTGCTGCGCGAAGGGATCGCCAGCCGGCAGATTTTCGTGACCGGCAACCCGATCGGCGAGGTGATCGAGCATTTTCGGCCGCGCATCGAGGCCTCAGATGTGCTGGAGCGGCTGGAGGTCGAGGATAGGCATTACGTATTGGTGACGTTGCACCGCGCCGAGAATGTCGATGTCGCCAAGCGGCTGCATGGCTTTGTCGATGCGCTGGAGCGTGTCGGCCGCGAGCATCAGCTGCCGGTTCTGGTCAGCACTCATCCGCATACCCGGGCCCGGCTCGCTCAGTCGCAGCAGCCGGCCGCGCCCGGCGGCGTGCGCTTCCTCGAGCCGTTCGGCTTTTTTGATTTCATCCACCTGGAGTTGTCGGCGCGCCTGGTTATGAGCGACAGCGGCACGGTGCAGGAGGAGTGCGCGCTGCTCGGGGTTCCCAACGTGACCCTGCGCGACGTGACCGAGCGTCCCGAAACGATCGAATGCGGCAGCAACATCCTGTCCGGCGGCGACGTTGAAGGGGTCTTGCGCACGACGCGTCTGGCGCTGTCGCTGCCGCCGCGCTGGACGCCGCCCGCCGAATACCGTGCCCCGGCGGTCAGCGACACGGTCGTGCGCATCGTCGCCGGCTATCACCACGGGCTCGGCGCGTTTCGCGGCTGACCGGCTCGAAATAGGTCGAGGCGTGCGATGTGCGGAATTGCCGGCATCTTTCGTGATCGCGCGCCGCAGGCGGTGCGGGCGATGCTGGCGGCGCTCCGCCATCGCGGCCCCGATGACGAGGGCCTCTACACTGACGATGCGGTGACGCTCGGCCATCGGCGGCTGGCGATCATCGATACTTCGGCCGCCGGTCATCAGCCGATGAGCGCCGCCGGCGGGGCGATCCAGATCGTCTATAATGGCGAGCTCTATAATTTTCGCGAGCAGCGCGCGGCGCTCGAAGCCAGGGGCCGAACCTTCCGCACCCAGTCGGATACCGAGGTCGTCCTGGCGCTGTATCAGGAATTTGGCGAGGATTTTTTCACCCGGCTGCGCGGCATCTTCGCGCTCGCGCTGTACGACCGGCGCGGTGGGCCGGGACGCGAAAGGCTGCTGCTGGCGCGCGACCATTTCGGGATCAAGCCGCTGCTCTACGCCGAGACGGGCGGCGCGCTCGTCTTCGCGTCCGAGCTCAAGGCAATGCTGGCGAGCGGACGGGTCGCCCGCGAGGTCGATTCGGACGCGCTGCGCCAGCTGCTCAGCCTCGGCTCGGTCATCCAGCCGCGGACGTTGGTCAGCAATGTCAGTGCCCTGCCTTCCGCGCACTATCTGATCGCCGACCGAGCCGGCATCAGGCTGCGCCGGTATTGGTCCTACCAAACCGACCGGGTGCCAGGTCTTCGCCTTCGCCCCTACCCGGAACAGGTGGAGCAGTTTGCCGGGGTGATCGGACAATCGGTGATCGGGCAAACCATCGGCGATGTCCCGGTCGGCGCCTTTTTGTCGGGCGGGGTCGATTCGTCGCTGATCGCGGCGCTGATGGCGAAAGAAGCCAGCGGCCAGGTCAACACCTTCTCGGTCGGCTTCGAGGACGACCCCGATGCGGTCGACGAGAGCCATGAGGCGGCCGAAATCGCCGCGATTCTCGGCACCCGCCACAGCCGGGTGCTGGTCGGCGCGGGCGAGGTCGCGACACATATGGACCGTTTCGTCCAAGGGCTCGACCAGCCTTCGGTCGATGGGCTCAACAGTTATTTCGTGTCCTACGCCGCTGCCCAGGCGGCGACGGTGGCGCTGTCGGGCACCGGCGGCGATGAGGTGTTTCTCGGCTATCCGTGGTTTGCAGAGATCGGTCGCGCGTTCGGCACCCGGCCGCTCGCCGGCCCGGGGAGGCTTCGCCGGCTCGGTTCGCTATTCGGCGGCCGGCCTGCGGCCCTCGCGCCCGAGGATGGCGACGGCACCGGGCTGCGCGACGCGTTCGGCCGGCTCTATCATTGCTTCGGTCCCGATCTGGCGCACGGGCTGGTCGCGGCGGAGCGGCGGGGATCGCTTGCCGCGCGCAGCTTCGCCGAGGATTTGGCGGCGGCCGATGAATTGCGCTCGGGCGGCGCTCTCGAACGGGCCGGGGTTTTGTGCCTCAACAGCTATGCGCGCAATCAGCTGCTGCGCGACATCGATGCCTGCGCGATGGCGCACTCCTTGGAGGTGCGGGTGCCGTTTCTCGACCCGGTGGTGGTCGATTTTGCCCTCTCGCTGCCGCCTTCGGCAAAAATGGCCGATCCGAGCCGCGCCGCCGCCCCGGGCGCCAGCTATCAGCAGAGCGGGGTCAAGCGGATCGTCTGCGATGTCGCGCGCCGTTATCTGCCGCCGGAGTTTTTCACCCGCCGCGCCAAAAAAGGCTTCATCCTGCCCTGCGGCGACTGGCTCAGGGGCAGGCTCGCCACCATGCTGGCCGACACGTTGTCGCCGGCAACCGTCAAGCAGGCCGGCCTGCTCGACCCCGCGGCGGTCGCCGAGACCCTGCGCGCGTTTCGCGCCGGCAATACTCATTGGTCACGGCCATGGCTGCTGATGATCGCCAGCTTGTGGCACTCCGAGGTGCTGACGACCTCGCCGGCCAATGCACCGCCGAGACGGACCGAACCCGTGTCGTTGACGGACTGAGATTGACCCTGCCGGGAATCAGCTCGCCCCGGCTCTGCCGAACCGGTCAGAGATACCGGTCGCCAGTCGCGAGATGCCGGGCGACGAAGTCGTGCACGGCCGCTTCGAGCGGCGTGAAGGGGGCGGTATAGCCGGCCTGCCGCAGCTTCTCGATCCTGGCCTCGGTGAAATACTGGTAGTTCGCCCGGATCGCCGGCGGCGTGTCGACATATTCGATAATGGGTGCCACCCCGCAGGCGGCGCCGACCGCGTTCATCAGGTCGCGAAAGCTGCGGCCGACTCCCGTGCCGAGATTGAACACGCCGCTCTCGGTCGCGTGCTCCAGCAGCCACAGCATCACGGCGGCGCAGTCTTTGACGTAGATGAAGTCGCGGGATTGGGCGCCATCGGCGACGTCCGGCCGATGCGATTTGAACAGGCGGACCGGGTCGCCGGCGACGATGCGAGGATAGTTCTTGGCGACGAGGCTCATCATCTCGCCCTTGTGGTACTCGTTGGGTCCGAACACGTTGAAGAGCTTGAGCCCGATCCATAGGGGCGGCGCCCGTCCCGCCAGCGCCTCGCGCGATGCCCACAGATCGAAGGCGTGCTTCGACCAGCCGTAGAGGTTGAGCGGCCGCAACCGCCTGAGCTCGGCGATGCCGCCGCGGTCGTCGAACCCGAAGGTGCCATCGCCATAGGTCGCCGCGGTCGAGGCGTAGATCAGCCGCTTGCCGGCCGCCGTGCACCAGCGCCACAGCGCTACCGAATAGTTGAGGTTGGTGGCGACGATCTCGTCGGCGTCGTTCGCCGTCGTGGATGAGTTGGCGCCGAGATGAAACACCACCTCGACCCGTTCGCCAAACCGGTCGAGCCAACCGAGCAGCCGGCCGATCGGCACGATCTCGAAGACGTCGCGCCTGGCGATGTTGCGCCATTTTTCGCCGGTGCCGAGGCGATCGACGATGACGAGGTCGCTATGCCCCGCCTCGTTCAGTTGCGCGGCCAGCACCGAGCCGATGAACCCGGCGCCGCCGGTGATGACCAGCATCGATCGATACCCTTGACGCGGAATTGTGCGCTGCGCCAGCCGCTTGCCGCGGATGCCGGCTGCTACGAGGCGCGCAGCCGGGTGATCGTCGCCGTCGTTGAGTGACCATCGACGAGATCGACCAGCACGACGCGTCCGCCGGCAGCCTGCACGTCCTCGGCGCCGACGACAGTGGCGACCGTATAATCGCCGCCCTTGATCAGCACATCAGGCTTTAGCCGGCGGATCAGCTCGATCGGGGTGTCGTCCTCGAAGCTGACGACCGCATCGACCGAGCCGACCGCGGCGATCACCGCGGAACGGTCGCGCAACGGGTTGACCGGACGCGTTGGCCCTTTCAATCGGCGGGTGCTGCCGTCGTTGTTGAGCGCCACCACCAGTCGGTCGCATTCGGCGCGCGCCGCGGCGAGAAGCGCGATATGGCCGGCATGCACGATGTCAAAGCATCCATTGGTGAAGCCGACCTTCAGATTGCGGTCGCGCCACCGGCGCACCAGGGCTTCGATCTCGACCGCGTCGTAGTGCTTCGCCCGGTGCCAGTCCTTGTCGCGGACATCGCGTGACCGCTCCAGCATCAGCTCGTCGGGCTCGACGGTGGCGGTGCCGAGCTTGCTGACGACGATCCCGGCGGCGGTGTTGGCGAGGCGCATCGCCGATGCGAGGGTCTCGCCGCCGGCATGCGCCAGCGCGAGCACCGCGATCACCGTATCCCCGGCGCCGGTGACGTCATAGACCTCGCGCGCCCGACTCGCTTCGATGTGGACGGCGCCCGAGGCCTCGACCAGCACCATGCCCTTCTCGGAACGCTTGGCGAGGATCGCCGCGGCCTGGGCATCGTGCAGGACCTTGGCAGCGGCAGCGATGATCTCGGCATCGCTGCCGACCGGCATGCGCGACGCCAACGCCAGCTCCTTCAAATTCGGGGTCACGCAGGTGGCACCACGGTAGCGCCGGAAATCCTCGCTCTTGGGATCGACATGGACCGCGACGCCGGCCGACCGCGCCCGCTCGATTGCGAATTGGACGACCCTCGGGCTCAGCACGCCTTTGCCGTAGTCGGACAGAACCACCGCGTCAACCTCGGCCAGCGCCCGGTCGAACGCGGCCAACAACTGTGCTTCCTCGGCTTCGTCCAGTGCGACGACGCTTTCTTCATCGACTCGGAGCATCTGCTGATGCGCCGCGACATACCGGGTCTTGCAGATCGTCGGCCGCCGGGCGCTAGCGACGTGCGCATCGACCAGTCCGGGGGTGGCGCGCACCAGCGCCTCGACCTCCGCTGCGGCCGCATCGCGACCCAGCAGTCCCATCAGGACCGCCTTGCCGCCGAGCGCCGCGATGTTGCGGGCCACATTGCCGGCGCCGCCGAGCATGCCTCGAACGTGCTTCAGCAGCAGCACCGGCACCGGCGCTTCCGGCGAGATCCGCTCGGTCTCGCAATAGGCGAAGCGGTCCAGCATGATGTCGCCGAGACACAAAATCGTCGCCTCGCCAAACTCCATCGGCACCAGCCCCCTCGTCAAACCCGTTCAATCGTTAGAGCGCTACGCGACCAACTTCAACCATCATTCCGGAGCGGGCGGGCTGTCCCGGGCATCGGCCGGCGGTATCGGGTCAGGCGGATAGCGGTGGCGGCCATCCTCGCAATCCTCGATGATCCATCCGCCGGTCGCTGGATCGGGGCTGGCGGCACTCGCGGCGAGCGGCACCTTGCCCCAGCCGCCGGGGATGTCGAGCACATAGGCCGGCTGGCACAGCCCGGAGCTGATGGCGCGCAATGCCCGCACGAACTGCCGGCCCTCGGCAATACCGGTGCGGAAATGCGCGGTTCCGCGCGCAAGGTCGGCATGATGCAGGTAATAGGGCTTGACCCGCATCGCGACCAGGCCGCGAAACAGCGTTTCGAGCACCGCCACGTCGTCGTTGACCCCGCGCAGCAGCACGGTTTGCGACAGCACCGGGATGCCGGCGCGGACCAGCCGGCTTAGTGCTTCTTTGGCCGCCGCGGTCAGCTCGCGCGGGTGGTTGGCATGGACGACGACATAGATTGCCTTGTCCGCCGCCAGCGCTGCGACCAGCTCCGCCGTGACCCGGCCGGCATCGACCACCGGAACGCGCGTATGAAAGCGGATCACGGCGACATGCTCGATCTGCTGGAGCGTGCGCACGATATCGGCGAGGCGGCGCGGCGCCAGCACGAACGGGTCGCCGCCGGTGACGATGACCTCCCAGATCTCAGGGTGGTCTCGGATATAATCGAAGGCGCGGTCGAGCGCTGCCGGCTCGAGCATCGCCGGCGCCTTGCCGACCGCCTCGCGGCGAAAGCAGAACCGGCAATAGACCGGGCACAGCAAGGTCGGCTTTAAGAGCACCCGGTCGCGATGGCGGTGGACGATGCCGGGAAGAGGCGACCAGCGCTGGTCGCCGATCGGGTCGGCTCGCTCTTCGGGCGCCGTCGCCAGCTCGGCTAGGCTCGGCACGAACTGCGCCGCGATTGGGTCGGCCGGATCGGCCGGGTCGATCAGCGCCGCCATGTCGTCAGTGATGGCGACGGCAAACTGCTCTGCCACCCGCCGGACTTCTTCGCGCCGGTCGGGAAAGACGAGCCCGCGCGCGACCAGATCTCTTTCGAGTGAGGACACGAATGTTGTCCTGATAGCCTGGGCTACTCGCTGTCGGGAACCGGCACGATAATTTCGTTGCCGGTATGCAGCCCCGACTGCATATCACTCGTTTCCTCGTGCGCGGAGTGGATCAAGAGCCACCCCTCATCGCGCCATACCCCGACGAACAAGCGACCATCAAACTCCATCGAATGGAAGAGCAGGTCGTCCGCCTCACCCTCCTCTATGAACTCCGCTAATTCGTCACGAAACTGTTCCTCGAATATCGAGAGACCTGCTGCGAGGAACGTCCGCGCCAGGTTGGTATATCGAATCTCGTACGGCTTCACGGCAAATATCCCGGAGAGAGTGTCCTTAACTCGTCATGGCCGGCCTTGCGCTGCTTTGTCCCGGCCGTGCACGTGGATCGCCGACAATGGCGGCAGTTTTGTTATGGGCCCGAACCGGCGCCGATGCGATCGTGTGCGGCCTGGAGGCGATCGCGATGCCGCTGGATGCCCTCCACTCGCTGTTCGAGCTCCTGGACGACCTCGGATCTTGCCTTAGCGCGGAATTGCTTATTGAGAAGGTTTGCCTCGAACTTGGCGATATCCCTGTCAGCACGGCTGATCTCCTTCGAGATTCGCGATTTCTCCCGCGCGAGATCGACTATTCCGTCGAGTGCAAGAACGAATGCGTCGCCATGAACCACCAATTGGATGCCTCGCGCCGGAGGAATCGTGTCATCTCTTAACTCAACACGAGCGAGACGCTCAATTTGCTCACGCTGTTCCAAGAAGTCTGCTCTACCTGAAACTTCTTTCAAAATTAGCGGCACACGCACGCTTGGCGGCACGTTCATTTCGGCGCGGACGCCCCGAATTGCGGAAATGACACCAATCACCCAGTCCATTATGGCAACTTGTAATGTATTCTCCTTGCGCGGCGACAATTCGGGCCAGGAGGCCGAGATCAACAAGCCCGCATCCTCGCCGGCGAAATATTGCCAGAGCTCCTCGGTGATGAACGGCATGATCGGATGCAGGAGGCGGAGCAGCTGGCCTAGGACCCAGGCGGTGGTGGCCTGCGTCTCGTGATGCTCTGCCGCGTCCTCGCCTTGCAGGATCGGCTTTGAAAACTCGATGTACCAGTCGCAGAACGTGCCCCAGACGAACTGGTAGAGCTGTCCCGCCGCCTCATCGAAACGATGGGCGTCAAGCGAGGAGGTGACCGCCGCAGCGCAGTCGGCCAGCGCCGTCGCGATCCAGCGATTGACGGTCAGCCGGCATTGCCCCGGGGAAAAGCCCGCAGCGGGGACGCAGCCATTCAGCTGCGCGTAGCGGGCCGCGTTCCACAGCTTGGTCGCGAAGTTGCGGTAGCCCTCGACCCGGCTTGGGGCAAGCTTGATGTCGCGGCCGGGCGCGACCAGCGCCGCCAACGTAAAGCGCAGGGCGTCGCAGCCGTAGCGGTCGATCAGCTCTAAAGGATCGATGATGTTGCCGCGCGATTTCGACATCTTCTGGCCGCGCTCGTCGCGAACCAGAGCGTGGATGTAGACGGTGCGGAACGGCACCTCGCCCATGAAATGCAGCCCCATCATCATCATCCGGGCGACCCAGAAAAAGATGATGTCGAAACCGGTGACCAGCACGTTGCCCGGATAATAGCGGGCCAATTCGGGGGTCTCCTCGGGCCAGCCCAGCGTCGAGAATGGCCACAACGCCGAAGAAAACCAGGTATCGAGCACGTCAGGATCGCGCCAGATTGGTTCCCGATAAATCTCTCCGCGGGCAGCCCTATCGATCGCTTCTTGGAACGGCTCTGTATCGATTGGAGGTTCTGCTAAGACACGGACGGCAGATTGATAATATATTTCTGCTTGCGAAATCGCTTCTTCTTCAGTTTCTGCGACGAAGATCTGGGGTTGATCCAAATCCAATCCTGTCCTGCCCGCTTGGCGTCCATACCACACGGGAATTTGATGCCCCCACCACAACTGACGCGAGATGCACCACGGTTCGATGTGGCGCAGCCACTCGAAGAACGTGTTCTCCCAGTGCCGCGGCACGAAGCTGGTGCGGCCATCTTCGACGGCGGTGATCGCGGGCGCCGCCAGCACCCGCGCGTCGCAGAACCACTGGTCGGTCAGCCACGGCTCGATGATGACACCGGAGCGGTCGTGGTGCGGCACCATCAGCGTGTGCTCCTCGACCTTTTCGAGGAAGCCAAGTTTCTCGAGTCTTTTTATTATCTGACCGCGCGCGACCAAGCGATCCGCCCCATCCAGAGAGCCGATCCAAGAAAGCTCATCACGATTCAGGTTGTGAAATCCGGTTTGAAGCTCACGATTACCTTGAATAACGATGTGCGCATCGCGATCAAGAATGTTGACCGCATCGAGATGGTGCCGACGGCCGACCTCGAAGTCGTTGAAATCGTGCGCAGGGGTGATCTTGACCGCACCGCTGCCAGTCTCGGGGTCGGCATATTCGTCGGCAATGATCGGGATCAGCCGGCCGACGAGCGGCAGGCGCACCCTTTTCCCGACCAGATCGGCATAGCGCGGGTCACCGGGATGCACCGCGACGCCGGTGTCGCCGAGCATGGTTTCGGGCCGGGTTGTCGCGACGGTGATGAACCGCCCGGGGAGCTCGGCCACCGGATAGCGGATGTGCCACAGAAAGCCTTTGGTCTCGCGGCTCTCGACCTCGAGATCGGAGATCACGGTGTGCATCTCCGGGTCCCAATTGACCAGCCGCTGGTCGCGATAAACGAGCCCCTCGCGGTAAAGCTGGACGAACACCCGGCGGACCGCGGCGGCGAGGCCGGGGTCCATCGTAAAGCGCTCGCGCGCCCAGTCTGGCGAGGCGCCGAGGCGGCGCAGCTGGCGGGTGATCGTGCCGCCGGATTCGGCCTTCCATTCCCAGACGCGCTCGATGAATTTGTCGCGGCCAAGCGAGCGTTTATCGATCTGCCGCTCGGCAAGCTGATTGGTGACGACGATCTCGGTGGCGATACCGGCGTGATCGGTGCCGGGCTGCCACAGCACGTCGCGCCCGCGCATGCGTTGATAGCGCACCAGCACATCCTGCAGGGTAAAGGTCAGCGCGTGCCCCATATGCAGGCTGCCGGTCACGTTCGGCGGCGGCATCATGATCGCGTAGGGCGGCTTGCCGCTGGCGGGATCGGCGGCGAATGCGCCGGATTCTTCCCACAGCGCATAGCGGCGCTGTTCCACGGCGGCGGGCTCGAAAGTCTTGTCCAGCATTGCTGAACCGTCCTCGCGTGAGCAATTGGAAACTAGGCGGTTGCGCGTCAAAGCGCCGAAGGCCCGGCGGACGGTTGGCGCCGCATGACCGAGGGGCTGGGGAGCCTGTCGCCGGTTCAGCGCAGCTCCGCCTCGGCGACCACCCGGGTGATCGCCTCGCGCACCAGCCGCTCGACGATGCCGGGAAGATGCTCGTCGAGCCATCCCTGCAGCAGCGGCCGCAAACTGTCGCGGACGATGTCCTCGAGGGTGCGGGCATGCTCGCCGATCGACAGATCCGCCGCCGGGCGGCGCTCGCGCGGGATCGCGCCGAGGCGGGCAAAGGCGGTGGCCGCGGCCTCCGATGTCGCCGGCGAGAGAATGCGCTCGCGCGACCGCTCGGGCGCCTCCGCGGTTGCGCCAACAGGCGCCGGCGGCTCCGGCTCGATGCGTTTCGCGGCGCCGGCCGGTGGTGCGATTTCGGCGCCCGGTTCGGCGCCGGCTGACGTGCCGGACGCGGATGCCAGCCGGCGCACCGACCCGTCAGCGGCGATCGCCTCGGTCAATTCGAGGACGGACGTGTCCGGTGCCGCCGCATTCGGGCGCGCCCGGTCGCTGGGCCGGCCGTCCTCGGCGATAATGCGGCTGATCGAGGCGATGATCTCCTCCATTGATCGATCCGGCATTACGGGGGCCGCCATCGAGCCTGCCGATGGTGCAGATTTGCGCTCGGGTCTCGGGTCCGACATCGAAGCAACCGATAAAAGCCGCGCATCCGCTTAAGCTAAGCCCGGGCGGGTGAATTTTCCAGCGGCAGCCCTGGGCGCGGGTCCGGTCACTCCTTGAGGCCGCCGCCGAACCCGATCCACTTATCCTTCACCTCTCTGTAGTGCGCCTCCATGTCGTAGAGCTTGACCGGCAGGTGAAGCTCGGGCGCCACCAGCCGGCCGATCGCGGCGGCGAGGTTGAACTCGGCCAGTGCGGCATCATGCTCGGCGACGATCAGCTGCTCCTGCGTCGCCAGCAGCTGCTGGTTCTGCACCAGGACGTCGAGGGTGGTGGCGGTGCCGACCAGCGCTTCCTGCTGGATGCCGACGAGCGCGATCTGCGCCGCCCGCACCGCAGCCGAGAACGAGGCGATGCTGGCCCGCGCCGCCTTCAACGTCTCCCACGCATCAGTCGCGGTCTGTACCGCCGCGCGCCGCGCGTCGTCGACCTGGCTGCGTCGTTGCCCAACGGTCTGCTCGGCCTGCCGCGTTTGAGAGTAAATGGCGCCGCCCTCG
The DNA here is from genome assembly GCA_036500965.1 of Allostellaceae bacterium. Lineage (GTDB taxonomy): Bacteria > Pseudomonadota > Alphaproteobacteria > ATCC43930 > CGMCC-115725 > AP-15. Next base: position 33,652 of record DASYBC010000111.1, on the reverse strand, counting down.
TACAGCGGCATCGTCATCTGCGCCAAAATCGAGGCTTCTTCCTCGCGGGAACCGCTCAGGGTTACGGACGGCGCGAATACGCGGCTGAGATTGCCGACCAGCGAGATCTGCGGTAGCAGCTGACCGCGCACGACGTCGATGTTGTCGCGCGCGGCGAGCTCGGCAAAATTCGCTGAAATGACGCTGAAATTGTCGTTGGCGGCGAGAGTTTGCGCCTCTTCGCGGGTCGCCGGCAGGGTCGGGCGCGCGCGCGGCAGCAGCAGCCGTCCGGGTGGGTGCCCGACGGCGCGGACATATTCTTGCCGGCTTTGGGCGAGCGTGCCTTCGGCCGCGGTCAACGTGCCCTGCGCTTGCGCCAGCGCGGATTCGGCCTGCGCGACATCGGTGCGGGTGACCTCGCCGACTCGGAACCGGTCCTGGGTTGCTTCGAGCTGCTTGCTTAGCACCTCCACGTTGTTGCGGTCGACCTCGACCAGGGCCTGGTCGCGAACCACGTCGAGATAAGCCATGGCGACCGCCTGAAACACCGAGGTTTCGATTGCCAGGGTTTGGGCCCGCGTCGACTGCACCGTGTTGATCGCTTGGCGGGTCTGCGCAACGGTTCGGCCGCCGGTGTAAACGGGTTGGGTCACCTGCAGATTGAGACTGTTTTGATAGAACGTGTCGTATCCGGTGGTATGCGGGGTAGCGGGAAGGGGTGCCAGGGTCGTTGACGGCGTAAAGAAGGCACTTCGCGCGCCGCCGACCTGGCCGGTGAAATTGACCGTCGGGCGCCAGCCGGACAGCGCTTGCGGCACCTGCTCGTCGGTCGCGCGCAACAGGGCGCGCTGCGCCAGGAGCTGCGGGTTGGTGTTGTAGGCTTCGGCCAGCGCCTGGGTCAGCGTCTGCGCCCGAGCCGGCATCGCCCAGAGCAGCAGCAGCCCGGCAAGCACGGCGACGGCCCTGAGGCTGCGCCCGCTCGGTCCGGGGCGGCGCCAGCTGCGGCCGGCGCGGCCGATCATTTGGAGTTGCGCGATGGCGGGCATTACGGAGCGGCCGGCTGTGGCATCAGTGCGCAGCTCTCAGAACACAAAGGCGGGCTCTTGCCGCAAACCCGGCAGCACCGGGGTTGCGGCGTCGAAGATGGTGCGGCGCGCGATTACCGTCCCAGCCCGGCTCATCAGAACGGCACGGCCGACACTGCCCTCGGTCCTGATGATGGCGGCGAGGCGGCCGCCATCGGCGAGCTGCGCGACAATCCGCTCTGGAACTTCGGCGGCCGCCCCGGCGAACAGGATGACGTCGTAGGGCGCGCTCGCCCGGCAGCCTTCCGCCAGCGGGCCCTCGACGACCTTGACTGAAGCAACCCGGTGGTCGACCAGCGCCGCCCGAGCGAGACGCGCGAGCCTTTCATCCTCCTCGATGGCCACGACCGCGCGCGCCAAGAGGCCGAGGACCGCCGCCTCGTATCCGGCGCCGGCGCCGACGACGAGAGCGCTGTCGGTGCGCTCGACCGACACGGCCTGCAGCAATCGCGCCGCCACCATCGGCTCCATCAGATAGCGGCCACAGCCGAGCGGTAGATCGTCATCGATATAGGCGACGGCGCGAAGATGCTCGGGCACAAACAGCTCGCGCCGGAGCTGGGCAAAAGCGGCGAGCACCCGCTCGTCCGTCACCTTGTTGGGCCGGAGCTGGCTCTCGATCATGTGCGTGCGAGCCGCCTCGAATGCGGTCATCCTGTCCCTGCTGTGCTGTCCGCCACGGCGAATGAGCAGTCGGGTTATATCGCCCAGGTCGGGCGAACTCAATCGCCGACCGGCGATCGGCTCAGCATGGCAGCCGTTCGACGCGCTCGTCCGCGGCGAGTTCGGCGAGCAGCTGGCGCGCAGTTTTGCCGAGCACAGGATGGCGCCAGGCTGGCGCGATCTCGGCCAATGGCTCGAGCACGAAACGGCGCCGATGCAGCCGCGGGTGCGGCAACACCAGGTCGGGAGTTTCGATCCGTTCGCCGCGATAGTCGAGCAGGTCGAGATCGATAACCCGCGGCGCGTCGGGCACGCTGCGCACCCGCCCAAAGCGGGTCTCGATCCGCTGCATCAGCGCCAGCAGGCCGTCTGCGTCGAGACCGGTCGCCAGCGTCGCGACGGCATTAACGTACCACGGCTGGTCCGATGCCGGCACCGGCTCACTGCGGTACCACCCCGAGCGCGCCATAATCTTGACATCCTCCGCCCCGAGCGCGGCAAGAGCCGCGGTCAGGGTATCCCGCGGCGCTCCCCAGCGCGGGCTCGCGAGATTGCCGCCGAGGCCGATCAGGATCGGGCCGGGCGGCATCGGTCGCGGCGGGTCGAGACCGGTCAATTGACGGCTCTAGCCGATCAGCGCCCGGGCGATCGTCTCCCATTCCTCCTTCAAGGGTGCCGCGGACACCGGGCGGCCGGCGCGGCCGTACCAGCCGCCGGCATTGCGCAGATCGCCTTCGACGCGGTGCAGATAGGCATGCGCCCAGGCGCCCTCGGCGTCGGGCTGCTGCTGCGCGCATTGATGCGCTTGGCGCCAATCGCCCTTGGCCTCCCACCACAGCGCCTGCGCCGCCATGCCCAACCCCTGGGGCGGCGCGTCCTGCGCGAGCGACCCTTGAAACGTCTCGAAATCCATCTCACTCGCTCCTCTCGCAATCAGCGCTCAGCATACAGCAGACCGGCGCCGCGCATCAGTCCACCGACGGCCGGCGACTCCAGAGGGTGCATGCGATTTCGGCCAAAGGCGATCGGCGGCCACGGTCCGAGCGCATGCTACAGCAGCGAAACCATTTGCTAACGCGATGAGATTATAGGGACATCCGCGATTGCTTCTGCCTTCGCGGGCCGGACCAAGGGGCGGATCGTTGCGATCTTCCACGGCGCCGCGGGCTGTATGACGCTCAACGACGCCAGCTACGACCGCATGCGCAACTGGCAGCAGGGCAACCCGTACAAGGGCCAAATCGCTGCGTTGATCCGGGATGGCGTGAAGATCGAGGAATGCGCCCAGACGATGGCCGATAATCATTGGCTGAACGCGGATCTATTACCGGGAGTTAAAGTGACCACCAGTGCCAATCTCCGGATCATCGAGCTGGTGCAGCAAGGCTTCGTTCAATTGCAGCCCTGATCAAGTCGGCGATCCGACTGATCCGGGCCGGCGGGGAAAGGCGCGATCGCTTCAGGCGAGCAGGCGGTCGAGCCGATCGCGCAGCCGGTACCAGCCGCCGACCGCCGGCAGAAACCAGGGGTTGCCGGAATAGAGCGGGTGGCCCGGAAAATCGGGGGTATCATAGCTGCAAGAATAGTTGGCGGAGTGAGCGATCTTGCGCGCGGTCTGCCAGCCCAGATAGGTCATCATCGCAACGCCGCTGCCGTTGCAGCCGAGGCAATAATGAAGGCCGTCGCGCTGCCCCATATGCGGCAGCGCGTCGAAGGTGAACGCGGTGTTGCCGGTCCAGCCATGGGTGATCTTGACGCCGCGCAATTGCGGGAAGCGCGCGGTCATGTATCGATGGAGGACCGGCGCGCTGACCCTGGCGCTGACTTGGGTAAAGCGCGCGCGGCCGCCAAACACCATGCGCCGGCCGTCAGGCGACATGCGGTAATAGCATAGGACGCGCCGCGTGTCGGAGAGGGTGCGCCCCTTCGGGATCAGCGAGCGGGCTAGATCGGGTGGCAATTCCTCGGTCGCGATGATGTGGCTGGCGATCGGCACGACGCGGCGGCGCAGCGCCGGCGTCAGACCGCCAGTATAGCCGTTGGTGGCAATGACGAGGTCGCCGGCCGAGACATCGCCGCGGCTGGTCTCGACCCGCCACGAGCCGCCGGCGGAGGAAATTCGGTCGACCGCGGCCCTGGCGCAGACCATGACGCCGCGCCGTCGGCAGGCGTCTAGCAGGCCCTTGTAATAGAGCGCCGGATGCAGCTTGCCCGAGCGCCCGACGACCATGCCGCCGTGGTAATAGTCGCTGGCGATCTCCTCGCGCTGGCGCTCGCGCGGCACCATGAAGGCGCCCGACTGCGCCGCCGCATTGAGCAGGGCGAGCCGGCGGGCTTGCGCCGCGAAATGCTTTTTGGTCCAGGCGCCGACAAAGCGGCCCGGCTTTTCCCAAAAGCAGTCGATGCGCTCTTCACCGATCAGCCGGTCGATCAGGGCAAAGGCGTCGGCGGCGTCGGCGAGGATGCGCTCGGCCCGCGCGCCATCGATGTCGATGGATCGACCGGTAAAGCCCTTGCCGACATTGACGCCGCCGCTGACCGCCCCGCCGTTCCGGGTGCTGGCGCCAAAGCCGAGCTCGCTGCTTTCGAGCACGACCGCATCGATGCCGTGCCTGGCCAGTTCGAGGGCAGTGGACAATCCGGCATAGCCGCCGCCGACGATCGCCACCCGCGCCTCGCGCGGTACTTCCACCAGCTCGCCCGCGGTCGGCCGATAGGCCTCCCACCAGTAGGGCTCGGGCGTGAAATCGCGGTGCAGAATGTCGGAACTGGGCATTGTGCTGTCCTGCCTCGGCGCGCTGACAAAGGGCCGAGCGTCGGCGCCCCGCGCATCCTAATCGCAAATTAAGAGTTGCGCCCTAGAACCGGAAGTCTCGGTTCGACACAACCCCGGCAATCCAGAATGAACGCGACATGATTGAACCATCCACGACGGGCCGCGCCGCGCCGGTCCGCTCTCTGGCGCTGCGGCGAGCATTCGCCGGCTCGCTCGGCTTCATCGCCTTTGTCATCGCCTGCGGGCTGGCCATTCCGTCCCCGGTTGCGGCCGCCGATGGAGCTACGCCGCAGATTATCCACCTGACCGGATCGAGCGAAACCATCGAGCCCGATCTAAAGTTGCTGTGCCCTCAAGGGGGTGCCACCCAGCCGCGATTCGAAAACGTCACGACCGGAAAGATTTTTGCGATCTACGACCCGAAGCTCGAGGCGGTTGCCGAGAAGGCATGCGGTTCGAGCCTCGCCGCGCCGGAAAGCAGCAACGTGCAGATCCTGAACACGACCGGCAAGCTGCTTCTCGTCGGCTTCGCCCCGCAAGCGGGGGCAAAGATTACCTGGGGTGCGGGTTGCGGCACGCCGATCAAAGGAACCTCGGTCATCCTTCCCGTCAATGGCAACTGTCGTGCGATGGTGACCGATTCGGTCGCCAACCCGGGCTCGCGCTTCTGCGCCGCGATCGTCAGCGTGGCATCCTCGGGGGCATCCTCCAGCGGTGCTCTCGATTGCTCGAAGGCGCAGCAGCAGAACCGAACGCTGATCGAGCCGTATTTTCAGCCGGGTCCCTGCGTCGGCTACAACGCGAGCTGCATCTGGTACGACATCAGCGTCATTCCGGCGAACTGCACGGATGCGGATTGGAGCAGCAACTACTGCGCCAACACCGGTGGCGCCGCCTACAATCTGCCGGTGACGTTGAGCTGTGCCGGCGCGCTCCCCGAACCCACCTATATTTGCAAGGGACCGGCCGGCTCCAAATACGGTTCGGCCAAGTATCCCGGCAATTGCGGCAATCCGAACGCGTCGTACCGACCGGGACCGTCGGGCAGCCCGACGGCTCTGAACGCCTATTTCTATCCGGACGACAACAGCTACGGGCAGCCGAATGCCGTCTGTCCTAATGGGCAAGCCCTGACGATCACCTTTTTGCCTGGTCTGTAGCAGGCGGAACGCGCCGGAGACGCACCCCGGCGCCGCGTCGCCCCTCGGACGCGTCGCTTCCAACTCGCAGCCATGCGGACGGATGTGGCAAGGGGTGCCGATGCGACATGGCCGTTTTGGACCGGATCGGTTTAGGTTCTTCGGGTTGATCCGATCGCGACCGAGGAGCGAGCCATCCAATGCCGACGCAAGCCGCACCCCATGCGAACGGCCGCCACGAAGCGGCCGGCCTTTATGACGAGCTCGAGGATCGGATCCTCGCCCGCGACCAGGTCGGCGGCAGCCGGGTCTATTACGAATTGCTGCGGCGCGGCCGGCCGTTGCCGGAAATCATGGCCGAGGCGGTGCGCATCCACGCGCCCTACACGCATGTGCCCTACCATCAGCGCATCGACGACGGCTTTCCCAATTTCGTCAACAACGACCATTGCCTCCTATCGGCGCGCGCGGCGGTCAATCTGCGGGCGATGCTGCCGGAAAAGCTGGCGGCGCTGCCGTTGGCGCAGACCATCTGGTACATCCCCTCGGGGCTCGATATCTGGAACCAGAAGATCCTGAAGGCGCCCGGCCATTATGCAACCCGCGGCTACAAGATGCCGAACACCGAGCCGCCCAAGCCGGTCGTCTATTGGCCCGACCAGGAGCCGCTGCGGGAGACCGGCCCCCTCGCCGAACGCCTCAACCACTGGCTGACCTTGGTCGAGCGCGGCCAGGTCATCGACGCATACCGCATCTTCCTCGGCCTGATGGAGGAAACCGAGCACCGCAAGGAAGTTCTGGCGCAGCTGGTGTTTGCCGGGCTGATCGATGTCCAGGACCGCATGCTCTACAACCGCTCCTACACGACCGGGCACAAGGCCTATCGCGCCCGCTCGGTGGTCGAGATCGGCAACGCGATCGGCTGGGACAACGCCCATGACGTGATCTATGCCGGCGCGCTCGACATGGCCGTCGGGCCGCGCTGGCATTCGGTGTACGAGATGGCGTGCAACATCGTCACGATGTTCATCGAAGGGGCCGAGGTACACTCCGTGCCCCAGGGCGGCACCACCGAGCGCGAGCGCGCGCTGCTGACCAACACCGGCGACCTCGGCAAAGCCGAAACTGACGCGTTGGTCGACGCACTGATCCGTCAGCACGAGCCCGCCTATATCGAAAAGATCAGCGCCCTCTTGCTGGCCGGCGCCGCGCCGCGGCGGATCGTCGATGCGATCCAGCTGGCGGCCGGACAGGTGGTGCTCGAAACCAGTGGCGCCAACGCCTATTCGATGCCGCAGCACACTTACGAATATTGCAACACGCTCGGCTGGTTTTACGACAATTTCACGCACCCGCAGCGCTTGAAGCTGCTCTACGTCGCGGGCTCGATGGTCAATCAGGCGGCGTGGAACCAGCAGCACATGGGCTGGACCAAAGCCGAGCCGATTCGCGCTCCGGCCGGCGCCGACAGCCTAACCGGCGCGCAGATCATCGGCCGGCTCGAAGCGGCGATGACCGCGCTCGACACCGCCGAGGCCGAGGCCTGGACCCAGGCCTATCTCGACAGCGGCGCCGACCGCTCGGCCCTGGTGCAGCGGCTGGCTCTGATGGCGGCGCGCTTTGGCAACGACCCGCACAACCAGGAAATCCCGCAATGCCTGCTGCAGGATTACGGCCGGAACCAGTGCGCCGACCGCGACCGGCTGCTGTTGGCCTGCGCGCACATTTCCTCCGGCCACCGCAAATACGGCGATACCTTCGAAGCCAGCCGCCGTTTCGGCGAGGCGATGGGGTTGGCTGAGCTGCAATGAGGGCTGGCCGGGCGCGGCGGCGAGCTCACGCTTCGCTGCGCTCCGGCCCGCGATCCAGCAATGCAACGCGGGGGCGGAGAGCCCCGGCCCAAATAGCCTGCCCCAAGCCTGATCCGAAAGCAGGGTGGGGGAGGGTGCGTTACATTGCGCGTCGCCTTTCTTTCTTGTCCCGCGCGGCCGTCATTTGCGCTGCCGTCGTTACGCTATCGGCGATGTGCGGCGGTGCCGCTCATGCGCAGGACAATGCGGCCGAGGAGGCGGCGCACCGCGCGGCGGTGATAGCGCGGCTGCCGATCGATGCGGCGCAGCGGCTGTTCGGGCGAGAGACCACACCGGCGCCGGGGCCGGCCGAGGCGATCGGCGGCTATGAGCGCGGCTGTCTCGAAGGCGCGGTCGAATTGCCGGCCGACGGCCTGAATTGGCAGGTCATGCGGCCGTCGCGCGACCGCGCCTGGGGCCATCCAGCGCTGATCGCCTTTATCGAGCGCTTGGCGCCGAAATTGCCGGAAGAGGCGGGCTGGCCCGGGCTCTTGATCGGGGACATTGCTCAGCCGCGCGGCGGGCCGATGCTGACCGGACATGGATCGCATCAGCTCGGGATCGAAGCCGACATCTGGCTGACGCCGATGCCGGATCGCCGGCTCGGCGCGGCCGAACGCGACAACATGTCGGCGATCCAGGTCGTTGCCGCCGACCGCGACCGGGTCGATCCCTCGGTATGGACGCCGCAGGACCGCCGGCTGCTCGAAGCCTTCGCGCGCGAGCCGCAGGTGGCGCGGATCTTCGTCAACCCGGCGATCAAGCTGGCGTTGTGCCGCGAGGCCGGGGCGGACCGGGGATGGCTGAACAAGATTCGGCCGTGGTGGGGCCACACCTCGCATTTCCATCTGCGCCTCTCCTGCCCGGCGGGCGAACCGGAGTGTCGCAACCAGCCACCGCCGCCGCCGGGCGACGGCTGCGGCCGGCAGCTCGCCTGGTGGTTTACCGCGGAGGCGCGCCATCCGCCGCCCTCGCACGCCCGGCCATTGTTGATCGGCGATCTGCCGCGCGCCTGTGCCCGGCTCGTCTCCGCACCGGTCGCCGCGGCGCGTTCGGCCGCGGCGCGATAAACCGCCCGACCCTGCGATGCTTGGCAGTCCGATGTTGGCGGCTCACGCCCGAGCCCCATATCTTCCGGCATGTGATCGATCGGAGAACGGCGATGCGGGTAACGGCAGCGGCGGAAGCGGTGGCTGGAGAGCGCAAGGCGGCGCTCGGCGCGCTGCCGCAATGGGATTTGTCGGACCTCTATCCGAGCCGTGACAGCCCGGTGCTGACCGCCGACCTGGCCCGGCTGGCGGAAGACGCCGAGGCCTTTCACCGCCGCTATGAGGGGCGGCTCGGCGAACTCTCGGGGGCGGCGCTCGGCCGTGCGGTCGAAGCTTACGAGCACATGCAGGAGCTGAGCGGGCGGATCGCAAGCTACGCCTCGCTGGTCCATGCCGGCAACCGCGCCGATCCGGAGATCGGCCGCTTCTATCAAACAATTCAAGAGCGGGTCAACGCGATCGCGACGACGCTGCTGTTCTTCACCCTGGAGCTGAACCGCCTCGACGACGATGCGCTGGCCGCGAAGGAGGCCGACCCGGCGCTCGCTCATTATCGGCCGTGGCTGCGCGACCTGCGCGCCTTTCGCCGGCACCAACTGTCGGACGAAGCCGAAAAGCTGCTGCACGAGAAATACATCGCCGGCCGTGCCGCCTGGACGCGCCTGTTCGACGAAACCGTTGCCGATCTGCGGTTCCCAATCCGCGACCGCGAGCTGACCGAAGCCGAGGCGCTCGACCTGTTGTCCGACCGCGACCCGGAGGTGCGCCGCGACGCCGCCGAGAGTGTCGGCGAGGTGCTGGGCAAGAACGCGCGCACCTTCGCCCTGATCACCAACACGCTCGCCAAGGACAAGGAGATCGAGGATCGCTGGCGCCGGTTCGCCCGGCCGATCTCGTCGCGCAATCTGGCGAATTTTGTCGAGGACGAGGTGGTCGACGCGCTGGTCGCGGCAGTCCGCGACAGCTACCCCAGCCTGTCGCATCGTTACTACCGGCTGAAGGCGCGCTGGTTCGGGGTCGAGGCGCTGCCGTTCTGGGATCGCAACGCACCGTTGCCCGAGGATGACGACCGGCTGATCCCGTGGCCCGAGGCCGAAGCGACCGTGTTGTCGGCCTATCGCGCCTTCTCGCCGGAGATGGCGATGGTCGGCAGCCGTTTTTTCGCGGCACCCTGGATCGATGCGCCGGTGCGGCCGGGCAAGGCGTCGGGCGCCTTTGCCCATCCGACGGTGCCTGCGGCACACCCTTATCTTTTGCTGAACTACCAGGGGCGGGTGCGCGACGTGATGACCCTGGCGCACGAGCTGGGCCATGGTGTGCACCAGGTGCTGGCGGCGCAGCAAGGCTATCTGATGGCCGACACGCCGTTGACCCTGGCCGAGACCGCCTCGGTCTTTGGCGAGATGCTGACCTTCCGGTCCTTGCTCGCGCGCGAGACCGACCCGCGCCGGCGCAAGATCATGCTCGCCGGCAAAGTCGAGGACATGCTGAACACCGTGGTGCGCCAGATCGCCTTCGCCACCTTTGAGATACGGGTGCATGACGAGCGGCGCGCGGCCGAGCTGACCCCCGATCAGCTCGCCGAAATCTGGCTCGAGGTGCAGCGCGAGAGCCTCGGGCCGGCGGTCCGCCTCGACGGCGTCTATCGCCATTACTGGTCCTACATCCCGCATTTCATTCACACGCCGTTTTATGTTTATGCTTATGCCTTTGGCGATTGCCTGGTGAACTCGCTCTATGCCTCCTACCAGGAGGCGCATCTGGGCTTTGCCGAGCGTTATCTCGAGATGCTGCGCGCCGGCGGCACGTTGCGTCACCGCGAGCTGTTGGCGCCGTTTGGGCTCAATGCCGCCGACCCGGCCTTCTGGTCGAAGGGCCTGTCGGTTGTTGCCGGCTTTATTGACGAGCTCGAACGCCTCGGCTGAGCCGGCGTCGGGCTGGCGAGCGGCGACCAGCCGGCGTTATTGTCGCGTCGGGACACGCCCGAACCATTCCGTAAGGAGAATCCGAGCATGGCGAAATCGAGCTATCGATCCGCGTTGATCGTCGGCGCCGGGCGAGGCCTCAGCGCCTCGCTGGCGCGGCTGTTCGCCGGCGAGGGGATGCGGCTGGCGCTGGCCGCGCGCGACGCCGAAAAGCTTTCGCCGCTGTGCGCCGAGACCGGCGCCAAGGCGTTTCCTTGCGACGCGGTCGACCCGGCCCAGGTCGCGCGGATGTTCACCGAGGTCGAGGCCGCGATCGGCGCGCCCGAGGTCGTCGTCTACAACGCCAGCGCGCGCGCCCGCGGCCCGGTCGCCGAACTGGTCCCGGCCGAGGTCGAGCGCGCGATCATGGTCAGCGCCTATGGCGGGTTTCTGGTGGCGCGCGAGGCGGTCGCCCGGATGCTGCCGAAAAAGCACGGGGCGGTGCTGTTCACCGGCGCTTCGGCCAGCGTCAAGGGCTACCCGCTGTCAGCGGCGTTTGCGATGGGCAAGTTCGCGCTGCGCGGCCTCGCCCAGAGCATGGCGCGCGAGTTGGCACCGCAGGGCATCCATGTCGCGCACTTTGTCATCGACGGGGCGATCCGCAATCCCGGCCGGGTCGAGCCGGCCGACAAGCCCGACAGCATGCTCGACCCCGACGCGATCGCCGCAACCTACCTTAGTGTGCTGGATCAGCCGCGCTCGGCCTGGACCTGGGAGGTCGAATTGCGGCCGTGGGTCGAGCGCTTCTAGCCGCGGCCGGGCGCCAAGCCGAGCTCGCAACCGAGCCGCGAAGCGCTCCAGGCTGGCAGGTCTGGGGCGCCTTTGCGCTGTTGCTCGCGCTGATGGCGCTGCCAGTGTTTTCGAGCGTGCTGCCGCCGCTGTTCGACTATCCGAACCATCTGGCCCGCATGCACCTCCTGGCCGAGGGCGGCGACCGGTTCTATCGCGTCGTCTGGGCGCCGCTCCCGAACCTCGCCGAGGATCTGCTCGTGCCCCTGCTGGCGCGGCTGATGCCGCTCGAATTGGCCGGCAAGCTCTTCCTGGTCATGATCTTCGCGCTGATCGCCGGCGGCGCCTTGTGCCTCAACCGGGCAATTGCCGATGGCTGGCGGTTCTGGCCGCTGCTGGTCTTTTCGCTGCTCTACAACCGTATTTTGCTATGGGGTTTTTTGAACTACCTGTTCGGGTTGGGCGTCGCGCTCTGCGGCCTGGCCTTGTGGCTGGCATTGGAAGAGCGGCGCGCCTGGCCCCGGGTGCTGGCTTCGGCGGGGGTGGCGCTCGCCTGCTTTTTCAGCCACATCGCCGCGTTCGGAATCTACGCGCTGGCCATTTGCGGCGTCGAGGCGCCCCTGGCGCTGGCCGAAATCCGCGCCCGCGACTGGCCGGCGCTCGGGCGCCGCGCCGCGATCCTGACGCCGCAGTTCGTGCTCCCGGCGGCGCTGTTTCTCGGATGGCGGCGCCAGGCGGCCGCCGGCGGCGTCAGCTACGCCGGGTTCGCGCGCAAGGCCGATCTGCTGTTCAGCGTCTTCGACAACTATGACCGCTCGTTCGACATTGCTTGTTTTGCGCTATTTCTGGCGCTGGGCTTGTGGCTGGCGGTCAGCGCGCGGCTGCGCCTGGCGCCGCGGCTCGGCTGGGCGGCCGGGCTGGTTTTCGCCGCCTATCTCTTGATGCCGAGCCAAATCTATGGCGGCTCCGGTGCCGACCACCGCCTGCCACTGGCTCTGTTGCTGCTGCTGGTCGCCGGCAGCGCGCCGCAATTCCCCAGCCGGCGCACCGCCGTCGCGATCGGGACTGCGGCGGCATTGCTGCTGACCCTGCGGATGGCGGTGATCGAGCGCGCCTGGCGCCGCGCCGACCGCGTCTACGCTGCCGATCTCGCCGCGATCGATGCGCTGCCGCGCGGTGCGAGACTAGGCGTCGCCTACCCCGATGCGGTGCATGTGGTGCCGGTGCCGCAAGTGCATCTGGCGGCGATGGCGGTGGTGCGACGGGACGCTTTTGTGCCGACCCTGTTCGCCGATCGGGCGCAACAGCCGATCGTGCTGCGGCCGCCTTGGGCGGCGCGCGCCGCGGCGGCGCAGCCGCCGGCGCTGTGGGCCGCTTTTGTCTCCGGTGATCGCGCGGCGCTAGCGCGCCTGGCGCCGGTTCTGGCCGATTACAATTTTATCGTGTTCGTCGATCGCCAACCTTTTATCGTGAGGCCCGCGCGCTACCTGCGGCCGGTCTTCGAGCAGCCGACTTTTCAGATCTTCGCGATCCGCCGCGACCCGCAGCTCACGTAGCGTAATCAACCGTAACTCGCCAGGCGAAGGACGGAGCGATGACCAGCCTCGAACCCCAACCTTTCGCGCTCCGTCCCGCATCGCGCACTGCCCTGTGGGTTTCGGTCCTACTGTTTCTCGCGATGGCGATCGGCGGCCTTTTTCAAGTGAAATGGGCGCCCTATTACGCGAAATCTTTTTTTGCAGCCGCGCACGGCACGCTCGGCGCCTCGATACTGAGCGGCAAAGCCGCGGCACCCTTGCCGGCCGGGTGGCGGGCTGGTGTCGATTACTCCCTCGCCTATCTGGCGGCGATTTGGCAGGCGTTGTTGCTCGGGCTCGCGCTGGGCGCGGGGGTCGAGGTGCTGCTGCCCCGGCAGTGGCTCGCCCGCCTGTTCAGCGGCGGGTCCTCTTCGCTGCGCGCTGGCGCCTTCGCCATCCCCTCGATGATGTGCACCTGCTGTGCCGCGCCGATCGCGGTCGGGTTGATCGAAAGCGAGACCGGCCCGGCCGCCGCTCTTGTCTACTGGCTCGCCAATCCCGTCCTCAATCCGGCGACCCTGGTGTTCATCGGCTTTGTTCTCGGCTGGCAATGGACGGCGCTGCGGCTCGTGATCGGTCTGCCGCTCGTCTTCGCGCTCGGCCACGCCGCGGCGCGCCTGGTGCCGGCGGATTTGCCGCTATCGCCGCCGCCGGCTCCGGCGGAGCCCATCGGCAACGTCCTCATCGCCTGGATGCGCCGCTTTCTGCGCCTGACGGTCCGTCTCGTCCCGGAATATCTTGTGCTGGTTTTTGCGCTCGGCGCGTTGCGCGCCTGGCTCTTTCCTGAGATGACGCCGACGATCGGCCATGCCCCTTGGCTCGTTCCGGCGCTGGCCGCCTCCGGCACGCTCTTCGTCATTCCGACCGCCGGCGAGGTGCCGATCATTCAGGTCCTGCAGCATTTCGGGCTCGCCAGCGCTGCCGCCGCGGCGTTGCTGATCACGCTGCCGGCGGTCAGCCTGCCGTCCCTCGCCATTCTCGGCCGAGTCCTGCCGATGCGCGTGGTCGTGGCTCTCGGCCTCGGCACCTTCATCTTCGGCCTCATTGCCGCCGGGCTCGCCGCCGCGCTCGGATTGTGACGGCCGCCTGCGTCACCGGCTCTGCCGGCAGAGCGGCTCCCATGAGAGAATATGCTGCCATTTGTGCTTTGCGGCGTCGGACGGGTAGGGCCAGGCAGCGACAAGGCGCCAGCCACCGGTGCTGTAACGCAATATCGCCGCCTCTCCCGCCGGCACATCCCGCCAGCCTTCCGGGGTGCAGGAGACCAGGGCCAGCCAATAGCCGAGCCGTTGGGCTTCGCCGAGCGTCGCCCGATCGGCCCGGTCGCGACGCAGCAGGTCGAGCCCATGGCGGCGCGGCACGGTGTCGGCGAGCACGCCCTCGAGCATGGTTGCGACGCTGCCGTTGTCGCCGGGCAGCAGCAGCGCCAGGCGCCCGCCGTCGTGCAGATAGGGCTTCAGGTGCTTGGCGAGCGACCAAACCAACGGCTGCGGCATGTCGAGGTCGAAGCGCAGCCTTTTGGCGAATACGACCGGCGCCAGCAGCGCCACGGACAGCAGCATCGCAGCGATCGGCCATGACCGGCGACACTCGATCCAGGCTGCCGGGAGGAGATCGCGAACCGCCAGCGCTAGCGCCAGCACCATGACCAGGGACAGATGGGTGTTGTAACGGAAATAAGAGTGGGCCGCCTCGCTCATCGCGACCGGGAAAACCGCGACATAGGTCACCAGCAGAAAGGCGTTGTAGAGGATGAAGAGTGCCCCAAAGAAGGCGAGAAGCCGGGTCGTCGGCGTCCAGCCCTGCCGCGACAGCAGCAGCGGCAAGCTGGCGAACGCCGCCAGGACGCAGGCAAAATACGTCCCCTTGCCAAGGATCACGCGGAGCGCGCTCGCTGTGGTGGCCGGCAGCTCGCTCCAGTTCCATTCGTGGAAGGGCAGCGGCGTCAACTCCGCCATCCCGGCATGTGCTACCCAATAGCGCCACACCGCGTAAAGCAGCACCGAGGGCAGCAATGCGAGGGCGACAAAACGGATCGCGTTGGCGCGCGGCGCCGTGCGCTCCGCCGAAAGCGTGATCAGCGCTGCGCCGCCGAGAGCGGCGACGAGGCCGATCGCTGACTGCTTGATGTCGACCATTGCCGCGAGGATCAGCGCCAGCGGGACAGTCAGGGTCGGCGCCGGAGCTCGGCCTAGAGCCAGAGCCTCGTGGCCGCCAACGAACAGCCAGG
Source organism: Allostellaceae bacterium (assembly GCA_036500965.1). GTDB lineage: Bacteria > Pseudomonadota > Alphaproteobacteria > ATCC43930 > CGMCC-115725 > AP-15. The sequence goes on along the minus strand of DASYBC010000111.1, from coordinate 18,611 downwards.
CGGCCAGCAGCGCCGTCGCGGCCAGCGCCGGCTCGGCATAGGCGGTAAAATCGATGCGCGGGACAAAACCCGGATTGAGCAAAGTCGCCAGCAGGAGGCCCAGAGCGACCGCCGCCCAGGACGGCGCCGCCGGCTGCGGCCGAGGCGGGCTCAGCGCGCGGGCAATGGCCAGCCCGGCCAGCAGCTGCAGCATGATATTAACCAGCGACATGCCGGCGGCCGGGTAATCCCTTTGCAACAGCGCGCCGAGGTAGCTGAGGAACTGGGTGTCGTAGGGGGCAGCAGGCAGCAGCGAGAAGCTCGGCGGCAAGAGGGCGCTCGGCAGCCGCCCGTGATCAACTAGATAGAACGCGTTCGGCAGCAGATTAAGAAACGTGTCCGGCTGCGACGGCCGGATCGGCGCCATGATCAGCCACAGCGGTAGCGAGACCACGAGCAAGCGGCCGAGCGCCACCCAGGTGACGGCGGGCGGTCGCCGCCCCGGCAGCAGCAGCACCGCGAGCGAGCCGGCGGCGAAGGCCAGCGCCGGCACCCGCAGATCGATTGGCACGAAGACGCCCCAAAGGGTCAACACCAGGCACAGCGCCCCCCAGCCGGCGCCGATCTGGAGCTCGGGCGCGACCCGGCGGCCGGTCAACCCGGCGCCGGCCAGCAACAGCATCGCGCCGATCCCCCAGGTCACCGCAATAGCGCAGAGGCCTCGCAGATCCGGCAGGTACGGCGTCATCGCGTCGCGGCGGAAGTCTCGGCCGGGGCGAGGCCGGAGAGACCGGCGGCGAGCACGCTCGCGACCGACAGCATGGAGAGGTCGGGCTCTATCAGCACCCGCACCGCCGCACCGCGCGGCGCGCACAGATCCGGGCTCGAGGCTCGAGAAAACAAAACAACCACCGGATTGCCGGCGGCCGCCGCCACATGCGAGGCGCCGGTGTCGTTGCCAATCGTTAGCGCTGCCGCCTGAGCCAGGGCCGCAAGCCCGGCGAGATCGGTGCGCCCGACAAGGTCGACGGCTTCGGGGCAGGCGGCGCCGATTGCCCGGCCGATCGCCTGCTCGCTCGAGACGCCGACGACGACCGGCACATACCCGGCGCGGGCCAGCTGGCGCGCCAGCTCGCCAAAGCGCTGCGCGGGCCAGCGCTTCGCCGGGCGCCTCGGCGACGAGCCCGGGATCAGCAAGACAAAACGCCGGCCGGCGAGCACCGTGGGCAAGACCCCGACAGAGGGCAAGCGGGGCATCAGCAAAACAGGGTAAATCCCGGCCATCAGCAGCTGCTCGGCCTGCCGATCCATCGTGTGCTGCCGGTCTCGCCCGAGATTGGCGTGCGGGTGCGAGCAGCGCCAGGCGGTGCCCGACCATTGGGCGCGCCGGCCTGGCCGCAACAGCCAGAAATAGATGTTCGAGCGGTCCGAGGTCTGAAAATCATAGACCCGGTCGAAGTTCCCGCCCCGCAGCGTTCGGCGCAGCGCGAGCCAGCCCGGCAAATCGAACATCCGCGGCCGGCGATCGACCAGAACGGCGTCGAAGAGGCCCGTCCGGTGCGCGATCTCGGCATAGCGGCGGGTCGTCAGCAAGGTCAGGTGGTCGTCGGCATGATGGCGCCGGATTTGCGGCACCGGCCCAAGGGCCTGGACGAAGTCGCCGAGCGCGCCAAGCTTGACGATCAGGATCCGATGCTTGCGGGAAGGCGGTGATCCTGCTTTCGGCTGCGACCGAAGGCGTGAGATGGCATCGAGCTCGACATGTTTCTCGAGCTCCTCGAACGCGCGGAACACTGCTGCATGCCGTTCGATTTCGGCAGAGCCGATCGCCGATTGCAGCGCCTCCAGCACCCTTCGCGCCGCGATGACCGCGGAACAGCCGGCAGCTCCGGCGATGAATTGCCGAGCACCCGCGACAGCGTGCGCATTGGCGACGATCTGCCCGCCCGAGCGGCGCAGCCCGAGCGCCTGGCCAGCGAGGTGCGCGACACAGATGTCGTCGCCCCAGCCATACCGCAGGCAATGGATGTCGCAGGCGACCCGGTAGCGACGATCGGTCGCGCGCCGGGTTTCGTTCCAGGCGAAGAATGCATGGAGAGGAGTACCGGGGAGGAAGGCGCTCGCGCGCAAAATCGGCAGAAATGTCATCAGCGGGGTAGGCACGTCCGGCGATTGTGCGCAGCTGGCCAGACTCACGGTGGAACAGCCTCGCGGCGCAAACCCGGGGGCGCCGAATCGCTGCGGTCGAGATCGTGTCCTCGGGGCTGCCGCATCTGGTCCCTGTCTGCCGATTTTCACACGAACGGCTGAGTGCTACCCCTTCGACCTGTCGGCAATCTTACAGTTCGACGCGAGGCGCCGCCTTTCGTCAGTCAAGCGATATCCCTTTTACTCTCCGCCTTGACACCGGTTCGCCGGCACTGCTCTTGTGACGGCGGAAATCGGGGCTGCCGCAGCACATGGCGACGACCACGCGCGGCGGGGGAGTTCACTCCGGTTCGGGCCTTGTTTCAAGGATTGGCAGTTTCGTGAGCATGAGCGCTCGTGGCCATGCCGGCGGCACGCCTTGGTCCGGCTTAAGGCCGACCGCCGGGGCCGGACCGGATATGCCGGACGGCGGCCTCGGCCGGCGATGAGCGGACGCGCCGGTTCGGCGATCCGCGAAGGGGCGGCGGATGACCGGCCGCCGGACGCGTCCGTGGCGCCCGGGCCCGAGCTGGCGATCGTGATTCCAACCTTCAACGAGCGCGGCAACGTCGGGTTGTTGGCGCAACGCATGGCGGCGGTGCTCGCCGGCATCGACTGGGAAGCGGTGTTTGTCGATGACGATTCGGCGGATGGAACCGCCGATTATCTGCGGCTGCTGGGCCGGACCGATCGTCGCATCCGCTGCATCCGTCGGATCGGTCGACGTGGTTTGAGCTCGGCCTGCATCGAGGGGATGCTGTCGACCCCGGCGCCTTACATAGCGGTCATCGACGGCGATCTACAGCATGACGAAGCGCTGTTGCCGCGGATGCTTGAGCTGTTGAAGCAGCAACCGACCGACCTCGTCGTCGCCAGCCGCTACATGGCCACTGGCGCGGCCGACGGACTGTCGCCTAAGCGCCGGCGCTTGAGCCGCGCCGGGGTGTGGCTTGCCAGGACGGTGCTGAAATCGGAGATGAGCGACCCGGTCAGCGGGTTTTTCATGATGCGCCGCGCCGTCGCCGACGCCGCGGCGCCGCGTTTGTCCGGGGTCGGCACCAAGATCCTGATCGATCTGTTGGCATCGGCGCCGCGCGGGCTCTCAGTGGCGGAGCTGCCGTACCGGTTTCGCGGGCGCAGCCGCGGCACTAGCAAGCTCGACTGGGGCACCGCGCTCGAATACGTGGCGCTGCTCGTCGAAAAGACCAGCGGCCGATATCTGCCGGCGAAATTCCTGCTGTTCGGTCTGGTCGGCGCCAGCGGCATGGTGGTCAACCTGGTGATGCTGCGGGTGCTGCTGGCCGCGTTCGGCTTTGTCGATGCGCAGGCAGCGGCGACGGTAGCCGCAATGGTGTGGAATTTCCTGCTGAACAACAGCCTGACCTATCGCGACTGCCGGCTGACCGGGTGGCGGGCGGTGCGCGGCTTGGCCTCGTTCATGGCGGTCTGCGGTCTCGGCGCCGTAATCAACGTGCTGGTTGCGCGCGATCTTTACGCCGCGACCCAATTGTGGCTTCTGGCCGGCGCCGGCGGCGCCGCGGTCGGCGCTTTGCTGAACTACGCGCTGAGCTCGATGTTCACCTGGGGCCGCCGGCTCTGCTGACCCGCGCACGCGGCCGTGATGCGCCGCAGCGCGCGCTCGGACATCGTTAAGCGTCTGGGGCCTGTTCGCGATGTTCGAAGCCGAAGCTCGCTGGTTGGGGCGCGCGCTCGACGAGTATGCCCCCGACCGGCTGTCGCCGCTGCTGAACCTCGGCAGCAGCTCGGCCCGCGTCCGCGAACAGGCGCAGCCCTGGATCGAAGGCCGGCTGCTGCGTCCGCTGCGCGCCCGCGGCGTCGATATCGTCCATGTCGATATGCGCGACCTGCCCGGGGTCGACGTGCTGGCCGACCTGACCGACCCCGCCGACCTGCCGCAGCTGCGCGCTTGCCGACCGCGCGCGCTGTTGTGCTGCAACCTTTTGGAGCACGTCACCGGACCGGATCGGCTGGCGCGCCACTGCCTCGACCTTCTGGAAAGCGGCGGCCTCGTTTTTGTCACCGTGCCGTTCAGCTATCCCCACCATCGCGACCCGATCGACACGATGTATCGGCCAAACCCTGCCGAATTGGGCGCGCTGTTCACCGGTGCGCGGCTGCTCGACGCCGCGATCATCGGCGCCGGCATGTCCTATCGCGACGCCGTCCGCGAGCGGCCGTGGATTCTGCTGCGCCAAATCGCGCGCTTTCCGGTGCCGTTCCTGTCGTTCAGGCGGTGGAAGCGGTCGATGGCGAAGCTCTATTGGCTGGCTGCCGAATATCGCATCACCTGCGGCGTCTTCGAGAAGCTCTGATCCCGTCGCGCTCCCGCACCCCGGTCGCATGTTCCATCATCGAGCGCGCGCTGCCGCGAGAGGTGAGCAGGCCCGGCGGCGATCAGGCCCGGCGGCGATCAGGCCCGGCCGCGATCAGGCGTTGTCCCGGCGTGGGGCTGGTCGCTACTATCGCCTCATGCGCGTCCTCTATCACGTCCTCTTGTCCCCAGCCGCGCGCAAGGTGCGTGTCGTGCTGCGGGAGAAAAGCCTCGATTTCACGCTGAAGGCCGAAAAGACCTGGGAACGGCGGCCGGAGTTCCTGGCCCTCAACCCGGCCGGCGAGGTGCCGGTGCTGATCGAGCCCGACGGCACCGTGCTCGCCGATTCGGCGGCGATCGTCGAATACCTCGACGAGGTCTATCGCGAGAAGCTGCTGATCGGCATCAACCCGGTCGATCGCGCCGAGGTGAGGCGTCTGGCCGCCTGGTTCGACATCAAGATGAACCTTGAAGTCACCGAGAACCTGCTCGGCGAAAAGATGATGAAGCGCTATCTCGGGCATGGGCAACCGAATTCGCGGGCGATCCGCGCCGGCCATGCCAATCTGCCGCACCATCTTGATTACATCGGCTATCTGGTCGAGCGGCGGCGCTGGCTTGCCGGCGATCATTTCTCGATCGCCGACATTACTGCGGCGGCACAGCTGTCGAGCCTCGACTATCTCGGTGACGTGCCGTGGGATGCGCACGAGCCGGCCAAGGAATGGTACGCCCGGATCAAGTCCCGGCCGAGCTTTCGCCCGATCCTCAGCGACCACCTGCCCGGGGTTCCGCCGCCCGCGCACTACGCCGATCTCGACTTCTGAAATCCCCGCGGCAGCGAAGCGCCGCGCACCGGGCTAGCCTGGCCCGTCCCGTTGAGCGCGGTCCGGCGGGGGCGCGGGAGACGGCGGCGGCTTGGTTTCGGGCATCGCGACGGCGACGAGCGCAGTGGCGCAAAGGGCGACGCCGGCCATGCTGAGAAAGCTCGCGGCGCCGCCGAATTGGTCGGCCATCAGCCCGGCCGCGGTGGTGCTGAGGGTCGCGCCGCCGCCGACGGCCAGCCCAACGAGGCCGAGGCAGGTCGTGTAGTGGCCGGTCTTGCGGGTGATGTCGGCGACGATCAGCGGCGTCATCACACCGAGCGCCGCGGCACTCAGCCCATCGAGCAACTGGATCAGGATCATCAGGAAGGGATTGGCGATCCCGGCCAGCAGCGCGCCGCGGATCGGCAGCACGACAAAGCCGACCAGCAGAACCGGCCGGCGCCCCCAGCTCTCGGCGGCCCGCCCCGCCCAAGGGGAGACCAGCGCCGTGATAAATTGCGGCCCGACGATGCAGGCGGCGATCACCAGCGGCGCCGCCCGCCCCGCCCGCTCGGTGACCAGCCCGGCGGCGATCGGCAGCATCGCCGCGTTGGCGAGCTGGAACAAGGCGGCGCAGAGGCAAAAGATCAGCAGCCTGCGATCGCGCAGAAACCGCCAGGACCCGCCGAGCGCGTTGGGCGGGTCGGCTGGAGCCGGTTCCGGCGCGACCGCGTCCGGGGCGCGCCCGGAAGGCTCCCCGCCGATCGCCTGGAGCGCGGCCAGCGCGGGCAGCCCGAGCGCGCCGGTCAGCAAGAAGACGGCATGGCCCGACAGGTAGTAGCCAAACAGGCCCATCATCCCGGCGGCGAACGCATTGCCGAGTGCCGCATAGCGCGCGTTGCGGCCGAGCCGTTCGCCAAGCGCCTGATGGCCGACCAGAGCCAGGCTCAGCGCCGCGATCGCCGGGCCGAGAGCGGAGCTGGCGAAGGCGTGCAGCACCTCGGCCGAGGCGATCGGCAGGAAGGCCGGCCACAGCGCGATGCACAGCGCGCTCGCCATCACCGCAATGATCGCCGCGGCCGCCGCCGCACGCTTGCTGCGGATCGCATCGACCAGCGCCCCACCGGGAACCTGGCTCGCCATCGCGGCGATCGTGCCGGCGCTCAACACCTCGCCGATGGCGCCTAGGGTCCAGCCGGCGCCCGTCAGGTAGACCGAGATGAACGGGCCGAAACCGGTCTGGAAATTGGCAACAAAAAAGTTGAGCCAATCGAGCCCACGCAGACGACGGTTCATCGCCGGGGAAATCGCCCCCGAGAAATCCGCCGCGCACGAGACCCGGCTGGCGAGCAAGCTCGGGCGGCGATCGCGAACGGCGTCACCGCGAGGCGTCGGGGGGCGGGCCGCTCTGGCCGGAGCGCGGCAGGGTCACGATCGAGACCGGCTTGTCCGGCCCCTGGTATTCGGGCGCCGCCTCGAGCTGCTTTCGGCTGATGTCGAGGGCGATGACGTTCTTCTGGTCGCCCATGTCGAACAGCAAGGCGCCCCAGTCGATCGCGATCTTGCGGGTGCCGACGCCGAGAAACCCGCCGAAATCGATGACCGCGGCGCGCGGCTTGCCGGCTTGATCGAACAGCACATCGACGATCGGGCCCATCTTCTCGCCGGTCGCGCTGACCACGTCCTTGCCGAGGATCGCCATCAGGTGGTCCCCTGGAACGCGCTGCAGCTCCTCGCTCTGCGGTGGCGGGCCGCCGCTCGGTCCGGCTGGGGCAGCGGATGCCGGGGCCGGGCCGGTCGCGACGGCGAGGCTCACGCTGCCGGCAAATGCCACGGCCAACGCGGCGCCCGGCCGCCGCCGAAGCGTGCGGTCCCGGGGTGCGTCATTGAACCGCAGGACGGCCCCGGACCCGCGCCGCACTCGGTGCCGCGGGCTGAGGCGGGCAAGGATCGGATGGCTGGGCGGCAGCGCGGCTACTCCGAACAGGAATAGAGTCCTCCTCGCTCCGTTAGCGCTTGAGAAGGCCCGTCCCGGACCGGAGCGCGGCCTCATCCGGAACCGAGGATGTCGAATGAAGCTTGGGGGTCCGCTGATGTCAACAGCATGTCCTCGCGGGAATCTTGTTCGCTTGGGTTGAGTTGCGCCCCTTCAACTTTCGGGAGATCGGGAAATACATGATGAGTGCAGAGCGATCGATGCAGGGAGCTTTCCGCCGCCAGCTCTCGACCGCGCGTCCGAGCGCTGCAGGCAGCCGAGGCGCCGGCTCTCGGTCCCGTCGGGGCGTCGCCGGGCCCGATCCGGGAGCCGCATCGTTTCCGCGCCGCCCGATCGCATTCCTGTGGCACTACGCCAAGCGGCGGCCGCTGCTGCACCTGACCGCGATCGCCTCGGTCGCCGGCGCGGCCGCCTTCGCCAGCGTCGCCCAATACGGCTTGAAAATGATCGTCGATGCGATGGCCGCCGGTCCGCAGCACATCGCGCAGGTGTGGTTGGCGCTCGGCGTCTTTGCCGGGCTGGCGGCCGGCGAAAGCGTACTGTGGCGCCTGGGCAGCTGGTTCGGCTATCGCTCGATGCTGGTCGACAAGGCGGAGGCGAAATTCGACTTGTTCAACCATTTGAGCGGCCATTGCAGCCGGTATTTCGCCAACCGGATGGGCGGTGCCTTGGCCAACCGGGTCTCTGCCGTCGGCGATGCGCTGCAGCAGGTGCATTCGACCACCTTGTTCAACGTTGTCCCGGTCTGCGCAGATTTCGTCGCCGCCCTGGCCATGCTGGCGACCGTGAAGTGGCAGCTCGTCGCAGCGCTGTGCGCCTTTGTCGCGGTGATGGCCGGCATGCTCGCCCGGTTCAGCCATCGCGGCGCGCCGCGTCACCGGCTGCATGCCGATCGCGCCGCCGAGGTTGGCGGCGAGCTGGTCGATGTTCTTTCCAACATATGGCTAGTCAAGGCGTTTTCGGCGCGCACCCGCGAGCGCGCCCGGTTCGAGCGGCTGCTGAAAAGCGAAGAGGCTGCGCATCGCGGCAGCCTGATGTATGTCGAGCGCCTGCGCGTATTCCACGATCTGGGGTTGTGGCTGATGGCCGGCGGGATGCTCGCCTGGACGCTGCACCTGTGGAGTCTGGGAGAAATCACCCCCGGCGACGTGATCCTGACGGTGGCGCTGGCCTTGCGCATCCTGCACGGATCGCGCGATTTCGCCTTCGCCATGGTCAACGCCACCCAATATATCAGCCGCATCGGCGAATCGATCGAGGTGATCGGCGAAAACCATCGGGTGCTCGATCCGCCGGAAGCTGCCGAATGGGTTCATCTCGGCGGCAGCATCGCGTTCGAGGATGTCGATTTCCGCTATCCGGGCGGTCAGGAGGTGTTTCGCCGGTTCAACCTGCGGGTCAGGCCCGGCGAGCACGTGGCGATTGTCGGCCCCTCGGGTGCCGGCAAATCGACCCTGATTGCCCTGTTGCAGCGGCTGGTCGATGTCGATGACGGCCGCATCTTGATCGACGATCAGGACAGCCGGGCGATGGCCCAGGACAGCCTGCGCGCCGCGATCGCGGTGGTGCCGCAGGATGTCTCGCTGCTGCACCGCTCGGTGCTCGAAAATATCCGTTATGCCCGGCCCGAGGCCGCCGATGCCGATGTGCTGGCCGCGGCCAAGGCAGCGCGGTGCGACGACTTTATCCGCGAACTGCCGCAAGGCTACGACACGATCGTCGGCGAGCGCGGCACCAAGCTGTCCGGCGGCCAGCGGCAGCGCATCGCCATCGCTCGCGCGTTGATGAAAGATGCACCGATTATCGTGCTCGACGAGGCGACCTCGGCGCTCGACAGCGCCTCCGAGATCGAAATCCAGCAGGCGCTCGGCGTATTGATGCGCGGCCACACCGTGCTGGCAATCGCCCACCGGCTGTCGACGATCGCGAATTTCGACCGGGTCGTCGTGCTCGAGCGCGGCGCCGTCGTCGAGGACGGCAGCCCCGCGGAGCTGCGTCGCCGGCGCGGCAGGTTCGACCGGATGTGGCGGCTGCAGCAGGGCAAAAGCCTCGAGCTCGCCGACTGAACCGCCGGCGCGCGCCCCGTCAGTCCGCGTACCCGTCAGTCCGCGTAATAGTGGCTCTCGTAGAGCAAGCAGCCGCCATTCGACTTGAACGGGCCGTGCACCGCCCCCGGCGGCCGGCAGGCGTAGGTGCCGGCAGCGAAGCTCTCGCCGCCTTTGCCGCTGGCGTCGTTGCCGACGGTCAGGTCGCCCGACAGCAGATAGACCTCCTCCCAATAATCATGCACAAAGGGTGCGGTCGTGAAATACGCCGGGCACAAAGCGCAAGAGCCGGGTGCGGCTGCCGCGTTTCTGGGTCTCGTCGAGCGCGCCGGCCAGGATTTTCTGCTCGATGCCGGCGGGATAGCCCGGTGGCGTCTCCCAGCCGGTGCTCATATCGATCCGGTGAAATTCCAGATGCGGCTTGTTCGGGTGCATCGAGCGGCTCCTCGTCGGCAGCAAATGAGTGCTTTACCGCGCTGGTAGCGCGAACGGCAATCCCGTGTGCCGGCTTTCGGGATTACCAGGCGCGGCCGAAAGGGCGTAGGCTCTGCGCAGCATTTACCAACGAGTGCGGAGGGAGCCATGCGCGGCGTTGTGTTCACGGGCGAACGGGAAATCGAGCTGATGGAGTTTGCGGACCCGACCCCGGGGCCGGGCGAGGTCGTCGTCGAGATGAAGGCCTCGGGCATGTGCGGCAGCGATCTGCACCAGTACCGCCGGCCGAAATCGGGAGGTCAGTCGATCGGCGGCCTGCCGGTCAACCCAAACCCGGTGATCGGCGGCCACGAGCCCTGCGGCATCGTCGCCGCGGTTGGTGCCGGCGTCGATCCGAAGCAGGCGAGGGTCGGCGAGCGCGTCATGGTGCATCACTACAAGGGCTGCACCGTGTGCAGCCATTGCCGCTCGGGCTGGTCGCAATTGTGCCAGGAGGAGCCGGTCCTGGTCTATGGCAACAACGCGCATGGGGGGCACGCGCGCTGGCTCAAGGTGCCGGCCTTCACCGTGGTGCCGCTGCGTGACGAATTGTCGTTCAGCGCCGGGGCGGCGATCGCCTGCGGCACCGGCACCGCCTATGGCGCGCTGCGCCGGCTGAACCTCTCGGGCAACGACACGATCGCGCTGTTCGGCCAGGGGCCGGTCGGCCTATCGGCGACCCAGCTCGCCACGGCGATGGGGGCGCGGGTCATCGCCCTCGACGTCAGCCCGGAACGGCTGGAGCGGGCCAAGGAATTCGGCGCCTGGCAGACGGTCAACCCGCGCTCGAACGACCCGGTCGGCGCGATCAAGGATTTGACCCATGGCGGCGCCGACTGCACGCTTGACACGTCGAGCCAGCCCGAGGGCCGCATCGCCGCGGTGCGCAGCGCCAAGGTGTGGGGCACCGTCGCCTTTGTCGGCGAGCGCAACAACGTGACGATCGATGTCAGCCCCGACATGCTGAGGAAGCAGCTGACGATCATCGGCTCGTGGACCTTCTCGTGGCAGGGGCAGGCCGATTGCGCGAATTTCTGCGTCGAGCGCAAGGTCGAGGTCGATCGCCTGTTCACCCACCAGTGGAAGCTCGACCAAGCCGAGGAAGCCTATAGCCTGTTCGACACCCAGACCACCGGCAAAGGCGTCTTCCTGATGTGAGCGGCCCTCCCACCGTCGCTGCGCAACGGTCCCCTCTCCCGCAGTGCGGGAGAGGGGGAGGCGGGTGAGGGTGCTATGCGGCGCGGGTGTAGCGGCGGCAGACGTAGCGCAGATGATCGCGGAAATGCGGGCGCAGCTTCTGCGTCCAAGGGGTGTCGGCAGCCTTTCGCCACGCTTCCCCGCGCACCACGTCGGGCGAGTTTAGGTGGTAGAGCGCGACGTAGCGCTGGGTCCCGCCGGTGCCGCGATAGCGCCGCGCGCACAGCACGCCGGGCACCGCGCCCAGCGCCGGGATATGCTCGGTGTTGTACCATTCGTTGAATTCGTGCTCGTGCTCGGCGGCGACGTTCATCCCGACCATCAGCAGCCCCCCGGCGTCGCGCGGTGCCGTGCGGTCGCCGGGGACCAGCTGCTCGCCCTCGTAGCGCAGGATCGATTTGCGGAACTTGGCGGTGCGCTTGGTCCAGGGCGAGCCGTTGTCGCCGCCGACCGCAAGATAGGCCGGGCTGTGCAGCACGCCGACATTGTCGAGATCATAGGTCGCGATCGAAATTTTCGGGTTGTCGGCGCCGAGCCAGCGGTCGGCGTTCAAAAAACCCGGCACCCGCAGCCGTTCGGGAACGTGCTCGAGATCGTACCAATCGTGGAACTCGTCCTCGGGTGCGGCCGAGAAATCCATCGCCGCGATCAAAATGCCTTTGGCCATCGCTTCCTCCCGCAACGCTGTCGAAAACACTCGGCCCATCTTCGACGAGACCGGCGGCGCTTTCCAGCAAAACCCGTCTCGGCTGGTTCGATCGGCTCAGCGGCGCGCGGGCGGAGCCGTCGCAGTCCGGCGAAGCAACTCGTCGGCAGCTCGCTTTTGCGTCGCCGAGAGGCTCGCGTACAGGCGGTCGAAGGCGTCCGCCAGCCGCTCGGTGTTGCTCGCGTGAATGCACACGATGCGGGCGTAGGAATTCATGTTGTCGGCCGCGTTCATTCTAGCCACCGCGGCGGCGCGCTGGGCGGCGAGAGCGTCGGTGCTCTGCGCGTCCTCGCGCATGGCGTGGGCAAAGGCCGACCACAACGGCAGCTGCGCCGAAGTGATGCCGAGCCGCGCTCGCAACAGGCGGATACGGCGGTCGATGGCGGCTTCGGCCGCCGCGGATGGCGGCGCTGGTTGCATCGCGGCGGCGGCCCCGGGGATTGAGGGCGCGTTCAATAGCGGTGCGAGTGAGGCTGCCGGCGGCGGGAACGGGTCGGGCGCCGTTGCCGCCTGCTGCGCCGGGGCCGGGGCAGTTGTCAACAGTACCGCCGTGGCGATGCCACTGGATATCAATCGCTTGAACATGGCCGGCCCCATCCGATCGGTAGCGCGCTAACGGTCGACGGACAAGTCCCCCCAGCTCGTCACCCGCTCGATACGGATGGCGATGACCGGCAAAGGGCCGAGCCGCATCGCCCGGTATTGCGGATAGCGGCCGCGCAGCAATTCCTGCGCGGCATCGTGCTCGCCGCCATTTTCGAGGATTTCGGCCGGCCCGCGCAGCATAACCCAGCCGAGCCGCGTCCAGTCGTCGTCGTAGCGGTCGGCGACAAAGGCAGCGGCCGGATTCTCGAGAACGTTGCGCAGCCGCTTCAAGGCCCGTGGGTCGCTCTTGGGCTTTTGGTCGATGGTGATGTAGAGCCTGTCGCCGCTCGCGGCGAAGCACACCGGCAGGACGTGCGGCAGCGCCTGCGCATCGGCGGTGGCGAGATGGCCGACCCGGCGGCTGTCGAGAAAACGGCGCTGCTCGTCGCTCAGCATATGGGCTGCAAAGCCGTAAACGGTGCTGCCATACTACATGGCGGCGCGTCCGCAGTCGCGGGCGATCACTGACCAGCGAAGGGAAGGCGAGCCATGGCAAAGCGGCGAAGCATCGACGTGCCGGGAGCACGGCATGTCAACCCGATCCCGAGCGCCTGCCGGCGCGGGCCGTTTGTCGTCAGCGGGGCGATCTCCGGCGCCGACCCGCAGAGCGGCAAGGTCGATCCGGACCTCGACGCCCAATGCCGGGCGATGTTCGCCAATGTCCGCCGGGTGATCGAGGCGGCCGGAGGCACCCCAGAGGACATCGTCAAGATGACGGTGTGGATCACCGACCGCGCGCTGCGCCCGATCCTCAACAAGCATTGGGTCGAGATGTTTCCCGACCCGCATTCGCGGCCGGCGCGCCACACCATGACGGCGCATGACCTCGCCGCACCGATGCAGGTGCAATGCGATCTGCTGGCCGTGCTCGGCGAGGGCTGAGCCGATGAAGATCACCGAAATCCGCACGATCCCGCTGTCCTACCGCTGCGAGCCGCCCTATGGCAGCGCCGGCGGCATGCAGTCGGCCCGCGGCAGCCTCCTGGTCGAGGTCGAGACCGATGGCGGCGTCACCGGCATCGGCGAGGTCGGCGGCGGCGGCACGCGGCATGTCATCGAAGAGCAGCTGCGGCCGATGCTGCTCGGCGAGGACCCGCTGCTGATCGAAGGGTTGTGGCAGAAGATGTTCGCGCGCACCCGCCAGTTCGGCCGGCGCGGCATCGCTATGAATGCGATAAGCGGCATCGATATCGCGCTCTGGGACATCGCCGGCAAGGTCGCGAGGATGCCGCTCTATCGGCTGCTCGGCGCCTGCCGCGACCGGGTCGAGGCCTATGCCAGCGGGGGCTTCTACCAGGCGGGGAAATCGGTCGACGATCTCGCCGGCGAAGCCGAGGGCTATCGCGCCCTCGGCTTCAAAGGCATGAAGATGAAGATCGGCCGCAATCCGTCAACGCAAACCCATCTCCGCCACCTCGCCGCGCAGGCGCGCAGCTGCGAGGTCGAGCCCGAGGAGGACATCGCCCGCGTCGCGGCGGTGCGCCGGGCGCTCGGGCCGAACGCGAAGCTGATGGCTGACGTCAACTGCGCCTGGAGCCCGGCGATGGCGATCGAGATGGGCCGGGCGCTGGAACCCTATCGGCTCTATTGGCTCGAGGAGCCGGTCGCGACCGACGACATCGACGGCAGCGCCCGTGTGGCCGACGCGTTGGCAACGCCGATCGCCGGCTACGAAACCGAGATCGGCCTTTATGGCTTTCGCGAGCTGATCGCTCGAGGCGCCGTCGATATCGTCCAGCCCGACCTCGCCTGGTCCGGCGGGTTTTCTGAGTGCCGCCGCATCGCGGCGCTGGCCCAGGCGCATCATTTGATGGTGGCGCCGCACGCCTTCGCCGGCGCGGTCCTGCTCGCCGCCTCGCTGCATTTTGCCGCCGCGACCGCGAACGCGCTGCTTCTCGAGTTCGACCAGAACCCGAACGGGCTGCGTGACCAGCTGTTGAAGGAGCCGATCGCGATCGACGGCGACGGCATGGTCCGGCTGCCCGAACGGCCCGGCCTGGGGATCGAGCTCGATCCGGCGGCAGTGGCACGGTATCGCGCCGCATGACCAGCAAGGTTCTGTGCACGATTGGCTATGAGAAGGCGCTATTGCGCGATGTTGTCGCCGCGCTCGCCGCGGCGGGAGTGACGAATTTGCTCGATGTGCGCGACCGGCCGATCTCGCGGCGGCCCGGTTTCTCGAAGCGCCAGCTCGCCGCGGCGGTCGAGGAGGCCGGGATCGGCTACGTGCATCTGGCGGCGCTCGGCACCCCGCCCGAGGGGCGGCTTGCCGGCCGCCGTCGCGAATGGGACCGGTTCTGGGCGATCGTCACTGAGAAGCTCGCGCGGCCCGAGGCCGAGCTCGATCTCCAACGGGCCGGCGAGATCGCCGCGAACGCGCCGAGCTGCCTCCTATGCTACGAAGCCGACTGGCAAATCTGCCACCGGCGCCGTATCGCCGAGATGCTGGCGCAACGCCACGGTTTCACGATTTGTCACCTGCAGGCCGGACACAGCTGACCGGCCCGCTTTCACCGGTAGAATTCGACTTTCGCCTCGCGGAACCAGACGGTATTGGGCGGGGCCGCCGAGATCGGCCCGTTGATGCCGAACACTGCGACCTCGAATTTGTCGCCGGGGCTGACCGCGTCGCTGAGCACCAGGCGGTTGGGCATATTGAAGCCCTGGATCGTCGCCGGGCTCGGCCGGCCGGCGGCGCGCGGCATCTGCCCGTTGACCCAGATCTCCGCGTAATCGTCGATGTTCAGGGTCAGCACCGCCTTGGCGCCCGACGGGTCAAACCCCGACGCTTCCGCCGGCACGGTCAAGGTCGCTCGATACCAGATGAACGACACTCGGCCGCCGCCGCGCTTGGCGCCGAGCTCGGTGGCCGGGATTACCGGCCAGGCCTTATCGTCGAAGCCGCGCTCGCCCGCATGCGGTTCGATGTCGTAGGTCGTCTTGAACTCGGGCATCGCGTCCGGGATCGCCGGCACCTCGACGATTTTCGCTTCCATCGTTCTCCATTCGGCGCCGAACGCGGCCGATCCGGCCACCGTCATCAGATCGACGCTGTGCAGCGGCGGCAGTGACGGGGCGATGGCAGGGGGCGGCGCCGGCGCTGCTGCGGCCCGGGTTTCCGGCCGGTTGATCTCGTTGTTGGGCATTTTGATATCCTCCGCTACTCGTTGTCGATCATAGCCGCTAAACCCATGTTCCACAGCAGCGATCGGCAAGTCAGGTGAGCTTATAGGCTTGGCGCGCTAGCAGCTTCCAGCTGCCATCCTGTTTTTGCCAGACCGCGAGCACGCCGATCCTGGTGTGGTTGGGCTTGCCGTCGGTCTCGGATTCGGACACGTAGAGGTGGCGCGCGATCGCGGCGTCGCCGGCCACCGCGACGGTGAGCTCGGGAAAAGTCAACGACTTGACCACCGCCTTCCGGCTCATGACCCCGTCGACGAATTCGGCCTTCGTCTGGATCTTGCCGCTCGAATGGCCGTAGCTCAGCTGCTCCGCCGCCAATTGCTCCAACTGCGCCTTGTCCGCGGCCAGCAGCGCCTTGCGCAATCCCTCGACGTTCTCCTTGACCGCCGCCACGTCGGGAGTGTCGGCCCGCACCGCCCAGCTGCGCACCAGGCTCGCCGTGCCGAGCGCGACCGCCCCCGCGATCGCCAAATTGCGACGTGTCACTTGCATCGCGCTCCCTCCAGATCGTTCCGGAGCAACCCCGGATTTCACCAAAGCCTACCCCGGTCGCGCCGTCCTGTCGAAGGACAATAGACCTCCACACCGCCCGGGCCCTCATTCCGACCCTCTCCCCGCACGCGAGGCGAGGAAGTGAGCCGTTATCCGCCATCGCCATCATCGCGTTCGGGGCGGCGCTGCGCTTTTTGGGCGGCGCGGTGGGCTTTGGCGGCGAGGCGCCGCCGTCTGGCGGCGAGGGTGGGTTTCGTCGGGCGGCGCGGGGTGGGCGGCAGAGCGGCCCGGCGGATCAGCGCGACGAGGCGGTCGAGCGCATCCTGGCGGTTGCGCTCCTGGGCGCGGAAGCGGCGAGCGGTGATGACCAGAACGCCGTCCTGGGTCAGGCGCCTGCCTGCCAGGCGGGCGAGCCGCTCGCGCGCATCGGCCGGCAGCCCCGCCATCGCGGCGAGATCGAGCCGCAGCTGCACCGCGCTGGCGACTTTGTTGACGTTTTGGCCGCCTGGGCCGGAGGCGCGGATGAAGCTTTCCTCGACCCGGCTGTCATCGAGCGCGATATGGCCTATGATCGGAATCATCGTGCGCTGCAGTGCGGCATGCTGCGGGAAGATTTGAACATAGCGCTTCACGCCGCATAGGATGGTGGTGTAATCGAGGATGATGCGGTGCCTGGCGTGTCTCGCGCTGCGGCCGCACCGCATCTGCGTCTATTTTAGCGGGCCGGACCCATGGCGGTTGCGTGCTCGCGTCAGTCAGGAGCGAACATGCCCAGTATGAGCTTTTCCGCACCGACGAGCGTCGATGACGCCGTAAAGATCCTGGCCGGAGCCTCCGGCATGGCCAAGGTGCTGGCCGGCGGAACCGACCTGCTGGTGCAGCTGCGCTCGGGCCGGACCCGCCCGGAGCTGATCGTCGACACCAAAAGAATTCCGGGGATGATCGGCATCCGCGAAGAGAGCGCGCAGTTCGTGATCGGCGCGTCCACGCCCGGGGTTATGATCTTCGAGAATGAGGCGCTGACGCATGCCTGGCCGGGGATCGTCGAAGGCATGGACCTGATCGGCTCGGAGCAGATCCAGGGGCGCGCTTCGCTCGCCGGCAATTTGTGCAACGCCTCGCCGGCCGCCGACAGCGTGCCGGCGCTGATCGCGGCGCGGGTGACTTGCGTGATCGCCGGGCCGAACGGGAAGCGCGAAGCCCCGGTTGAAGCGATCGTCACCGGGCCGGGCCGGACCTCGCTCGAAAAGGGCGAGTTCATCGTCGAATTCCACGTCCCAAAGCCCAAGCCGCACCAGTCGGACGCCTATCTGCGCTTTATCCCGCGCACCGAGATGGACATCGCCGTCGTCGGCTGCGGGGTCAACGTCACGTTAGACAATGGCGGCGTGTGCACCGACGCGCGCGTCGTGCTTGGTGCGGTGGCGCCGACACAGATCGTCTGCGACGAGGCGGCGAAGGCGCTGATCGGGCATCGGCTCGACGAGCCGACATTAGCGGCGCTCGACGCCGCCGCGGGGCGCGCTTGCAACCCGATCACCGACAAGCGCGGCACCATCGAATACCGGATCAAGGTCGCGGGCGTGCTGGCGCGCCGCGCGGCTGCCATTGCCTTTGAACGCGCTGGAGCACGCTAATGGCCAAACATCACGTATCGACGATCATCAACGGCGAGCCTGTCGAGTATCTGTGCGAGCCGCAGCAAACCTTGCTCGACGTGCTGCGCGACGAGCTGAACCTGACCGGCAGCAAGGAAGGCTGCAGCTCGGGCGATTGCGGTGCCTGCACCGTCATTGTCGACGGCCGGATCGCCTGCTCTTGCCTGATGCTCGGCGCCGAAGCCGAGGGCCGCAAGATCCAGACCGTCGAGGGCATCGCCCAGGGCGATCACCTGCACCCGGTACAGCAGAAATTTCTCGAACATGCGGCATTGCAATGCGGCTTTTGCACGCCCGGGTTCATCGTCGCCGCCAAGGCGTTGCTCGATGAAAATTTGAACCCGACCGAAGAAGAAACCCGGTATTGGCTCGCCGGCAATCTGTGCCGGTGCACCGGCTACGACAAGATTATCCGCGCCGTACTAGACGCCGCCGCAGTGATGCGACAGGAGGCCGCGCAATGAGCTTTCTCGACAAGGAGACCCTGAAGGTCGTCGGCACCCGCCCGATCCGCCCGGACGGCGTCGACAAGGTCACCGGGCGCGCCAATTTCGGCGCCGACATGGCGATGCCGGGGATGCTTTGGGGCAAGATCAAGCGCAGCCCCCACGCGCATGCCCGCATCCTGTCGATCGACACCGCCAAGGCGATGGCGCTGCCCGGCGTCAAGGCGGTGACGACCCGCGCTGATTTTCCGGATATCCCGCCGTCGCGGGCGTTTATCGGCGCCGCCCCAGCCAATTTGCGCGACCTGTCGCGCAACTGCATGGCGATCGGCAAGGCGCTCTACGAGGGTCATGCCGTCGCCGCGGTCGCCGCGGTGTCGCCGGCGATCGCCGAGCAGGCGCTCGACCTGATCGAGGTCGAGTACGAGGCGTTGCCGCACGTCATGGATGTCGAGGCGGCGATGA
>DASYBC010000110.1:0-48872 GCA_036500965.1 Allostellaceae bacterium | reverse complement strand
GTGGATGCGCCGGCGCGGCAGATTGCGAGATGCGCCCGCGCGAGCCGCTGCGGCAAGTCGGCGAAGAAGCTCTCGACTTCCGCGGCGATGCCGGCTCGGGCGTAGCTTTCGACGACCGCGGCGACGTCCTCGGGACGGGCCTGCTGGCTGACCCGCAGCCGTCGGCGCCATCCGTGCGGCAAGATCGCCAACGCCGCCGGCACGGCTTCGGCCAGGATGCGGGCGCCCTGACTGCCGCCGAAAACCAGCAGCTCGACCGGCGCGCCGCTCGCCGGCGGAACGTATTCGGCGGCCCCCAGCGCCAGCACCGCCGGCCGGACCGGGTTGCCGGTGTGGACTGCGCGGATGCGGTCGGCCGGGCGCAGGCCGGCGGTTTCCGGAAAGCCGGTGGCGATCCGTCCGGCGCGCGATGCCAACAGGCGGTTGGCGCGACCGAGGATTGCGTTCTGCTCGTGGATCATCGTCGGCAGCCCGAGCGAAGCTGCCGCCAGCATCGTCGGCACCGAGGGATAGCCGCCAAACCCGATCACCGCCGCCGGCCTCAGCCGCCGCAGCAGGCGGCGGGCCTGCACTGTGCCCGCGGCAAGCCCGGCGAGGCCATAGGCGGCGCGAACCGGCCCGCCGCCGAGCCGGCCGGCGCGCACATTGTGAATTTCGACCCCCGGCACCTGCGCGGCAAAGGCGTCGGCCCGCGAATCGCTGAGCAGATGCACCTGCCGGCCATAGCCGACGAGCTCGGCGGCCAGCGCCTGCGCCGGAAACAGATGGCCGCCGGTGCCGCCCGCGGCGAGGACGAACGATCCGTTCACAACGCACTCCCGGCGAGCCGGCGGCGGGTCAGCGCCAGCAGCATCCCCATGCCCAGCCCCAGCGCCAGCATCGACGAGCCGCCATATGACAAAAACGGCAGGGTCATGCCCTTGGTCGGCATCATGTGCAAGGTCGAGGCCATGTTGATGACCGCCTGCAGGCCGAACTGGATCAAGAGCCCGGTCGCCGACAGCAGCACGAACAGGCTGCCCTCCTGCGACAGCCGCGAAAATCCGCGCATCACGACAAAGGCGAACAAGGCGACGACGACGAGACAGACGATCAGCCCGAACTCTTCGCCGGCGACGGCAAAGACAAAGTCGGCATGCGCGTCGGGCAGCACGTATTTGATCGTGCCTTCGCCCGGCCCGCGGCCCCACAGCCCGCCATTGGCAAAGGCTTCGAGCGAACGGTTGACCTGGTAGCTGTCGCCGGCCGCCGGATCGAGAAAATGATCGACCCTCACCCTCACATGCGGCAGGAACGAATAGGCGCCTGCAAGCGCCCCGACCCCGCCCATGCCGAGCAGCGCCACCCAGTAAAGCCGCAAGCCGGCCATGTAGAGCTGGCCGAACCACACCGCGACGACGACCGCCGCCATGCCGATGTCGGGCTGCGCGATCAGCATCGCGACGATCGCCAGCAACAGGACAAGCGCAATCAGGTTGCCGGGAAAGCCGCGCCGCAATTTCTGCTCCGACAGCAGCCATGCGGTGATCACCGCAAAGCACGGCTTGACGAATTCGGAGGGCTGCAACGACAGCAGCGGCAGGTTGATCCAGCGCCGCGCCCCCTTGATCTCGGCGCCGACGACGAGCGTCAGGACCAGCAGCACGAGCCCGACCGCGAAGACCGCGACGGCAATGCGGCGCACCGTGCGCGGCGTCTGCAATGAGACCACCCACATCAGCGCCAGCGTGAAGGGCAAGAGCCCAAGATAGCGGCGGATGAAATGCCCGCCGTCATAGCCGATCCGCTCGGCGACGGCCGGGCTCGCCGCCAGGCACATGACGACGCCAAACCCCATCAGCACGCAGAGTGCGGCAAGGCTCCAGCGGTCGACGGTCCACCACCACCGCGCCACCGGGCTCTGGTCGATGCGCGCGAACCTCATCGGGGGCGGTCCTCGGGCTGCGCACGGGGCGCGCCGAGATGGCCCCGCTTGGCAATTGCAGAGTATATGTTGTTGGGTTTGTCGCGGCTAGCTACTAATTGTGCGATTCTTCCGACTGTCATCGCGCATCACCGCAGCTTCAGGGTGGCGAGACCGGCGATCGCCAGGATCGAGGCGATGATCCAAAAGCGGATCACGATCGTCGGCTCCTCCCAGCCTTTCTGCTCGAAATGGTGGTGCAGCGGGGCCATCCGGAAGACGCGGCGCCCGGTGATCTTGAAGCTGGCGACCTGCACGATCACCGAGACGGCTTCGAGAACAAAGAGCCCGCCGATGATCGCCAGCACGAGTTCGTGCTTGGTGACGACGGCGATAGCCCCGAGCGCACCGCCGATCGACAGCGAGCCGGTGTCGCCCATGAAGACCATCGCCGGCGGCGCGTTGAACCACAAGAAGCCGAGGCTGGCCCCGACCATGGCGCCGCAAAACACGGTCAACTCGCCGGCCCCCGGAACATGATGGAGCTGCAAGTAGTTGGCGAATATCGCGTTGCCGACCAGATAGGCGATCAAGGCGAAGCACCCGGCCGCGATCATCGCCGGCACGATCGCCAGCCCGTCGAGACCGTCGGTCAGGTTGACCGCGTTCGACGCGCCGACCACGACCAGGATGCCGAACGGCACGAACAGCCCGTCGAGATCGATCAGCACGTTCTTGAAAAACGGCACCGCCAAGGTATCGGCCAGCGGCGCCGGGGTCACATGGCCGAGCACGATGCAGGCGAGCGCGGCGACCGCGATTTCGAGCACCAACTTGGTCCGTCCGGACAGCCCCCGATGCGAATTGCTGGTGAGCTTTCGGTAATCGTCAAAAAAGCCGATCAGTCCGAACCCGACCGTCACCAGCAGCACGATCCAAACATAGGGGTTGCTCAAATCCGCCCATAGGAGGGTCGCAACCGTCAATGCCAGCAGGACCAGAAACCCGCCCATCGTCGGCGTGCCCTTTTTGCGAACCAGATGTCCCTGCGGGCCGTCGAGGCGAATCGGCTGGCCGTTCGTTTGCTTGGAGCGCAGCCAGGCAATGATCGGCCGGCCAAAAATAAAGCTGATCAGGAGCGCGGTGACGACCGCCCCACCCGAGCGAAAGGTGATGTAGCGGAATAGATTGAGGGCTTGGACCTGATCTGCCCACGGATACAGCAGCCGGTAAAGCATCGGATCAGGTCTCGGACGGCGCCGCTTCGGCGATCAGCCGCTCGACAATGCGATCGACATGCACGCCGTAGGAGCCTTTGACCGTCACGACGTCACCGGGTTTGAGAAAGCCTAATAACGCAGGGATAGCGTGATCGGCAGACCCCCACAACCCGCCGCGCTTCGCCTCGGGCAGCATCGCGTCGAGCGCCGCCATCGCGCTGCCGACCAGGAAGACCCGATCGACCGCGGCGGCGGCGATCGATGCCGCCAGCTCGCGGTGCAGCCGCTCGGCGGCATCGCCGAGCTCCAGCATATCGCCCAGGACCGCCACCCGCCGGCCACCGCCAACGGGTGTCGCGCCGCCGAGCACGGCGAGCGCCGCCTCCATCGCGGGTGGGCTCGCATTGTAGCTCTCGTCGATCAGGGTCAGGGTGCCGCCGCGCCAGGCCAGCTCATGGCGGCGGCCCCGTCCCGGCATGGCCTCGAAGCGCTGGAGCGCCGCAGCCGCGCAGCGCGGATCGCAGCCGCAGGCTGTCGCCGTGCCGAGCACCGCAAGCGCGTTCATAACCCAGTGCCGTCCGGGCACCCCCAGCCGGAAGCGCAGCCCGGCGCCGTGAACCAAAGCGTCGACAGTGCTGCCGCCCGGCTCTGCGACGCAGTCGATCAGTCGGACCCGGGACCCGGGATCGGCGCCGAAGGAAATCACTTCGGCACCGGCACAGGCCGCCGCCGCGGCCAGGCGCGGATAATGCCGATTATCGCGGTTCAGGACGGCAACCCCGGCCGGCTTTAATCCGAGGAAGATTTCGGCCTTGGCCTCGGCGATCGCCTCAACCGAAGCGAAAAACCCGAGATGGACCGGCTCGACCGTGGTGATCACCGCGATGTGCGGACGCACCAGCCGCGTCAGCGCGGCGATCTCGCCGGAGTGGTTCATGCCGAGCTCAAAAACCCCGAACGCCGCGTCGGGCGGCAGGCGGGCAAGCGACAGCGGAACGCCCCACTGATTGTTGAGGCTGCCGGTGGAGGCGAAAACCCGGCCGCAGCCGCCAAGCGCCAGGCGAAGCGCCTCCTTCGTTCCGGTCTTGCCGACGCTGCCGGTGACCGCGACGATCCGCGCGGCACTCCGAGCGCGGGCAGCTTTGCCGAGCGCCGCGAGCCCCGCAAGCGTGTCGCCAACCCGCAGCAGCGGCATATCCGCCGGCAGACCGGCAACCGGGCGATCGACCATCGCCGCAGCGGCGCCGCGGGCGAATGCTGCGGCAACGAAATCGTGGCCGTCATGATTGGGGCCGCGCAAGGCGACGAATAAATCGCCCGCGGCCAAGGTGCGGGTGTCGATCGACACGCCCCCAGCCGCCCAGCCGGCCGGACCGGCGCCGCCAGTTGCGCGGGCGGCGTCCGCGGCGGCCCACAACGGCGTCATCTGCCGACCTGCCGGGCGACGATCTCGCGAGCGATCGCGGCATCGTCGAACGGGAATGTCTCGCTGCCGACGATTTGGCCGGTTTCGTGGCCCTTGCCGGCGATCAGCAGCAAATCGCCCGGCGCGAGTTCGGCGATCGCGGTCTCGATCGCCCGCCGCCGGTCGCCGATCTCGATGGCAGCCGGAGCGGCCGCCAGGATCGCGCGGCGAATCTCGGCCGGGTCCTCGCTGCGCGGATTGTCGTCAGTCACATAAACCCGGTCGGCGGCAGCCGCGGCGAGTCGCCCCATTTGCGGGCGCTTGCCGGGGTCGCGGTCGCCGCCGCAGCCGAACAGCGCGACGAGCCGGCCTGGCGCATGCGGGCGCAACGCCCCGAGCACGGTCGCGAGTGCGTCCGGGGTGTGAGCGTAATCGACGACGATCGGCGCGCCGCCCCGGCCTTCGGCAACAAATTCGAGCCGGCCCGGAACCCCGGTCAGCCAGGCGAGAGCCTTGGCCGCGACGTCCGCCGGCACCCCGGTCGCGATCGCCAGCCCGAGCGCACAAAGCGCGTTCGTCGCCTGGAACTCGCCGAGCAGCGGGAAAAAGAGATCATGCCGCCATCCGAGCACATCAAGCGCCAGCTCCTGCCCGCCGGGCCGCACCCGCGCGGCGACCAGTCGCAGCTCTGCAGCCGCATCGGTCCCGTAGGCGAGCACCCGATGAGCGTGGTCGCGGCACAACGCCGCCAACCGCGGAAACTCGCTGCTGTCGCGGTTGAGGATCGCGGCGCCGCCCGGGGCCAGCAGTTCCGTAAACAGCCGCTCCTTGGCGGCGCGGTACCGGTCCATATCGCGATGATAGTCGAGATGGTCGCGGGTCAGGTTGGTAAAGCCGGCCGCGGCGACCGAAAGCCCGTCGAGCCGGAATTGCGCGAGACCATGGCTCGACGCCTCGATCGCGACATGGTCAATCCCCTGCCCGCAGAGCGCGGCGAGATCGCGCTGCAAGGCGACCGGATCGGGCGTGGTCAAGGCGCCGGGACGGCGCCCGGCCGGTGTCGTCAGCCCGAGGGTCCCGAGGCTTGCCGACGGAAAACCCGCGGCGGTCCAGATCTCGCGGGTGAAATGGACGATCGAGGTCTTGCCGTTGGTCCCGGTCACGGCGGCGATGGTGCGTGGCTGCCGGCGATAAAATCGCGCGGCCAGCTGCGCCAGCCGGCGTTGCGGGTTGGGGTCGGCGATGACGGCGATGCCGGCGCGGCTCGGCGGCGACAGGGCCAGCGCCGCAACATCGTCGGTCAGGATCGCGACCGCACCCCGCGCCACCGCATCGGCCGCGAAGGCGCGCCCGTCGCGCTGTGTCCCGGACAGGGCGGCGAACAGAAAACCCGGACGCACCGCGCGCGAATCGGCGGTGAGCCCGGTGATTTCCAGCCCACCCGGCGAGCCGGAGCCCATGGGGCGATCGGCATGATCAATCAACTCAGTAAGCTTCAATCCGCTTGCCTTGCAGGCTCGCCGGCATCAAGCCCAGCGCGATCGCGGGCGAGGATTCATCGACCGGCCGCACATGCAGCAGCGGCGCGATGCGCACGATGGTGCGCCCGACCGCCGGCGCCGCGGTCCAGCCGGCGGTGGCATAGCCGTAGCTCGCCTTGGTCCCGTGCGGGTTGTTGAGCATGACCAGCACCAGATATTTGGGCGCGGTCATCGGGAACACGCCGACAAAGCTCGACCGCACCTGGTGCTCAGAATAGCGGCCGTGGACGACCTTGTCGGCGGTGCCGGTCTTGCCGCCGACCACATAGCCCGGCGCATCGACCATCTGACCGGTGCCGTACTGCACGACGAGCCGCATCAATTCGCGCATATGGTCCGAAGTTTCCGCCGAGATCACCCGCCGGCCCTGCGGCGCGTCGCCCGGCGGCAGCTTCAGCAAGGTTGCCTGGCGCAGGATCCCGCCATTGATCAGCGCCGAGGCGGCGCTCGCCAGCTGCAGCAATGTCTCCGAAATGCCGTGGCCGAAGCCGATCGTCATCACGTTGACCTCGCGCCAATGCGCCGGATAGTGCGGCTTGCCGATCTCCTTCAGCTCGAGCGCCGGCGATGTCAGCAGCCCGAACCGGCGCAGGTATTCCTGTTGCCGCTCGGCGCCGACCGCGAGCGCGATCTTGGCTTCGCCGATATTCGATGAGTACATCAGAATTTCCGGCACGCTCTCCCAGCGATGCTTGCCGTGATAATCGGAGATCGTGAATCGGCCGATATGGATCGGGTTGGTCGCGTCGAACCTGCCGGTCATTGTGGTGGCGCCGCAATCGAGCGCCATCGCGGTCGTAAAGATCTTGAACATCGAGCCGATTTCGTAGTCGCCGAGCGTCACCCGGTTGAACATCCGGTCGGCGACCGGGATGTTCGGATGCTGCGGATCCGGCGTGTCCGGGTGGTTCGGGTCGAAATCCGGCAGCGACACCATGGCCAGGATCTCGCCGGTGTTGACGTTCATGATCAGCCCGCCGGCGTTCTCGGCGGTGAACTCGTCGACGACGCGCTGCAATTCTTCATGCAGGACATATTGCAGGCGCAGATCGATCGACAGCTGCAGCGGCTCCTGCCGGCCGCGCAGCTGATCATCGAGGCCGCGCTCGATCCCGGCCAGGCCATTGTCGTCGATCCCGGTGTAGCCGACCGCGTGCGACAGCAGATTGCCATAAGGATAGACGCGCTTTTCCTCGCGCTCGAATTGCAGCCCCGGGATCCCGAGCTGGTTGACCGCATACTCCTCGTCGGGGGTCAGATGGCGCTTGACCCACACGAAGCGCTTGCCCGAGGTCAGCTTGGCAAATAGCTCGGCGCGGTCGAGGCCCGGCAGCGCCGCAACGAGCTTGCGCGTGACATCGGCGGCATCGGTAATCTGCCGAGGGTCGGCGTAGAGCGATGGGCTCGCGAGGGTGGTCGCGAGCAGCTTGCCGTTGCGGTCCACGATGTCGGCGCGACCGGGCAACGGCGGCGGCACCGGGTGGAACCGGGCGATTTTGGGCACTGCGATATTGCCCGGAAGCAAGGTGACCTGGACGAGCCGCACCGCGAGCACGAGAAACAACCCGAGGAACAGCGCGCCGGCGACAGACAGACGGCGCCGGCAACCGTCGAGCGCCCGTTTTGCCGGGCCGTCAGGAATGACCGGGGTGCAGGGCGGCGGCTTGAAATGCCGCGGCCGACAGGGATTGTCACCGAATTGGCGAACGGCGCTCATCACCGGCTTTCCGCGATCTGCGCGATCAGCGCGTCGAGCGATCGCGCCCGCGGGGACGATCTCGGCCGGAACGCCACCTTGACCGGCGCCGGCCTGGCCGGCTCGGGCGCCGCCGTCCGCCCGTCGAGCGCCGCGGTCACGACCGGCGCCGCACTCTGCGCCGGCGGGTTTTCTTGGGCCGCCTGGCTCAGCGCCGGCCGGGTCGCGCCGAGCGGTCGCTGCAGCGGCGGGGCCGAGGCTGGCGCCACGGCGGCGACCGTCTCGACCGGCGGCGGCGGCGCCGGGCGCAGCGGGATGTCGGCGACGCTGGCATAAAGCTGCTTGGTGGCGATCGGCGCCAGGGACAGGTAGCGCTGGTTCATCTCGGCGAGCGCATCCGGCCGGTTCAGATAGGCCCATTCGGCATCGAGGACGCGGACCTCATGCTCGGCTTCGGCCGCGCGCCCGGTGGTTTGCACCAGCTGGTCGGCGAGCGCCTGGACCTCGTACTTGACGGCGAACATGGCAAACCCTGTCGCCGACACCAAAATCAGCCAGAACAGAGTGGAGAGCTTGATCATGCGACCTGCCCCTGTTGGCGGCCGCGCGTCGCCGGCCAAGGTGGGGCGGCGGTTCGCTCCGCCGCGCGCAGCCGGGCCGCCCGCGCGCGCGGGTTGCTGGCGGTTTCCTCCGGGCCGGGCTTGACCGCCCGGCGATGCAGCAGCCGAAAGCTCGGTGCGGCAATTCCGCGCGAGACCGGCTCATGGCGCGAGGCGCGGGGCGCTGTGCCGCTGCGCTGCCGCAGGAAGTCCTTGACCCGGCGATCCTCGAGCGAGTGAAACGACACCACCGCAAGCCGGCCGCCCGGCGTCAGGAGCCGCTCGGCGGCTTCGAGCCCGCGATCGAGCTCGCCGAGCTCGTCATTGACCGCGATCCGCAGCGCCTGAAAGGTGCGGGTCGCCCGATCGAGCCCGGGCTCGGTCCCGGGCACCGCTTCGCGCACAATTCGGGCAAGCTCCAGGGTGCGGCCGATCGGGCTGCGCCGCCGCTCGGCGACGATGGCGCGGGCCACCCTGCGGGCGAACCGCTCCTCGCCGAAGTCGCGGATCAGCTGAGCCAATTCGGCTTCGGAAAGGGTGGCGAGGAGATCGGCCGCGCTTTGCCCGGCGCCGCTCATGCGCATGTCGAGCGGCCCGTCGAGGCGGAACGAGAACCCGCGTTCGGGCGTGTCGAGCTGGATCGAGGAAACGCCGAGATCGAGGGCGATCCCGGCCACCGGTCCGGCGGCTTCCGGCCCAAGCAGCCGGTCCATCTCGCCAAAATTCCCTTCGAGCACGGCGAGCCGTCCGCAATGGGCCCGCGCCAGCGCGCGGCCGCGACGCACCGCTTCGGGGTCGCGATCGATGGCGATGACCCGGCACTTCGCGGCGGCCAGCAACGCCCGGCTGTAGCCGCCGGCACCAAAGGTGCCGTCGATGTAGAGAGCATCGTCGCACGGGGCGAGCGCGGCGATGACGGCGTCGGCGAGAACCGGCACGTGCCCCGAAGTCGCCTCGGCCCCACCGGCCGGGGCCGCGTGCCGAGGTGGGTTGGGACGGCGCCGGCTCATTCGCGGCCTCGATCGCTCGCTGCGGCAAGCGGCGGAATTTTGGTTCCTTGGCGGCGGGCGCGTTCGCGCAAATTGGCCAGGTGTTCGGCGAGCCGCCCGGGCTCCCAAATCTGAAAGCTTTTGCCCAGCCCGACAAACGCCGCGCTGTCGCTGATCGAAGCGTGCTCGGCGAGATCCGGGGGCAGCACGATCCGCCCCTCGGTGTCGAACGGCAGCCGCTGCGAGGAGGCGAACATCAACGCCGAGAGGTTCTCGTGCTCGTCGGAGAATTCTTCGAAGGCGTCGAGCCGAGCGATCAGCTCCTCCATCCGATCGATGCCGTTCGCGTCGAGTGCCGGATATTTGTACGACGGGAACGCGACAATGCCCGGAAAGCGTTGGGCCGCCAAGGCGGCGCGAAAGGTCGCCGGCACTGAAACTCGCCCCTTGCGGTCGACCTTGTTCACGTAAGTGGACAGAAACATGCCACTTCTTCCCCCAACGCTCGCCCCTGGACGCTCGGCAAGGGGCGCCCGATAGGTGCTGCCGAAGTTCCCCCCATCGGCCACACCCGTCCATGGGTGGATATGGGATAGCATGGGAATTTATGGTCGTCAATGGGTTTTCGAAATAAAACTCCAGATTTTGTATTTTGTTAGTTCGTGATCGCTCGGCCACAGCATGTAGTCGCGGCGCTCGCATCCGGCCCAAGGGCAAGGAAGACTGTCTGAGCGCCGAGCCGCAAGACCAAGCCGCGATTGCCCAAAACGCCGAAACTGGCGAAGCTTCGCCCTCCGGGACAAAGCCGGCAGCGCCGGAGAGCAAGGCTCGACCAGCACCCGTTGACGGCGGCCCGGCCGCAGCTTGATGGCGATGCGGCCAAATTGGACCCGACACTGCGGCGGCTGCCGCCCGGACTGTAATCCGGGCGATGCGTCGGCAGGGCCGGAGGCCGGGGAGTGACGCGTAGCGTCTTTCGCGCGGTCGCGCGCCGAGGATCACGTCGGTGCCGGGCGCTCACCCGACCGCCGCGACCTCTCTGTTTGGCAGACGCGGCGCCAAGTCCAATTTTCCTTGGGCGATCAGCATCTTGCAATGGTCGTAGAGCGCAACCCGCGCCGCCTCGGTCCGGTTGTTGCCATAGACCCCGGTTTCCACGAGGCGATCGAGGTACCACGCGGTCTGAACATTGAGCGACAGGGTGATCAGCTCTGATTTCAGAGGGTTTACGTCTCGAGCCATGATAGCCGCCGATCGCTGATCCTGATAACAATGCCAAAACTATGGCATAAGAATCCAACACCGCCGAGCAAAATCCGTCGGGGCGCGGCTCGTGCAGCAAACTCGGGACACTGGGCTTGGCGAAATCGCGCTGCCGCGGGGGTGCCAAGCGGATCAGAGGCCGAGGAACCGGGCGACCCTCCCCCAGGGCCGCCCGTCCTCCCCCCACATGTGCGGCGCGCGAGCCGTCGGCAGCGCTTGCGAGGTTTTCGCCGGTCACCGGGCTGCAGCCACAAGGACCAGCGGATCGACCGCACGCCGCCACCCTAGCGGGTTTGCCGCCGTCGGCAATGGCGCAAACCGCGTTCCACAGGCTTGTCCCCCGGATAACGCAGTTATCCCGGTTCGATCCGCGGAACCGTCCACTCCGCGGCTCCGATCGCGACGCGCGGCCCGCGGGTTTGGGGTGCCTGACGGGCGCGGGCAGGGCCAGACGGCCTGTAAGCCGGGTTCTGTTCCGCCTCCGCGCCGCCTCACAGCTATTCCCGCGAGGCTTGCGGTGGCGGCGGCGACCATTCCTCTGGGGCGCCGATCTCCCGACGCCTCATGCGACCGACCCGAGCGGCGGCGCGAAGGCCCGCCTGGCGCTCGGGGATCGTTCCGGCGGATCGATCCTGCGGGCGCCGGCCGCTCCTACTTGGTCTTGCTCCCGGTGGGGTTTTCCATGCCGCCGCCGTTGCCGGCGGCGCGGTGCGCTCTTGCCGCACCATTTCACCCTTGCCGCCCGCCCGCGGGGCTGCCGCGGCTGGACTCGGCGGTATCTTTTCTGTGGCACTTTCCCTGGGGTCGCCCCCGCCGGGCGTTACCCGGCACCGTCCCTCCGTGGAGCCCGGACTTTCCTCTCCCCGCCGGTGGCGAAGAGCGGCCGCCCGGCCGTCTGGCCGTTACGGATGTGGACCGCGCGCGACCCTTTGTCAAAGGCCGCGGCGGCAAGGGTCCGCCACCCTCCGGTCACAGGCGCGGCGCGACGGGGCAGCGCGGAGTGCGAAGCGGCTTGCGCCCGCCTCACGGGGTCATGGCGATGCCGACCGCAGCGGCAAACCGCGTCTTGACGTTGCCGCCAAACAGCGGATTGACCAGATGGGTGTCGTTGCCCGCCGTTGCATCGACCGCTGTCGCACAAGCCATATAAGGCGAGATGAAGGTGTTGTGGGCGGCCGCGCGCGAATCGATCGCGAGGCAGGTGGGCGCCACTTCGAGATCCATCGCATCGATCGTGTTGGCAAAGCTGTAGCCGTGCTCGAACAATAGGCCGACCCCGCCGCTGGCGCTGGCCGACCCGGCGCCGCTGATG
This sequence comes from Allostellaceae bacterium, assembly GCA_036500965.1. Lineage (GTDB taxonomy): Bacteria > Pseudomonadota > Alphaproteobacteria > ATCC43930 > CGMCC-115725 > AP-15. The sequence goes on along the minus strand of DASYBC010000110.1, from coordinate 36,944 downwards.
CGCGAGATCTGGGTCTGCTCCAGCGCGATGCCGGCCGCTCCGCCAGCCGAATCGGCAACGGCGAAAATCTGCGAGTTCAGCACATAGTTCAGCTGGAGCCCGCCGGCTCGCTTGCCGGCACCGGCGTTGTTGACGATCAGATGATCGATCTTCAGCGAGTTCTGCGCGTCGGAGAAGTCGGCCCGTCCGATAACGACGGCGTAGCTGTCGCTGTTGGCGTTGACGAACAACGTTCCCTGCTCGTTAAAGTAAAAGCACCCCTTTGGCGAAACTTCCGTGCCGCCTGAGCAATCAATCGCCAATACGGGTTGCCCGGAAATCGACTTGCCGTCGAGCACGGCCCCCATCGAGATCAGGCGAAAGCCGGTGTCGGCCCGGCTCTGATAGTCGATGACCAGGGTGCGGGTGAGCCTAAAAGTGCCGTGCGGGAGGAACAGCGGCGCGTCGGCGGCGAGGGCCGCGGCGAGCGCACGGTTGACGGCGGCGGTGTCGTCGGTGCTGCCGTTTCCCGTGGCCCCATAGCAGCGCACGTCGATCCAAGGATTGGCGGCGCAGGCGGCGGCGCTGAGGGCTGTCGGGCTCGCCCGGCCTGGCTGGGCCAGGGCTGGCATCGGCATTTCGAACAAAAAGAGAACAAAGACGGCGGCAGTATAGCGGCGGCCCATTGCTGTCTCCTTGTTGGAACCGGCTCGCCAGCGGCGGCCAGAAGGGGCAGCGATGGGCTTACCCCTCTGCAAACGGTTATGACCCGATGTTCATGCTATGTCCAATAAAATCTTTATCAGGGTAAAGTTTTATAGGACCCTAGGAATGCGGGTAATTCGCTCGCGCTTAGCTGGGCTCGGCTCGCAGCTGCGTATCTAGACGACAGTCGCTGTCACGACGTTTTCGGCCTACGGAACAGCCCGTGCAAGACGATGCCGCCGAGGACCAGAGCGGCGCCGATCGCGCGCGCCACGGTCAGCTTCTCGTCCAGCCCCAGCACTCCGATCAGGATCACGGTCACCAGCTCGCAATTCGCGATGACCGCATAGCTCGCAGGGCCGAGGCGCGGCACGCTGTAGGAAAATAGGGTGACGGTCAGCGCGCCCGGGCCGAGCGCGATGATCAAGATCAACAGCCAAGTGTGCGGCGCGGCCGGGACATCGAGGCCGAGCGAGAGGCTCGCGCCGGCAAAGCTGGCCAGCAGCCCGAGATAGAGAAACGCCGCGCCGACCAGCGGCGGGTGGCGCCGCATCAGCACCGAATTGGCGGCGAGATAGAGCGCATAGATCACCGGGGACGGCAAAATCCACATCAAACCGCGCGGATCGAGCCCGCCGCCGCGCAGCCCCGGGACCGTGATCAGCCCGGCGCCGATCAGGATCAGGGCCACGCACAGCGCTGCGCGGCCGCGGATCGGCCGCTTGAAGACGAGCCGGTCGAGCACTAGGGTCAGCGCCGGATAGGTATAGAACAGCAGCACCGCGATGCTGGTGTCGAGGGTGTGCAGGCTTTCCCAAAAGCACAGGGTCTGTCCGGCGCCGAGGGTGGCGCCCACCAGTGCTATCCGCCACGCACCCTGGCGCAGGGCGAGGCCAAAATCATGCCCCATCACGGCCGACGCCGCAGTCAGCGGGACCAGCGCCAAGCCATAGCGCCAGACCAGCATCGAGGGGGCGCTGATCCCGGCCTTATAAAGCTGCAAGGTCATAATCGGCATAAAGCCGACCATCACGCTGCCGGCGACCGCGGCCAGCGCCGCTTTCCACGTCCGCAGCGGGCCGACCGACGCTGCGTCGATATTTAGCGCGGGACCCGTCGCGGCCATTGGCCCGCGCGACGGCTGACTGCCCGGACGCTTGCATTGCTGCTGTCGGCGCTGCGGGCCGGCCCGAAATCCCTCATCGCCACGCCGAGTGAGTGGCCTCGGCGAGCAGTGCGCCCCGACCGCTCATCCACGGACCGTTCTTGTCGCCGGACGCTCTATTCGTTCGGCCGCTCGTACCAGACGCGCCCGTCCTTCACGGTCATCTGGGCGATCAGGCGGCGACGGGCGGTCACGGCGTTGCCGTCGCTGTCGCGCAATTCAAAATTGCCGTCGCGCAACTCGAAAACGGCGATGTCGGCGTTGGCTCCGGGCTGCAACGTCCCGACCGTGCCTTCATAGCCGAGGATCTTCGCCGGTGCCGCGGTCGCGCGCATGACCAGATCGTCGAGCGACATGCCGAAATGGAACAGTTTCGACATCGTCGTCGGCAGATCCCACACCGGCCCTTGCGTTGCGCTCGTAAAGGTCAGGTCGGTCGAGATCGTGTCTGGCAGAAAGCCCTGGTCGAGCGCCTTTTCGATCAGCGGGAAGCTGAAATGATTGCGGCCATGCGCGCAGTCGAAGATGATGCCGTGGCGCTGCGCCTCGACAACCTCCTTTAGCACCAGCTGTTTCTCCTGGCCCATGATGCCGTGCGCTCGCCCGTGATAGCAGTGGGTGACGATGTCGCCGGGCTTCATATGGGCGAGCAGTTCGGGCAGCGGGATCGGCGAGTCGGTGATGTGCATCATCATCGGCACATTGCCGGCCATATCCGCGGTGCGGCGCGCCAATTTGACCGGCTCGGGCGTGTATTCCCAAACCAGGCCCGGCCCGTAGCGCAATTTGACCCCGATCGCCAGGTCAGGGTTTTCGCTGATCGTGCGGGCGCAGCCCTCGGGGTCGGCATAAGGGAAATGCGACAGCTCGCCGCCGCGCCCGGTGCCGACGATGCCGATCGCCGACAAATTGACAAAGGCGCGGGTGCGGGTGCGCACCTCGCGGTCGATGACTTGGCGCAGCCCGGCAAAGGTGGCCGAGCCGGTACTGCCGGCGTCGCACAAGGTGGTGACCCCGCTCGCCCGGCAGAAACGGTCGGTGTCGCCGGCCATGTCATGGGCGTTGACGAAAATATGAGCGTGGATGTCGACCAGCCCCGGCGTCACCAGCCGGCCGCGGGCGCTGATCGTGCGCCGCGCCTCGGCTTCTGGCAGTGAGGGCGCCACCGCGACGATCTTGCCGCCGGCGATGCCGATATCCATCACTCCGCGCAGCCCTGCGGCCGGATCGAGCACCTCGCCGCCGCTCAGCAGAAGATCGTATTTCATCGCGTCCCTCCCGATTGTGCCGGCCGCCATGCTCGGCGATCGGCGCGGCGCTGACAACCCTGGGGCCGGGATTGGGCGGCGCGCAGGACAGCCTCCCGGCGAACGCAACGGCTGGCACATTGTCCTGACGCCTGCCGCCGCCTTAAAGTCCGGCCTTTGCCCAAATCGGAGGCAAGGTTTGGATCAAGCCGTGGCCCAGCACCCGCCCAGCCGCGTCGTCCCGCGTCGCGGCATGGTGCTGATGGCGGCGCTGATGGCGACCTTCATAGCCGCGGTCGAAAGCACGATCGTCGCCACCGCGATGCCGACCATCGTCGGCGATCTCGGCGGGTTTCGCCTGTTCAGCTGGGTGTTCGCGGCCTACCTCTTAACGATGGCGGTGTCGGTGCCGATCTACGGCCGGCTGGCCGACATCTACGGGCGCAAGCGGGTGTTCTTTGTCGGCACCGGCATTTTTCTGGTCGGCACCACCTTGTGCGGCTTTGCCCGCTCGATGATGGTGCTGGTGATGTTCCGCGCGATCCAAGGGGTCGGCGCCGGAGCGATCCAGCCGATCGCCAGCACCGTCATCGGCGACATCTATACTCCGGCCGAGCGGGCCAGGGTGCAGGGCTATTTGTCGAGCGTCTTTGGCGTCTCGGCGATCGTCGGCCCGGCGCTCGGCGCCTTTCTGGTCGAGCATGTCAATTGGGCCGTGGTATTCTGGGTCAATCTGCCGATCGGCGCCGCCAGCATCGCGATGTTCGCGGTCTATCTGCCCGAGCGGGTCGAGCGCCGCCCGCACCGCATCGACTATCTCGGCGCCCTGCTGCTGATCGTCGGCATCGGCGCGCCGATGCTGGCGCTGGTGCAGGCGCGCAGCCTCGGCGCTAGCAGCCTTGCTTCGCTTGTCGGGCTCGGCTTGGCGATGCTGCTGGCGCTCGCCGTGCACGAGGCCCGCGCCCCCGAGCCGATGGTGCCGTTCCGGCTGTGGCGCAACCGGGTCGTGGCGCTCGCCAATTTCGGCATCTTCGGCACCGGCTCGACGATGATGGCAGTCAGCGCCTTTCTGCCAACCTACGTGCAAGGGGTCATGGGCCGCGGCCCCGCCGTCGCCGGGCTGGTGCTCGGCTGCATGTCGGTCAGCTGGATGTTCGCTTCGTTCGCGGCCGGCCGGCTGATGATCCGCACTTCCTACCGGCTCGCCGCCGCGTTGGGCGGGGTGGCGCTCGCGGTCGGCGCGGCGATGCTGATCCAGCTGCAGCCGTCGAGCGGCATTGCCTGGCCGGCGGCCGGCTCTTTGGTCATGGGCATCGGCATGGGCGCCTGCAATACCGCCTTTCTGGTGTCGATCCAAGCCAGCGTCGGCTGGAGCGAACGCGGCGTCGCCACCGGCTCCAACATGTTCATGCGGGTGATCGGCCAGTCGTTTGGCGCGGCACTCGGCGGCGCCATCCTCAATTTCGGCGTCTTCCGGCGGGTCCCCGACGCGGCCGACGCGGTCAACCGGCTGCTGGAGCCGGCGCTGCGCCATAGCCTTGGGCCGGGCGAGATCGCGCGGTTGACCGATGCGGTCGCCGCCTCGCTGCACGAGGTCTACTGGGTCGCGACCTTGACCGCGGTGCTGACCTTCGTCATCGCCGCGTGCTTCCCGGCGCGGTTGAGCCCGCTGCGCCCGGCCGCTCCCGCGGCGCGTTGAGCTGCCGTCGGATCGGCCTATAATCGGGCCAAATCTTGCGAGGGAGGAGAGCGCCATGGCGGCCATTCTCGGAACCGACGGCTATCGTTACCACGTCGTCGATGATTGGGCGAAATTGCCCGACGGCTGGAAATGGGATGCCGATGTCGCCGCGGTCGGGGTCGATCGGCACGACAATGTCTACGCCTTCAGCCGCGGCGCCCACCCGATGATGGTGTTCGACCGTAACGGCAATTTTCTGCGCTCTTGGGGCGAGGGCGTCTTCCATCGCCCGCACGGTGTCCACATGGCGCCGGACGATACGCTATTTCTAACCGACGACGGCGACCACACGGTGCGCAAATGCACCCTCGAAGGCCGGGTGCTCCTAACCCTCGGCATCGCCGGCAAGCCCGCCCCTTATATGAGCGGCGAGCCGTTCCACCGCTGCACCCACACCGCCCTGTCGCCACAGGGCGACATCTATGTCTCCGACGGCTACGGGAATGCGCGGGTGCATAAATATTCGCCCGACGGCAAGCTGCTCACCGCATGGGGCGAGCCCGGCACCGATCCCGGCCAGTTCAACATCGCCCACAATGTGTGCTGCGACCCGGATGGCTGGGTCTATGTCGCCGACCGCGAGAACCACCGCATCCAGGTGTTCGACGGCAACGGCAAGTACGAGACGCAATGGAACAACATGCACCGCCCCTCCGGCCTCTATATGGAGACCGGCACCAGGACGCCGCGCTTCTACATCGGCGAGATCGGCGGCGGCATGGGCGTCAATTACGACCACCCGGGAATCGGCCCGCGCGTCAGCATCTATTCGCACGAAGGCGAGATGCTGGCGCGGCTCGGGACCCGCCCGGCCGGCCTCGAGCCCGGCCAGTTCATGTCGCCGCACGGCCTCGCTGTCGACTCGCAGGGCGACATCTATGTCGGCGAGGTGTCGTTCACCAATTGGGGCAACCGCTACAAGGGCCAAGGCTTTCCCCCCGGCCTGCGCGCCCTACAAAAGCTCGTGAAGGTGGGCTAGCGAGCGAACCGCTGCACAAGCCCTCGGCTAGCTGCTCTCGTGACGTAATGTGCGAGTGAACCGCTGCACGGCGCCTGCCGGTCGGGTTAGCGGATGCTGCGGGTTTATTCTGCGCCAATGATTCAACCTGTCGCGGGTGCGGCGGCGGTATCGCTGTCGGCGGCTTGCTCGATCAGGTTCGCTTTCATCTCGATCAGCATATCGAGCAGCCGGCTGCGATCGGGCTCCGGGATCCCGGCGAGCGCGTCTTCGCGCACCTCGGCGGCGAGCGCAAAGATGCGGTCGAGCAGCGGATAGGCCGCCTCGGTCAGATAGAGCAGGTGGGCGCGGCGGTCTTTCGGGTCGGGGCGGCGCTCGATCAGCCCGGCCGCCTGCAGCCGGTCGAGCAGCCGGGCAAGCGTGATCGGCTCGAGCTCGAGGATCTGCGCCAAGCTGACCTGGTTGATTCCTTCCTGGCGCGCGAGGTTGGCCAGCACCGCGGCCTGCGCCCGGGTCAGCCCGAGCGAGGCGGCGCGCGCCCGCTGCTCGAACCGCTTGCGCAACAACCGAGCCACATCGTTGAGGACAAAGCCGAGAGTACGGCTCGGGATTTCGTGGATCATGGCGACACCAACCAACAGCCGCAGCGGCGATTATAGGCAGGCTTGCCGCAACCGTCTCGCCAGCCGCGCATGCCAGGCATGTTCGGCGATTGACAGCGCCAGCCGAGGGTGGTGCAGTTCCCTCGTTCAGAGGCGCCAACAGTCGCGTGCGGCGACCTGCACCGAATAAAGGCGGCCGATAATGAAAGTCCCGGCCTTCGATTACGTTCGGCCGCAAAGCCTCGTCGAGGCGGTTCGCTTCCTGGCCGGCGCGGGCGGCGAGGCGCGGGTCATCGCCGGCGGCCAATCGTTGCTGGCGCTGATGAATTTACGGCTGGCCGCGCCCGAGATCTTGATCGACATCGCACGGCTGCCGGAGCTGGCGGCGGCGGGCGAAGATGATGACGCGGTGAGCCTTGGCGCCGGCGTCACCCATGCCGCGATCGAGGACCGGCGGGTGCCCGATCCGTCGCGGGGGCTGATGCCGCGCGCGGCGGCGAGCCTCGCCTATCGCGCGATCCGCACCCGCGGCACATTGGGCGGCAGCTTGGCGCTCGCCGACCCGGCGGCGGAATGGCCGGCGGTGCTCGCGGCGCTCGATGCGCAGGCAATCGTATGCGGCGCCGGTGGCCGGCGCATGCTCGACTGCGGCAGCTTCGCGACCGGGATCTACGAGACCCGGCTCGCCGACGACGAGATTGTCGAGAGCGTGCGCATCGCCAAGCTTTCGCCCGGGGCGCGCTGGGGCTACGTCAAGCTCAGCCGCAAATCCGGCGAATTCGCCAACACGCTGGCCGTGGCCGTTGCCGACCGGGCACGCGGCCATTGCCGGGTCGTGCTCGGCGCGGCGAATGGCCCGCCGCTGGTCCTGGCCGACGCGTCGCGTTGTCTGGCCGACGGCGCGCGCGACCCCGATGCGCTGCGGGGTGCGATCGGCGCCGATCTCGACCGCGCCGCCGACCGGCATTTCGACGATTTTCAGCGCAATCTCCATATCGTGGCGGCGATGCGCGCGATCCGGCAGGCGACGGCATGACCGCGATCCGGCTCCGGCTCAACGGGTCCGACATCGCCGACGAGGTGCCGCCCCGCCTGTCGCTCGCTGATTATCTGCGCGAGCGGCGCAACCTGACCGGGACCCATCTCGGCTGCGAGCATGGCGTGTGCGGCGCCTGCACGATCCTGGTCGATGGCGAGCCGGCGCGCGCCTGTCTGATGCTGGCGGTCGGCTGCGACGAGCGCGAGGTCGAGACCATCGAAGGCTTTGCCGGCGACCCGACGATGGCCGCGCTGCGCGACAGCTTTCACCGGCAGCACGGGCTGCAATGCGGCTTTTGCACCCCTGGGATGCTGATCGCCGCGCATGACCTGATCCGGCGCGGAGAAGCGGGCTCGGAGCACGCGATCCGGGCCGGGCTCGCCGGCAACATCTGCCGCTGCACCGGCTACACCAACATCGTCGCCGCGATCGCCGAAGCGGCGGCGTCCCTCGCCGGAGGACCACGCGATGCCGAATGACGCTTGGGGCATCGGTGCCTCCTTGTTGCGCCGCGAGGACGAGCGCCACCTCAACGGCCGCGGCGAGTTCGTGTCGGACATCAAATTGCCCGGGACGATGGAGGTGGCGTTTGTCCGCAGCCCGCACGCGCACGCGCGCATTCGCTCGATCGTAAAGCCGTCCGACGCGGCCGGCCGGGTGTTTACCGCGGCCGACCTGCCGCGCATCCAGCCGATCCGCATCGTCACCCAGGCTGCGGGGGCGAAGTCGCCGTCCTGGACGCCGCTCGCCACCGACAAGGTGCGCTATGTCGGCGAGGCAATCGCCGCCTGCATCGCCCCCAGCCGCGCCGAGGCCGAGGACCTCGCCGCCGCCGTCACGGTCGATTTCGAGGTGCTCGACGCGGTCGTCGACGCGCCGCGCGACCTGCGCGGCAGCCGCCATCTGGTGCACGAAAGCTGGGGCGACAACCTCTACAGCGAGCGGGTATTCGAGGGCGGCGACATCGAGGCTGCCGCGCGCGCCGCCGCGATCACCGTGCGCCGCGAATACCGCATGCGCCGGCAGTCGGGAGCGCCGCTCGAAGGCCGCGCGGTGCTCGCCCATCGCGATCATCGGCTCGACGAGATCGTGGTCTACGCCTCGACCCAGACGCCGCACACCGTGCGCGTCGCCCTGGGCGAGTTCCTCGGCCTCGATTTGCGCCGGCTGCGCGTCGTCGCCCCCGACATCGGCGGCGGCTTCGGGCCGAAAGCGCGGCTCTATCCGGAAGAGATCATTCTCGCCGCCCTGGCGCTCGAGCTCGACCATCCGCTGCGCTGGGTCGAGGATCGTGGCGAGCACCTCTTAACTTCGGCGCACACCCGCGACCATCACTACCGGGTCACCGCCTATGCCGACGGCCAGGGCCGGATCCTCGGCGTCGATGCCGAGATCGTCGTCGATGCCGGCGCCTACGGGCTATGGCCGCAGGGGCCGTATCAGGAGGCGGCGATGGCCGCGCGCAACCTGCCCGGCCCCTATGCGATCCCGCATTACCGGGCCCGCGCCGCGACCGTCGCCACCAACAAGGCGCCGCTCGGCCCCTATCGCGGGGTCGGCCGGCCGGGGGCGTGCTTTGCGATCGAGCGGACCATCGACGAGGTCGCCCGCGCCGTGGGCCGCGATCCCGTCGAGGTGCGCATGCTGAACATGGTGCGGCCGGAGCAGATGCCGTTCACCACGGTCGGCGGCATGCGCTTCGACAACGGCGACTATCCACAAAGTGTCAGGCTGTGCGCCGAGTTGCTCGACCTGCCGGCGGTGCGCGCCCGTCAGCAGCGGGGCGAGCCGGATGGGCGGCTGATAGGCATCGGCTTTGCCTCTTTCGCCGAGCAGACGGCACACGGTGCCGCCGAGTTCGTCAGCCGCGGCGCCTCGATCGTGCCGGGGTTCGAGAGCTGCACCGCACGCATCCTGCCGGACGGCTCGGCGGTGCTGATGGTCGGCATCCAGTCGCACGGCCAGGGGCTCGAAACCACGCTGTCGCAGATCGCCCATCACGAGCTCGGCATCGACCCGGCGCGGATCGCGGTGCGCCACGGCGACACCGAGAGCACCGCCTTCGGCTTTGGCACCTTTGCCTCGCGCAGCATGGTCATGTCCGGCGGCGCGGTGGCGCGCGCGAGCCGGCTGCTGCGCGACAAGCTCTGCCAGATCGGCGCGCATCTCTTGCAGTGCAACGTCGCCGAGGCGCGCTGCACCGACGGCGTGGTGCGGGGCCCGCAAGGCTCGGTCACGATCGCCGAGATTGCCCGCGTCGCGCATTTGAGGATGGACGGGCTGCCGCCGGGGGTCGATCCATTGCTCGACGCGACCGCCACCTACGAGCCCGCGGTCGGCACCGGCGTCTTCTCCTATGCGACGCATGGCGCGGTGGTCGCGGTCGACCCCGAGACCGGGTTTGTCGAGCTCCTCGACTTCGCCGTCGCCGAGGATTGCGGCACGATGGTCAATCCGATGATCGTCGAAGGCCAGATCAGGGGCGGTGTCGTGCAGGGCATCGGCACTGCCCTCTACGAAGAGATCCCGTATGACGAGCGCGGCCAGCCGCTGGCCGGGACCCTGGCCGACTATCTGCTGCCGGGAGCAGCGGAAATGCCGGCGATCAAGATCGGCCATCTGCACACGCCCGCGACCGCCACCGAATACGGCATGAAGGGCATGGGCGAAGGCGGCGCCGTCGCCCCGCCGGCCGCGATCGCCAACGCCGTGCGCGACGCGCTCACCGCGCTCGGCAATTCGGGTGCCGAAGTCAACGAAACCCCGATCACCCCACAGCGGGCGATGGCGGCGATCAGCAAGGCGCGCGGGATCGGCAGCGCCTAGCCGACCCGCTCCGACGCTTGATCGGACGATGCGATCTCATGCCTCGGTTTGACCCAACAGCCGGCGGGCCAGGGTCAAATGCGGGCGGTCGACCATTTTGCCGTCGAGTGCCACGGTGCCCGCGTCCGGGTTTTCGGCGAACAGCGCGACGATTTTGCGCGCCCAGGCGAGCTCGTCCTCGCCGACCGTGAACGCCCGGTTTATGACCGGGATCTGCGCCGGGTGGATCGCCATCTTGGCGGTGAAGCCCGAGCGGCGTGCGGCGGCGCATTCGGCGGCGAGCCCGGCCTCATCCCTGAAATCGGTATAGATCGTGTCGATCGGCATGACCCCGGCGGCGGCAGCGGCCAGCAGGCACAGCGAGCGCGCGAGCCGATAGATGTCGTCATAAGCCCCGTCGGCGCGACGGTTGTTGCCGCCGATGCACGCCGCCAGATCCTCAGCCCCCCAGGTGATGCCCGCCAGCCGCGCCGATACCCCGGCGTAGTTGCCGATGGCGAACATCGCCGCCGGGGTCTCGGTCGCGATCGCGATCACTCGGATCGCACCTCGCGGCAATGCCGCGGCGGTTTCGAACGCGGCAAGGTAATGGTCGAGCGTGCGCAGATCGTCGGGGACGCATTTCGGCAGCAGAATGCCGTCGGGTCTTCCGGGCACGGTCGCGGCCAGGTCGTCGAGTGCGGCACCGCTCGCCAGCGGATTGATCCGCACCCAGCGGCGAAAGCCGGCCGAGGGGGTGCCATCGAGAAAGGCGCGCGCCCGGCTCCGCGCCATCGGCCGATGCGCCGGCACGACCGAATCCTCGAGGTCGAGGATCAGCGCGTCGGCCCCCGATTCGGGCCCGCGGGCGAGCTTGCGCTCGCTGTCGGCCGGAACAAACAGGAATGAGCGCATTCATCCCTCCGCCTTGTCTGCCGGCCGGCATTTCATCAGGCCGCTGCGGCGGCAGGTCGCGACGGTCTCGCCGCGCTGATTGATACCCTGGTGCTCGAACTCGACGATGCCGGCGTCAGGGCGCGACCGGCTCTGGCGTTTCGAGCGCACGATCGTGCGCGCGCGCAAGGTATCGCCGTGAAACACCGGCTTGGGAAAGCGCACCTCGGTCATGCCGAGATTGGCGATCGTCGTGCCGAGCGTGGTCTCGCCGACGCTGAGGCCGATGACCAGCCCGAGCGTGAACAGGCTGTTGACGAGGCGCTGACCGAACTCGGTCGCCTTGGCGAATTCCTCGTCGAGATGCAGCGGCTGCGGGTTCATCGTCAGGCTGCTGAACAGCACGTTGTCCATCTCGGTAACGGTGCGGCCGGCCGCATGCTCGAAGACCTGGCCCTCCTCGAACTCCTCGAAATACAACCCTGCCATTCTTCCTCCCGATCGTGCTCACATTGCCGGGCCGAATAGCAGGCTGGTCCGGTCGCGGCGGCCGGTCAATGCCCGCGGCACCGCCGATCACGCCGAGCCGGCCCCTCATCTGCAATCATTCCGTCGCAGTTCGCATGTTAAAATCGACAAGCAGGGGCAATTATGCTCGACCGCGGACCCCGAAAAACCTAGCATGGCGCCGCGCTAAAAAGGGGAGCGCGCCGCCGCGGCAAGCAGGAACGGTTAGCGGATGGAGATCAATCGGCTCATCGCTGAGCACGGCTCCTGGTTTTATCTGATCGCGTTCATCTGGACTTTTCTCGAAGGCGAAACCATCGTGGTTTTTGCCGGCTTTGCCGCGGCACAAGGCTTGCTCGACCCGTTTCTGGTGCTGGCGGCGACCGGGCTCGGCAGCTTTGTCGGAGATCAGACCTGGTTTTGGATCGGCCGACATTGGGGCTCGAGGCTGCTCAATCGGTTTCCTCGTTGGCGCCCTGGCGTCGATTCGGCGCTGGCGTGGCTCGAGCGCTACAATACCGGCTTCATCCTGTCGTTTCGCTTCATCTACGGCGTGCGCAACTTCTCGTCCTTCGCGATGGGGATGAGCGCGGTCCACGGCCGGCGCTTTCTGGCGCTCAATTTTTTCGCGGCGGCGTTGTGGGCGGCGGGCTTTGTCGCCATCGGCTATTTTCTCGGTCATGCCTTCCGCGCGGTGTTGGGCGACCTGGCGCGCTCGCTCAGCCTGGTCGCGCTCGGCGCATTCGTCATCGTCGCCTGGGGTATCGGGCTGATGAATCGCCTGCAGCGCCGGCGCCGGCCGAGGGCTCCGTCCGGGGCCGAGATCGCGAGCCCGCCGTCCCGGTAGCGGCTCCGGGAGGTTGCCGGCCGCCGATCACGGCAGGATCGCTATCGGAGCCCCGACCCTGAGGCCGAGCGCGCTCTCGGCCCGGCCAGCATTGACCGCGATCTCGGCGAGGCCGTTCGAATTTTCGTACCAGAAGGCGGCATCCGGCGGAACATCGGAAAAGGTGCGGGCCCGCGCCAGCTGATGACCGCCGGCGCCCAACCCGGCCTGTGCCGGCAGCGCCGCGGCCCGCAGCCCGGTCATGGCATTGCCGTAGCCGTCGATGTAGACGATCTCCGGCAGGTCGTCCGGCCAGTCCGGAAAGTGGCTGATCTCGGTCTCGTGCAGGGCGCCCGAGGGCAGCCCGCCGCCGGCGAGGTGCGCCGCCACCGGGGCGAACAGGTCGCGCCCGTGAAAGCTCGCCGACAGCTTTGCCGGGCGCCATAGAATCTCGGAGCAACGGGCGTTGCCGGCCCGGCGCAACACCAGCTCGAACAGGCCATTGTCGGGGCCGACATAAAACCGCCGGTCCGCCTCGACGACGACCGCAGCGCGGGCGCCGCCGACGCCGGGATCGACGACCGCGAGCAGCACGGTCCCGGGTGGGAACCACGGCCCGTAAGCGGCCAACAGATAAGCGGCCGGCTTGGGGCTCTGGGCCGGCAGGTCGGCGAACAGGTCGATCGTCGGAACACCCGGCGCCAGCTGCTGGAGCACTGCCTTCACCTGTCCGGTATACGGCCCGGCGAGCCCGAAATCGGTGCACAACGCGATCATCGGCCGCTCCGCCATCTTGGCCCTCCACTCTGCAAGATTCTCAGTTTACCAACCAAAACTTGGTCGGGACTTCGCGATCTGCACGCCGCCGGGGCTTTGTGAGCCCAATGTCCATGGCTGTTCAATTGCCGGTTGGAAAAACGGCACGCCATTGCGCCGATTGATGCAGGTTTTGCTGTGGATCGCCGAGCTACGACACGGGAACGCGAATGGTTTCTCTTGAACATGCCCGCAGGCTGCGTATGCTGCGGCCCTCGCGAGGGGACAGTTGGGGGGATGCGATGAAAAAGGCCGTCCTGGCCGCGGTGATTTTTGCCGCCGCCTCGGTTCAGGGTGCGTCGGCTGCCGACCGGCACTGTTATTCGGCGGTGGATCTGGAGGCGGAGCAGGCGATCCGGTTCCAAACCAACCTGATGGTCATCAGCTCGGCTTGCCGCGATGAGGTCTACGGCGAGTTCCGGGCCCGCAACAAGGACGCGATCATGCGCTATCAGCGCATCATGATCGCCCATTTCCGACGTGAGGGCGCGCGCAACGCCCAGAGCGAGTTCGATGCCTGGAACACCAGCCTCGCCAATCAGATTTCGCTGGCGGAAGGTGCCCAGCCGACCGTCGTGGTGTGCCAGAAAGCGGCCGATCTCCTGAGGATGGCCAGCACCCTCAATCCCCAGGGGCTGCATAATTATGCGATCGCGCAGGCGGCGAGCCCGGCCGAAACCCATCCGCGATGCGTCAGGTGAGGTGATGCGCACGACGGCGGCTGGCTAAACGGTAACTGCGCGCCGCAGCCGCAGCGCGCCGGCCAGGCCGGCGGCGGAAAGCAGCGCCATGAACAGATAGGCATGCCCGCCCCAATCGGCATAAAGCGTACCGGCCGCGATCATGACCAGGCCGCCGATGCCGGATGACGCGGCGGCGAACAGCGTTTGCGCGCTCGCGGCCGCCGGAGGCGGGACTGCGCGCGACAGATAATGCATGGCCCCGAGATAGCTCGCGCCAAAGGTCAGGGCGTGCAGCAGCTGCAGCGCGGCGATCGCCGGCAGCGAGACGACGAGCCCGGCAAGGCTCCAGCGGATGACGCCGGCAAGTCCGCCGAGCGCCAACAATCCGGTCGGGCGCAGATGCTGGAGCAGATGACGGCCTTGCCAGAACAGCAGGATCTCGGCGGTCACGCCCTCGGCCCAAAGCCAGCCGATCGTCGCGTCGGAAAGTCCGAGCGAGCGCCAATAGAGCGAGCCGAAGCCGTAATAGAGCTGATGGCTCGCCTGCAGCGCCGCGGCGGTGGTGACAAAGCCCCAGAACCGCGGATCGCCGGCAAGCTGGGCTATTCCCGGGCGGCGCGCCACCTCCTCTGATCCGCGCCGCGTAAGACTGTCGCCGGAGGGAACCCCGCAGCAGGCGATCATCAGCACCGCCGAGGCGCCCAGCACCAGCGGCAAGACCTGCTCGCCCGAGGTATGAGCGAGGACGGTGCCGGCGGCGAGCGAGGCCAGGATAAAGCTGACCGAGCCCCACGCTCTGATCCGGCCGTAATCGAGCCCTCCCGTGCGGGAGAGCGCCAGGGTCACCGTGTCGCCCAGCGGCATCAGCGCCGATTGCGCGGTCAGCGCGGCGAGATTGAGCAGCAGCAAGGGCCAGAACCCGTCGGCGGGCCACACATCCCCAGATAGGCAACCAGCGCCGTCGTGCCGAGCGCAGCCATCATCCGCCGTCGCCCGATTCGGTCGGCGAGGGCGCCGATCGCCGGCGTCGCGATCACCTTCGCCCAACTCGCCGCGGCGAAGATGCTGGCGATTTCTCTCGCGCCGAGGCCGCGCGCGGCAAGCCAGACCGGCCAGAACGGCAGCTGGGCGCCGGTCACCAAAAACGCCGCGGCGTAGAAGGCGGAGAGCCGCGCCGCTGGGCACGAAACACCGAGTCTCGGCATCGGGCGACTCTCGATCTTGGCGGAACGCGTGCTTATTTCGCCAGGGTGCTTATCGGCGTCAATCAACTCGGCGCGCTGCTGTCGGTCGTCATCATCGACGTCGTGCTCGCGGGCGACAACGCCATCGTCGTCGGCATAGCGGCCGCCAGCCTGGGAGCCGAGCAGCGCCGGCGGGTGATCGTGCTCGGCATCGCGATCGCCACCCTGCTGCGCATCCTGTTCGCCTATTTCGCCGCTCAGCTGCTCGAGATCATCGGGCTGACCTTGGCCGGCGGCGTGCTGCTGTTGTGGGTTTCGTGGAAGATGTACCGCGAGCTGCGCGAGACCCGGAGCCGCGGGCAGCCGGCGGCGACAGCAGCAGTGGAGGGATGCGGGCGCCCGGTCCGGCACGACGGCGCGCGCCGGGCGCTGATCCGGATCGTGCTCGCCGACGTGTCGATGTCGCTCGACAACGTGCTCGCGGTGGCCGGGACCGCGCGCGCCCATTTCTGGGTGCTAGGGTTTGGGCTGATCCTTTCGGTGGCGCTGATGGGGGTCGCCTCCAACTATATCGCGCGCCTGCTCAAACGCCATTTTTGGATTTCGTGGGTCGGGCTCGGCATCATCACTTTGGTCGCGCTGCGCATGATCTGGGATGGCTCGACAGAGGTCATCCAGCAAACGGCGGCGCTGAGCCTGACCGGACCGGGCAGCATCATATGACGAAGCGGTCGGTCACGGATGGTCGTCCAAGCCGTCAGCCGCGGCTGCAGGCCCCACCGCCGAGCACGCAGAATTTGGCGCAATGCGGATGGTTGAGCGGCACCGCACGGCTGGCCTCGGCCAGGGTCGGGCCGAGCTCGAAGCGTTCGTCATCGGGAATCAAGGTGCAGGCCAGCACCGCCGGGCGCGGCGCACCCTTGCGTTTGACGACCATGCGCGCGCTTGCGCACATGACGCTCTGCGGCGATTTGCCGAGGATGCCCCAGCACGCCTCGGTGATTTCGGGAACCTCGGCGTCGGTGTCCATTTCGGGAAAGACCATCAGCCGCACCGGGTCGCCGGCGTCGATCGCGACCCCGAGCGTCGCGAACAGCCGGGCAAAGCCGGCGCGGATCTCCGCTTCCGATTCGCCCGACAACCGACGGCTTGCCACATGCAGCGCAAAACCGTTGCGCGCCAGCCACAACAGCCCGTCGATGGTCGGCTGCCAGCTGCGCCGGCCGCGTTCCTGCTGGTGAACTAGCCGGCCGTAATGATCAATCGAGACGCGGATCGTCAGCCGATCCCCATAACGCGCCTGCAGCCGCAGCAATGCCGCTTGACGCTTGGCCATCGGCTTCATCGCATTGGTCAGGACCAGCGCGTCAAAGCCGCGCAACAGCGCCTCGTCGAGCATCGCCGGCAGCTCGGGGTTCATAAACGGCTCGCCGCCGGTGAAGCCGATCAGCGCTGTGGGCAGTCCGCTCTTTTGAATCTCGTCGAGAAATTCGGCGACTTCCGCGGCGCTCAGGTAAGCCAGCCGATCATTCTTTGGCGACGATTCGATATAGCAGTGTCCGCAGGTCAGGTTGCACAAGGTCCCGGTGTTGAACCATAGCGTCTCTAGCCCCCGCAACGCGACCTGCGCGCGCTTCTCGCCGTTGGCGGTTTGTGACGGGTCCTGGAATTTGCGCGGGTCCATGGCTGGGCGCCCTGACGGCGGTGTGCGGCGCCCAGCTTAATACTATTCCGCCTGTTCGAGCATCCGTTCCTACCGATCAAGTTGCCGTGACAGGTGCTCAACGGCGGCGATCAATGGCCGCTGTAAGAGCTCGACTCGCCGTAGCCGCTCGAACCCTCCTGTTGCTGCCGCTGCTCCCGTTCCTCACGCGCATGCTTAGTAGCCAGGTGGTGGCCGACGACGCAGCCGCCCAAGGCGCCGAGCACGGCGTGATGGTGGGCATAATGCCCGGCAACACCGCCGACGACGGCGCCCTTTATGCAGCCTTTGGCCTGAGCCGGCGGCGCCATGGCGGAGCCGGCGGCGAGCAGGAATGCGAAGGCGGCCGGCAACAGCATCAATTTCATCTCGATTTCCTTTGTGGTCTCTTGCAGGGACAGTCTCCCCCTAGAACGCCGAGCAGCCCGGCAGGTTCAATTGCGGGTTTCCCCCGGCGCCGGCTTCTCCAGATTGTTTGTTGCTCCGTTACGGCGAGTTGCGATCCCGGGCTCCGACACCTACGTTACATCACTTCGGCTGCCGCCCGCGGATAGCAATATGGAGCACATGATCCCGCGCCACATCCGGCTCACCTCCCATCCGGGAAGCGCGGGCCAGGGCGCTGTCCGGCTGCATTGGGGTGCGGCCGACCCCGCCGACCGCGGGCCGGTGGTGGCGAGCCCGGCCGATCCGACCCTGCGCAACGCGATCGGCTCGTATTCCGGAAGCTATGGACTTTATCGCGCGCTGGCGGTGGCGACCAAAGCCTTGGCGCGCGATCACCGCCCCGATCTGACCGACACCGCTCCCGCCGCCTTGATCACGCCTCGTCCGGCTTGGGGAGATCCAGCCAAGATCGTGTCGCTCGATCCTTGGGGTCATCTCGTCGGCGAGATTTTCGCCGCGGCGATCCGGGCTGGGATCGATGCGCGGCCAACCATCGCGATCACCACCGCTCGCATCGCCATGCCCGAAATCCGCCAGCTGATCGCCGAAGGCAGGCTCCGCCCCGATGGGGAGGTGCTGCTCGATAACGGCGAAATCCGCGTCACCAAGGCGGCGATCGACCCGGTCTGGCACCTGCCGGGGCTGGCCGCGCGCTTTGGCGTAGCCGAAAGCGACCTGCGGCGCAGTTTGTTCGAGGAAACCGGCGGCATGTTTCCCGAGCTCGTCACCCGGCCCGATCTCGAAGTGCTGCTGCCGCCGATCGGGGGGACAACGGTCTATCTGTTTGGCGACGTCGATCGGATCGCCGCGCCGGAGACGGTCATCGCCTGCCGCGTGCACGACGAATGCAACGGTTCGGACGTGTTCGGCTCGGATATCTGCACCTGCCGCCCCTATCTGGCGCACGGGATCGAGGTGTGTGCGGCGACCGCGCAGCAGGGCGGGGTCGGGGTCATCGTTTACAACCGCAAGGAGGGGCGCGCGCTTGGCGAGGTCACCAAATTCCTCGTCTACAATGCGCGCAAGCGCCAGCCCGGCGGCGACCGCGCCGACACCTATTTTCAGCGCACCGAATGCGTTGCCGGGGTGCAGGACCTGCGCTTTCAGGAATTGATGCCGGACGTGCTCCATTGGCTCGGCATTCGCCGCATCGACCGCTGGGTGTCGATGTCGAACCTCAAGCGAGCAGCGCTCGAGGCCCAGGGGATCGCGGTGGTCGAGCAGGTCGCGATCCCGGACGGGCTGATCCCGCTCGACGCATCGGTCGAGATCGAGGCCAAGAAGGCGGCCGGGTATTTTGCCCCGTCGGGCATCCCGGACGCGGCGGAACTGCACAGCGTCAAGGGCCGTGCGCTCGGCGAGTGACGGGCTCGCCGATCCGAAGGCGTTGCTCAGCGCTGCGGCGGTGCGCGAGCGCTGCGAAATTGTCTTTGCCGCGGCCGAGCGCGGCGAGACCCAGTACTTCCGGCTCGAATGCGCCCGCCTTGGCGAAGCCGCCGACCGGGTGGCGGCGATCACCCGGCGGCGCTATCCCGATCTCGCCGTCCCCTGTCACAGCCGGTGGCGGCATTTCTCGGCGGGGGGCATCGACCGCGCCGCGCTGATCGCACCCGATGCCGATACCGCTGAGGCCACCCGCGCCCGCATCGACCTCGCCTTTGTCTCGGTGCTGCTCGACGCCGGCGCCGGGCCGGGGTGGCACTACCGCGAGGCGGAAACCGGGTGCGTGCTGCACCGCTCCGAAGGGTTGGCAGTGGCGAGCCTGCGGGCGATGCAGCGGGGGGTGTTTTCCGCCGATCCGGGCGACCCGTGGCGCGCCGACGCCTCGGCGTTGCGGGTGATCACCCCGGAAGTGCTTGGCCGCGCCCTTCAGCATGGCCCTTGCAACCCGCTGCTCGGCCTCGAGGCACGGGCGGCCCTGCTGCGCCGCCTCGGGGAAGCGTGCATCGCCAATCCGGCCATGTTCGCCTCGCCGGCACAGCCGGGCCATCTCTATGACCGGTGGCTGCAACTTGGCGAGCCGCTTTCCGCCGCCGAAATCCTGCGCACCCTGCTCGAGGCGTTGGGTGCTATCTGGCCTCACCGAATCAGCCTCGGCACCGTGCCGCTCGGCGATTGCGGCCGGCACCGCGCGGTTCCGGGCGACGGGCTCGTGCCGTTTCATAAGCTCTCGCAATGGCTCGCCTATTCGTTGGTCGAGCCGCTGCGAGCAGCGGGGGTGCGGATCGAGCAGCTGGATGGGCTGACCGGGCTTGCCGAATACCGCAATGGCGGGCTTTTCGTCGACCTCGGCATTCTCGTGCCATGCGATCCGGGCCTGATGACCCGATGGCTCGATGCGTCGAGCGAGCCCGTCGTCGAATGGCGCGCGTTGACGGTGGCGTTGCTCGATCGCTTGGCGCCGCTTGTGCGCGAGCGGCTCGGCAAGACCGCGCGAGATTTGCCGCTCGCCTGCGTGCTCGAAGGCGGCAGCTGGGCCGCGGGCCGCGAAATCGCGTTCGAGCGCCGGCCGGACGGCTGTGCGCCGCTGAACATCATCACCGACGGCACCTTGTTTTAGGAACTCATCCCGTCATTGCGAGAAGCCAGGCGACGAAGCAATCCCGATCCTGGCGTATGCCGGCGCGTCGAGGTTGCTTCGCTCCGCTCGAAATGACGATCGGCCGCCGTATCGAAGATAGAGGTATTGAACAAATTTTAATCTTTTCAGATCCAGATTTACGTAGTGCCGTGGCGATCGAAAAACGGAAAACCCAGCTTTTGGCCGACCCAGAGCGAGAAATTGCCGCCGAGAATCGCGCCGCAGCCGGCGCAGACCAGCACCCGAACGATTTCGAGGTGAGCGGCGCCTCTGGCGAAGACGCCGGCCGCGATCGAGGCCGCGATCAGCATGGTTTCGCCCGGGACGAAAAACAGCCCGAAGCCTTCCAGCGCGCTGAACGCGAAAACGGCGTAATATCCCCAGGTCGCGAGGACATGGTGGACGATCGCATCGGACACGCCGTCACCTCGCGATCGTGGCTGTCACACGGCATTCCATGCAATCTCGGCAAGCTTTGCGGAAGGGAGCTGTGCGCGTCTCCGATCGGTGTGGCGAGCAGCGCCGGGTAAACGGCCGCGCCGGAACGAATGTTCCGCGGTTCAAGCGTGGCCTCGTCGTGATCGGCCGCGAGGCAGAGAGCAGCTTCGGCCGGTGCAGCTGAATTTCACTTGGTCCAGCCTTGAGGAGTGCCGCCGTGACTCAGGATCAAAGGTTTACCGTCGTCGGCCACCCATTGATCCAGCACAAGCTGTCGCTGATGCGCGACCGCGAGACCTCGACCGCCGAGTTCCGCCGGTTGCTGCGCGAGATCGCGCTGCTCTTGGCCTACGAGGCAACCCGCGAATTGCCGCTCGAGCCGGTCGAAATCGACACCCCTCTCGAGCATGGCGCGTTCCCGCTGCTCGCCGGCAAAAAGCTCTGCCTCGTCTCGATCCTGCGCGCCGGCAACGGCATTCTCGATGGCATGCTCGACCTGTTGCCGTCGGCGCGGGTCGGGCATATCGGCATCTACCGCGATCCCCGGACCTTGCAGGCGATCGAATACTATCTAAAGCTCCCGGACGACTTGGCCGAGCGCGACGCGATCCTGGTCGATCCGATGCTGGCCACCGGCAACTCGGCAGTGGCGGCGGTCTCGCGTCTTGTTGAGCTGCGCGCGCGCTCGATCAAGATCGTCTGCCTGGTGGCGGCCCCCGAAGGAGTAGACAAGGTGCTCGACATCTTTCCCGAGGTGACGATCGTCGCCGCCGCGCTCGACCGCTGCCTTGACGAGCACGGCTACATCCTGCCCGGCCTCGGCGACGCCGGCGACCGCCTGTTCGGGACCAAGTAGCGGGGGGACTATCGGCCGTTGCCGCACCAGCATTGTTCAAAATCGGCGATCGGAACGTGCCCAGTGGCGCAGTCAAAGGCGCGGACCGGGTCGCCGCCACCACCGTTCAAAGTCCAGAAGACCGGGCTCGACACCGGGTAGAGGTCATGCCAGCGGCGGCGATCTTCGGGCACGGTCGTGATCATCCGATAGAGCCGCTCGAGGCTCGGCAGATTGACGCGCGGCAGCCGCCACTCCCGGGTAAAGGTGTATTCCGCCTGCCATCGTGGTGCGATATCGGCGCCGGCTTTGGCGAGATTGCTCAGATCATAGGTGGTCTGGTCGAGAATGATGCCGCCGGCCCCGAAGACGAGGCTGCGGTAGGCCGGGTTCTGACCGAAAATCGGGCTCAGCGCCGGCGTCAGCACAACAAAGCCGAAATAGCTGCCGCCGCGCCCGACCAGGCGGAAATCGTCCATATGAGTATGGCCGGCAAAGCTCGCGACGATCGTCTCGCGGTAGCGTTGCAGCAGAGCGGCGAACGGCCGGGCATAGCGGTCGGCCCACATCGGGATCGCCGTGTCGGGGCATGACCCTCGGTGCCAGGTCGCGTAGCCGTCGATGCCGGGTGGAATGTGATAGACGAGCCATACCGGCTGATGCGCGCGCCGCGCGGCGGCAAGCTCGCTCGCAAGCCAACCCATGGTCGCCCGGCCGGGATCGGCGCCCGACGGGGAACCGCATGCGTTCCGGTAGTTCCGAGAAAAGTAAACGGTGTTGGCGAGCAGCACGCGCAACCCGTGCACGGTCACCGCGGCATTGCCGTAGCTGGTCCAATCGCGCCCGAACCCGGGCTCGCGGCCGGCGGCGCCGACAAGCGTGCGAACGATCGGCAGGGTGTCGGCGAGAAACGGCCCATCGGGCTGCAGCCGGTAATCGCCGCAATCTTCGTCATTGTTGCCAAGCACCGGCAGAATCGGCGTCTCCGGAAACGCTTGCTCCACCCGCAAAGCCAAGAACAGCATTGTCTTGCGCACAAAGCCGCGATAATCGGCGTCCGAGTGGGCACGCGCCGCAGCATTGAATTTATTGCGGAATCGGTGTGCGAGAAAATCGCCAGGAAGCAGCACGAAGGCCGGTCGCGGCAGCGTTTGCGTCATCTGCCGCAGCGCGGAATTCAGCAGCGGCCAATTGGTGTCGCTGCCGTATCGGCTCGGGCTGCGGCTGGGGCTGCCGGCGAAAATCGCCTGCCACGCCTCGGGCTCGGCTGCCGCCAGCCGATCGACCAGCTGCGGCTGCGCCATCGGATCGAAATGAATATCCGACATCACCAGCGACCGCCCCCCGGCCGCGGGGCTTGCTCCTTTGACTGGTGCGACCGGGGCGAAGGCGAGGAGCGCGCCGCAGATCAGCGAGCGCAATGCTGCACGCGGCCGGGTCGAAAGCGGATACGGCAAAGCGGCTGACCCGGTCTTGCCGGAGCGGCTCAGCGGGCCTCGCCGTGAGGGTGTGGCGCGGACCAGGGCCGCGGCCCGTGGCGGGCGAGCTCGACGAATTTACTGCGTTGCTCGGGCGACAGCGTCGCCAAAAACGACAGGGTTGTCGTCGTCAGCTGGCCAGCGAAGGCACGGTGCTTTTGCCCGGCCTGATCGAGCAGTTGCATGATCCTGGTCTCGTTGGCCTGCGGCTTGGCCACTTCCGACCACGCCTGAGAGATTAGCGGCCCAATCGCCTGGTGCATCGATTGCAGGCGCTGCCGCATGGCTTGCGAGTAATCCGCAAACGCCCGCCGCTGCTGGGCGTCCAGCCCCAGCTCGGTGCCCATTTGCTCGAGGCGCTGCTCGGGGGTTATCGGCGGCGCCGGCGCATGAACCCGGATCCACAGAGCGCCGACGACAAAAAACAGGTTGAGCGCCAGCGACAGCGCCAGCACCGTTCGCAAAAAATGCCGGCGCGTTCCACTCTGGGCCACGGCATGGGCGAGGGTCACGTCTGCTGCCCCTCGACCAAGTCGCGCAGAAAGCCGGTGCTGGGGTCGAGCAGCTCGGGCAGAAAGCTCGCTTCGTTGGTCTGGCTGGCGGCTTGCGACGGCTGGCTCAGCATCGACGAGGCGCCGCTGCCCATGGTGAAGCCGAGCCAGCTGGCCACGACGATCGCGGCGGCGAGGCTGCCCCATTGGGCGAAGCGGTGCAGAATTGAAGGCGGCGGAGCGGTTCGGAACGGCAGCACGCGCACGGGCGCGCGGGCGGCATCGTCGCCAAGCGCGTCCGCCCGGGCGATGATGCCGGCGATCCTGTGCTCGTCCGCGGCCGGTGCTGCGCCGCTGCTCGCCGAGAGCATCCGCGCTGCGGCGACATCGGCCGCGGCCGCCGGATCGCAGCCCAGCAGGAACCCGATGCGCTCCCGCTCCTCCTCTTCCAGCAAGTCGTCGGCGAAGCCGGCAAGATCGAGAAAGCGCTCCGCTTCGTCCTCGGGCGCGTCGATAGCGCGGCAATATCGCCACACCGCGAGGTCCGATTCAAAGTTCGCCGGTTTGCCCATTTTCTCGTCGGCTCGACTCATCGCACCGTTCTCTCCGCAGATCTAAGCAGACACGGCCCCGGGCATCCCCGCAACCTGCTGGTGCGAAGCCTCATATCGCTTCGGCCTTGAAATGGGCCCGCAGCTTGATCATCGCCTTGTGATGGGCGCTGCGAACGGTCTGCGGGTCGATGCCCAGCGCCGCGGCGATCTCGGCGACCTCCATCTCGCGATCATAGAGCATGGTCAGGATTTCGCGCTGGCGCGGCGACAGTAGCGCCTCCGGCAGCTTGAGCCGGGCAGCCGGCAGGACCGGATCGACGGCCAGCACTCCTTCCGGCACCGCCTCAATCGGCACCGCCACCGGCCGGCGCCGGCGCATCGCATCGCGGGCGGTGCTGCGCGCTACGATCGTGATCCAGGTCGACAGCCCGGCGCGCGTCGGGTCATAGCTGCGCAGCAGGCGGAAATCGTTCCGGCACAGCCGCACAAAGACCTCTTGCACTAAATCCTCGATCTCGTTCGGATCGCGCGCGACCCCGCGCACCGCGGCAGTCACGAGCCCGGCAAAGCGTCGAACAAAGTCCTTCCAGGCACCTGTCTCACCGCGCGCGAGGGCCTCGACCAGGCCCTCCGGTGGCACTCCGCCATTCTGCGCCAACCAGAGGCCCCCACTCCCGCCGGAGCTGCTTCGTGCTCAGGTAAGCGCCGAGAAGAAATCGTTTCCCTTATCGTCGATAACGATAAAGGCCGGGAAGTCGGCGACCTCGATGCGCCAGACCGCTTCCATCCCGAGTTCGGGATATTCCAGCAGCTCGACCTTGCGGATGCATTCGAGCGCCAGCCGCGCCGCCGCGCCGCCGACCGAACCGAGATAAAAGCCGCCGTGCCGCCGGCAGGCCTCGCGCACCTCGCCGCCGCGATTGCCTTTGGCGAGGGTGACAAAGCTGCCGCCCGCCGCCATGAACGCATCGACATAGCTGTCCATGCGCCCGGCCGTGGTCGGGCCGAACGAGCCCGAGGCGTAGCCCTGCGGCGTCTTGGCCGGGCCCGCGTAATAGATCGGATGGTTTTTGACATAATCGGGGAGCCCCTCGCCGCGGTCGAGCCGCTCCTGCAGCTTCGCATGCGCGATGTCGCGGGCCACGATCAGCGGCCCGCTTAGGCTCAGCCGCGTCTTGATCGGATAGCGCGAGAGGGTGCGGCGGATCTCGTCCATAGGCCGCGCTAGGTCGATCGGCACCACTTCACCGCCGAGCACGGCGTCGTCGATCTCGGGCAGGAAGCGCGCCGGATTCTCTTCTAGCTCTTCGAGAAAGACGCCGTCCGCGGTGATCTTGCCGAGGATCTGGCGGTCGGCCGAGCACGAGACGCCGATCCCGATCGGCAGGCTGGCGCCGTGGCGCGGCAAGCGGATCACCCGCACGTCGTGGCAGAAATATTTGCCGCCGAACTGCGCGCCGATGCCGAGGCCGCGGGTCAACTCCAGCACCTCCTCCTCAAAGCCGCGGTCGCGATAGGCCTGGCCCCAGCGGTTGCCCTCGCCCGGCAGGCTGTCGAGATAGCGGCAGCTGGCGAGCTTGACGGTCTTCAAATTCATCTCGGCCGAGGTGCCGCCGATGACGATCGCGAGGTGGTAGGGCGGGCAGGCCGCGGTGCCGAGGGTGCGCACCTTGTCGTCGAGAAATTTGAGCAGGGCTTTGGGGTTCAGCACCGCTTTCGTCTGCTGATAGAGAAAGCTCTTGTTGGCCGAGCCGCCGCCCTTGGCGATGAACAGGAATTTATAGGCGTCGCCGGGCTCGGCGTAGAGATCGATCTGCGCCGGCAGATTGTCGCCGGTGTTGACCTCTTCGTACATCGACAGCGGCGCCACTTGGCTGTAGCGCAGATTGGCCTCGGTGTAGGTGCGGCGGATGCCGGCCGACAGCGCTGCCGCATCATCGCCCTCGGTCCACACCTGCTGGCCCTTTTTGCCCATGACGATCGCGGTGCCGGTGTCCTGGCACATCGGCAGCACCCGGCCGGCGGCATTGTTGGCGTTCTTCAACAGGTCGAAGGCGACAAACCGGTCGTTCGCAGACGCTTGCGGATCGTCGAGGATCGCCCGCAGCGAGGCGAGATGGCCGGGGCGCAGCAGGTGGGCGCTGTCGGCGAAGGCCTGCGCCGCGAGCAGGGTCAGCGCCTCGGGCATCACCTTGACGATGCGCCGCCCCTCGAAATTGCCGAGCGACACATGATCACCGCTGAGCTTGCGATAGGGCGCGTCGTCGGCGCCGAGCGGAAACAGCTCGCGAAACGCAATGTCGCTCATAAAGTCGCTCCGCAATCAAATCAGCCCGCGCATCGAGCAGGCAAAATCGGCCGCAGGATCGCCGTTTACACGCCTGTTACACGCCTGCGTCAAGCGAGGCTAGCGTTTGCGGAACCGGTCGAGGGTAACGATCTCGGCCTCCTGCCGCGGCGCCTCCTGTCGTCCAGGCTCCTGCTGCCCGCCTCGGGCAGTCTGGCCGGCGGGGAGCGCCGCAGCGGGCATCGGGGCCTCTGCCGTCGGCGCCGGTGCTTCGAACTGCAGCCCGAACTTGACCGAGGGGTCGGCAAAGGTGGTTATCGCGGCAAACGGGATGGTCAACCGTTCCGACCGGCTGCTGAAGCTCAAGGTCACCGAAAACGCTTCCTCGCCGACCTCCAGGCCCCGGAACTGGTGCTGCAGGACGATCGTCATCTCTTCCGGGTATTTTGCCAGAAGCTGGGGCGGCAGCTCGACCCCGGCAGCAGTGGTGCCAAACCCGATGTAAAAATGATGCCCGCCGCGCAAACCGTCGCGGGCGGCGATCGCCAGCGCCTGCCGCGCGACGCCGCGCAGCGCCGTCTCGACCATCTTGTCGTAGGGGAAGAGGTCCTGGGCCATCTGTGGCGGCTCGCTTGCTGGAGCGGGGCGGAAGGAGCGGAACCGGCGAGTGAGGGGCTTCTGTTGCCCGGTGCCCCTCGAACCGCGATTTGCTCTAGGCTGTTACCCCGCTAGGGGTTAGGCCGCGAGCGCCTCTGTTGCGAAGTTGTCGTTCGCAGCTAGATTGTGACCCGATAACGGCGGTATCATGCCGGGCGACGGATCTTACCTTTACTACGCGCGTCGAGCCTGTTTCGCCCCCGCAGAACGCGCCCTCGGGAGTGCCGGGGCGGTGGTGGAGGCGCCGGGTACTGCCCCCGGGTCCGCAACGCTTATTTCGCAAGCCGTGTATCGCCATAGTCGGTGAACCGACCGCGCAGATATAGTGCGGCGGGCAGCGGAACGCAATCCCGGACCCAATCCCGGCGGCCAGGTGTTAGCGCCTGAGCGCGCACCGGATCCTCGCACCTTGGCATGACCGACACCCTTCTCGCCTGCCGCGACTGCGGCCAGCTCCACCGCGCCGATGCCGGTGTGCTGCGGCGGCGCTGGGTTTCCTGCCGGCGCTGCGGCGCGCGCCTGTGGCGCCGCTCCGTAATCGGCCTCGCCGATCTCTTCGCTTTCGCCGCGACCGCGGTGATCCTCTTTGTGCTCGCCAACGCTTTTCCGCTGTTCGACATCAGCCTGACCGGCGACCGGCGCAGCGGCCGGATCGCCAGCGGCGTGGTGGCGCTTGCCGGCTACGGCGGCGGCATCTCGGCCGTCGGGGTTCTGGTCGCGCTGATCGCGCTGCTGATCCCGGCGCTCAGCATCGGCCTGGTCGCGACCGCTCTCGGCTGGCTCAACGCCGCCGCGCCCAAGGCCGATCGTCGCCGCCGCAAGATCGCCGGGCTGTGGCGAGCCGTGCTGCGTCTGCGCCCGTGGAGCATGCTCGACGTCTATCTGCTCGGCGCAGTGGTGGCCTATACGCGGCTTGACCAGTTGACCGGCGTCCGCGTGGCGATTGCCGCCGGCGGATACGCGCTGGCGGCGCTGGTTCTGGCGCAGATCCTGATCGAGCAATCGCTCGGCCGCCAACGGGTCTGGGGCGCGCTCGGCGACCCGGCGAAATACGCGCCCGCGCCTGGCGACGCCTGGGTGCTCTGCCTCGACTGCGACCTCGTCATTGGAGTGGGCACCGCCGGTGCGGCGCCACGGAATTGCCCACGCTGCGCTGCCCGCCTGACGCCGCGCCGCACCGGCAGCCTCGCCGCCACCGCCGCCTTGACCACCGCCGGCTACATTCTCTATGTGCCAGCCAATCTGTTGCCGGTGCTGACCATCACCCGCTTTGGCCGCACCGATCCGTACACGATATTGGGCGGCGTGCGCGATCTGGCGACCGCGGGATTGTGGCCGCTGGCGCTTCTGGTCCTGGTCGCCTCGATCATTGTGCCGGGGCTGAAGCTCGCCGGGCTCACCTGGTTTCTGATCGCGGTGCGGTTGCGTGCGGCTTCCTTGCTGCGGCCAAGAACGGCGCTTTATCGCTTCATTAACTTTATCGGCCGATGGTCGAACATCGATGTGTTCGTGGTGTCGATATTGGTGGCGCTGGTCCAGTTCGGGAACCTGACGACGATTGCGCCGGGGCCGGGCATTGCCTGCTTCGCCGCCGTCGTCGCCGCAACGATGGTCGCCACCCGCGTCTTTGACCCTCGCCTGATGTGGGACGCGGCGTTGGCCAGGAGGCACGGGTGAGCGGCTCGGATCCGTCGGGGCCGGTTCCCGAGGCGCCGCCGCCGCCCGAGCCCGGCGGCTGGGCCGGCCTGCCCTGGGTGTGGGCAGTTCCGCTGGTGGCGCTGATCATCGCCGGCTGGCTCGGCTTTCGCGCGCTGATCGAGCGCGGGCCGACAATCACGATCACCTTCGAGACCGCCGAGGGAATCGAGGCGGAGCGCACGACGATCCGCTACAAGGCCGTCGAGCTCGGCCACGTCACCAAGGTCGGGCTCACTCCCGATCGCTCGCGCGCGCTCGTCACTGCGGCAATGACCCGCGGCGCCGAGCCGTTGCTGCGCGCCGACAGCAAATTCTGGGTGGTCCGGCCGCGCATCGGCTTGGGCGGGATCACGGGTCTGGGGACTGTCCTCTCCGGCCCCTATATCGGCATGCTGCCGGGCAACGGCGCACCGGGCGCCGACAGCTTTGCCGGGCTCGACACCCCGCCGCCCAGGGAAGGCCTCGTCAGCGGCCGGGTCTACACGCTGGTCGCCAAAAAGCTCGCCGAGATCAGCGACCAGTCGCCGGTCTACTACCACGGGAGCCAGGTCGGCGAGGTCACCGGCCATAAGCTCTCCGACCGCGACGGCACGGTCGCGGTGCACATTTTCATCTATGCGCCGCACCCGGCGCTGATCCATCCCGACACCCGTTTCTGGGTGGCGTCCGGGTTGAACGTCTCGATCGGGGCCGAGGGTGTGAAGCTGGCCACCGCGCCGTTATTGACCATCGTCTCGGGCGGCATCGTGTTCGACACTCCGGACGAGGCGCTCACCCGACCGCCCAGCCCGCCCGGTTCGACGTTCCGGCTTTATGCCGACGAAAAGGCTGCCGACGAGGCGGCCGAGCCGGTCCACGTCCCTTATCAGCTGAACTTCCCGGATTCCTTGAGCGGCGTCACGGTCGGGACCCCCGTCGATTTGCGCGGCTTGCCGATCGGCGAGGTCACCGCGATGCGGCTCGAATACGACCCGGCGGCCGACACGATCCGCGAGCCGGTGACGATCGAGGTGGCGCCGCATCGGATCAAGGTTGGCGGCCGGAGCCTCGATACGATGTCCAAGGACCCGACTGCCGCCACCAACCGGATGTTCGAGCAGCTCGTCGCCAAGGGGCTGCGCGCCCAGCTGGTGACCGCCAACCTGTTGACCGGCCAACGCGCGATCGAGCTCGACTTTGTTCCCGGCGCGGCCCCGGCAAAGGTCGCGGGAGTTGGGCTCGACCCCGAGCTGCCGACGGTACAATCGAGCGGCGTTGCACAGGTCACGCGCTCGGCCAACCGGCTGATCAACAAGCTCGCCGCCCTGCCGCTCGACCAGCTGGTCGGGCAGATCCGGCTGATGGTCGGCCATGCCGATAGCCTGATCGCCCGGCCCGACGTCAAGCGCTCGCTGCACAATCTCGACCTGACCCTGGCCAACACCGAACGGTTGACCAGGACCGCCGATGTTCAGGTCGGGCCGCTGCTGCAGCGGCTCAACGGCGCCGCCGCGCAGCTCAGAGCGACCTTGATGATCCTCGGCAACGACCCGGCCGCGAGCAATGATTTGGCGCGGACCCTCGGCGAGCTGAAGGACGCCGCGCGCTCGATCCGGGTGCTCGCCGATTATCTCGAGCGCCACCCGGAATCCCTGATCACCGGCAAGCCTGCCGAGGCCTCGCGGTGAAGCTGCCGCCGGTGCTGGCGCTGGCCGGCCTGCTCGCGGCGTGCAGCTCGGCTCCGAGCCATTACTATGTGCTGACCCCGCAGCCGCCGACCATTCGGCCGGGAGCGGAAACCCTGGCCGGCGCCACCACGGTCGCGATCGGGGCGGTCAAGCTGCCGGGGGCGCTCGACCGGCCGCAAATCGCCCGGCGCATCGGCCCGAACCAGCTCGATTATGCCGAGAACGAGCGCTGGGCCGGCCCGCTCGACGAGATGGTCCGGCGGGTGCTCGCGGCCGATCTGCGCTCCCGGTTGCCGCCCGGCGTGGCGATGGTCGACAATAGTTCGGCAGCCCCGGCCAATCTGACCATAGCGGTCGATCTCCTGCGCTTTGACGCCGACAAATCCGGCCGGGTGACGCTCGAGGCCGGCTGGGAGACGCTGGGCAAGAACGCTGCCGTGGTCGGCACCCCCAGCGATGCGACGATCGTCGAGCCGGCCTCCGGCTCCGACACGGCCGCGCTCGCGGCGACGATGAGCCGCGCCATCGGCGATTTCGCCGACCGGATCGCCGCCGGCATCGGCAACGGCGAGGCAGCCTCGATGCGCTGATCACTGGACCAGATGTCTGCCTGAAAGCGGGAGGGACCCGACTCGCAGTATCCAGGTCGCGAGGGTTGCGCCGGATTGGCCGGCGCCGAGCCTCACGCATCGGAGACGGGTCATCGCAGATCGTATCACGTATGTCGGGCTGGATGTTGCCCCTGTTCCAGCCAGAGGCTGCCCCTGGCCCGAACAGGGGGCAAGCTCTGGGTGTCCGCTTCGCGCGCCGCGGCGCGGATGACAGGCGAGGGGCCGTGGCGGCATGATCGCGGCATGGATTTGCCAATGGCTTTGCCTGGGCCTCTCGCCTGGCTGGTGGACGACGCCGGCGCCTCGCCCAGCCCCGACCGGTTCCTTGCCGAGCTCGGCGGCCGCCTGTTGGCCGACGGGCTGCCGCTGGCCGGCGGCGCCCTGACCCTGGCGGTGCCGCATCCGATCATCGCCCGCCGCACCTGGCTATGGCGGGCGGAGACCGGGGCGGTGATCGAGGCGCTGGGCTTTGCCGGCGGGCCGACCGGCCAAGCCGGCCGTGACTGGCTGGCCGAGCTCGGCCCGGTGCAGCAGGACACCGTCGGCCAGGGGTTCATCGGTCCAGGGCTGGCGAGTCCCGGGCCGGACGGTCCGGAGCTGGGTTGGGCGGGAACCCGGCCGTTCGGCCCCGCCGAGGCCGCCCGGCTGCGCCAGGTGGCGCGCTTTGTCGCCGCACCCCTGTCCGCTCTCGCCGCGCGGGCGGCGCTGGCCGCACTGCTCGAGGCCTATCTCGGCCGGCGCAGCGCGGCCCGGGTGCAGGCGGGCGCCCTGCGCCGCGGCGCCGGGGAGACCATCCGTGCCGTGCTGCTCTCTGCCGATCTGCGCGACTTCACCGCGCTCTCCGAGGCGAGCGAGCCCACGGCGATGATCGCCGCCCTCGACGCCTGGTTCGACCGCGTTGCCGGGGCGGTGCACGCCTTCGGGGGCGAGGTGCTGAAATTCATCGGCGACGGCGTGCTGGCGATCTTCCCGGTCGCCGGCACGCCGGCCGAGGCCTGCGAGGCGGCGCTGCGCGCGGTCGCCGCCGCCCGCGCCGGCATGGCCCATCTCGATCGGGTGCGGCAGGCGCAAGGGCTGCCGCCGCTGCCCTTCGGCATGGCGCTGCATCTTGGCGAGATGCTGTGGGGCAATATCGGCGCCGCCGACCGGCTCGACTTCACCGCGATCGGCCCCGCGGTCAACCTGGTCAGCCGGCTCGAGGGGCTGTGCCGGCCGCTCGGCCGGTCGGTGCTGATCTCGGGCGCGGTCGCCGCCCTGACCACCACGCCGCTGCTGCCGCTCGGCGAACACGTCTTGCGCGGCATCGCGACGCCCTGCGCCGTCTTCACCTTGCCGGATGCGTAAGCGGGCTGCCGCCAGCGGTGCACGTAGGTCGGGATCGCCTGCGCCAGCGCGAAGCCCATCGTGCAGCACTCCCGTCCTTTTGCCAGCTGCCCTGCCCTTTTCGGAGGTCGCCTCTCCGCCCTCCGCCGGTGCCGGCCCCCACGCAGTCTCTGCCGCGGGAAAATGGAACGAGGCCTGTGCCGCCTTGTTCAGCGGAAGGAGACCCCGAAGGAGGAGAGCGGGACATGGCCGACGAACGCGAACAGGCCCACGACATAGCCGACGAAGGGCTCGACAAGATCATCGAAGGCGACGAGCAAAAGGGCCGCCGGATGATCGACGACGCCAAAAAGCGCGATCCCAAGGCGGTCGAGGATTTGGCCGAGGAAGTCGAACGCGATAAGGACGAGGCAGAACGGTTTATCGATAAGAAATAGCGGTCTCACTGACGCGGCGGACGCGACCGGCCCGCGGCACGCCGCACTGGCGGCTGATTCCACCGCCCGCGGAGTGATAAAGACAAAGCGGATCGCTGTCCGATCAACTGAGCAGCAATCGCGCATCAAGCCCATGTTGATCGAGCGGCCTATTCCGATCGGATCAAACCGATAATGGATTTAGCGATGGTTTGGAGGGTGGCCGGGCGTCGCGGTTCCGTCCCGTGAGCCAAGTCAAAGGACGCCCTCCAAACCCGGATTCGGCCAGCAAGAAACGCGGCTTCGGCCGCGCGCTCGGCCTCGGCATCATCACCGGAGCGGCCGATGACGACCCGTCTGCAATCGGCACCTACGCCAGCGCCGGTGCGAAGCTTGGCGCGCCCTTTCTCTGGACGGCCCCGGCGACATTGCCGATGATGTTTGCCGTCGTGTACCTGTCCGCCAAGCTTGGGCAGGTATCCGGGCGTGGGCTATTCCGGGCGATCAAGGATTATTACCCCCGTTGGGTCCTTTATCCCACGTTGGCCGGGGTCCTGATCGGCAACACCATCGAGGCCGGCGCCGATCTCGGCGGCATGGCGGCGGCGCTCAATCTGTTTGCCCCGGCTCCGGTGCCTTGGCTCGTAGTGGCGATTGCGGTCGTCATCCTCGCTCTGCAGCTCTACGGGTCATACATCCTGATCCGGAATGTGTTCCGCTGGCTGGCGCTGGCGCTGCTCGCCTATATCGGCGCGGCACTGTTCGCCAAGCCCGAGCTCGGCGAGACACTGCGCGGGACGTTGGTGCCGACGATTCAGCTCAACCGCGACTTCCTGATGATGACCGTTGCCGTGATCGGAACCACCCTTTCCGCCTATCTCTACAGCTGGCAATCGAACGAAGAGGTCGAGGAAAAGATTGCGGTAGGCCGGACCAGGCTTTCCGAGCGCAAAGGTGCCAGTGAAGCCGAACTCGCGAGCAGCCGACGTGACATCCTGCTCGGCATGATCTTCTCGAACGTTGTAATGTACTTCATCATTCTGTCGACCGCGGCGACGCTCCATAAGGCGGGGAAGATCGACGTCCAGAGCGCTGCGGAAGCGGCGCAAGCGCTGCAGCCGTTGGCGGGCAATGCAGCGGGCCTGCTTTTTCTGTTCGGGGTCATCGGCGTCGGTTTTCTTGCGGTGCCGGTGATGACCACCGGTGCGGCTTACGACCTTGCCCAAGTATTCGGTTGGCGGCACAGCCTCCACGCCAAGCCGGGTGCGGCCAGAGAGTTTTACACGGCGATCGCCGGCTTCACATTGATCGGCGCGGCGCTGAATTTCATCGGCTTCAACCCGATGAAGGCGCTCGTCTGGGCCGGAGTAGTACAGGGATTTTCGACACCGCCGCTGCTCCTGCTGATCATGATGATGACAAACAACCGGACGATCATGGGCGATAAGGTGAATGGCAGCCTGATGAACATCCTCGGCTCAATCACCACGCTCGCGATCTTCACAGCCAGCGCCGGCTTGGTCGTTAGCTGGTTCATCTGATCGGGCGGCAGCAGGGCCATGGGGTCTTTCAGC
The DNA here is from genome assembly GCA_036500965.1 of Allostellaceae bacterium. Classification (GTDB taxonomy): domain Bacteria; phylum Pseudomonadota; class Alphaproteobacteria; order ATCC43930; family CGMCC-115725; genus AP-15. The sequence continues at coordinate 3,034 of DASYBC010000110.1, read as the reverse complement.
ATCGCATTTTAATTGCGTCGGATCAGTAGCGCTCCGGACTTCACGCGGCGGGATTCCAGTTGGCGAGAATTGTTTCGGCATCGGCGGTTTCGATCTGCTCCGAAAAGCGCTCATGATAGACGGCAAGCAGCGCATCATGCGTCGCATCCGACGAGCTGCAGATCGCGTCGGTGGCGAGGATCACCCGAAAACCAAAATCTACCGCGCCGATGACCGTGGCCAGCACGCAGACATCGGTTTCGGCACCGGTGATGATGAGCCCCTCCGCCCGACGCGCACGGAGCAATGCCGTAAGGTCATGCTCGACGAACGGGGAATACACGCGCTTGTCGATCGTCGCCGCGGGAGGGACCAGGCGCGCCAGAGCTGGCACCAGGTCGATAAGCCGGGGGTCGATGCGCTCAAGCGTCATCTCCTCCCAGCGCCGATAGTACCGCCGCCATCCGCCTGTCATTGCTTGCGCGTTCCGCGCGGGCACGAACCGGGTGAAGACGGTTTGCCGGGCGTGCCGGCGCGCGATCTCCTCGACGACCGGAAGCACCCTGGCCATCCACGGGGTGTGCCAGGGCGTTGCTTCGGCAAACATATTCTGCATGTCGACGCAGAGATGGACCATGCGCTCGGTCAGCGGTCCGAACCGCAGAGAGGTGGATCTACTCATCAGGGGCGCCACTCTTCATGTTCCGCAATCACGCTCGCTCGCTTCTGCTCGTCTTGGACGATGATTGGTCCGTCTGGCCGCCTTGTTCAGGTTTGCGCGGGCCCGATCGTATCGGCCATCTTCGCCCCGCGCGCCCCCAACGGCTTTGGCCCGCCGGTGGTGCTTTGCCGCGCCGTCTGATGCTCGATTTCGGCATTGAGCTGGGCGCCGAGCAACACGACGATGATCGATATCCAGATCCAGGTCATGAAGCCGATGATTGCCCCGAGCGAGCCGTAGGTCTTGTTGTAGCTTCCGAAATTCGCGACGTACCACGAGAACAGGATCGAGGCTGCGAGCCAGCATACGGTCGCGAGCCCGCTGCCCCAGGTAACCCATCGCCATTGCGGCTCGGCACGGCTCGGACCATATCGGTAGAGAACCGAAAGCGCGAGCGCCACCAGGACGAAAAGGACCGGCCACCTGGCGATTTTCAGGATGATGCTGGTCAGCCCTGGAAGCGGCATGAAATTGTGAGCGACCGGCACCGCCACGACCGCGGCAAGCAACAGCAGGACGAAAGCAAGCATCCCAATCGTGAACGCCAGCGCTACCGCATTCAGCTTGATGAAGCTCCGCTTTTCCGGCTCGTCGTAGGCGACGTTCAAGCCGTCGAGGATGGCTTTGATGCCGGCGGTCGCCGACCACAGCGAAGCGGCGAGGCCGACGAGAAAGCCGATGCCGAGCGCTGTCCCGTGCTGTTGGGAGAGGCGGGTCAATTGATCGCGGAGCACATCGACCGCCCCGCCGGGCGCCACCCTTGCCACCAGGTCGAGGTGACCTACCATGGTCCTCGGATCGAAAACCAGGCCATAAATCGAAACCAGGGCGGCGATCCCAGGGAATATCGCCAGGATCAAGTAGAATGTGACTCCTGCTGCGATCAATAAGATCCGATTCTCCGACAGGTCGTGATAGACGCGGAGCAGAATATCTTTCCACCCCTGCCGGGGGATTTCGGAGGGCCTGGTCGCCGACCGGCCGCGTTGGGCGTCGAACCGGGCGGTGCCGGTTTGCGCGGCCTCAGGCCTTCGATCAGTTTCCGCCGCGGATGCGGCCGCGCGAAACGCCAATCCGACGGCGACCAGCGCGGAGCTCAGCAGGACCACCCAGGATGGCAGCGGGGCGGGTTGGGTCGTCCCACTAGTCGACCGCTGATAAAGATCACTGTGCATCATGCGCTATCCCCGCTCTGAAAGATTTTCACCCGTTTGGGGCCGATGCGGCCAAGCTCGCACTCGGCGCATCTGGCTAACCATGACCGCGCAAATCGCGTTCCTTTTGCTAGGCTTGGCGGCGCTGCGCCGGCTTGACGCTTTGCGCTGCTGCTGCAATCAACGGCGCAAACTTTGCGCGACGACAAGGCTTCGAAACCGTTCCCCTTTCGAAAAGCACATGCCTATCGAGAAGCTCTGCGGATGCTGATCCAGGTTGTTCACTGCCATCCGCTGACGGACAGCTATAACCACGCCCTGTTCCGCACGATCGTCGCGGCGCTCGAAGATCGGGCCCATCAAGTGGCGGCGACCGACCTCTATCGCGAGCAGTTCGACCCGGCGATGAACGCCGCCGAACGCCGCAGCTATTATGCGGCGCAGTATGACAGCGCCCAGGTGGCGGCGCATACCGCACTGCTCAGCCGTGTCGACGGAATGATCTTTTGCTTTCCGCATTGGTGGTTTTCGATGCCGGCGATGCTGAAGGGGTATTTCGACCGCGTCTGGGCGCCGGGCATCGCCTTCGAGCGCGACCTGGCCAAAGGCCGCATCCGGCCGCTGCTCACGCAAATCAAATTGTTCGGCGTGGTGACGACTTATGGCTCGCCCTGGTGGATCACGCGGCTGGCGGCCGGCGATCCGGGCCGCAAGGTGCTGATGCGTGCGCTGAAGCCGATGTGCGGCCGCCGCGTCCGCTCGTTCTTTCTGGCGCAGTACAATCTCGACCGCTCGACCGCGGCGGCGCGCGCCGCTTTCCTTGAGCGGGTGCGCACCCGGATCGCCCGGATTTGACCGCGCGTTGCGGGGTGCCGAGGAGGCGCCAGCGCTCGGTCCGCCAAAGCCGATACAAGCCCTTACCGGACGCGTTCGGATTTACCGGAGGTTTCGCTTACTTGTTAAAGAAAACATTTTACCAATCGACTCGGAACATACATCAGGCGATTACAATTCGCCGCGGTGATTTGCCGATCGACTTTTGGACGGCTCGAATTACCCGGTTTGCGATGATTTTCGGCGGGTCAGCAGGCTGATGGTTCCGATTGGCGGCCCCAATCAATGCTGCGGCGAACGGGTGTGGTTTGTCGCTGGTCGATCTCGGTGGGGTATGCGTCACGCC
>DASYBC010000109.1:0-2460 GCA_036500965.1 Allostellaceae bacterium | reverse complement strand
ACGAGTTGGGAAAGTTGCAGCAATTCCGCGCCGAACGCAGCGAAAACAATGTCCTGCATCTTGTTTTCGACATGCCCGGCCGTCCGATGAATGTATTCTCCAACGCCGCCATCGCCGAACTCGCGATCTTCAGCCAATGGCTTCGCGACAGCGACGTGAAGGGGGTGGTGATCCGTTCGGGGAAGCCATCGGCCTTCTGTGCCGGTGCTGATCTCGCCGAGCTGGGATTGGCCTACGACATGATCATGGCCGCACCCGCCGAGACGCGCGATCGCGTGGCGTTCGATCATTTCTTCTCTCTCAGCCAGGCGCTGCGTGGCATCGAAATCGCGGGCAAGCCGGTTGCGGCTGCGATCGCGGGCCTGGCGCTCGGTGGCGGCGGCGAATTGGCGCTGGCGGCGCATCATCGGGTCATGGTCGACGATCCCAAAATTGCGTTTGGTTTGCCGGAGTCGCTGGTCGGGCTGTTGCCGGGAGGCGGCGGAACCCAGCGGCTGCCGCGGCTGACCGGAACCGAAACAGCGCTGCCGATCCTGCTGGATGGCGCGCGGCTGTCCGGGCAGGCCGCGATCGCCGCCGGCGTGGTCGATCAACTGGTTGCGGCCGGTGAAGAAGTGGCGGCGGCGGAACGATGGGTGCTGTCGCATTCGTCGGTGTCGCAACCCTGGGACCGTCCCGGATGGCAACCGGCGGATGCCGATCGTGTGGCTGACATCATCGCGCGGAAACGCGAAAGCGTTTTGGCCGAGACCCTCGGGCACTATCCGGCGCCGCTTGCGATTCTCGATTGCGTTGGCGAGGGACTGCTGCAGCCGTTCGATGCGGCGATCCGCACCGAGATGCAGATATTTTCAAAACTCATCCAGCGGCGCGAGCCGCGCAACATGATCAGGACGCTGTTTCTCGGCCGGCTTGATCACGACCGGCTGCGCAAGGCGGGAGGCATTCCGGCACCCGTCGAGCAGGCGGTGGCGGCGGTATCCGAGGCGCTGCAGGCCGGCGCAACGGCAGATGCAACGCTTGCCAATGCGTTCGCCCGCGCCGGCTTTCACGGACCGAAGGATGCACCGGCATTCGATGGCGTCATTGCCCAGTCGGCATTCTGGCTGGAGGCGGAGCCTGTCACCGACGGCAAACGCGCGCTGCGCGAACGGCTAGCGCGGGCGTATGCCGTAGCAGACCAATGGCGGGCCAATTTCTCCGAGGATCAGCGCCGCGCCGCGGATTATCTGCTGGTCACGAAATATGGCTTTCCCGCCTATATGGCAGGCGCCTTCTCTTCCGCCCAGCCGGGCGCCTGAGTGACGCCGGCTTCGAACCCTCAGCCATCGCGGCGACGCAACTCCAATTGAGAGAACGACAGTGTCAAAACCCCTGACCGGCATCCGCGTCCTCGACCTGTCGAAAGTTTTGGCGGGTCCGCTCTGCGCCCAGTATCTCGGTGATCTCGGTGCCGACATCATCAAGGTGGAGACCGTCGGCCAGGGGGATGAGACGCGCGGCTGGCCGCCGTTCCCGGCGCCGGGCCTTGGCACCGTCTTTCTCAGTGCCAACCGCAACAAGCGCAGCATCGCCGTCGACATGAAGACGGAAAAGGGACGCGAGATCGTTCATGCGCTTGCAAAGTCCGCCGATGTTGCCATCGAAAGTTTCGGCACTGGAGTGGCCGAGCGCCTTGGCATCGATGCACCGACGCTGCGCGCCCTGAACGATCGCCTGATCCATTGCAGCATCTCCGGCTTCGGCCGCTCGGGGCCGCTGAAGAATTCGCCGGGCTATGACGTGATCTTGCAGGCGTTTTGCGGGGTGATGTCGATGACCGGCGACGAGGACGGCGGCTATATCCGCAGTCCGATCTCACCGATCGACCAGATGACCGGCGTGCATGCCTTCAGCGGCATTTTGGCGTTGCTGTATGCACGGGAAAAGACCGGGAAGGGCGCCGAGATCCAGGTCTCGCTGTTCGAAACAGCCCTGGGCTTGCTGGGTTATAATCTGCAGACCTTCTGGGAGCGCGGCGTGCAGCCGCCGAAATGCGGCTCCAGCCATGAATCGCTCTGTCCCTATCAGGCCTTCGAGGCGGCCGACGGTCCGATCATGATCGGGGTCGCCAACGATAATCTCTGGCGCAAATTCTGTGCGGTCACCGGCTTGAACGCGATTGTCGAAGACTCCCGATTCAGGAGCAATGCGGATCGCGTTGCGCATCGCAAGGAAACCCTCGGTTACGTTCAGGCCGCGCTGAAACAAAATTCCGTCGCATACTGGAACGAGGCGCTGACTGGCGTAGGCGTGCCCTGCGCGCCGATCAATTCGATTGCGCAATTGCTCGACCACCCGCACACCAGGGCCAGCGGCATCATTGTCGACTACGAACACCAGACGGCGGGCCAGCTGAAAGGCGTCGGTCACCCCGTTCTGATCAACGGGGCGGAACGCCGCGCAGGCCTGCCGCCGCCG
>DASYBC010000108.1:0-84532 GCA_036500965.1 Allostellaceae bacterium | reverse complement strand
AGGCGATCGCGTTGCGCTCGCAATATAATCGCGCTCACCTGCTGTCGGCCGGGGTCGCCACCCATCTGCGCCGGGCCCAGCGGCTGAAGCCGGTCGCGATCATCGTCCACACCCGCCGCGAGCTGTGGCACATGCGGTATGTCCACGGCCTGCGCCATGTGTACGATCACCCGCTGGCGTTTCTGAGCGAGCAGCAAGCGGGCGAAATCCGCCGCGGCGCGGCGCGCGGTCAGTTCCCGCTGCTGGACGAGGTCCCAAAGGATGCCAAGCTTGTTGGCGTCTTCGGCTTTCTCGGACGCTACAAAGGCTTCGACACGGTCATTCGCGCGCTGCATCACCTGCCCAAGAACTATCACCTGCTGATATTCGGCGGCGTTCATCCAAACGAGATCAAGCCGCACCAGCCGATCGATCCGGTCGTGTCGTCACTGTTCGACGCCGGCTATATCGACACCAACATCGCCGAACGGATGCGGGCCGGGCCGGCGCGCAGCACCCCTTCGGTTTCGGTCGCGGTCGACGGCTCGATGCGCGACCTCCTGGTCGATCATCCCAAGGATTTGTCGCAGCGCATTCACTTTTTGGGGGCCACCGGCGACGCCGAGTTTCTGTCGGGGATGGCGGTGTGCGACGCCGTGGTCTTCCCCTATCTCGAAGTCGGCCAATCCTCGTCCGGCCCGATCTCGCAGGCGCTCGAGCTTGGCTGCCGGGTGATCGCCTCGCGCACCCACACGTTTTTGCAATTCGGCCGGTATCATCAGAATTTGGTCGAATACTTCGATATCGGCAATCATCTGGAGCTGGCGGCGCGCATCCTGGCCCGGCCGCAATACGACCCGCGCACCCGCCTGCTCGACTACAACGTCGAGACCAACAAGGCGGTCTATCTCGCCGCCAATGGTGCGGCGCCAAAAAAGATCCGGCTGGCGGTCGATTGCTCCATCCGTTGAGCCGCTCCGGCGTCCAGGCGGCGAGGATCGACAAGGCTGGCGGTCGATCTTATGATGGGCGCAGCGAAGGAAGGCCGCGCCGGCGCGCGGCCGAGGAGGAGAGGCCAGGATGAGAAACGGCTATCGCGCTTACGATTCCGACACCCACGTCAATCCGGCTGCCGAAGTGCTCGACCGCTATGTCGACCCGGGCTTTCGCGCTCGCCTGCCGGAGCTGGCGCCGTATCGCCTGCCGGGCGGCCAGGCGGCCGAGGGCGAGAAGCCGATGCACCAGTATCGCGTCGGGACCAAATATTACCGCCGGGTGCTGGGCGAGAAGGCGCCCGCCGACACCTTCACCGGGCGTGAGACGCGCTGGCGGGGCACCAAGATGCCGCGGCCCGGCATCCAGGACGACCAGCCCGGCAACCGCGTCGCCGACATGGACGACGAAGGCGTGGACACGCATTTCCTGATCCCGACCTCGTGGCTCAGCGTCGTCGGGCTCGACGACCCGGCGCTCGAGATCGGCATGATCCGCGCCTACCACCGCCATATGGCCGATTTCACCGCCGATCACCCCGATCGGCTGAAGAGCCTGATCGTCGCCTCGTCGCGCAATGTGCCCGAAGCGGTGCGCGAGATCCGCGAGTGGGGCAAGTCGCGATGGGCGGTGGCAGTGCTGCCGCTGCTCGCCAAGGACATGCCGGCCGACCACCCCGACCTCTACCCGATCTGGCAGGCCGCAGCCGATCATGACCTGCCGATCGCCAATCATAGCTTCACGTGGAACCCGCCCTATTACCCGGGTTACCTCGATCTGTGGGAAAACATCTTTATCGGCCGTGCGGCCGCGCATCCGTGGGGGGCGATGCGGTTTGCCGCCTCGTTTATCGGCGGCGGGCTCTACGACCGGTTCCCGACCTTGCGCATGGGCGTGCTCGAAGGCGGCTTTGGCTGGCTGCCGTTCTGGGCTCGGCGCCTCGACGAGCAGGCCGTCTATGTCGGCGGCACTGCGCCCTTGAAGATGAAGCCCAGCGAATACATGCAGAGCGGCCGGTTCTTCTGCAGCATCGAGCACCATGAAGGCGAGGACATGTACAATCATGTCACGCAATTCCTCGGCGACAATGTGCTGATGTATGCCTCCGACTATCCGCATTCGGAATGCCAGTTCCCGAATTCGGTCGATAACATCCTCGCCTGGCAAACCCTGAACGGCGACGCCAAGAAAAAGCTGCTGTCGGGCAACGCCGACCGCTTTTTCAAGCAGGCGTGACCGGTCGAAACGGGAGCGGACGGGCCGCGCGCCCGGCCGCATCCCCACGCGTTCAACAGCCCCGCACGTTCAGCGATTGCCGGCGAGCACCGTGCCGGCGAAGTGCAGCGAGCCGCAGATCAGGATGCGGGCGGGTGCGCCGCCGCCGCTGGTGATGACGTGCAGCGCAGCGGCGGCCGAGGGCGCTTCATGAGCGCGCAGCCCGACCGAACCGGCGCTGGCGGTGATCGCGGCGGCGGGCAGCGGATTGTCCTCGCCGGGGATCGTGACCGCCCACAGCGCGCGGACCTGCGCCGCCAGCGGCTTGAGGAAGCCGGCCGCGTCCTTGGTGTTGAGCATGCCGACAATCAGGTAGAGCGGGCGCTCGCGCCAGCTCGCGGCCGCCGCCGCCAGCACCTCCCCGGCGCCGGGATTGTGGCCGCCGTCGAGCCACAGCTCCCAGCCCTCGGGCAGCATCTCGACCAGCGGCCCGCGGCTCATGCGCTGCAGCCGCGCCGGCCAATCGATCCGGCCTAATCCTTGGGCAATCGCGTCGCGCGACAACGGCAGGCCGGCGAGCTGCTCCAGACAGGCGATCGCGGCGCCGGAATTGGTGACCTGATGCGCGCCGGGCAGCGACGGCAGCGGCAGGTCGAGACGCCAGCGCGGACCCTCGTAGCGCATGCCGCCGCCCTCTGCGGCGCACCGCCATTCCCGGCCGAAGCGGTAGAGCGGGGCGCCGATCCGACTGGCATGCTCATCGAATACGGCTGCCGCTTCAATCGGTTGCGGGCCGATAATCGCCGGCGATCCAGGCTTCAGGATGCCGGCCTTCTCGCCGGCGATCGCGGCGATCGTGTCGCCGAGAAACGCCTGGTGGTCGAGCGAGATCGGGGTGATCGCGGTCGCCGCCGGATGGCGGATCACATTGGTCGCGTCAAGCCGGCCGCCAAGCCCGGTTTCGAGCAGCACGATGTCGGCCGGGGCGCGGGCGAAGGCGAGACACGCCGCCGCGGTGGTGATCTCGAAATAAGTGATCGGGGCGCCGCCGTTGGCGCGCTCGCATTCCTCGAGCAATTCGATCAGCCGGTCCTCGACGATCAGCTCGCCGGCGAGGCGGATGCGCTCGTGAAAGCGCACCAGGTGCGGCGAGGTGTAGGCGTGCACCCGATGGCCGCCGGCCTCGAGGCAGGCGCGCATCGTCGCGATTGTCGACCCCTTGCCGTTGGTGCCCGCCACATGCACGACCGGCGGCAAGCGGTCCTGAGGGTTGCCGAGCGCCGCGAGCAGCCCCTCGATGCGCCCCAGCGACAGATCGATCAGCTTCGGATGGAGCCGGGTCAGCCGCGCCAGCACGACGTCGCTAGCGGCGGCGGTCACGCGGCCTCCGGAGTGAAGGGCGCCGGCATCTTGGACGGGTGCGGATCGCGCAAGAGGCCGAGCAGGCGGCCGATCGTCGCCCGCAATTCCGCGCGCGGCACCACCAGATCGACCATGCCGTGGTCGAGCAGGTATTCGGCGCGCTGAAACCCCTCCGGCAATTTCTCGTGGATGGTTTCCTCGATGACCCGCGCCCCGGCAAAGCCGATGACCGCACCCGGCTCGGCCAAGGTGATGTCGCCGACCATCGCGAACGAGGCCGAGACCCCGCCGGTGGTCGGGTCGGTCAACAGCACGAGGTAGGGAAGCCCGGCCTCCTTGACCATGTCGGCGGCGATGATCGTGCGCGGCAGCTGCATCAGCGAGAGCACGCCCTCCTGCATGCGCGCCCCACCCGAAGCCGGCGCGACGATCAGCGCCGCCTCCTGCAATACGGCGAGCTTGGCCGCGACCAGCAGCGCCTCGCCGGCCGCCACCCCCATCGAGCCGCCCATAAACCCGAACTCGAAGGCCGCGACCACCGCGGGATGGCCGCCGATCCGCCCATGCGCAACAACGACCGCGTCGCTGCCGGGCCCGTGCGCCGCCTGCGCCTCCTTCAGCCGATCGCTGTAGCGCCGGCGGTCGCGGAAGCGCAGCGGGTCGGCGATCGTCTTCGGCAATTCGATGCGTGTTCCGGCACTGTCGTCAAACAGGATTTGCAGGCGCCGCGCCGCCCCGATCCGCAGGTGATGACCGCAATTCTGGCACACCTCGAGACTGGCCTCGAGCTCGCGGTGAAACCGCATCTGCTGGCAGCCCGGGCATTTCGCCCACAGATTGTCGGGCACGTCCTTTTTGCTGACGACCGCGCGAATCTTGGGAAGGACGTAATTGCTAAGCCAGCTCATCGCTTCGCATCACCCGATCCCAGCGCGCGGGATCAACCCGCCGCAGCCGCGGACGCCGGTGGCCCCGAACCGGGACCGCCGCGGTCAATCCAAGGCCAGCGGCGCGCCGTCGAGATCCTCGGCTCGCTCGACCTCGATCAACACCGCAAAGCCGTTCTTCTGCGGATCGCGATCCTTTTCCGGCTGCACCAGCCGCCGCCACACCTCCTCATAGACCGGCCCTGATTTGTGGATATGGGCGCGTCCATAAAAGCGGGCGATGCCGCCCTTGGGCAGGATGCCCTCCTCGCGCAGCTGGGGCTTTCTGAAATACACCGTCAGCGCCGTGCCGTCGGCAAGATTGGCGTTGGTCGAGCCCCGGCCCCGCTCCCACAGCGCGATATGGGTGTCGTCGAACACCATGGTGCCGCCGCGCGGCGTGATCTGGGCAAAGCCGCTCGGCAGCACGCTGCCGACCAGACAGACATTCGCCGGAAACGCGGTGTCGATGTGCGGCTGCAAGACTTTCGGAATTTTCGCCATCCCCGGTTCCTCTACATCGGTTAAGCGGCCTGATCGAATGTGGCGGCGGCGAGGCACGTTGTCACCATGTATTGGTCATCGGCCCAGCGGATGCGATGCAGCGCCATCTTTGCCGGTCACCGCCGAGCCCGGGCGAACTCGACAAGCGCGGCAATAAGGCGGGTGACGTCGGCCTGGATCCGGGCGAAGCCCGAATTTCGTTCGAATGTCCTCTGATCCATGTAAAGGGCCCGATCGACCTCGATCTGCAGGCTGTGGCGCCCGGCTTGCGGATGGCCCTGCCGCTTGACGATCTCGACACCCTTATAGATTTCGTTGATCCGCACGTCATAGCCGAGCCCGCGCAGCACGCCGGCGACAAACTCGGTGAATTCCTTCGCGCAAGTCGTGCCGTCGCGGTCGCCGAGCACAAAATCGGCGGGGCGCCCGATATCCCGTGCGCTGCGCTTCGACGGCATCGAATGGCAGTTGATGTGCCAGACCGCGCCAAATTTCTGATGCAGCCGGCCGCACGCCTCGTCGAGCACGCGGTGATAGGGCGTGTGGCAGCGCTCGATCCGGGCGAGGATCTCGGCGGGTGCGAGCTTGCGATCATAGATCGGCATGCTCGGTCGGGCGACCCGGCGGATCAGGCCGAGGCCGGCCCGCGTCGAGTGCGACGGGCGCAGCGGCGTCGGCCATTTCCCCTCGATCAGCGCCTCGTCGATATCGTCGACGGCGCGGTTGGCGTCGAGATAGCTGCGCGGGAACAGCGCGCCGATCAGGGTGGCGCCATGTTCCGGGGCGGCGGCGTAAAGCTCGTCGACATAGCCGTCCTCGGAGCGGCGCAGGTTTTCGAGCGCGCAGCTGAAGCGAAAATCCTCGGGGTATTGCGACCCGCTATGCGGCGAGTCGAACACCAGCGGCGCTTCTGCCGTCTGCGGATCGCGGCGCCACAAGACGCCCGGGATCTCGAGGCTCATCCCTTCAGGCCCGCGGCCAGCAACGGGCCGTGCGCTCATGCATCGACCAGGTCCAATCGCCGCCCGATCCGTTCGAGACGGGCGTCGATGCGGTCGACCCGGTTGGAAAGGATGGCATACTGGCCAAAGAGGTGCGCGACCTGGCCTCCCAGCAGCCCCATCCGCTGCTTGAGCTCGGTGATGTCGGCTGCGATGTCGTCTAGCTTCGCCCGCATCACGCGGAGGTGTTCGAGAACGAGATTTGCGGTTTCGTCAGGCATCCTGCACCCACGGGCAAGGCCGGCAGAGACAAGCGCGGCGCGGCTCATCCGGGCTGCCTCACTCGCAATGGAATGTACGAACAGGGCGGCCGCGGAGCAAGCCGCAACGCGGGTAATGTGGCGACCCTGGCGCCGCGCCGCGGTTAGGCTTACCTTGGCGCGATGAGCGCCTCGGCAGTCGACAGCGTCGAGATGGTGCGCCGGCTGGTCGCCTTCGACACCACGAGCCGCGGCTCGAACCTCGAGCTGATCGCCTTCGTGCGCGGCTATCTCGACGATCTCGGCATCATGAGCGAGCTGGTCTTCGACGAGAGCGGCGACAAAGCCAACCTCTACGCCAAGCTCGGACCGGCCGGGATCGGCGGCATTATGCTGTCGGGCCACACCGACGTCGTGCCGGTCGATGGCCAGGACTGGCACAGCGACCCGTTCGCCGCGGTCGCCAAGGACGGGCGGCTGTTCGGCCGCGGCACCGCCGACATGAAGAGCTTTGTCGCGGTCGTGCTGGCGTTGCTGCCAAGGCTCGCGGCGCGGACGCTGCAAACCCCGCTTCACCTCGCCTTTTCCTATGACGAGGAGGTCGGCTGCCGCGGCGCCCGGCGGCTGATCGCGGCGATCGCCGAGCGCCCGGACCGGCCGCGGCTGTGCATCGTCGGCGAGCCGACCCTGATGCAGCCGGTGACCGGACACAAGGGCAAGCGCAGCTTTCGCTGCCGGGTCCGCGGGTTTGAAGCCCACTCGGCGCTGGCGCATCTCGGCGTCAACGCGATCGAGGCCGCTGCCGAGATGGTGGCGCTGCTCAAGGCGATGGCGCGGCGCCGGCGCGATGCCGGCCCGTTCGACCCCGACTACACGCCCGCCTATACGACGATCCAGACCGGCATCATCCATGGCGGCACCGCGCTCAACATCGTGCCCAAGGACTGCAGCTTCGATTTCGAGTTCCGGCTGCTGCCGGGCGACGACCCCGAGGCCGGGATCGGCGAGTTGCGCGAGTTTGCCGAAACTCGGCTGCTGCCGGAAATGCGCGCGGTCCGCCCGGAGGCGGCGATCGAGTTCGAGGAGCTGAGCGCGTTTCCCGGCCTCGCCACCGCGGACGATGCCGAGATCACCCGCCTCGTTGCCGGGATGACCGGGGCCAACGGCACCGGCAAGGTCAGCTTTGGCACCGAAGGCGGGCTGTTTCAGCAGGCCGGCATTCCGACCGTCGTCTGCGGCCCCGGTTCGATCGAGCAGGCGCACAAGCCCGATGAATTCATCGATCTCGAGCAGATCGCGCTGTGCGAGCGGTTTATCGGCCGAATTTTCGACAGCCTTGTCGCCCAATAGCTTTGTTTCCCTGAGGGAGCCTCCGCGTGCCCGAGCCCAACTACGCCGTCGAGCTGACCCCGCCCGACATCGAGCCCTATCGGGCCGGCAACACCGGGGGCGAGTATGTCGCGACTTTCGAGAGCGGTCGGGCCGGGCCGCATGTGCTGGTCACGGCGCTGACCCACGGCAACGAGATCTGCGGTGCGATCGCGCTCGACCGGTTGTTTCGCGCCGGGTTGCGCCCGCGCCAGGGCCGGTTGACCTTGGCTTTCGACAATGTTGCCGCCTATCGCAGCTTCGACCGGCACTATCCGGTGGCCTCGCGCTTTGTCGATGAGGATTTCAACCGGCTGTGGGACGAGGCCACCCTCGACGGCCCGCGCCAATCGGTCGAATTGGCCCGCGCCCGCGCCCTGCGGCCGTTTGTCGACGCCGCCGATTTCCTCCTCGACATCCACTCGATGCAATATGCGACCGCACCCTTGATGCTGGCCGGCACCCTTGACCGCTCGGTGGCGCTGGCCCGCCGGGTCGGCATCCCTGAGCTGATCATGTGCGATGTCGGTCACGCCGCCGGTAAGCGGATGCGCGATTATGGCCCGTTTGGCGATCCCGCCTTGCCGAAGACCGCGCTGCTGATCGAAGCCGGCCAGCATTGGCAGAACCGCGCCGCCGAGGTTGCGACCGACGTGATGCTGCGCTTTCTGATCGCGCTCGGCACCTTGAGCCGTGACGACGCGGCGCCGCTCGCCGGGCCGGATTTCAATGCCCAGCCGCGGCAGCGGGTCATCGAGGTTACCGAAGCCGTTACCATTGCCGGCGACAATTTCGAATTCGTCGATGATTTCCGCGGGCTCGAGGTGCTGTCGCCAAAGGGGACGCTGATCGGCCGCGACGATGGGCGCGAGGTGCGCACCCCCTACGATGATTGCGTGCTGATCATGCCGTCGCGCCGGCTCGCTAAAGGCCACACCGCGGTCCGCCTCGGCCGCTTTGTCGGATGAGCGCCGCGCCCGGCCTCGCCACCTGCGCCCCGACGAAGCGCAGCTTCCCGCCGGTCATCGATGAATGCGCGCGAGTGCTGGTGCTCGGCACCCTCCCGGGCGAGGAATCCTTGCGTCGGCAGCAATATTACGCCCATCCGCGCAACCTGTTCTGGCCGATCCTGTTCGCGCTCTTCGAGGTCGCGCCGAGCACGGCTTACGAGGGGCGGCTGGGCTTCGCCCTCTCGCAGCGGGTGGCGCTGTGGGATGTGTGCGCGGCCGGCGAGCGCGAGGCCAGCGCCGACGCGACGATCCGCCGCGAAGTGCCAAACGCGATCGACCGCCTGCTCGACGCTTACCCGCTGATCGGAGCCGTCGCCTTCAACGGCAGCGGCGCGCGCCGGCTTTACGACCGTCATTTCCCGCGCCGCCCGGGCCTCGCCTATCTCGCCCTGCCCTCGACCAGCCCGGCCCACGCCCGGCTCGATTTCGCCGCCAAGCTCGCCCAGTGGCGTTCCCTGCGCGCGGCGCTCGACGCGTGACTCGAGGGTCCGCGAACCGGAAAAGCGTCCCGCGCGCCGTCCGACCGCGCTCCGGGTCCCGCTGTTGACGGCGGTCGCCATTATTTCCACAGAACAGCAGGTGACAGCATCATAAAAAAGGGTTAAACTTAGATGGTTAATGAATTTAGGTGATCGCGATGGACGACGTCCGCCTGAGGCGCAGGTTGACCGCCGTCTTGCTGGCCGACGTCGTCGGCTACAGTCGCCTGATGAACGCCGACGAAGAGGGCACGCATCTCCGGCTCGCCGATCACGTAAAAATTCTGATCGAGCCTGCGGTCGCGACGCATCGCGGACGCCTGATCCGCAGCATGGGCGACGGCATGCTGGTCGAGTTCGACAGCGCCGTCGACGCCATTCGCTGCGGCATCGACATCCAGCGCGGCTTGGCGGCCCGCGAGCCGAAGAATAACGATCAGCGAATACAACTGCGCATCGGCATCAACACCGGCGACGTGATCGTCGACGAACGCGATATTTATGGCAACAGCATCAATATTGCCGCTCGCCTCGAAGGACTGGCCGAGCCTGGGCAAATCTATGTGACGCGCGGCGTTCGCGATCAGCTTCGTGGTTACCCCGACATTTCGTTTGAGGATAAAGGGGAACATCGGGTCAAAAATATCGATCGTCCGATCCGCGTGTTCCGGGTCGGGTATGACGAGAGGCCAAGGGCAAAATCGCCGTTGCAAAGCCTGGCCGCTGCGGTGTGGCGGCCGCTTGGCCCGATCCTGCCGCGCAATCCCCGCATGGCTTCGCTCGCCGCCGGTGTGCTGCTCGCCGCATTGGCGTTTCTCGGCATGGCGGTTCCGCCCGGGTGGTTCAAGACCGCGGTGCTGCCGCCGCGCAACTCGATCGTCGTCATGCCATTCAACAATTTCAGCGGCGATGCCCAACAGGGTTATGTCGCCGATGCGCTGACCGATGATGTGACGACCGATCTAGCGCGCCTGAAAGGCATCTTTGTCATCGCGCGAGGCACCGCTTTTACCTTTAAGGGGCGGACGGTCGATGCGCGCGAGGTCGGCAAGGAGTGCGGGGTTCGCTACCTGCTGGAAGGCAGCATCGTCCGCGATGGCACCCGGCTCGAGACCAATGTGCAGCTGATCGACACCGAGACGGGCGCGCATGTCTGGGCCGACCGGTTTGAGAGCAATATGAGCGACCTGTTCCAGCTCCTCTCAGCAGTAACGGGGCGGATCTCGGCCTCGCTCGATATTCAATTGGCCAAGGCCGAGGGCGAACGTGCGATGGAGCAGCACGCGACAGATCCCGACGTCATCGACCTCAGGTTCCGGGCTATGGCGCTGTACATCGCCGGGCTGACGCCGGATCACCTCAAGGAAGCGCGCGGACTCCTCGAGCAATCGGTACGGCTCGATCCCAGCTCTGCCGAATCTTGGGCATGGCTCGGCGAGGTCATCGTGACTTCGTATCTGCACCGGTGGAACAATCCCCACGCGGAAGACCTCGTCCGAGCCGAGCAGGCAGCCGGCAAGGCCCTGGCGCTCGATCCCACCATAGCACAGGCCTATTATACCGAGGGTTTGGTGCTGCGCGCCAAAGGGGAGCATAACGAGGCGCTGGAGGCGTT
This sequence comes from Allostellaceae bacterium, assembly GCA_036500965.1. Lineage (GTDB taxonomy): Bacteria > Pseudomonadota > Alphaproteobacteria > ATCC43930 > CGMCC-115725 > AP-15. The sequence goes on along the minus strand of DASYBC010000108.1, from coordinate 73,880 downwards.
CAGCCGGGCGGTCGAACTCAATCCCAATATGCCGCGCGCGCTGGCCGAAAAGGGCAACGAGCTGACGCTGCTGGGAGATCCGCAGGAGGTGCCGGTCGTCGTCGAGAAGGCAATCAAGCTCAGCCCCCGCGACCCGGCGCTTGGCGGCTTTTACTGGATCATCGGGAAAGCGTACTTTGTCGCCGGCGCTTACCCCGACGCGATTGCTTGGCTGCGCAAATCCGTCGCGCTACGCCAGGACGATTGGTACAACCGACTGTACCTCGTCAGCGCCTACGCGCTCGACCACCAGCTTGATCAGGCAAAGAAGACGCTGCGGGAGTTCAACAACAGCCGGCAATTTGCCGGCTATACCTTGCAGCGTGTAGCGCAACAAATGAAAGTGATTCCCAATGAAAACGCTATGTTCGCGGCGGCCAGGCAAAAAGTGCGCGAAGGTTTGCAAATCGCCGGCATGCCGGCGCGCTGACGACATCGCACTCGCGGCGGTAAGTGCAATATCAGATTAGCGAGGCAGCACATGGCTCAGAGTGCGCCCAACGACCCGATTGTCAACGCGGTGGTCGGCCCGGAGGCCAGCCGTTTTGTGCGTCTGATCCTTCGATCAGCGCTCGGCAATCTCGATCCTGATCTGGAGCGGGGTGAAATCGCCGACGCGCAAGCACTTTACGCAAATGTAATAATGAATGACATTTTGAATTGGTGGAACGAAGATCTCCTTGAAAATGGAGACGTTGCCCAAACTGTCCAGATCGCCCAAGATAATGTGGATAGTGCACTGAATTATAGTTCAAAACTGCCGTCGGCGCTTCATGCCCGGGGCTTGATCCGCCGGCAAAGAGGGCAGCACAACGATGCGCGAAAAGATTTCAGGGAAGCGAAGCGGCGGCATTCCAGCTTTGCCCGGGCGCAAGCGCAGTTTGGCAATCAGAAATCCTGGCTGAACCAATTGGATGAAGTGCAGGCCCCCTTGGATAGAGCGATAGTCCTCGATCCGGACCACCCCGCGATAGGTTATTGTTATTGGGCGAAGGGTCGGGGATATTTTATAGAAGCGGCTTCGGCATCACAGCCCGATTGGTCGGACGCGATTAAATGGCTCCAGAAGTCAGTATCAGTTCTAGACACTGTTTGGTACAATCAACTTTATATGGCGGCGGCACTGAATGCCACACACGACACTGCGAACGTCAACACCGCTAATATCATAATGAATAAATTCGTGAACGATCCGAAGTTCGGCGAGGCTGTGGTGAAGCGCGCTTCTGATGTGCTTTTGGTGCAGAACCCGAGTAGCCCGTTGGAGAAAGCACGCCAGAACGTCTACAGCTTTATCCAACCTTGGGTCCCATAGCGACGAGGCGGCTTAGTTTTCGTGCTGCGCCCGACCTCACGGAATAGCCATCGGGGCATCGGCGCGCGCCCTGCCCGTCAGAAACTAAAAACCGGGAATTAATGAGATGATCGACACAGCGGCTGCGCGGGCGCGAGACAAGTCGAGCGATTGCTATGCCTTTCTGGAGCGGCAGAGCTATGAGATCACGCGCTCTCTGGTCGGCTTCACCGCGCTGATCACACCCATGCCTGACACACTCTCGGCAGCACAATGGGAAAACCTCGCCGCCCGCTATGATACGATTAAAGAATGGCAGGCGACCACCCTTGAACTCTTTGCCGCGAGCTTGGCGGGTCAAGCTGATCCAGTTATTGCCGAACTGTTCTTGAGCGAAATCCCTCCATATCTGGTCGAGACTCATCGCTCTGTCGTTTTGTCCTTGCCGGTCGAGACTCCGGTTTTCTTTCGCACCGACGAAGCAATGCTCGGCAAGATCGTCGAAGTGCAGTCACCGGGCTCATTGTGGGGCACTTACGAGCAGTTGCAGGACTATTATCAGGCGCACGGCTTCACACTTGGTCCGGAGCTATCAGAACGGTGGACCCATGTCTTGACCGCAAAACTCGGCAAGCCGCCGGTCATCCATCATTTATTCAATATATTCTGGGCGAGCGAAAGCTATTTCGCACAGAAGGCGCGGCGATTTGTCCGCTATTATGCCTATGACAAGGGGGTGCGCCCGCTCGACTGTAATTTCGTGCGCGCGCACCATTACCTTGTTTTGGTCGATGAATCGCTTTTCACCCGGCGGCGCGAAGCATGGTCGGCGGGCTGCTTACACTATGATGTGCCGCCGATTTCGATCTATCAGCAGAAATTACAAATGTGCCTGCCGTTCTGGCCGGTCACTCGCCATTTTTACAGCGATGCGGTGCGCGAGCTTTTCCCCTACACTTGTCTCGTGACACCGCAAGGCATGGTCCTCGAAGACGGCGAGGAGATCAGCATCAGTCAATTTTGCGCATTGCCGCGGCGCCGACGGGAGTATTTTCTGAAATATGGTGGACCGGATATGTCGAAAAACTGGGGTGCCATGGCGGTGTATAATCTGGCGAAGCTCTCACAGCGCGCTTGCCTCGATCTGTTAGAGCGCGTGATCGGCGGGCCGGGCTATTGGGTCATGCAGCGGGCCTGCACCCAGACCTGCGAGGTCGATTACGTGCAGCGCGACCTCAGCGTTGCGCGGCTCAGGGGGCACCCGAAATACAGCTGCTTTTACGGGCCGGGCGGCCTTTTGGGCGTGCTAAACATGTACGAGACCTTTTATAAGGTCCATGGCAGCGCCGAGACAGTTATGACTATCGCAACGCCCAGCGGAGTGAGATCGAACCACGCCGGTGCTGCAGCGGGGAACGGTTTCGCAGCAACGCCTCGTGACGTCGTAACGCATTGACGGAGCAGCAGATGTCGGATATCCCCGCCAGCGATAGCGCCTCCACCTCTCCTGCGTCACGGGCCGCGTTGACGGTGTTGAGAAATGCTTTGGCGGCAATGAATGCTTCGGAGACCGCGCCGGTCGGCCTGTTACCGGTCCCGGAGATCATGGCAAGTGCACGAGAAATCTATGCGTCTGCGTGCACCCCCGCCAATACGATGCTGATTGCCCAAGTCGTGGAACAAATCTTACATCATCCCGAGCACCAGAAAGATCCCGAGATTTGGGCAATGTGCGCCAATGTCCTGTGCTGCGATTACCTGAATCGCTGGAACGGCTCAGATGCGGCGCAATTGGCTGCCGCAGAACATGCCGCCGAGACTGCGTTACGCCTGGACCCAAACCACCGACGGGCGACTTACGTTGCTGCTTTCCTTCATCGCGCGCGGGGCCGACACGCCGAGTCCTTGGCCGCATTTGAGCGGGTAATCGCGTTCAGACCGGATGCCGCCGATCGCATGACAGCGGAAGCCTATGCCCAATCGGGCACGCAATGGACGTATCTTGGTCACCCCGAGCGGACCCGCGACCTAGTCGATAAGGCCATCGCGATTACACCCTCCGATTCACCGGCCATTGGCGTATTCTATTGGATCAACGGGCGTCCGGAGTTCATCCGGAGTAATTACGGCGCCGCGATCGATTGGTTTGAGCGCTCGATCGCAATCCGCAGGCATTTTTGGTATGTCCGGGCATGGCTCATTGCCGCGTATGAGTTGAATAAGCAGAGAGACGAGGCACAGCGGGCTCTCGATGAGTTCCGAGCCCTGTTTCCGAAGCTAGATTCGGTCGCCGCAGTCATCAATGCCGAACGTAACATCCCCCATTCAAATCCCGTGTTGATCGATGCTCGACACAGGGTGCATGCCGCGCTAATCATGGCCGGCCTGCCGGCCGCGGAACCCGCGTGACCCTTGGGCTTTGGTCAATCTTTGACGGAGGTCGCCGCGGCCGGACTCTGCCGCGAGTCGAAGCGGTATTGCGGCAATGTGGCGTCGGCCGAGCGCGCCTGACCCGCTAGGGTTCCCAACAAACACTGCCCAGTGACGGCGGGCACCACAGCGCCGGCCGGCCTACGCCGCTCCGGCACCGCTGCGTAGAACACGGCGGGCGATCGACCAGCGGTGCACCTCCGAGGGGCCGTCATAGATGCGGAACGGGCGCACCTCGCGCCACAGCCGCGCGACGATCGTGTCGTCGGTGATGCCGAGCCCGCCGAGGATCTGCATGCTGCGGTCGACGATCCGCCAGATCGCCTCGGAGCAAATCACCTTGGCCATGCTCGATTCGTGGCCGGCGCGCTGGCCTTGGTCGAGGAGCCAGGCGGTGTGCCAGATCACCAGCCGGCTCGTGTGCAAATCCATCTCGTTGTCGGCGAGCATGAAGCCGACCCCCTCGTGCTCGCCGAGCGGTTTGCCGAAGGCGGTGCGGCGGCGCGCGTAATCGGCGGCGGTGTCGTGGGCGCGCCGCGCGGCGCCGAGCCAGCGCATGCAATGCGTCAGCCGCGCCGGAGCCAACCGCAGCTGGGCATAGCGAAAGCCCTCGCCGACCCGGCCGAGCACAGCACTTTCGGGCACCCGCAGCCCGTCGAGCCGGATCACCGCATGACCGCCCGACATGTATTGGTCCAACGTGTCGAGCACCCGCTCGACAACGATCCCCGGCGCGTTCATCGGCGCCAAAAACATCGTGGCGCCGGCGGGGCCGGTTTCGTCAGTACCGGTCTTCGCCATAATGATTGCGAATTCAGCACCGACAGCACCGGTGATCAGCCATTTTTCGCCGTCGATTACGAAATCGCTGCCGTCGCGTCGCGCCGTCGTCTTCAGCATCGAGGGGTCCGACCCGGCACCGGGCGTGGGCTCGGTCATCATAAAGCAGGAGCGGGTCTCGCCGGCCGCCAACCGCCGCAGCCAGCGCTCCTTCTGATCCGGCTCGGCGACCATTTCGAGCAGGTGCATGTTGCCCTCGTCCGGCGCGAAGCAATTGAGCGCCACCGGCCCCAACGGCGAATAGCCGGCCGCTTCGAACACCACCGCTTGGCCACGGTGATCGAGCCCAAGCCCGCCCCATTCGCGGCCGACATGCGGCGACAGCAGCCCGGCGCTGCGGCCGAGCGCCACCAGCTCGGCGCGCAATTCGGGGCTGGGCCCGTGCGGCGTCTGCCGCCGGTCAGCCTCATACGGGATGATCCGCTCGCGCACCAGCCGCTCGGTGCGTTCCCGCAGCGCCATAAGCTCGGCGGACAGTGCAAAATCCATCGGCAACTCCGGCATTGTCGGCTGGAAGGCCGCCGGCGCATCGTCGAGATTCAACCGCAACCCGTCAAGCAAGCGGCAGCGACAGCCGATTATCACAATTATAATATTGACAAAATAGCGAGATTTGTGCAAGGCTGCAGCAATGGCTAGGTTCGCCATAGCACAGTCCTCGGGCGCCCGCTCAAAATCGACGCGCGCCGCGGCCGGCTTTGCCGCCGCTCTGTTCAGTCCGCGATTTGAGGAGAGATCGATGCGCTCGACCCAGGATTTTCAGGCTTGCATCCGATCTGCGCTGCGCCGTAGGCGCCGCTCCCTGGGGCTGACCCAGGAGCAGGCGGCCGATGCTCTCGGCATGAAGCGGCTGACCTACCACCGCATCGAGACCGGCGCCCGCCATATCCACTTCGCCGACTTCGCCGCACTCTGCGAGCTCTACAGCTGCGATCCCGCCGAGCTGCTGCAAGATGGCCAGCTTGCCGCCGCCTACACCCGCGCTGCGCGGGCGCTTCTCGGCGAGGCATCGGCATAGGACAACCTGCAGATTTCCTGCAGAAAACAGGAGAACAGGAGCAAGCCCGCGCCATCACTGTGCGGTTCAGAGGCAGTCGCGCAGCGTCGCGGCGCGCGCTGTCGCGGCGCTCATCATAAAGCCGAGGTCGCCGCCGCCGATCACCAGCCGCACCCCCATGCCGATATAGCGGCGTAAGAGGGCGTCCTCGTAGATCCCGCCGATGCCGGCGAACTTGCCGTGCGCTTTGCAGGCCTCGACGACCGTGCGGTAGGCGGCGACGATGCGCTGGTCCTCGAACTGGCCGGGGATGCCGGGCTCGATAGACAAATCGCTGGTGCCGATCAGCAGCGCATCGATGCCGGAGACGGCCGCGATCGCCGCAGCGTTCTCGATCGCCTTCGGGGTTTCGAGCATGACGACGACGAGGGTCGCGGCGTCGATTGCGGTGGTCGCGTCCGCGGTCGAGACCGGGGCGTAGCCGAAATGCGGCAGCCCGCCGGCGATCGAGCGGTGGCCGCGCGGCGGATAGCGCAGCCGGTCGGCGATCTCGCGCGCCTCCTCGGCAGTATCGACATGCGGCATGACGATGCCGAGCCCGCCGCCGTCGAGAATACGGGTCGCGAGCCAGTGCTGCCCAGCCGGGACCCGCGTGATCGGGGCGATGCCCGCGCCGAGGGCGGCGACCGAGATCTGCACCGCAGTGTCGAGATCCATCGAATTGTGTTCGAGGTCGAGGAACAGCCAGTCGTAGCCGCAGGCCTTCATGATCGCCGCGGTATCGACGGTGCGGCCCTGGCGAATGCCGACGCCGAGCGCCAATTCTCCGGCCTCGAGCCGATCGCGGGCCGCGTTTCTCAGGGTCGGTGCCATCGGGCGTCTCCTCTGCGGTTTGTCGAATGTTCGATCCTAGCCGGGGCGCCGGCCGGAGTCATCCGATCGAACGCGCTTCGGTTCGCCGCAGCGATGCGGTAGTTGTCTCGATGAGCGCAGCCAGGAGAAGTCCGGCATGGACAACCAGAACCGCCAGGTGGTGCTAAAGCAGCGGCCACAGGGCATGCCGAGCACCGCCGATTTCGCGACCGTCAATGCGCCGATGCCGGAGCCGGCCGAGGGCGAGGTGCTGGTGCGCGGCATCTATCTGTCGCTCGACCCCTATATGCGCGGGCGGATCAGCGCGGCACGCTCCTACGCCAAGCCGGTCGAGCCGGGTGCGATCATGGAGGGGCGCGTCGTCGGCCAGGTCGCGCGCTCCCGCGACCCCTCCTTTCGCGAGGGCGATTATGTCTTCGGCGGCTATGGCTGGCAGCTCTATAGCGCGGTCTCCGGCAAGGGCCTCTTGAAGCTCGACCCGCAGGAGGCGCCATTGTCGACCGCACTCGGCGTCCTCGGCATGCCGGGGCTGACCGCCTATGTCGGGCTGAGCGAGATCGGCCGGCCGCAGCCGGGCGAGACTGTTGTCGTCTCGGCCGCGTCGGGGGCGGTCGGGGCAGTCGTCGGCCAGCTCGCCAAGCGTGCCGGGGCGCGTGTCGTCGGTGTCGCCGGCGGGTCCGACAAGTGCCGCTTTGTCGAGAGCGAGCTCGGCTTCGATGCCGCGATCGACCACCGCTCGGCCGATCTCGGCACCGCCCTCGACCATGCCTGCCCGAACGGCATCGATGTTTACTGGGAAAATGTCGGCGGGGCGGTGCAGCAGGCAGTGTTTCCGCGCCTCAACGATTTCGCCCGCATGGTCATGTGCGGCATGGTCGCCGAATACAACGATACCGAGCCGCGCCCCGGCCCCAACCTGATGGCGGCGGTGCGCAAACGCCTCAAGATTCAAGGGTTCATCGTCAGCGACCAGTGGCAGCGCTGGGGCGAATACCGGGCGATGGCCGCCCCGCTGCTCAAGAGCGGCGCGCTCAAATATCGCGAGGACATCGTAGATGGCCTCGACCGCGCCCCGGAAGCCTTTATCGGCCTCTTGCAAGGCCGCAATTTCGGCAAATTGCTGGTGCGCCTCGCCCCCGACCCGACCCGGGAAAGGGCGACGTAATGGCGGACGTCAACCTTACACAGGAAGAGGCCGATGTTCTGATCACGATGGAGAAACACCGCGCGAACAGCGATCGCAGTAACTTTCCCATGCGCGGAGAATCGCTAATCCTGCCGCTTCAGTCACCAGACAAGCGCGAGCAATTTTTGCTTGACCTCGGCCGCGGCCGCATCGATCTGGCAAAGATCAAGATGCAGAACCGAGGGCGCCAAGTCGTGGTGCTTGTTCGACTGGATCTGAGCGGCGCACCCCATCGTAATCCGGATGACACCGAGATTGCTGTACCCCACCTGCACCTTTATCGCGAGGGTTTCGGCGACAAATGGGCCATACCGCTTCCCACCGAGCGGTTCCGCAATCCGACAGAGATGTGGACCACATTTGAGGATTTTTTGCGCTTCTGCAATATAACGCAGCCACCTTATGTCGAGCCGGGGCTGTTCCCATGATCGACGAAATCGAACATCTGTTGAGCGATTACGTTGCTTGGCTAAAAGACAAGACCGTTCTCCGTCAAATAGACGAGTGGGTCGAAATTACGACGCCCTATCTCGACCGGCACAACGATTATGTGCAAATCTACGCCAAAAAGGTGAATGGCGGACTCCTGCTGACCGATGACGGTTACACGATCGACGATCTAGAACAGAGTGGCTGCAAGTTGGAAAGCCGCAAGCGACAAGATTTACTTAAAATGACTCTGAACGGCTTTGGCGTAAAACTTAACGGAAAGGCGCTGGAAGTTCGCGCAAACCGCGAGAACTTTGCTCTCCGAAAGCACAACCTTCTGCAAGCGGTTTTGGCTGTTAACGACATGTTCTGCCTTGCGGTGCCGATGGTGGCAAATTTATTTTTCGAAGATGTTGTCGTCTGGTTAGATTTGCACGAAATCCGATACACGCCAAAGGTAAAATTTACGGGAAAGTCTGGGTATGATCATCTTTTTGACTTCGTGGTCCCCAAATCACGACAGCTTCCGGAGCGGATCATTAAGGCTGTTAACCACCCGAACCGCGAAACCTCGCAGGCTATTGCGTTCTCTTGGATCGATACGAAAGAGGTTCGCCCGGATGACTCTCGGGCTTATGCATTACTGAATGACTCGGAGCAGGCGGTATCTCAATCAATACTTGATGCGCTATCGAATTATGAAGTGCACCCAGTTTTGTGGAGTAAGCGCGAGAGCGTCGGCACAGAGCTAGCGGCGTGAGATCGCATATTCCGCAAGGGCCTCCAGAGCGCGGAATTTCCATCATAGTATGTGAGACAAGCATGGCCAGGGAAACGGGGCGATGAGCGTGCAGGCGATCGGGCAGGCGGTGCGGCGCGAGGAGGATCTGCGGCTGCTGCGCGGCCGGGGCCGCTATGTCGATGACGCCGGCCAGCCCGGCGACGCGCGCGGCTACGTGCTGCGCTCGCCGCATGCGCATGCGCGCATTCACGCGGTCGATGTCGCTGAGGCGCGGGCGGCGCCCGGCGTGCTCGCGGTGCTGACTGGCGAGGATTTGCAGCGCCGCGGCCTCGGCACCTTGATGCCCGGGGTTCGCCGCCGGCGCCGCGACGGCAGCCCGGGCTTCGCCTGCCCGCAGCCGCTTTTGGCGCAGGGGCGGGTGCGCTATGTCGGCGACCCGGTCGCCTTCGTCGTCGCCGACACCTTGAACCAGGCCAAGGATGCGGCCGAGCTGGTCGCGGTCGATTACGAGCAGCTGCCGGCCGCGGTCACCGCCGCGGCGGCGCTCGCCCCGGGAGCGCCGGCAGTGTGGGACGAGAACCCCGGCAACGAAGCCTTTTTTCATGAAATCGGCGATAAGGCGGCGGTCGATGCGGCATTCGCCCGCGCCGCTCACATGGTGCGCGAGGAGATCGGCACCAGCCGGGTCACCGCCAACTCGATGGAGCCGCGCGGCTGCATCGCCGAATACGACCCGTCGCTCGACCGCTATACGATCCGCTGCACGATCCAGTCGGTGCACGCGACCCGCACAGCGCTCGCCGACCGCCTCTTCAAGCTGCCGCAGCATCAGTTCCGGGTGGTGTGCGACACGATGGGCGGCGGCTTCGGCATGAAGGGCGGCTGCTATCCCGAATACGCGCTCTCGCTGTGGGCGGCCGAGGCGACCGGGCGCCGGGTGCGCTGGATCGCCGAGCGCAGCGAGGGGCTCGCCAGCGACGAGCAGGGCCGCGGCAGCACCATCGCGACCGAGCTGGCACTCGATAACGACGGAAAATTCCTGGCCTTGCGGGCGCGCTGGCAATCGGCAATCGGCGCCTATTACTCGACCGACCGGCCGACCATCCCGCTGACGATCGGGCTCGGCTGCCTCGTCAACACCTACGGCATTCCGGCGGTCCATGCCGAAGTCGTGGCCGTGCTGACCAACACGATGACCACCGCTCCTTATCGCGGCGGCAGCCGGCCCGAGCCGCTCTACGTCACCGAAACGATCATCGACCGGGCGGCGCGCCAGCTCGGCATCGAGCCCGTTGAGCTGCGCCGGCGCAACACGATCCCACCGAGCGCGATGCCGTTCACGACCGCGCTGCGGCAGACCTACGATGCTGGGGATTTCGTCAAGAACCTTGAGGATTGCCTGGCGCTCTCGGATTACCGTGATGCCGCCGCGCGGCGCGAAGCAGCGCGAAGACGCGGCAGGCTCTTAGGCATCGGGGTCGCCACCACGGTTGCCGCCACCGGCGGGCGCGACTATGAGCATGCCGAAATCCGCTTCGATCCGGCGGGCGGGGTGGTGCTGATGACCGGCAGCATGGATCACGGCCAAGGCCACGGCACGACCTTCAAGCAGATCCTGTCGGAAAAGCTCGGCATCGACGCCGACCTCATTCGCTACCGCTATGGCGACAGCGACCTGGTGACGATGGGGATCGGCACCTTCGGCTCGCGCTCGGCCCAGCTCGCCGGCTCGGCGATCGTCGTGGCGGCCGACCGGCTGATCGACAAGGGGCGCAAGATCGCCGCGCAGATCATGGAGGCGGCAGCCGATGACGTTGTCTTCCAAGGCGGCAAATTCGCGATCGCCGGCACCGACCGCTCGGTCAGCCTCGCCGAGGTGGCCCGGCAGTCGTTCGATTCGAACTGGCTGCCAAACGACATTGACGCAGGTTTTACCGAGCGGGCGAATTACGGCCCGGCCGGATCGGCGACCTTTCCCAGCGGCGCGCATATCTGCGAGGTCGAGATCGACGAGCAGACCGGTGCGGTCGAGCTCGTCCGCTATACCGCGGTCGATGATGTCGGGCGCGTCTTGAACCCGCTCTTGTGCGAGGGCCAAATCCACGGCGGCGTGGTTCAGGGCGTCGGCCAGGCGCTGATGGAAAGGGTGGTCTACGACCCCGAGAGCGGTCAGCTCTTGACCGGCTCGTTCCAGGATTACTCGATGCCGCGCGCCGACGATCTGTGCAGTTTCCGCCTTGGCAATAATCCGACCCTGACCGGGCATAACCCGCTCGGCGTCAAAGGTGTCGGCGAGGCCGGGACCCTAGGCGCGATCCCCGCGGCGATGAATGCCGTCAATGACGCGCTGGCGCAAATCGGCGCCCCGCCGGTCGAGCCGCCGGCGAACGCAGAAAAGCTGTGGCGGGCGATCCGCGCCGCGCCGCCCAGCCGCGGTTAAGCCTAGCCGGACCAGCCCCGGTTCAGTTGTCGGGCAGCGCGATGCCGCTGCCGGCAAGCTGCTGCGAAAGCTCGGATTTGAGCCGGGCGAGCCCGGCGGCGTTCGTTGATTCGGCGCGGGCGACCAGCACGTCCTGCGTGTTCGAGGCGCGCAGCAGCCACCAGCCGTCGGCGGTGCGCACGCGCACCCCATCGATGTCCGTCATCTCGGCCGCGGCAGCGGCCAGCCGATCGCGCACCTCGCGCACCACCTCGAATTTGCGCGCCTCGGCGCAGGGGAAACGCAGCTCCGGGGTGTTGACCACCACCGGCAGCCGGTCCCTCAACTCGGCCAGGCTCTCGGCGCTGCGGCCGAGCACGCTAAGCAGCCGCACCGCGACGTAGACGGCGTCGTCGAAGCCGTAATAGCCGTCAGCGAAAAAGATGTGCCCGCTCATCTCGCCGGCGAGCGGCGCTCGCAGCTCGGCGAGCTTGGCCTTGATCGGCGAATGCCCGGTCGCGGTCATGACCGGGCGGCCGCCCATGCGGGCGATCTCGTCGAACAGCACCTGGCTCGCCTTGACGTCGGCGAGGATCGGCGCCCCCGGATGCCGTTCCAGCACCTCGCGCGCCAAGACGATCATCAGCTGATCGCCCCACCAGATGTCGCCGCGCGCGTCGACAACGCCGATGCGGTCGCCGTCGCCGTCAAAGGCGATGCCGAGATCGCAATGCTCGCGGGCCACCGCTTCGCGCAATTGAGCCAGGTTCTCGGCCACCGTCGGGTCGGGGTGATGGGCCGGGAAATTGCCGTCGATCGCGGCGTTCAACAGCACGTGACGACCCGGCAGCTGCGCCGTCAGCCGCTGCACGACCTCGCCGGTGGCGCCGTTGCCCGGATCCCAGGCGACGTTTAGCGGGCGCCCAGCGTGATGGTCGCGCGCCAGCCGCTCGACATACTCGTCGCGGATCGCGTGGTCCTCGATGCTGCCGCGCTGAGCCGAGGGTGGGCCAAGCTGGAGCGCGGTCGCGCCGAGCGCCTGGATCGCGGCGCCGTAAAATGGCTTGCCGCCGGCCACGAACTTGAACCCGTTGTAATCGGATGGGTTGTGCGAGCCGGTGACCATGATCCCGCCATCGACGCCGAGCGTTGCCGCGGCATAGTAGAGCATCGGCGTCGGACCGAGGCCGATGCGGACGACGCGCACCCCTTCGCTCGCCACGCCATCGACCAGCGCCGCTTCGAGCTCGGGCGAGGTCAGCCGCCCGTCGTAGCCGATAGCGACGCGCCGACCGCCGGCAGCGGCGAGGGTCTGGGCGAAGGCGCGCCCGACCGCCCGCGCATCGGCGGCCGACAGGGTCTCTCCAACGATGCCGCGGATGTCGTATTCGCGCAGGATCGTCGGGTCGAAGCGATGCGGCATCGGCGCGCCTCCCGTCTAGAGGTATGAGCTCAGCACCCGGCGCAGCTGCGCGCCGAGCTCGGGATGCTGCAAGCCGAGCGCGATCGTCGCCTCGAGAAAGCCGAGCTTGTCGCCGCAATCATACCGCCGCCCCGAAAAACGCAGCCCGTGAAACGGCTGGCCGTCCTCGATCAGTCGGGCCAGCGCATCGGTCAGCTGGATCTCGCCGCCGCTGCCGGCTTCGGTCCGGGCGAGGTGGCCAAATACCTCGGGCTGGATGATGTAGCGGCCGATGATCGTCGAGGTCGATGGTGCCTTGGCTGGCTCCGGCTTTTCGACGACGCCGCGCGCCCGCACCAGCCGGCCGTCGTCGGCGACGATGTCGAGCACGCCGTAGCGCCGGGTCTGCTCGCGCGGCACCTCGATCACCGCCGCCAAATTGCCGCCGATCTCGTCGTAAGCCTCGACCATCTGCGCCAGGCACGGCGTGTCGCACACCATCAGGTCGTCGGCCAGCAGCACGGCAAAGGGCTCGTCGCCGACCAGCTCGCGCGCGCACCAGACGGCATGGCCGAGGCCGAGCGGCGTCTGCTGGCGAGTATAGGCGATCTGCCCCGGTTCGGGCAGCCTCGCCTCGAGCTCTTCGACCAGCGCATTCTGGCCGCGCTCACGCAACGTCGCCTCGAGCTCGAAAGCCCGGTCGAAATGGTCGTCAATGGCGCTCTTTGCCCGGCTGGTGACAAAAAAGAATTGCTCGATGCCCGCCGCCTTGGCTTCCTCGACCGCGTAATGAATGAGCGGTTTGTCGACGACCGGCAACATCTCCTTCGGCATCGCCTTGGTTGCCGGCAAAAACCGGGTGCCCAATCCGGCAACCGGGAAAACGGCCTTGCGAATGCGCTTGTGCATGAACGCCCCCGATGATTGCCCGGCAAGCCCTGGGCAAGCTCATATCACAGCTTCTCGCCCGACAGTGAATCAGACGGCTGGAGATGGTAACGTCGCAGCCCGCTCGGTCATCCCCCAACATTTTACAATACCGGCGGCGGGTAAGGCATCGTGAGGTCGGATGGAAGGCGACGCGAAGCTCGACAACCGGCTGTTCATTCTGATCCTGCAGCATCCGCGTGAGCAGAAGGAGAGCACGGCGACGGCCGCCCTCGCAGCGGCCATGCTGCGGCGAGCCAGGCTGGCGGTCGGGCTGTCCTGGCCCAATCTGGGCCGCGCGCTCGGCGCCGCCGCCGGGCCGTCGCCGGACCCGCGCCGCTGGGCGGTGCTGCATCTCGGCTCGGTGCGGCCGCGCAGGTTCGGCCTGGAGCGCGAGGTCGTCGCCATCGACCGCCTCGGCCAGCCGGTGCCGGACCAGCACGTGATGCTGCGCGGGCTCGACGGCGCCGTGCTGCTCGACGGCAGCTGGAGCGAGGCGAAGGCGCTGTGGTGGCGCAACCCCTGGCTGCTCAAATTGCGCCGCTTGGTGCTCGATCCGCAGCGCCCGTCGGATTTCAACCGGATCCGTCGCGAGCCGCGGCGCGAGGCGCTGTCGACGATCGAAGCCGCGGCCCTGCTGCTGGCGCGCATCGAAAACCGCCCCGAGCTCGAGGCCGCGCTGAAAAGCGCGCTCGACCGCCTGGTCGCCGAGGCCCGAACGCGCCCCAGCGGGCAACGCAGCGGCGCGCTATAGCCGGACCTCGACCACCGCCCGCCGCGCCGCCCGGCCGGCCATCCAGCCGGCGCGAGCCCGCGCATCCCGCTCGGACGCCGGCATCCCGCACGGACCCGCGGCGAGCTCGCACCCGCACGCCTCGTCCAATGCGAAATCGCGAAAGGCGGCGATGCGCTGGTCTTGCAGGACCGCCCCGGTGCTGCGCCAGGCGAGCGCGAACACACTCGACGCCTTAGCCGATACCCGCTGGGCGAATGGCCGCACCAGCCGGCCGGCGGCCAATTCTGCATCGACCATCGGCGATCGGCCGAGGGCAATGCCGAGCCCGTCCACTGCCGCCGACAGAGCCACGCCAAAATGGCTGAACCTGAGCCGCCTTCCTGCGGGGGCGGACTCGAGGCCAAACCGGCCGAGCCAGGTCGACCAGGCAAATTCGGCATCCTCGGTTGCCGCCTCCTCGCATTCGATCAGCGTGTACGGCAGCAAGTCGCGCGGATCGGTCAGCGGCTGCGCGTCGCCAAGCAGCGAGGGCGCGCACACCGGAAACACCAGCTCGTGCAACAGGGGCATCTCGACCTCGTTGCCCACGGCGGCCTTTGCCGGGCGCTTGACCACGGCGACGTCGATCCCGTCGCGCCAAAGGTCGGGCTCGCGGCCGTCGATCGCGGCGATCCGCACCTCGATTTCGGGGTGGAGCGCTGCGAACCGGCCGAGGCGCGGGACCAGCCACCACACCGCGAAGGCCGCCGGCGCCGCTACGGTCAGGACGCCGACCCGGCGTCGGCTGCGCACCCGCTCGCTGGCGAACAGCACGCTGTCGAGCCCGGCGCGCACGCCCTCCAGCAAGGTTTGCCCATCCGCGGTCAACTCGATCGCGCGATGCCGGCGCTGAAAGAGCCGTGCGCCCAACTGCTCCTCGAGCGCCCGGATCTGATGGCTGACGGCACTTTGGGTCAGGGCGAGCTCATCGGCCGCGCGGGTAAACGAGAGCTGCCGGGCAACGGCCTCGAAGGTACGCAGCGTCCCGAGCGGTGGAAGCGAGCGGTAGGGGCTGGGCATCGGCGCCTCGCATGATCTGTGCTCATCGACGGGTGAGCAGCGACCATTAGCAAAGAGGCTACCCGGTGCCTAGCATTCTGACAGATAATGTCGGAAGGCGTCGCATATGACCCTGAACGGACGTCGCGGCGGCTGGGGCAAAACCGTCGGCTTTAACGCCGATGGTGCCGGGCCCAGCGGTTGGACCGCGCTCTTTGCCGGCGGCAATGCCGGCCCGCTCGCGGTGCTGACCGGCGGCGTCTTGATGCATGCGCTCTCGCTGCGGGTCGTCGCCACCGTGCTGCCGTCGGCCGTGGCCGAAATCGGCGGCCTGCGCCTTTTCGCCTGGACCGTGACGCTCGCGTTTCTCGGCGCGATCTGGGGTGCGGCCCTTGCGGCGCGGCTCGCGGCTTCGCGCGGTCTGCGCGGCGCCTACCGGATCAGCCTCCTTGTATTTGCCGGCGGCAGCGCAACCTGCGCCACTGCGCCCGACATCGGCCTCTTCCTGGCCGGGCGGCTGCTCCAAGGGTTGGGCGGCGGGTTACTAATGGCGCTCGCCTACACGGCGATCCGGCGGCTCTTTCCGACGGCTCTGCACACCCGCGCGATCACGATGGTGTCCGGCGTTTGGAGCGTCGGCGCCTTGTGCGGACCGCTGTTCGGCGGGATCCTCGCCGGCTGGGGCCTGTGGCGATGGGCCTTCTGGATCGATATTCCGATCGCCTTCGCAGTCGGAGCGCTCGCCGAACGAACCACGCTGAACCGCGGCGATGGCGTCCCGACGTCCGCCACTGCCTCCGCCAAGATCGGTTATGGGCGGTTGGCGCTGCTCGGGTTCGCGGTGATGGCCGTGGCTCTCGGCGGAACGACGGGACGGGCGCTGACCGGCGGTTGCGGGATAATCGCCGGCCTTGTGCTGCTCGGGATGACGCTGCGCCGCGACGACGCCGTAGAGCGCCGCGCCAGCGGTTCGCGTCTATTGCCGACCGGAGCGTTCGATCCTCGCCACACGCTCGGGGCGGTCTCGCTGGCGATGGCGCTGATGGCAGGCAGCACGATGGCGAATTTCTATGTGCCGTATGTAGCCACCGCAGTCGGCGGCCACGCGCCGATCACCGGCGGCTATCTGAGCGCGGACGTCGCCGTGTCCTGGACGCTTGCCGCCTTCGCCAGCTCGTCGGCAGGACGCACCAACGCTCGCGTCTTTATTATCGGCGGCCCGATGCTGCAGGCCGCCGGCTTCGTGCTGACCGCATGGGCCTTGAAGACCGGCTCGCTGGTGCTGGTGGCGGCGAGTTTGGTTCCGGTTGGGGCGGGGGTCGGCCTTGCCTGGGCATATCTCGCGAGCCTGCTGATCGCATCCGCGAATGATCCCGAACGCGATCTCGCCGGCGCCTTCATCTCGACCTTGCAGCTGATCGCGCAGGCTTTTGCCTCCGCCCTCGCCGGAGTGGTCGCAAACCTCGCCGGCTTCGCCGATCCGGCGCTCGGGGCCGAAGGTGCGATGCGCGCCGTTGTCTGGGTTTTCCTGGTGTTCTCGGCGCTGCCGGTCGCGGCTGTGCCGGCGGCGCTGCGCGCGGCCCGCTCGGCCGCGCAGAGCTGAATGGTGTTCGGCGAACCGGCCTGAGAACGATCGGCCTAGCCCCGGCCGCTGGTCAGCTCGTGGATCAGGATTGCCGCCGCGGCGGCAACGTTGAGCGATTGCACCCGGCCGGAGCCGGGGATGGTCGCGATCTGGTCGCAGGCGGCGAGCGTCGTGGCGCCGATCCCGGCTTCCTCATTGCCGAGCACCAGGGCCGGCGGCTTGGCGATGCGATTCCGGGCCAACGGCGCGCCCTCGCCGAGAGCGGCGCCGACGATCCAGTAGCCCCGCCGCAACGCGATCAAGGCATGCGGCAGCGATGCGCGATAGAGGGATAAATGCTCGAGCCCTCCCTCGGCCACGCGATAGCTCGCGTCGGACGGGAGCGCCTGGTCGGGGCGGTCGGCGAGCACGATCCGCTCGATCCCGAAAAACGCGGCGGTGCGGGCGATGGCGCCGAGATTGTGCGGATTGCCGACGCCGTCGAGCACCAGCAGCGGCTTACCGTCCCGCGCCCACTCCGGCGCCGCCGCGGCATCAAAGGTGGCGAGCGGCCGCGGCCGGGCGATCGCGGCGACCCCGCCATGCAACAGGGTGCCGGCGATCCGCGCGAGCTCGGTGGCACCCACCTCGCGATAAGGCTTGCGGGCGTGTGCCAGCGCCGCGCAGAACGAGCCGACCTCGGCGCGCAGCCGGGGCTCGAAATAGAGCCGCTCGACCCGGCCCGGATCGCGCTCGCACAAGGCCCTGACCGCGGCGAGCCCGCACACGCGCACCAGCGCGCGCCGATGCGGCGGAGCGTTTTTGTCAGGCCGCCGGCCGGGTAATCCTTCGGCAGCGCGAATCCGCGTGGACGCAACGCGCGGTTCCAGCCGGTCTTCGATTCCATCACCCGGTCGCAGGCTGAGGCCCATGTTTGCAAGGTCAGTGCAAGGTGAGGCCGGGCATGTAGGTCGGCGGGTCGAGGCCAACGCCCTCCAGATGGCCGAACAGCTTCGCAAGGATGCGGCGGTCAGTCTCGGGCAAGGGCGGCTTCAGGATCGAAGCGATGTTGGTGCGCAAATGCTCGGGGTCGCCGGTGCCGAACAACACGACATCGGCCCCGGGCTCGTGTCGGGCAAAGCGGTAGGCCGCCTCGGTCACGGTGGCGGCGCCCCCGTCCGCCGGATGGATCAGGAACCCGAGCGGGTTTGGCGCGTCGGCGAGCCAGCGCGGCAGCTCTTTGCGGGCGGTCAGCTCGCGCAGCGCCGCCTTCAGCCGTTCCGGTTTTGAGAAGATGTTGCGCACCACAAACATCAGCAAGGTGCCGACCCCGTTGGCGATCGTGCGCGGAAAGACCGCGGTTCGCGCGTTCTGGTGCATCATGTGAAAGCCGAGCATGACGACGTCCCAGGTGCCGTCCTCGACGGCGCGCATCAACATCTTGTGCCCGGCGTCGCTGGAGCCGGTTTCGGTGACGCCGAGGTAGCGGATTTTGCCCTTCTTCTGCTCCTTTAAGAGGGCCGGGGCGATCACCTCGCGGGCGCGGTCGTAAGCCCCGGGCGATACCCCGTGCAGCTGGAAGACGTCAATGCAGTCGATACCGAGCAGCCTGAGCGAATTGTCGAGGCTGGCGACCGCGCGCTCGGCCGCGGAACGCCCTTCGCCGCGCGGGATCCACGCCTTGGTCGCGACCACCACCCGGTCGCGCGGCAATCCCTTCAGCGCCGCGCCGAGCACCGCTTCGGTGCCGTAGACCGCCGCGGTGTCGAACAAATTGACCCCGAGGTCGAAGGCTTGGTGCACCAGGGCGACCGCCTCGGCCTCGCTCTTGCCGGTGCCGAGCCCGAGCCGGCTGAACCCGCCGCAGCCGAGCCCGGCGACGCTGACTTTGAACCCGGTCCTGCCGAGAGTGACGTATTGCATGCCAACGTGACTTCCGATCGGTTGCAGGGGCGGCATCCGCAGCGCCGGCGATTCTGCGTTCATCGCGTTCCGGCTTCAAGATGTCTTTGGCCGCGCAATCGGTCACCCGCCCAGCCCCCACTTCCTTCCCGCACGCTGGGGGAGGGTTAGGCTGGGGTCGCGGGCGAGCCGTCGATCAGATGGATGAACGAGCCAAAGACTGAGCCGCGCCGCAGCCCGCAAATTCCCAAGCCCAGGCCGGCAGCATCGGCCGCCACCCACAACGGCGCGGCGCCGTTCTCGTTGATCGCCGTCGCGTAATGGAATTCGTGGCCGCGGAACCGCGCCCCGGCGGCGCCGAGCGGCCCGTCGGCGAGCAGCGCCGTCTCGCGGTAGCCGAGCGACAGACGCCGTTCGGCAAAGCTCGTGACCAGCGGCAGCAATTCCGTCATCGGCCGGCGGCACCCGGCGGCGTCGATCAAAGCTTCGCCCAGCACCATGTAGCCGCCGCATTCGCCATAGATCGGCTTGCCCTCGGCGGCAGCGCGGCGCAAGCCGGCGCGAAATGCATCGGCCGCGGCGAGCCGGCCGGCGTGCAGCTCCGGGTAGCCGCCCGGCAGATAGACGGCGTTGGCGGCCGGCTCGGGCGGCTCGTCGGCGAGCGGCGAGAACAACGACAGCTCGGCGCCGTCGCGGCGCCATTGGTCGAGCAGCGCCGGGTACGAGAAGCCGAATGCATGGTCGCGCGCCACCGCGATGCATTGGCCCAGCGGGGCAATGCCCGGCGCCGCATCGGAGACGCCGAGGCTTGAGGGCCGTGCCAGCCGCAGCAGCCGGTCGACGTCGAACGACGAGCCGGCCAGCTCCGCGGCGCGTTCGATCGCTGCGTCGGCCGCCGCATTTTCGTCGGCCGGGACGAGGCCGAGATGGCGCGACGGCAGCCCCAGCGCCGGATCGGCCGGCAACGCGCCGAGGATCGCGAGGTCGGGCAGGTGCCGGCTCACCGCATCGAGCAGCAGCGCGCGATGGCGTTCGCTGGCCACCCGGTTGAAGATGACGCCGGCGAGCGGCAGCTCGGGCCGATGGCCGGCAAAGCCGCGCAGCAGCGCCGCGACCGAAGCGCCCTGGCCGCGCGCATCGACGACCAGCACAACGGGCCAGCCGGTGATCAGAGCGAGCTCGGCGGCCGAGCCCGCTTCGCCATCGGACCCGGTGCCGTCGAACAGGCCCATCATCCCTTCGCACAGCACGAGCTCGGCGGCGCTTTCGAGCTCGGCGACGAGCGAGGCCAGGGTCTGCGGGCGCATTGCCCAGACATCGAGATTGAGGCAGGGCCGCCCGCTCGCCACGGCGTGAAAGGTCGGGTCGATGAAATCGGGTCCGGCCTTGGCGGCAGCGACGCGAAGCCCGCGCCGGCGCAACAAGCGCAGCAGGCCCGCCGTCACGAGGGTTTTGCCGCTGCCCGAGGCTGGGGCGGCGAGGACCAGCCCGCGCCCGCGCATGGCGCGGCCAGGCGGGCGGATCAGCCCGGCAGCTTGTCGCCGTCGGGTGGGGCTGGCACCTCGAACGCGTTGACCATTCCGGAGAGGAACGCGAAGTAGTTGGCCGCCGCGGTCAATTCGACCAGCCACTGCTCGCCGTGGCGGTCCTTGAGCCGGTCGAACAATGCCTGATCGACCTTGTTGTTGCGGATCAGCTGGCGGGTGTAGGTGACGACGTCGCGCTCGTCGGCGGGCAAGGAAGCGGGGTCGCCCTTGGCGCGCAGCAAATCGATCGCAGCGTCGGGCACGCCGGCCCGCCGCGCGGCGCCAACCTGCGCCGCCCACACATAAGCCGCCTCCTTTTCGCGCACCGCGGCGAGGATCGCGTGCGAACGCAGCTTGGCCTCGACCACGCTGCCCTCGCGAAAAAAGGTGACCAGCGGCAGCACCCGTTCGGCGAGAGGAGGGCTCTTCAGCATGATGCTGAACGGGCCGCGCACCCCGCCAAACACTTTTACAACCTCGTCAACGACATGGTGGTGCTCGGCCGGGACATCGGCTTTGCCGGCGACCGGGGCAATTCTGGGCATGCTTTCCTCCCTGGATCAGATGCCGGGATAGGGCTTGTCCCACCCGTCGAGATAGACGACTTCGGAGAGCGGGCCGCGGCCGACCGGGCCAAACCGGCCTATTGGGTAGCCGATCGGCAGGATCGCGTAGGAATGGAAGCCGGGCGGGATGCCCATCGCCTCGTCGCACTCCTTTGCGTAGCCGATGTGCCGTGTCGTCAGGGTCGAGCCGAGACCGAGCGCCCGCGCCGCCAAGAGCATGTTCTGCACTGCCGGATAGATCGATGCGCCGGACGAATATCCCGGATTTTCGCCTTCGAGACAGGCAACGATCCACACCGGCGCCTCATGGTAATGGTCGGTCAGATACTGGTTTGCGGTCATCTGCCGCAATTGCCGCGCCTGATCCGATCCAGGCGGCGGTGCGCTGTTGCGGTAGCGCGGCCCGACGACCTCGTCGAACAGCTTCTTATAGTAGCCCTGCACAACTTTTTTGCCGGGGTGGTTTTTCAATACCAGAAAGCGCCAGCGCTGGGTGTTGCCGCCATTGGCCGCCGCCTGGCCAGCGAGCAGGATCTTACGGATCAGCTCGTCGGGCACCGGGTCGGGCTTCAACCGCCGCATCGCCCGCACCGTGTGCATGATCTCAAAGATGTCGGTTCCGCCTGGCGCTGCTTCGGGCATGTGTTCCTCCGTGTCCGGTCGCGGCAAAGTCTAGAGGGGATCGGCGCGGCCTCACAAGGAGGTTCAGCTACGGGAGGTTCAGCTGGCGGCGCCGAGCGCCGCGAGGCGGCGCTGGGCATCGAGCACGTCCGGGTTGTCCGCGGAGGCGGGTTTGAGGCGGAAATCGAAATCGGCCGTGTAGTAGGGCCCCTCGATGCCCAGCCGCGCCGCCTCGGCGTCGGGGGCCTCGTGCCGGGTGAAGTCGCAGATCAGCGAATCTTTAACGGCAAAGACCGCGTCGCTGCCGAGATATTCGTCGGCGCGGTCGAAGATGTGTGTCGTCACCGGCTCGTAACCCTCGGCCGAGACGACGAAATGGATGTGCGCCGGGCGCCACGGATGACGGCCGGTGGCGCACAGCATGGCACCGACCGGGCCGTCGGCCGGGATCGGGTAATGAACCGGGCGCACAGTGCGCATCAGATACCGGCCCTCGGCGTCGGTGCGGAACTTGCCGCGCATGTGCAGCTCGTGCAGATCGGGATCCTGCGAGTCATAGAGACCGCTGGTCTGCGCCTGCCACACGTCGAGCAAGGCGCCGGCAATCGGCCGGCCGTCGAGACCGAGCACCCGGCCGCCGACCAGGGCGGGCGTGCCTGTCTTGTCGAGATGGGCGATGTTGCCGCCCCACGGCATTTCGCGGGCGCCCTGGCGATGGAATGGGCCGAACACAGTTGACTCAGTGGCGCCGTCGGGTTTGCAGTGGTTTAGGAGATCGACCACCATCGACACCCCGAGAGTATCCGAGAACAGGATGAACTCCTGGCGCTTGTCGCTGCACATGCGGCCGGCCTCGGTCAGAATCCCGATCGCCTGGAACCACTCGGCCTCGGTCAGGTTGACGTCGCGGACAAACGCATGCAGATGCCCGATCAGGCTCAGCATGATCTCTCTGAGCCGCGGATCCGGCGTCTGCCCGAACCGCTCGAGCACCTCGGCGGTAATGTCGCCCTCGGTTTTGTTGTGCAGCCTCGGCATTGCGTGCCTCTACTCCCAACCCCACAACGCAAGGATAGCGGAAAACCCGGGCGACGGCACCAGCCGCCGGTGCCGCGGAGATTGACCAGGTGGCCCGCCGCTTCCGAGCAGCCTCGCTCGACGCGCTGAATTTTCTGCTCGCCGATGTGCGCGGCGCGCTCGGCCCCTATCTCAACGTCTTTCTGGTCACGCAGCAGCGCTGGAGCCTCGGCGAGGTCGGGCTGGTGACCTACAATGTGGCGCAAGGGGTGGTCGCGATCGCCCAAGGCATCGGCGCCTCGGTGAGCGGGCTCGCCGGCGGGGTGATCGTCGACCATTTCGGCTACTCGGCGGGCTTTCTCGCCTGCGCCGCCGCCGCGGCAATTGCCGTCGGCGTGCTCGCCGCTGCGATGCCGGAAACGGCACGGTTGTCGGATGAGCCGTCGCCGGCCGAAGGGGCGCCGGGCGGCGGCCTAACTGCGCCGCCGGCATACCACCGCTGATGGCGGCGCCTGATCCCGGCGGGCGGTCGCGCGCGCCGCGCCAGCGCCGAGCGCTCAGCCGCATTGCCGGCGTCGCCGCGATCGCGATTGTCGCGGTCGCTGCGGTCCTCGCCGCGGACCGGTGGCCTTCGATGTTGGCCGCGATCGCGGCGAACCCGGTGCCCGCCGCGGCGGCGCTGATCTTCGCCGCAACCTATCTGGTCATCGCGATCGGCAAGCTGCCGGGGTTTTATCTCGATCGCGCCGGGGCGGCATTGCTCGGCGCCAGCCTGATGGTCGCGATCGGCGTGCTGTCGCTCGGCCAGGCGCTGCGCGCGATCGACTTCGACACGATCGCTCTGCTGCTCGGCATGATGATCGTCGTCGGCAACCTGCGCCTCTCCGGCTTTTTCCGCCTGGCCGCCAACTGGGCCGCTTCCCGCGCCCGCCACCCGCTGCTGCTGCTCGCCGCGGTGATCCTGACCTCGGGCCTGTTCTCGGCCTTTCTGGTCAACGACACGATCTGCCTGGCGCTGACCCCGCTGGTCCTCGATTTGGTGCTGCGGCTGCGCCGCGACCCGGTGCCTTATCTGTTGGCGCTGGCCATGGCCTCGAACATCGGCAGTGTCGCGACGATCACCGGCAACCCGCAAAACATCATGATCGGCAGCTTCTCGCACATTCCCTACGGCAGCTTTGCTGCGGCACTGTCGCCGGTCGCGGCGATCGGCCTCTTGATCACCTTTGCTCTGATCGCACTGTTGCATCCGGCCGAGTTCCGGACCCGGGAGCGGCTGCACGGCACGCCGGCGCCGGCCCACGCCTACCGGCCGCTGGCGGCCAAGACGGGCTTGGTGGCGCTGGCGATGATGGCCGGGTTCTTCGCCGGGCTGGAGCCGGCCAAGCTGGCGCTGGTCGCCGGCGCGGTGCTGCTGGTGACGCGCGCGGTCCGCAGCGACAAGATCTATCGCGAGATCGACTGGCCGCTCCTGTTGATGTTCGCCGGCCTCTTCATCGTCGTCTCCGGCGCCGAGAAGTCGCTGCTGTCGCCGCGGATCGTCACCGCAATCGGGCGCCAGCACCTCGACCGCACCCCGGTTTTGGCGCTGGTCACCGCCACACTGTCGAACCTGGTCAGCAACGTGCCGGCGGTGCTGGTGCTGAAGCCGTTCATCGCGGCCCTGCCCGACCCGCGCCGCGCCTGGCTGGTCGCGGCGATGACCGCCACCCTGGCCGGCAATCTGACGATCCTCGGCTCGGTGGCCAACCTGATCGTGGTCCAGCGCGCCGCCCGGCGCGGCGTGGCGATCGGCTTCTGGCAATATTTCCGGGTCGGCGCCCCGCTGACCGTGCTGACCATCCTCGCCGGCCTGTGGTGGCTCTAGTGGTTGTGCGCGACAACGCCTGGGCGCGCTATCATCGACCGAACCAGCGACGGCGATGCGGAGGTAGGGATGAGCGACCCGCGGACGAATGAATTCGGTCAGCCGATCGGGGCGGCGCTGCCGGGCTGGTCGGCGCGGCCGTTGCCGCCGCGCAGCCCGATCGAGGGGCGCTTCTGCCGGGTCGAGCCGCTCGATCTGGAGCGCCACGCCGCCGAATTGTTTGCCGCCAACAGCGAAGACGCGGAGGGCCGCAACTGGACCTACCTGCCCTATGGCCCATTCGCGTCGCTGGAAGTGTTTCGCCAGTGGGTGGAGGCGGCGTGCCGCACCGCCGACCCATTGCGCCACGCGATCATCGATCGCCGCACCGGCAAGGCCGTCGGCATCGCCAGCCTGATGCGGATCGATGCCGCGGCCGGCGTGATCGAGGTCGGCGGCATCACCTACAGCCCGCGCTTGCAGCGCCGGCCGGCGGCGACCGAAGCGATGTATCTCTTGATGCGCCGCGTCTTCGACGAGCTCGGCTATCGCCGCTACGAATGGAAATGCGATGCGCTGAACGCGCCGTCGCGGGCCGCGGCCCAGCGCCTCGGCTTTCGCTATGAAGGGCTGTTCCGGCAGGCGACCGTCTATAAGGAGCGCAACCGCGACACCGCTTGGTTCTCGATCATCGACCGCGAGTGGCCGGCATTGCGCGCCGCGTTCGAGCGTTGGCTCGACCCGGCCAATTTCGACGGCGAAGGGCGCCAGCGCGCCAGCCTGGCTAGCTTTCGCGAGATGGTTACGGGGTGACGGAGCCGGGGACGGTCCCCTCGGGCAAGCTCTCGCAATAGCGGGCGATTTCGCCGGGGGTGGTGATCCACAGCTCGTCGCGGTGCTCGAGGATGTGGCGCACGGCGCCGCGGAAAGCGCGCAGCCGGAACGGCTGGCCGATGATGAAGGGGTGCACCGAAACGGCAAAGACCAGCGGGTATTTGCGCGATTGGTCGAGCATCTCGTCGAACTGGTCGATCACCATCTCGGCGAATTGGCGGCCGGTGTGGCGGCGAAACACCAGCGACGGCGAGTCGTTCAATTCGAGCGGGTAGGGCACCGACAGGATCGGCCCCGAGCGGGTGCGCATCCACACCGGCTGGTCGTCCATCGCCCAGTCCATAACATAGCGGTAGCCGGCCTCCTTCAACAGGTCGAGGGTGACCGCGCTCTGGGCGATATAGGGGCCGAGCCAGCCCTCCGGCCGCCGGCCCGATAAGCGCGCAACCGCCTCGGTGCATTCGTTGATCAGCCGCGCCTCGTCCTCCTCCCACAGGATGTCCTGGCGCTCGGAATTGGTGCGGCCGTGGCCGACATATTCGTCGCCGCGCGCGTTGAGGCGCTCGACAATCTCGGGGCAGGCTTCGAGCACCGCCGAGTTGACGTTGTGCGCGCCCGGCAGGCCGAACTCGTCGAGCAGGTCGAGGTAATGCCACAAACCGACCCGGTTGCCGTAGTCGCGCCAGGCATAGTTGCGCTGGCTCTGCGCCGCCGCCGCCCCGGTCGAATCGCTGCCGAGCCCGGCGCCAAAGGCGAAGTATTCGATGTTGTTGTTGAACGCGACGGCGAGCCGCTTCCCCTCGGGCCACTCGTATTGCGGCCGCTCGTGGATCGGGACGTAGTCGTAGCGGTTATGCGCGGGGAGCTTCATCGGTTGGTTCTCAGCCTGAGAAATTGCCCCTCACCCTAGCCCTCCGCCTGCGACGGCACCGCTATTTCTTCTGGCCGACGGCTATTTCTTCTGGCTGGCAGCGCCGGCCATCTGCGCCATCAATATCTGCTGCCATTGCTCGAACCCTTTGAGGCCGGCGGGCAGCCAGGTGTCGATCAGGGCCTTGGCGTCCATGGCCTTGAGGTTGGCGCTGATCCGCTGCTGCACCTCGTTGAGGAGCGCCTCCTGCAGCGGCCGCACGTCGGGGAGTCCGAAAAACTTGCGTGCCTCTTCCGGCGAGCAGTCGATATCGAAGCTGATCTTCATCGGCAATGCCTCCTTCCGCGAGCCAAGCGATAGCACCTTAGCCCCTGGGCTGCGCGGGGGATCTCGGGTAATCTTCGGATCATGGCTATCGACATCCCGTTCCGTCGCGAATTCTCGTTCGAATATGGCCGGCTCGAAAGCGTGGCGCCGGGAATCCGCCGTATTGTTGCCCGCAACCCGAGCCCGTTCACCTTCCGCGGCACCGGGACCTACATCGTCGGCGAGGGCGAGGTCGCGGTGATCGACCCCGGCCCCGACCTCGAGGAGCATGTTGCAGCGCTGCTGGCCGGGCTCGCTGGCGAGCGGGTGACACACATCCTGATCACCCACACCCATCGCGACCATTCGCCGGCAGCAGCGGCGGTGAAGGCGGCGACCGGGGCCCAAACCTATGGCTTTGGCCCGCACGCCGGGGGCCGGCGCGGCGACGCCGCGGTCGAAGAAGGCGGCGACTGGGATTTTTCGCCCGATGTCACCGTGCATGACGGCGACGTTATCGCCGGACCAGGCTGGCGGTTCGAAGCCGTTCACACCCCGGGCCACACTTCTAACCATCTCTGCTTTGCGCTGCCCGACCGGGGTATCCTGTTCAGCGGCGATCATGTGATGGGCTGGTCCACCAGCGTGATCGCCCCACCCGACGGCGACATGGCCGCCTACATGGCCTCGCTCGACAAATTGCTGGCGCGCCCGGACGCGGTCTATTGGCCGACCCACGGCCCGGCGATCACCGAGCCGCAGGCTCATGTCCGCGCCTTCATCGCCCATCGCCGCGAGCGCGAGGCCGGCATTCTCGAATGTGTGAAATCCGGCGCCGGGCGGATCGAGGACATCGTGGACCGGCTCTATGCCGGGCTGCAGCAGGGGCTGCGCCGCGCTGCCGGGAGATCGGTGCACGCGCATCTACTGGATCTCACTGCGCGCGGCATTGTCGAGAGCGACGGCCCGCCGACGCTCGACACGAGCTATCGCCCCGCCCGGTCGTGACATCCCATGCGTTACGCGATCGCCGTCGAGAAAGCCGGTGATAATTATTCGGACGCGCCGGACCTCCTCCCCGGGTGCAGCGCCACCGGTGTCGCATTGGAAGAAACCGAGCAGCTGATCCGCAAGGCCGCGGATTTGCATTTGAGCGGGCTGCGTGAGGACGAACTGCCTATTCCGTAACCGTCGAGCCAGGTCGATACGTCGAGGTCGCGGTCTTAGGAGACCCCCCGTCGAGGGCGGGTTTCATCCAGCATTCCAAGCACAGCGAACTATCTGGAAGATCAGGGCGGTCCACCCTGGGTTTCGAAGGAGAAGCACATGTCCGACTATCTGTGTTCATACCGGCCGCTCACCGCAAGCGCTTCGGGTCGCAAAGCGGTTGCCGGTGACGGGCTGCCGCCCTTTATCGATGGTTCGTGTCGTCGCGAGCCCGATTTTCAGATTGCCATGCCATCGATATCGGCGCTCTGCCGAGGGCGGAATTTTGCACCGCGGCTCCGCCCGGGAGACCGCGTCGCGTATATCACCGTAAAAAAGAAATATTTGGGCGACTGGAACCGGCGCCTCGTCGCTTTGATGACGATCGAACAGCGTTTCACTTCTCATGAACAAGCGGCTGAGTGGTACGGGTCAATAGGAAGCGCTTCACCAAGCAATTGTATGGTACCGGGCAATGCACCTCAGATGTATGAACGAACGAACAGAGATCCACCAAAGGAAGTGAAGCAGCGGATAGACGTGGAAAAGAACCCGGAACAGGCTATTCGCCTTTGGGACCTGGGTTACCGAGCTCGAGCGCGAGATTATCCGGTATTCCTCGCATGCCGGGCTGATTTCCTCGAGCTCTGGTGTCCACCGGTTTTGAATTGCGAGGGGATAAGGGCAATTTTCGGTCGATGTCCCTGTACACAGAATCCACCTAAAATAACAACCAACCAGTTCGAACAGCTGGCGGCATTAGCTGCCGGGAGCATGTCAGGCTGACCAAAGGAGGCGCGCTTTGGGGGTTTAGCAGGCTCGCCAGGTCATCATCAGTCGTCCGTCGTTGTGCCGAGGCTCGCGGCCGGTTGATCTGCGAGCGCTCGGCCTCTATCGGAACAAGGGGGCGCGGGTCTGGGCGAAGTCTTCGATGGCGTCGGCGAGGTGGTCGGCGTCGCGGTCGTCGAGGGCGAGCGACAGCGCGAACATGCCGCGCTTGGCAAACCAGACGCCGCGCGCGACGAGGTCGAACCAGAAGAGATCGCGCAACGCGCCATTGCCGCGCGCCGCATCCTCCTCCGAATGGACCGGCCGGTCGGTCATGTGCACCGACATCATCGAGCCGATACCGGTGAACTGCATCGGCAGCCGGTGCCGGCGCACCACGGCGTTGAGCCGTTGGCGCAGCGCGTCGCCCCATTCGTTCAGGGAACGGGCGCGCTCGGGAGTGTAGATTTCGGTCAGTCCGACCAGCCCGGCGTTCATCGTCAGCACATTGTTGTTGAAGGTGCCGGCGTGCTGGAACGCATCCGGCCGGCGCGGGTCGAAGCGCGCCATGATCTCGGCCCGCCCGCCAAACGCGCCAAAGCTCATGCCGCCGCCGAGGTATTTGCCTAATGTCGTCATGTCCGGGAGGATGCCGTGCACCTCCTGCAACCCGCCCGGCGCCAGCCGCGAGGTCATTCACCTCGTCGAAGATCAGCAAGGTGCCGGTCTCGCTGGCCAGCGCCCGCAACCCGGCGAGAAAGCCGTGTTCGGCCGGGATGCAGCCGGTGGTGCCTTGCATCGGTTCGACCAGGATCGCCGCGAGCTCGGCCCGGTGCGGCCGGACCAGCTCCTCGACCGCGGCGAGATCGTTGTAGCGGCCGAGCAGAAACTCGAACGGCGCATTGAGCGCGCTACCGTGGCCGCGGAAATAAAAGACGCCGCCGTGATAGCCGCCGGCGAACACCAGAATCTTGGAGCGGCCGGTGATCGCGCGCGCGGCGCCGACCGCCATCAGATTGGCCTCGGTGCCGGAGTTGGTGAAGCGCACCAGCTCGATCGATGGAAAGCGGGCGCACACCGCTGCGGCAAAGCGCGCCTCGGCCTCGCCATGCGCGCCGAAATTGAGCCCGCCGGCGAGCGCGTCTTCGATCGCGCGGCGGATAAGCGGGTGCGAATGGCCGTAGATGCCGGCGGTGAACTCGCTCAGGAAATCGGCGTATTCGTGGCCGTCGAGGTCCCACAAACGCGCCCCCTCGCCGCGCGCCATCGTCAGCGGGAACGGGTCGACATGGATCGAGGCGCGGGTGTTGCCGCCCGGCATGGCCTCGCACGCGGCGCAGTGCTGGGCGAGGCTCTTCGGGTTATCCGCGCGGTAACGCTCCTCGGCCTCGGCGAGCGCCGCCGCGAGGTCGATATTGGCGGCGCGGGTCTGGGTCATCGGCAAGTCGCTCCGCAGACGGCGAGAAGCTGGCGGCGCGGTTAGCCCGGATAGGCGCGCCGGCCGCGGTCGCGCAGCCATAGGCGCACCAGATGCCGTCGCGCCTCGGGCTCGGGATAATCGACGAAGGCGGTGCGGCTGTGGCCCAGCGCCCGGTTGTCGACGAATTGCATCTGCCCCGGCTCGAGATCGAAATCGATCGACAGCGCATCCTCTTCGAAGAGATCGAGCATCGTCGCGACGGCAGCCTTCCCGGCGGCGTCGAGCGGCTCGCCCTTCAGCACATAGCCGCTGTTGATCTGGTGAACGCTGAACCGCGCCTTGATCTCGCTGCCGGCATCGAACACCGGGCCGGCGAAGATCGGGCTCTCCCCCGGGTGAAACTCGCGCTGGCGATCGAACCAGAACGGCTGGTAGAGCCGCGCCAGCCGCTCGGGGTAACGCGCCAGCAGCAGGTTGTGTGCGGTGTGAAAGCTGATCACCCGGCTGTGGCCGCCGCTCATCGCCTGGCGCAGGCATAAGAGGCCGACATAGTCGGGCGGCGTGTCGTTATACGCATTATCGTTGTGAAAGCGGATCTCGGTATTGGTCTTGTCCGGGCGGATCCCCGAGCCGGGCAATGCCTGCTGGCCGGTATCGAGCACATCATAGATCAGCGTGCCGTCGAGCTTTTGCGCGACTGGGCGCGCCACCATGCTCGATAAGAGCCAGTAGATCGCGGTCGCCTCGGCCGGCTCCATCTCGGCCGTCGGCAGCCGATCGACGATCGCAAAGCGCACGCCGCCGGCGAGAATGTCACGCGCCCGGGCCATCGCCGCACGGCACGCCGGCATCGCGAAATCGCCCGGTTCCAGCACGATCGTCGGCAGCGGATAGGCGCGCAGCTCGGCCACCACGCGGCGGATCTCATCGAGACAGGCGGCATCGAGCTCGACCCGCCAATCCTCGGTGCGGACCTGGTGTCGCAGCCACGCGCTCGGGGCTTCGATCGGCTGGGCGGCAACGGATGTTTGCGGCATCGCTCTCTCCGGACGCAGCGGCGGTCAGCCAGCGCTTCGCTGCCGCTCAAATAGCGCAATCGGCCCCGACCATCAACGAGGACCGCGGACCAGAAAAGGGGGACGCGCTGCCCGCCGTACTGTCCCGAACTGGAACGCCGCAGCGTCCCAACCATGTTAGCGTAACTCCGACCGGCAACAGGCTGGCTGCGGATCGGCGGGCGGCATCGGGGCGGGACGTCGCAAATGACCGAAACTGGAGCTTCGCAAGCAGGCGCCGCGCCACCGCTGCCGCCGGGCCGATGGCTCGATGTCCGACGGCTGAAGCAAACGGCACGCTCGGCGGCTCCGGCGCTGCTGTTCGGATTGCGGCTGTGGGCCTCGGTCTGCCTGGCGCTCTATGTCGCGTTCTGGCTCGAGCTCGATACGCCGTCCTGGGCCGGGACCACCGCGGCCATCGTGTGTCAGCCGCATCTCGGGGCGTCGCTGCGCAAGGGCTGGTACCGTCTGATCGGCACCTTAGTGGGCGCCATCGCGATCGTCGTCATGACGGGCTGCTTTCCGCAGAACCGTACGGCGTTCTTGCTCGTCCTGGCGCTCTGGGGCGCCGGTTGCGCTATGGTGGCCAACCTGCTGCGCAATTTCGCGTCCTATTCCGCGGCATTGGCCGGGTATACCGCCGCGATCATCGCCAGCGACCAGCTCGGCGCCGTCGGGGGCCTCAACGGGCAGGCTTTCATGCTCGCTGTGAACCGTGCCAGCGAGATCTGCATCGGCATCGTCTGCGCCGGCATTGTCCTCGCCCTGACCGATTTGGGCGGCGCCCGGCGCCGGGTCGCGAGGCTGTTCGCCCAACTCTCGGCCGAGATTGCCTGCCGCTTTACCGGCACATTGGCCGACGCCGGCGCCGAATTCGAGCAGACGCAGACGATCCGGCGCGAGCTCGTGCGCCGGGTCATCGCTCTCGACCCGGCCGTTGACGAGGCGCTCGGCGAATCCTCGGAGCTCCGCTACCACTCCCCGGTCCTGCAGAATGCTTTGGATGGTCTCGTCAGGGCTCTCGCCAGCTGGCGCACGGTGGCGGTCGTCTTGGCGCGATCGCGTCAGGAACGCGCCCGACAGGAGGCGGGGGCGCTGCTGGCAGCGATGCCGGAGCAGCTTCGCGCGAGGCCGGGGGAGGATGAGGCGACGCGCTGGATGATGCACCCGGCGCGCTTGCTTCAGGCCTGCGATACCACGGTACGCCAGCTGTTCGCCCTGCCGGCGGCGACGCCGTCGCTGCGGCTCCTCGCTGACCAGGCGGCCGAAGCGCTCTCGGGCATTTCGCAGGCGCTCATTGCGCTCGCCTTGCTGGTCGCCGATCCCGCCGCCCGATCGGTTTCGGGTATCCGCGGCCGGCGCCGCTTGCGCATCCCTGATTGGCGTCCGCCGTTGGCAAATGCCGGGCGTGCCTTCGTCGTGATCGGCGCCGCCGAGCTCTTCTGGATCGTTACTGCATGGCCCGGCGGCGCCAATACGATTACATTTGCCGCGATCATCGTGATCTTGTTCTCGGCACGCGCCGAGCAGGCCTACAACATCGCGATCGGCTTCATGATCGGCAGCCTCTTGACCGTGGCTCTGGTTGCGACGCTGCTTTTTGCGGTGCTGCCGAATATCGAGACCTTTGCCGGTTTCAGCTTGATCATTGGTTTCGTGCTGGTGCCGCTGGGAACGGTTTTTGCCTTGCGGTGGCAACCAGCCATTTTGACCGGAATGGTAACCCTCTTTGTTCCGCTGCTGGCACCCGCCAATCCAATGAGCTACGACCAGCAGCAATATTATAACACGGCGTTTACGATCATCGCCGGGGCGGGTGCCGGGGCAATCTCGTTTCGCCTGCTGCCGCCGCTGTCGCCGGCCTATCGCGCGCGCCGCCTGCTGGCGTCGACGTTGCGCGACCTGCGCCGCCTCGCGACGGGCCCGCTCCCGGACACGCCGGAGGATTGGGAGCAGCGCATGTATGCCAGGTTTGCGTTGCTGCCGGATCAGGCGCAACCGTTGCAGCGCTCATGGCTGACCGCGGCGCTGTCGGCAGGTACCAAAATCATCCAGCTTCGCCACCTCTGCCGCGGGTCCGATGCCAGCCTCGATTTGGCGGCGGCGCTCGAGGCGGTCGCGCGCGGTGACTGCGCTGCGGCGACCGCAAAGCTTGCCAACCTCGACGCCGCGCTCGCCTCTCGCCCAGGAATCGCCGCTCTTCGGGCGCGCGGCCTCGTCCTTGCAATCTCGCAAGCGCTCACCCAACATGCTTTTTACTTCGACGCAGGAGCGCCCGGGTGAGGTTCACCGAGGTCGACCTGTTCGGCGTGTATGTCGCCCCGATCTCGGTGATGATGGTCGCCGCCTGGGTGCTCACGATCGGGCTGCGGCGGTTCGCGGCGCGTTTCGGATTGCTGCGCTACGTCTGGCACCCGGCGCTGTTCGTGTTTGCGGTCTATATGATCGTGCTGTCTTCGATGGTCCTGTTTTTCGCGCGCTGAGGGCGCCTGATGAACGACGTCGAGCTGAGGCCGAAAGAAGAGGCGAGGAGCAGCGACCTCCTCGACGATTTGCAGCCCTTGCCCGCGGCCAGGAGGACCCGCCGAGCGCGCATCCGGCTCTTGCCGCTGCTGGTCACCCTGGCGGCGGTCGCGCTCGCCGTCTGGCTTGGGTGGGCGATGTGGAACGTCTACGTTGCCGCGCCGTGGACGCGCGACGGCACGGTGCGCGCCTATGTCGTGACCATCGCCCCGCAGATCGCCGGCCAGATCGTGGCCTTGCCGGTCGCCGATAACCGGCTCGTGCACAAGGGCGATCTGCTGATGGTCATCGACCCGACCAACTACAAGATCGCGGTCAGCCTGGCCGAGGCGGCGGTGCAGCAGGCGCAGGTCAACGCCGTCAACGCCGAGCGCGAGGCGCGGCGCCGGCTTGCCCTGACGACATTGTCGACCACGGTCGAGGAGAAGGAGACCTTTCAGAGCAACGCGCTCGCCGCGCAGGCGACCTATCAGCAGGCGGTGGCCCGCTTGAACCAGGCGCGGGTCGATCTGCAGCGCACCGAAATCCGCTCGCCGGTCAACGGCTACGTGACCAACCTCTTGGCCCAGCGCGGCGATTACGCGACCACCGGACAGAACCTTATCTCGCTGGTCGACGCCGATTCCTTTTGGGTCGACGGCTATTTCGAAGAGACCAATCTCGACGCGATCCAAATCGGCGATCCGGCGTCGGTCAAGCTGATGGGCTATCGCCGGATCGTCCGCGGCCATGTCGCCAGCCTCTCTCGGGCAATCAGCGTGGCTAATGCCCAGCCGAGCGGCGAGGGGCTCGCCAACGTCAACCCGATCTTCACCTGGGTGCGCCTCGCGCAGCGCATCCCGGTACGCATCCACATCGACCATGTGCCGCGGGGCGTGACCTTGGTTGCCGGCATGACCGCCACGGTGCAGATCGATCGCCGGCAATGAGAGATGCGATCATCGTGCAAAACGCGGCTTCGTGCCTCGCGGCGCGGCGTGTCCTCTCCGCGACGCTCAGGCGCTGCTGGGCTTGACGTCGAGAAAGCGGTTCAGGAGCCAGTCGCCGTCGATCTTTTCCTCGGTCAGGGCCATGACCAAGGCTTCGCTGCCAAAGACCGGGGCGGCAAGGATCATGTCCGGGTGAACCCGGCGGACGCGTTCGAGGTTCTTGCGCGAGCTGACGGCGGCGACCTTTCTTGCGTCCGAGCCGAGCTCGCGCACCGCCAGCACGACAAACGCATTCTCGGAATCATCGTCGGAGAGGGCGAGGATGGCGCGGGCGTGCTCGCCGCCGGCTTCGCGCAAGGCTTCGAGCTCGGTCGGGTCGCCGACCATCACCTCGGCGTCGCCAAAGCCCGCATCCGCCTCTTCGGCAATGATGACGACCGGCTTGCCGCGCTCGCGCAGCTCGCGCGCCGCGTTGCGCGCCAACGCGCCATTGCCGGTAATGATGTAATGATCGACGCGCCGCATCTTTTCTCTCCGCGGTCCAAGGGTCCGGCTGATCCGGCTCTGCACCACCGGCCCGATCGCCGCGGTCAGCGCCGTCGCGAAGACGGTCAGGCCGAGGGCGATCAGCGAGACGACAAACAGCCGGGCCTCGTTGCTCTTCGGCACGATGTCGCCGTACCCGACCGTCGACATCGTCACAGCCGTAAAATAGAACGCGGTCGGCAGGTTGGTAATCGGCGGCGAGAAGCCCTCTCCGAGCAACAGCGCGCCAAGCACGCCATAGACCATCAGGATCAGCACCGAGGCCACCGCGAACAGGCTGCTCGCGGCGAGCGAGGAGCGGTCGAACCGCCCGCGCGCCACGACCAGCGCCGCCAGCAGCACCACGACGTAGGCAATCTGGCCGGTGACGATCCGGCCGGACGCCGCATGGACGGCGAGCGCCAGCTGCGCCACCGTGATCGCAATCGCCGCGAGCCAAGCAATGCGCGAGCGGGCAAGCAGCCCGACGGCAATCACGATCTGCAGGATGCCGACGATTGTCGTCGGCACGCCCGAGAGGATCAGCGGCGGGATGTGCCCGGAGATCGGATGCAGCGCCTGGGTAAGCTTGGCGAGGTCGAGATGGAGATATTGATATGCGTAGCGGCGGATCGTCGGCAGCAGCGCGAAGAGGCCGGCGCCGCCGACGGCCAGCGCCAGCGGAACATGCGGAAACCACAGATCGCCGCGCAGGCGACGGTACCAGCGCAGCTGCAGGAACCGGGTTCGTCCGCCGATCATTGCGCGACTTGCCGACACGTCGCCGCTCCTCCAATCTCAACAGGCAGCACGCGTGAGCGGAATAGCACAACGCTATCCGCCGCTCCCGACAAAGCTGCTGCTGATGGCGGATGATTTGGCGGCATCGCCGAGCCGGTGCGCCGGAAAGGCGACCAGGCCGAACAGCTTCCTGTCACGCCCTCCCGGCTGCCGGGGTCCAAGCGGTGACATTTTGTCGATATTCAGGCATCATCGGCAGTATCCTCTGATCTGAAGCGCCGATGAGCGTGCCGCCACGCGCGGTACCGATCGGCGGCTTTCCATCCCGGCTTCCGATCGTCGATTCGCTGCAGATGTCAGCGACAGCCGCGTGCGCACAAGCGCCCCTTTGCCGGCCGGTGTTTCACGTGAAACCTCGGTAGTGACTCACTTTGAAATCTGAGCCGGCTGGCGCGGCTTATAGGGACCGCGCTTTTCCGGGCCGCCTTCAGCCGCATCGATCAGGGCCACGATATCGTCCATCGACCATAACCGATCGGAGACCCCGGCCGCCATCGCGGGCGAGACCCCCAAGGTTTGGTGACGGCGCGCGAAGTTATAGAACACGAAATAGAGCGCCAGCTGGTGGCAGTGATTTTCGACGCGCTTACTGAATGCGTTTGTGAGTCGCGTGTCCAGGTCCAGATATCGCCAGCGCCCTGCGGAGCCGCTTTGGCGGTAGGGACGTTCTTCGCCTTGGCGTGAACGAAGCTCCAAATTTCGTGCACTGCACCCGTTGGCTCTTCACGCCACGCACGGCGCGATCGTGGAACTCGGCGCACGCTGCCCCGGCATCGCGCAACAGCTTGTCGATTGTGTTGAAGCTCACATCGGCAACCCGGCTGATCGATCGCATCGATGAGCCTTCGTAGAGCATCGAGAGTATTTGGACGCGCTTGGCGAGAGGCAGCTTGTTCATACCCCTGATATAACGCGCCTATCTCCACATATTAAGCAGTTTTTTCATTTTAAGTGCGACAGGATCGCAAGATAATCCTGCCGAAATAGGTGACGAGCATAGACTGCGGGAATTCGCAGCGAGGCCGAGATCACATCTAGGCTTATCTCGTTGCGGCTTAGCGCTCGTTCGTACTCAAGCCTACGTGACTCTTGGCAGAATAAAGATACGGCTCGGAATAGCGCCTTGTTTTCTGCCCTGAATTGCGGTGAGCTATCGGCCTGAGGATCAGCGCATTTTTCTGCCTGCGCATCCAATTTTTCGGAAGTATCTATCTTTTCTTCAGGCTCATCAAAAACGTGCATGAGCTCTTTTGCGTAGACTAAGCGTCTCCAATTTGGGTCAAGCCCCCTTGCCAAGACTATTAAAGACTCTCTCTCTTTAATAGGAACCGGTGGACCAAGAGGTCCCTCAATATAGAATCCGCGCATAAAGTTAGGATCTAAGGTCCCTGTCCATTGTTGTTTTACGCTGATTATTTGAGAAAGGGAAATGGCAGTATCACGCAACCAATGAGTGCTTATCCTGCCTTGCCGCCTTTGAACTTCATCATACAATTCCGTAAACGACATACGAGCGCCTCATCTACCGAGGCGCCCTTATGTACGGAGGAGTTATGGACAGTCAAGATCGATGTTCATATCAAGGGATGAGCCATCGTTCTCCGCCTCGCCGAAAAATTTGTTGATTTCGCGGGCGAAGTCCTCCGGCGACGCATCACGGTTGAAGCCGGGGAAGAACTTGATGTTCTTCGCCGCGCTATCTACGTACAGGCGCTTCTTGAGCGCCGCCAATTCGATCGCCATTTCTACCTCCATCTGGCCATCGCCGCTCTCTTGGCGATAGCTCGCCGCTCCTCTACCGTCAAGCTCTCTGAACGCGCCTTCGCGCCGGCTCGTCCGCTCCGCACCTTTTCAGAAGGCTCCTTCGCCTCCTCCTCAATCTCTCCGGTCGCGATCTTCGCGACCATGACGGCGCAGCCGATCGTATCGGCCGGCCTCTTCTGCCCTTGCGGTCCTCTCGGCATCCGTGCTCCATAACCGCATGCTTCATCGCTCGAGGGTCAGATGTCCCGATCCCTAATCGTCAACGTCTCGCGCGGACTATACGGGCAAACGTTTGCGGACCCAAATGCGACGGCCGCACGTGACATTATGCCGCATTGGCACGATCTCCCGTTGACCTTTTGAAAATATGTCGTGAGTCGGTCGCTGACAAGCAGAATCGGCGCCAAAATCAAGATCGGCGGATTTGTCAAGACAGAATTCACACTCGTACACGATCCGTTCTCAATTGTCAAGCTGATACCTTGTTACATTCAAAATGATGCGCTACCGAAACCTCGACAGGGGCGACCCGTCTCCATAAATTGCGCCGTCATGGGTGATGCTCCCAAGATTCGCGATGTCGTCGTGATCGGCGGCGGGCATGCCGGGTGCGAGGCCGCCGCCGCCGCGGCGCGGGTCGGGGCGCGCACCTTGCTGTTGACCCATAAGCGGGCGACGATCGGCGAGATGTCGTGCAACCCCGCGATCGGCGGGCTCGGCAAGGGGCATCTGGTGCGCGAGATCGACGCGCTCGACGGCATCATGGGCCGGGCCATCGACGAGGCCGGCATTCAGTTCCGCATTTTGAACCGCAGCAAGGGTCCGGCGGTGCGCGGGCCGCGCGCCCAGGCCGACCGCAAGCTCTACCGCCGGGCGATCGCCGAATTGCTGGCCGAAACCCCGAATCTCGCCATCATAGAGGGAGCGGCCGAGGATTTGCTGCTCGACCGCGACGGGCGGGTTTGTGGGGTCGTGCTCGGCGACGGTCGCGAGATCGCCGCCCCTCGGGTGGTGCTGACCACCGGCACGTTTCTGAACGGCCTCATTCATATCGGCGACGAGAAAACCGCAGCCGGCCGGATCGGCGAGGCGCCCTCGCACGGGCTGGCGCGGACTTTGGCGCGTGCCGGCTTTGCGCTCGGTCGCCTCAAGACCGGGACTCCGCCGCGCCTCGACGGGAGGACGATCGACTGGAAGGGGCTCGGCATTCAGCCGGGCGATGACCCACCGCCGCCGTTTTCGTTCGTGACCGACCGGATCACGACGCCGCAGGTTCCTTGTCATATGACGACAACGACCCCAGCGACGCATGCGCTGATCCGCGCCAATCTTGGTCGCTCGCCGCTCTATTCTGGCGAGATCACCGGTGTGGGTCCGCGCTATTGCCCGTCGATCGAGGATAAGGTGGTGCGCTTTGCGGAGCGCGAGCGGCACCAGATCTTCCTCGAGCCGGAGGGGCTCGACGACGACACGATCTATCCGAACGGCATCTCGACCTCGCTGCCGCGCGCGGTGCAGGAGGCGATGCTGGCAACGATCCCGGGGCTCGAGCGCGCGGTCATGCGGCGGCCCGGCTATGCGATCGAATACGATTTCGTCGATCCGCGCGAGCTTTACCCGAGCCTCGAAACCCGCCGCATCCCGGGCCTCTATTTCGCCGGCCAGATCAACGGCACGACCGGCTATGAGGAGGCGGCGGCGCAAGGGCTGGTTGCGGGGCTGAACGCCGCCCTGGCAGCATCGGGGGCCGAGCCCTTGGTGCTCGACCGGGCCGACGCCTATATCGGCGTCTTGATCGACGATCTGGTCACCCGCGGCGTCACCGAGCCCTATCGCATGTTCACCTCGCGCGCCGAATACCGGCTGACCCTGCGCGCCGACAACGCCGATCAGCGGCTGACCCCGATCGGCATGCGCATCGGCTGCGTCGGTGCTGGGCGCGCAGCCCGATTTACGTCAAAGACGGCGGCGCTCGCCGCTTCCCGCGCTCGGCTCCCCGAGCTGCAGATGACCCCGCCGGCATTAAAGCGCCACGGCATCGCGGTCAACGAAGACGGCATTGCCCGCACCGCTTCCGAGCTGCTTGCCTATCCGGGGATCGACCTGACGCGATTGGCGACGATCTGGGCCGAGCTCGGCGAGCTCGGCCCAGAGATCGCCGAGCAGGTCGAGATCGACGCGCGCTACGCCGGCTATCTCGACCGCCAGCAGCGCGATGTCGTCGCGTTCCGCCGCGACGAGGCGCTGCTGCTGCCCAGCGACCTCGATTACGCGGCGGTCGGCGGCCTCTCCCGCGAAATCTGTGACAAGCTCGCGGTCGCCCGGCCGGCGACCCTCGGCGCGGCGGCGCGCATCTCAGGGGTAACCCCGGCGGCGCTCGTCGCTTTGCTGAAGCACGTAAAACGCCCCCACCCCAACCCTCCCCCGCGCGCCAGGGAGGGGATGGGAGAGGGCCGTGCCGGGTGAGCCGGGCGTTGCTCGACGCGCGGGGCTTTGCCGAGATCGTTCCGGTTTCACGTGAAACACTCTCGCGGCTCGAAGCCTATGCGGCGCTGCTGACCCGCTGGTCGGAGCGGATCAACCTTGTCGGCCGCGACACTCTCGGCGATTTGTGGCGCCGCCACTTTCTTGATTCGGCGCAGTTGCGGCCTCTGGTGCCTGATGGCGCGCGCAGCCTCGTTGATCTGGGCAGCGGCGCCGGCTTTCCGGGGCTAGTGCTGGCGATCCTCGGGATGTCGGGCGTCGAGCTCGTCGAGGCCGTTTCGCGTAAGGCGGCCTTTCTGCGCGAGGCGGCGCGAGTAACCGAGGCCAAAGTAATGATCCGCGCTTGCCGCATCGCCGCGGTGCCGCCGCATCCGGTCGATGTCGTGACCGCGCGCGCGCTGGCGCCGCTCGACCGGCTCATTGACCTCGCCCGCCCGTTTCTCGGCGCTGACACGGTCTGCCTGTTTCCAAAAGGCGAGCGTGCCGGTCAGGAATTGACCCTGGCGCGCAAAAGCTGGACAATGTCGGCGTTGCTTCACCAAAGCGTTGCCGATCCACGGGGGGTGGTTCTGCGTCTGCAACAGGTGATCCGTGCAGGTTGTCCGTGAGCCTCGCCGCGGCTGAGGGCCGGCCGCCGGCGCTGGCGTCCCGCGCCCGCATCGTCGCAGTCGCCAACCAAAAGGGCGGGGTCGGCAAGACCACGACCGCGATCAACCTGGCGACGGCGCTGGCCGCGGCCGGCCGCCGCGTTCTGGTTGTCGATCTCGACCCGCAAGGGAATGCCAGCACCGGGCTCGGCATCGATCGGGCCGCGCGCCAGGCGACCAGCTACGAGCTGATCCTCGGCGAGGCCGAATTGCCCGAAGTTGTCGTGCCAACCGAGATTCCAGGATTGTCGCTGGTCGCGGCCTCAGAGGATCTGAGCGGAGCCGAATTCGAATTGATGACCCGCGAACGGCGCGAGTTTCTGCTCAGCCGGGCGATCCGCGGCCGGGCCGGCGATTGGGACGAGGTGCTGATCGACTGTCCGCCGTCACTCAACCTGCTGACGATCAACGCGCTGGTCGCCGCCGACGCGGCGCTGGTGCCGATGCAATGCGAATTCTATGCGCTCGAAGGGCTGAGCCAGCTGATGCGCACGATCGAGCGGGTCAAGCGGGCATTGAACCCGCGCCTCGAATTACAGGGCGTGGTGCTGACCATGTACGACGGCCGCAACAATTTGAGCGAATCGGTGGCGCTCGACGTCCGCGAGCATTTCGGCGGCAAGGTATTCGACACGGTAATCCCGCGCAACGTGCGAGTCTCCGAGGCGCCGTCACACGGCAAGCCGGTGCTGATCTACGATTATCGCTGCGCCGGCGCTCAGGCTTATATCCAGCTCGCCGCCGAGCTGCTGCGCCGCACCGCGCCAAGCGTGGCGCCGCCCGGCTCGCAACCGTCCATCCTGGCACGATAATGAGCGAGCGCGCCAGACGACGCCCGCTTGGCCGCGGGCTCGCCGCGCTGTTTGGCGAAAGCGACGCCGATCCGGCATCCAGCCCGGCGGCGCAGCGCCTGGTCGCGATTGAGCTGATCCGGCCCGGCGCCGTGCAGCCGCGCCGCCGCTTTGCCGAGGCTGAGCTCGAGGCGCTGGCGCAGTCGATCCGCGAGAAGGGCTTGCTGCAGCCGTTGCTGGTGCGCCCGGTGGACGCGGTCGACGACGTGGTCTTCGAGCTCGTTGCCGGCGAGCGCCGCTGGCGCGCGGCGCAGCGCGTCGGGCTGCACGAGGTGCCGGTCATTGTCCGCGCGCTCGCCGATTCGGAAGCCCTCGAAATAGCGCTGGTCGAGAACCTCCAGCGCGAGGATCTGTCGCCGCTCGAGGAGGCCGAAGCCTACCACCGGCTGGTGGCGGAGTACGGCCGCACCCAGGCGAGCCTCGCCGAGGCGGTCGGCAAAAGCCGCAGCCACGTCGCCAACACGTTGCGGCTGTTGTCATTGCCGCCGCCGGTGCGCCAGCGGCTCGACGAGGGCGAGTTGTCGGCCGGTCACGCGCGCGCGCTGCTCGCCGCCGGCGACCCTGCTCTAATGGCCGAAGAGGTCGTGCGCCGCGGACTTAACGTGCGGGCCACCGAGCGCCTGGTGCAGCGCCGCGCGCAGCTGCCGCAGGCACCGCGGCCGCGGCTCCACGACGCCGATACGCTGGCGCTCGAGCGCGACCTCGGCGCTCATCTCGGGCTTCGCGTGACCCTCGCGCCGAAAGCCCGCGGCGGCGCCTTGACCCTGCATTACGCAAGTCTCGATCAGCTCGACCGGGTGCTCCGCCTGCTGCGCGCGGGATGAACCGCGCGATCAGCCGGCGAGCCCGTTGAACGCCGTCGCAAACGATTGCGGAGCAAGGGTGGCGTCGAGGCTGGCGGAGGGCCGCTCGTCGCCGCGGCCGCCACCCGGAAGGCTGGCGATCGTGCCGATCGCGATCCCGGCCTCGGCGAGGCGCTCGGCTTTGGCGAGCGCGGCAAGCGAGATCGACGGGTCGCCGGCGACGAGCCACACCACCCGCCAGCCTTCTCCCGCCAGCTTGCCGACGCGCGCCGCATCGCCGGGAACGGATTCGACAAAGCACCGGCGCGGCACCAGCGTCAAAATGTCGGGATCGATCGTGCCCTCATGGATCACGGCATCGGCCGCCGACAGCGCGGCGCGCGCCGGCCACGACAAATCGCCCGGCCGCTCGGGGTCGAACCCGACCAGCAGCACCAAGCCGGTATCGGCCGGAACATCCGGCGGGACGGGTGGGGACTGACGCATCGGGTCCTCCAGACTGAACAGCTCCGGACCCTGAGCAGTGCGGAAATGCTCCGAGAATTCGGGTCCGGAACCGTGCCAAGCGTATTCCTCAGCTTATGGATGTCAATAGCTATTATATTACGTGTCGGGCTCGTGTATAACACCGCCCGGATCGCGGCCTGCCGAATGGCCAATCCATCTTCGCTCTTGAACCGCCCGGAACGCTCACTTACTTGCATCATGCAATTTACTAGGGGAGCGTTGCGATGCGTCGCAAAAGCCTTGGCGGCATGCTGTGCCCAATCGCCCGCAGCCTCGACCGGGTGGGCGAGTGGTGGTCGATCCTGATTCTGCGCGACGCCTTTTATGGATTGCGCCGCTTCGACGAATTCCAGAAGAACCTCGGCATCGCCCCCAACATCCTGACCCGGCGGTTGAACGGGCTGGTCGAGGCCGGCCTGCTGGAGCGCCGGCGCTACAGCGAGCACCCGCCGCGCGACGAATATCAACTGACTGAGCGGGGGCGTGATTTTCGCCCGGTGCTGCTGGCGCTGCTTGCCTGGGGCAACAGGCATTTCGCCCCCGAGGGCGCCGCGGTGCAGCTGGTCAATCGACGAACCGGCGCACCGGTCGAGCCGGTGGTGGTCGATGAGGCAACCGGCGAGCGGATCGCCGGACCAGATTTTATCGTCGTTCCCGGCCCCGGCGCCGATGACGGAGTGCGGCAACGCCTCGCCGAACGCGGCCATCGTCCGTTTGCGCCGGGGGCAGAGGCATGAGCACGCAAATTTTCGATCGGGTGGCGGCGCCCGAGGTAATGCCCGACGATCTACGCGGTGTTCGAGCCGGGCGACGGCTGATCCGCTTCGACCGGCGGCTCGCCCTCGCTGTCCTCGCCCTGATCGCGACCGGCGGAGCCGCCCGCTATGGTTGGGACTGGTGGCGGGTCGGGCGCTTCATCGAGACCACCGATGACGCTTACGTCGGCGGCAATGTGACGACCCTGTCGCCGCACGTGGCCGGATTTGTGTCGAAGATCCTGGTCCGCGACAACCAATACGTGGAGGTCGGCAAACTGCTGATCACGCTCGACGACCGCGATTACAAAGCCAATCTCGCGCACGCCGAGGCAGTGGTCCGCAACCAGACCGCAGCGCTCGCCAACCTGCACGCAAAATACGCGCTGCAGCAATCGGTGATCGCGCAGGCCGGCGCCGATCTCGCGGCCAAAAAGGCCACTGCCGGCTTCGCCCGCGAGGATGCGGCCCGCTATCACGCGCTGGCGGTCACCACGTTTGGCACGGTGCAGAACGACCAGAAAGCGTTCGCCGCGGACCGCGAGGCGACCGCTGCGGTGCGTGCCGGAGAGGCGAGCCTTGACGCCGCAAAGCAGCAGCTACGGGTCATCGACACCGAAATCGCCGAGACTGAGGCGAGCCTCGCCCAGGCGCAGGCCGACCTGCGGACGGCACAGCTCGATCTCGGCTACACCCAAATCCGCGCCCCGATCGACGGCTATGTCGGCGACCGGGCCGCGCAAATAGGTGCATATACAACTGTTGGCACGGCGCTGTTGTCGATCGTCCCGGCGCATGGGCTGTGGGTCGACGCCAACTTCAAGGAGGATCAGCTGGCGCAAATGCGCCCCGGCGAGCGGGCAAGCTTTGTCGCCGATGTTTTGCCCGGCCGCACCTTTGAGGGCCGGGTGCTGAGCCTCGCCCCGGCGACCGGCGCCGTTTTCAGCGTGATCCCGCCGGAGAACGCGACCGGCAACTTTACCAAGATCGTGCAGCGGGTCCCGGTGCGCATCGCCGTCGATGATAATGGCGGGACGTTGGGTCCGCTGCGTCCGGGCCTCTCGACGACGGTTGCGGTCGACACGCGCTCCTTCGCGGAAAACCGGCGATGACTACGCCCGCCCGGCCACCCGCGAGCGCCGCGCCAAGCATCCTCCCGTTCGCCGTCATGTGCGTCGGCATGTTCGTCGCCTTGCTCGACATCCAGATCGTCGCCTCGTCATTGCAGGACATCGGCGGCGGGCTGTCAGCGGCGCAGGACGACATCAGCTGGGTGCAGACCGCCTATCTGATCGCCGAGATCAT
The DNA here is from genome assembly GCA_036500965.1 of Allostellaceae bacterium. Lineage (GTDB taxonomy): Bacteria > Pseudomonadota > Alphaproteobacteria > ATCC43930 > CGMCC-115725 > AP-15. The sequence goes on along the minus strand of DASYBC010000108.1, from coordinate 29,132 downwards.
CGTGATCCCGCTCAGCGGCTGGCTGACCCGCGTGGTTTCGACGCGCTGGCTATTCGCTGCCTCGGCGGCCGGTTTCACCATCGCCAGCCTCTTCTGCGGCATCGCCTGGAACATCGAGAGCATGATCCTGTTCCGCGCGCTGCAAGGGATGCTCGGCGCGTCGATGATCCCGACCGTCTTCACCTCGTCCTTCCATTATTTCCCGGGTCCGCGCCGGGTCTATTCGGCGGCGGTGGTCGGCACGATCGCTTCGGTAGCACCGGTTTTGGGCCCGGTGATCGGCGGCTGGATCACCGACACGCTCGATTGGCGCTGGCTGTTCTACGTGAATTTGGTCCCGGGCACGCTGGTCGCGGTGGCGGTGCCGCTGCTGGTCAAGATCGACCGCCCGGATCTGTCGCTGCTCAAGGGCGCCGATTACCCGGGCATGATCTTGATGGCGCTGGCGCTCGGCACCCTCGAATACGTGCTCGAAGAGGGCGCGCGCTGGAACTGGTTCGATGATTCTACAATCACGGCTTGCGCCTGGATCGCCGGGGGTTCCGGCATGCTGTTCGTCGTCCGCAGCTTGACCTATGCCCAGCCGGTGGTCGATCTGCGAGCACTCGGCAACCGCAATTTTGCGCTCGGCTGCTTTCTGTCCTTCGTCACCGGGATCGGCATCTTTTCGACGATCTATTTGACGCCGCTGTTTTTGGGCTATGTCCGCGGGTTCAGCGCCTGGCAAACCGGGCTGGCGATCTTTTCGACCGGCGCGGCTTCGCTTGCCGGGGTGCCGATCTACGTAGCGCTCGCCCGCAAGATCGACCTGCGCTGGCTGATGATGTTCGGCCTCGCTTGCTTCGGGCTGTCGATGTGGTCGTTCAGCTTCATCACCCATGATTGGGGAGCGGCGGAATTGCTGGTCCCACAGCTGCTGCGCGGCTTTCCGCAGGTCTTTGCGGTGGCGCCCTCGGTCAACCTCGGCCTTGGCAGCCTGCCGCCCGACCGGCTCAAATACGCGAGCGGCCTGTTCAATATGATGCGCAATCTCGGCGGCGCCGTCGGCATCGCGATCTGCGGCGCCATCCTCAACGACCAAACCAACCTGCATTTCCTGCGCGTCGCCTCGCATCTGACGCCGGCGAACGGGGCGATGCAGCAGTACCTGCACGGCATGGCCGGCCGCTATGCCGAGGCCCTCGGCGGGTCGGTCGCCGGGCATCGCGCGGCCTTGTCGCAGCTGTGGCATCTCGCCTACCGCGAGGCCTCGACCCTCGCCTACGCCGACGCTTTTCGCGCGATCATGCTCGCCTTCGCGATCGCGACCCTGCTCGTGCCGCTGCTGCGCAAAGTGGCAGCGAGCCGCCCAACCCCCGACGCCGCGCACTAATCCGCACCGACCGTTACACCATCGTTTCCTTCTGGGAAATCGAAGCAAGATCCCGATCTGAAGTCGGATTGGCGTATCGAGTAAGTCATTTGCGAAGTGATGTAGGTGCTCACCTAAAGCCGGAATTGGGAGGGCGACCGCCGTCCATCAGCCCGTCGCCCCGTTCATAAAAGGCGTAGCTGATCTGCTAAGCTCTCTTCTAGACCCTCTCCTGAAGCCTCCTTTGCAGCTTTAATCATTCGGCTTATGCGCTCATTAGCTCTGGCCGCGATGATGTTGATATCAGGATGTGCATTTCTAAAAACCCGGAATATCTCATCGGCAAAAGCTGGGCCGATATCTTGTACGCCCTGAAAGTCTAATAGGACTTCAGAAAATTGGTCTACTCTCGCTAATACTCGTTTCGCCTGAGATCGCGACACCAATTGCTCTCCAGGATATTTACCCAATGCGATTGGTACATGCGTACGTGTAAATCCAACTGGATCATCTTGATATCGATCAAATATATCGCGAGTGCTCCATGCAGCGTTGGTCGAGATAGTCATTTCTACCCAAGTCCCGATAACAAGCTCCGCGAGATCCTTGGCCTCAACGCACCAGTCATCGTCCTCCTGCCTGATTCTACTATAGTATAAATTTCCAGAATAAATGGCAAATTCGTCAAACATCCTAGAGGTAAAAAAAATGCCGTGACCGGTATGGTGTTGAGGGTCGGATGTCAATCGCCCCTTCGATAATTCTAGGAGAGCTTGTCTCGGGTCATGTAAATTGAATCGATTTTGGATTTTCTGAAATATACCAATTCCCCTATCTATAACCTGAACATTAACGTGACCATAGCTTTGCCGGTAGCGCACAAAAGCAACATTGCTCGCTGAATGATCAATGGTATTATTAAACATCTCGGTGAAGCCGTACTGACATATATTGATAATGCGTTCGGGAATATTCACAATCTGCGGTAATATACGAAATTGCCAAACGGCATCCTCAGATAATCCAGCACTTAACTGTACCTCAAAATCTAAGGAAACCAAATCGCGTGGCCTGTAGCGCCGATCGCGCGTGATTCCCGTGATATCTATCAGCCCATCGTTGGCTATCCGTCGAAGATATCCAGCTACTGAGGTACGAGAAAGACCATAGCGTTCGGCTGTCACGGCCGCTATTTTAGCGGGGTGTGCCCTGACGTTACGGAGAATGAAATCCCGTATCTCGGGGTTCTGGCGAGAGGGCCGGGGCACAACGGATTTCCCAAGCGGTTGCGAGCTTACCGCTATTATAAAGGCTACCACGCGCCTTTGTAAAGGCTATGCTATCCCATTATAAGGGTTAGGTTGCCCCCGCTGCGTCGATCTATGCATCCGCATGTTCAATACGGACTATGAGCCCGAATCCATTGCGCCCAAGGTAACGCTCGACAAGAACCCCGCCGGCCTCCAAAGGGCAGTGGGAGCCGCAAGGCGCTCGACATACTTCCGGGAGACCGGGGTGCCGCTCACCGCACCGGAGCTCGCCCGGCTGGTCCTAGAGCGTATGGGAAAGGAGCCGACCGAGCGGGCAATCGCCATGCTCGGCCAAGACAATCCACAGCAGCTTCTCTCGGCAACGGAACCCCGTTGTGATTTATGATCGAGCGTCGAGTTGGCCAGGGAAATGGCGATTGCGGCTCTCAGGCGACAGCTAATCGCGGTCCTGTCGGCGTCGTATCTGAATGATCCTGTCGGCGAGAGCACGCCGCACGCCATCTTCGATGAGCGTTCTGGCAACATCGCTCAGCGTTTTCCCGTACGCCCCGGTATCGAGCAAATCCTGCAAATAGGCATGCATTTCAGGCAGTAGCCGGGGCTGGATCTTTGGGTTCGCGGCCATATCCGGCAGGATACGATGGAGCCATTTGGATGCCAATTGGCTCCACAACCGCTTGACCCGTCCGCCATGCGAGCGCATAAAAAGGAACGGGCGCCCCGAAGGACGCCCGCCCTGTCACAAGGTGCTTATACCCGCCGTGTCAGCGACGGGGTGGCCGGCGATAATGGGAAACCACGGTTGCCCATTCGTCGAACCGATACCGGAGATAGGACCGCACAAACACGGTCTTCTCCCCCTCGGCGAAAGCGCCCACGGGCACCTCCATCATCGAGATTGCGATATTGGGTATCGCGCCCTCGGGACACCTCTTGCGTCCCGGCGCTATGAGACGCACGGGGCCGGAGGCTCTAAGACGGAAGTGATCGCAAAGCGCGAGTCGCCGACTGCAAGAAATCAACTCATCGTCATGGCCGTCAATGGCTTGCGCCCGCTCCCCAATGGGTTGACCCGAAATTCCCGGTAGATACGGGGTAATTTAATGGTACGGAGCCGGTGCACTCGGCCGCTGTTCAACGTACGCGCGTGGTCAATAAGTGGTCAGCACCGCGAATCGATGGGCCAATGTGGGCGCGCTGATCTTCTGCGGCGCGCTGAATGGTGCACCAGACCCGACACTGACCCCAGGCGTGGTAGCAAACGCCCACCTTTGGCGGCTCGCGCCGACGCCTCTTTTAGGTGAGACACCTACATAATACCGACTACTTACCGATGCAGAAGTCGCGGAAGATCACGTCGAGCAGGTCTTCGACGCCAACGGTGCCGATGATTTCGCCGAGGCGGCGCAGAGCGAGGCGGAGATCTTCGGCACGCAGCTCCGGGAGCGGGGCAGCGCCGGCGCGCGCGAGCGAGGCGGCGGCGTCTTCGAGCGCCTGGCGGTGGCGGGTGCGGGTCAGCACCGGGGCTTCGATGCGGTAGGTCCCAGCGACCCGGGCGGCGAGGGCAGTCAGCAGCGGGTCGAGGCCGGCGCCGGTCAGGGCCGAGACGGGGAAGGCGGCTTTCGCACATCGGAGAGTGCTGCCGGGTCGCCCCCACCCCAACCCTGCCCCACAAACGGAGGAGGGAGCTTGCGGCTCGGTGCTGCAAGAGCCCGCTCTCATTCCCTCCCCCGCTAACGGGGAAGGGTTAGGGTGGGGGATGGTCGTGCACAGCAGATCGGTCTTGTTGGCGACGAGCAGCGTGTCCGGGCCGGGCCAGGCGGCAGCACCGGCGGCTTGCGTCGGGTCGCGGGCGTCGAACACGAAGAGGCGCAGCTCGGCCTCGGCGGCGCGGGCGCGGGCGCGGCGCAGCCCTTCCTGCTCGACCGGGTCGTCGCTGTCGCGCAGGCCGGCGGTGTCGGCGAGGATAACCGGATAGCCGGCGAGGTCGATCGCGACCTCGACGATGTCGCGCGTGGTGCCGGGGATCGGCGAGGTGATCGCCGCCTCCCGCCGGGCGATGCGGTTTAGGAGGCTCGATTTGCCGGCATTGGGCGGGCCGATGATCGCGACCGCGATGCCGTCGCGCAGCCTTTCGCCGCGATGGCCGTCGGTGAGGTGGCGGCCGATTTCGTCGGCGAGCGCGGCGGTGTCCGCGCGGATGCGATCCTCGATTTCCGGCGGCAGATCTTCGTCGGGAAAATCGATCGCGGCCTCGAGATGGGCGAGAAGGCGGGTCAGCCGCCGCGACCAATCGCGGTAGAGGCCGCCCAGCTCGCCTTCGAGCTGGCGCAAGGCCTGGCGGCGCTGCGCCTCGGTCTCGGCCATGGCGAGGTCGGCGATCGCTTCGGCCTGGGTCAGGTCGAGCTTGCCGTTCAGAAAGGCGCGGCGGGTGAATTCGCCGGGCTCGGCCAAGCGCAACCCGAGCCGGGTCAGCACCTCGACGAATGCAGCGAGCACGGCGCGGCTGCCGTGCAGGTGAAATTCGGCGACATCCTCGCCGGTGGCGCTCGCCGGCGCCGGAAACCACAGGACCAGCCCCTCGTCGAGCGGCTCGCCGCTAGCCGGATCGACGAGCCGCCGGCGCCGGGCCATGCGCGGCGGCGGAAGACCGCCCGCGATCAAGGACACTGCCCGCCCCACATCGGGGCCAGACAGGCGCAAAATGCCGATGGCGGCTCGCGCCACCGCCGTTGCCGGGGCGAAGATGGTGTCAGAGGTTGGTAGCTTCTCCATTACGCCCCGTGCCCGGATTTGGTCCGGGCATCCACGTCTGGAGCGGGCCGCCCTGGTCGCAGGAAGACGTGGGTGGCCGGGTCAAGCCCGGCCATGGGGGAAGAGGGACGGGGTCTTGCCTGGACGCGTGCTCGCGGACCCGCGGGTCAGTGGGCCGGCGGCTTCTGATCGGGCTGCAGCATCAGCCGCTCGACGCGGCCGCCCTCGACCAGATGCGTCTGCACGATCTCGTCAATGTCCGCGGTGGTTTCGTAATGGTACCAGACCCCCTCGGGGTAGATCACCATGTTCGGGCCGAATTCGCAGCGGTCGAGACAGCCCGCGGCGTTGGGGCGAATGTTCTCGACGCCGGCCGCGCGCGCCTTTTCGCGCATATACGCGCGCAACTTGTCCACGCCCCCGCCCGGCTCGGCGCGGGCCATGCAGCAGCCGCGCGGATGACCCTCGGGACGCACATTGGTGCACATGAAGATATGGCGCGCGTAAAAGAGCTGCGGATCGGCGGGTGCGTCAGCCATTGTCGTTTCTCCGCTGTTGGGGATGGCGGAGCGAATGACGCAAACCGCCGTTCTGGGAGTAGAGTAGAAAGCCTAACCCCTCGCAGCGCCGAGGGCAATGCGCCGGCCGCCCGTCACACCCGACAAATCTGCACGGCAGGAAGCCGCTATGGACCGCAACCGCCTCGCCGAAGAAACCAGCCCCTACCTGCTGCAGCACCGCGACAACCCGGTGCACTGGCAAGCCTGGAGCGACGCGGCCTTGGCCGCAGCCAAGGCTGCCGATAAACCGATCCTCTTATCGGTTGGCTACGCCGCCTGCCACTGGTGCCATGTGATGGCGCATGAGAGCTTTGAAAACCCCGAGATCGCCGCGGCGATGAACCGCCTCTACGTCAACATCAAGGTCGATCGCGAAGAGCGGCCGGATCTCGACCAGATCTATCAGCACGCGCTCTCATTGATGGGCGAGCAGGGCGGCTGGCCGCTGACCATGTTTCTGACCCCCGATGGCGAGCCGTTCTGGGGCGGCACCTATTTCCCGCCAGAACCGCGCTGGGGACGGCCGGGATTTGCCCAGGTGCTGGCGGCGATCAGCGAGGCTTATGCGGCGAAACGCGACGATGTGGCGAAAAACGTCGGTGTGCTGCGCGAGGCGCTGCAGCGGCTCGCGCAGCCGCAGCCGGGCGGCGCCGTTACTCGCCAGCAGCTCGACGCGATCGCCGAGCGGCTGTTGCGCGAGACCGACCAGATCCATGGCGGCATCGGCGCCGCGCCCAAATTCCCGCAATGCGGCATCCTCGAGCTGTTGTGGCGGGCGTGGAAGCGGACCGGCCAAACCGCCTATCGCGATGCCGTGCTGAAGGCGCTCGACGCGATGTGCCAGGGCGGCATCTACGACCATCTGGGCGGCGGCTTTGCCCGCTATTCGACCGATGCGCGCTGGCTGGTGCCGCATTTCGAGAAGATGCTCTACGACAATGCCGAGCTCACTGATCTGCTGACCCTGGTCTGGCAGGAGACCAAGAGCCCGCTCTATCGGCAGCGGATCGACGAGACGCTCGGCTGGGTCATGCGCGAGATGCGGGCGCCGGAGGGAGGCTTTGCCAGCAGCCTCGACGCCGACAGCGAGCACGAGGAGGGCAAATTCTACGTCTGGACCGAGGCCGAGATCGACGCGCTGCTCGGCGAACGGGCCCCGTTGTTCAAGCGCTTTTACGACGTGACGCCGGCAGGGAATTGGGAGGGGCGTACAATCCTCAATCGGCTGAATTCGCCGGCGCTGGCCGATGCCGAGACCGAGCGCGCGCTGGCGGAATGCCGTGAGCGGCTGCTGCGGGCGCGGGCGGCGCGGGTGCGGCCCGGCTGGGACGACAAGGTGCTGGCCGACTGGAACGGGCTGATGATCGCAGCGATGGCCAATGCCGGGCTCGTTTTCGAGCGACCGGACTGGATCGATATGGCGCGCGCCGCCTTCGATTTTGTCCGAGAGCGGATGACGACGGCCGAGGGGCGGCTGTTGCACAGCTGGCGGGCCGGCCGGGCGCAGCATTCGGCGAGTGTCGACGACTACGCCAATCTGTGTCGGGCGGCGCTGGCGTTGCACGAAGCGACTGGCGACGACGCGATGCCCGCTCAGGCGCGCGCTTGGGTGGCGATCCTCGACCGGCATTACTCCGATCCGGCCGGGGGCGGCTATTTCTTCTCGGCCGACGACACGAGGGCGCTGATCGCTCGCGCCAAGACCGCCGCCGACTCGGCTGTGCCCGCCGGCAACGGCACTCTTGTCGGGGTGCTGACCAGGCTCGCGATGCTGACCGACGACGACGCCTGCCGGCACCGCGCCGAGGGCATCGTCGAGAGCTTTTCGGGCGAGCTCGGGCGCAATTTCTTCCCGCTGGCGACCTTGCTGAACAACGCCGATCTGCTGGCCGAGCCGGTGCAGATCGTTATTGTCGGCGAGCCCCGCGATGCCGCCTTTGCAGCGCTGCGGCGCACTGTCTATCAGGTGTCGCTGCCCAATCGCGTGGTTCTCGCGCTGGCAGCGGAGGAAGAGCTGCCGACCGGCCACCCGGCGCACGGCAAAGGCCTGGTTGACGGTCGCGCCGCCGCCTATGTCTGCGTCGGCCCGGTGTGCTCGTTGCCGCTGACCGACCCCGAAAAACTGCTGGCCAGACTGTCCGAGCAGCGCTAACGTTCTTTTTTTGTTCGAATCAGAGGGTGCGGCCATGCCGTATTGCATTGCGATCGACAGCCCGGTTGGGCCACTTGCCATCACAGAGAGCGACGACGCTATCGTCGCCGTCGGCTGGGGCAATCATGCGGGCAGCGAGGCCACACCGCTCCTTGCCGAGGCGCGCCGTCAGCTGGCGGCCTATTTCGAGCGGCGGCTGACCAGCTTCGATCTGCCGCTGCGGCCCGCGGGCTCGGCATTTGAGCAGCGGGTCTGGGCGGCAATGCGGCAGATCCCGCATGGGCAGACGCGCAGCTATGGCGAGCTGGCGATGGAGATCGGCTCGGCGCCGCGTGCGATCGGGCGGGCCTGCGGGAAGAACCCGATCCCGATCATGATCCCGTGCCACCGGGTCCTGGCGCGCAGCGGCCTTGGCGGCTACAGCGGCGGCGCGGGGCTTGAGACCAAGCGCGCGCTCCTTGCGCTCGAAGGCGGCGCCCCGGCCCCGGCGCATGTAAGCCGGAACAGCGCAGTGCATTCCGCCGCTCTCTCGGAGCCCGGGCCGAAGGCAGAACACGCTGCGCTGGTCCGTCCTACTTCAGCGTGACGCAGCGATCGACTGTCGCTATCGTTCCGGCCTTCTCGGTCTCGAACAACACGGGGAGGCAACGGACATGGTGCATGCGATCCGCTTCGAAAAACCCGGCGGCCCCGAGGTATTGGCCTGGCAGGAGGTAGAGGTCGGCAAGCCAGGGCCGGGCCACGTGCGGCTCAAGCACACCGCGGTCGGGCTCAACTACATCGACACCTATCAGAGGAGCGGGCTCTATTCGATGCCGCTGCCGAGCGGGCTCGGCTCCGAGGCGGCCGGGATCGTCGAAGAGGTCGGGCCGGGGGTCAGCGGGCTCAAACCCGGCGACCGCGTGGCCTATGCCGGCGGCCCGCCCGGCGCCTATGCCGAAGGCCGCGTGATGCCGGCCGACCGGCTCGTCCCGGTGCCCGTCGGCATCACCGACAGCCAGGCGGCGGCGATGATGCTGAAGGGCATGACCGCCTGGTACTTGGTGCGCCGCACTCACAGAGTGCAGCGCGGCGAGACGATTCTGATCCACGCCGCGGCCGGCGGCGTTGGGCTGATCGTCTGCCAATGGGCAAAGCATCTCGGCGCTACCGTGATCGGCACCGTCGGCGACGACGAGAAAGCGGCCCTGGCAAAAAAGCACGGCTGCGACCATCCGATCAACTATCGCCGCGAGGACTTCGTCGCCAAAGTCGGCGAGATCACCCACGGCAAAAAGCTGCCGGTGGTCTATGATTCGGTCGGCAAGGATACGTTCTATAAATCGCTCGACTGCATCGCGCCGTTGGGCTTGATGGCTTCTTTCGGCCAATCCTCAGGGGCGATCGGCCCCGTCGACATCGGCATCCTCGCCGGCAAGGGCTCGCTGTTCCTGACCCGGCCGACGTTGAACACCTACACCGCGACCCGCGAAGACCTGTTGACCGCGGCGCGCGAGTTGTTCGAGGTGGTCGAAAGCGGGGCGGTCAAGATCGCCGTCAACCAGACCTACCCACTGCGCGAGGCCGCCCGCGCCCATCGCGACCTGCAAGACCGCAAAACCACCGGGCAGACGGTGCTAACCGTGTAGTTTCCCGAAAGCTCAGTTACGCTTAGCCGTCATTTTTTGCGAAGAGCAACAGGACGAAGCAATTCCGACAGCACCAATACCAGCGGGATTGCTTCGGTCCGCTCGCAACGACAACGTGCGTCAGGTGTTCATGGCGTCGAAGAATTCGGTGTTGCTCTTTGATTCCTTGAGCTTGTTGATCAGGAATTCGAGGCCGTCGACGGTACCCATCGGGGTCAGCACCCGGCGCAATACCCACATCTTTGACAACACGCCGCGATCGACCAAGAGCTCCTCTTTGCGGGTACCGGATTTGGTGATGTCGATCGACGGGAAGGTGCGCTTGTCGGCGACCTTGCGGTCGAGCACGATTTCCGAATTGCCGGTGCCCTTGAACTCCTCGAAGATCACCTCGTCCATGCGCGAGCCGGTGTCGATCAGCGCCGTCGCGATGATCGTCAAGGAGCCGCCTTCTTCGATATTGCGCGCCGCGCCGAAAAAGCGCTTTGGCCGCTGCAAGGCGTTGGCGTCGACGCCGCCGGTCAGCACCTTGCCCGAGGACGGCACGACGGTGTTGTAGGCGCGGGCGAGGCGGGTGATCGAGTCCAGCAGGATCACCACGTCGCGCTTGTGCTCGACGAGACGCTTCGCCTTCTCGATCACCATCTCGGCGATCTGCACGTGGCGCTGTGCCGGCTCGTCAAAGGTCGAGCTGATCACCTCGCCGCGCACCGAGCGGGCCATGTCGGTCACCTCCTCGGGCCGCTCGTCGATCAGCAGCACGATCAGGTAGACTTCGGGGTGGTTCGCCGCGATCGCGTGCGCGATGTTCTGCAGCATCACCGTCTTGCCGGTGCGCGGCGGCGACACGATCAGTGCGCGCTGGCCCTTGCCGAGCGGGGTGATCAGGTCGATCACCCGCGTCGTCACGTCGCGCCGGGACGGATCCTCGAATTCGAGGCCGAGCTTTTCCTCGGGGTAGAGCGGCGTCAGATTGTCGAAATTGATCCGCTGGCGTAGCCGGTCCGGCTCGTCGAAATTGATCCCGTTGACCTTGAGCAGCGCGAAATAACGCTCGCCGTCGCGCGGCGAGCGAATCTCGCCTTCAACTGTGTCGCCGGTGCGCAGGCCAAAGCGCCGCACCTGGCTCGGGCTGACGTAGATGTCGTCGGGACCGGCCAGGTAGTTGGCTTCCGGTGAACGCAGAAAGCCGAAGCCGTCCGGCAGCACTTCGAGCACGCCGTCGCCGGAAATCGGCACCTCGTTCTCGGCCAGCTGCTTGAGGATTGCGAACAGCATGTCCTGCTTGCGCAGCGAGGACGCGTTCTCGATTTCGAGCTCTTCGGCGAATGCTAAGAGCTCGGCCGGAGTTTTTCGTTTGAGTTCCTGGAGGTTCATGGGGTTTGCGTCACGGTGAGCATGGCTCGCCCGTCCAGTGCGCTCCTGCGGGAGGGAGTCGCAGGCTCTCAGGTTGGGCGAGGGGATGGCAGGGATGGCGAGGGAGACAGAAGCCGGCAGGCGGCCATTCCCCTTTAGCCAAGGGAAATAGGCAAGTCAAATGCGATATCAAGGCCCCTCAGCGGCATCGACGCGCCGGCTCGCTCAAAACGGCTTGACCACGACAAGCACCACAATGGCGATCAAGGCCAAGGTCGGCAACTCGTTGACGATCCGAAAAAACCGCGGCGAATGCCGGTTGCGGTCCGCGGCAAATGCCCGGCGCCAATGGGCGAGCGCGACATGGCAGACGACCAGCCCGGCGACCAGGGCGAGCTTTGCCCAGATCCATCCGCGATGCCAATCGACGAGCCCGGGCGTGCTGGCCAGCAGCGCCCCAAGCAGCAGCGCTGCCAGCATCGCCGGCGTCATGATGCCGCGCTGCAAACGCCGCTCCATGACCTTGAAGGTCTCTGATTGTTGCGATCCTGGCACGCTCGTCGAGTGATAGACAAACAGCCTCGGCAGGTAGAGCAACCCTGCCATCCAGGCAATGACCGCGAGGATATGCGCCGATTTGAGCCAGGGATACGCGCCGGCAAGCCAAGCGCTCACCTGCCCGCCCCGAACCGGCAGCCGCGGCCAGCCATGCGCGTCGCGGCCCGCGACAATGGCCGGGCATTGCGCACCAGCGCCGCGAGCGCGGCGATAAACCGCGGCTCGACGCCGACGGCGGCGACCCGGCGATAGCCCGGCACACCGCTTCTCTCGGCAAGATTTCGATAGTCGTGGTCGAGCTCGACCAACGTCTCCGAATGCTCCGACACAAACGAGATCGGGGCCAGCACCAGCGCGACCCGATCCGCGCCGGCGCGGCGGATCTCGTCATCGACCGACGGGCCGATCCATTCGAGCGGCCCGACCCGGCTCTGATAGCACAACCGCCAATCGAGACCGGGCTCGCCGAGTGCGCCGACGACCGCGCGCGCCGTCGTTTCGACCTGATCTGGATAGGAATCCCCGGCGCGAACGATCCGTTTTGGCAGGCCGTGCGCAGTCAACAGCAGACGCAGCGGCGCGGCACCGCCGGTATTTTCGGCAAGCACCGGCCGGATCAGCCCGGCCACCGCCTCGACAAACCCGCTCTCGGCCGGATAGCAGCACACCGCCCGCGTTGGCCGATCGACGCCGGCGCGCGCCGCCGCACACCGCCACGCCGCAAGCGATGATGCCGTGGTCGTCGTCGAGAATTGCGGATAAAGCGGCAGACAGACGATCTCGTCGGGCGCCCATTCTGCGACGGCGCTCGCCGTCTGCGCGCTCATCGGATGCCAGTAGCGCATCGCGACAAACGCGCGGTGCCCTGAGCCCAACGCCGCTTCCAGCGCCCGCGCCTGCGCCTCAGTATTGGCCAGCAGCGGCGATCCGCCGCCGAGCCGGGCGTAAATCGCGCGTGCGGCCTTGGCCCGGCCCCGAGCCGCGAGCCGCGCCAACGGCAGCCGCAGCAGCATCGGCAGGCGGATGATCGCCGGGTCGCTGAACAGGTTGAACAGAAACGGCTCGACCGCGTCGAGCGAATCGGGGCCGCCGAGGTTCATCAGCACAACTGCGGTGCGAGTCATCTCAGCCGTCGCGAGGCTAGCGATCTCGAGCAGGCGAGCCGAGTAGACGCGCGAGCTCGGCGACGTTCTCGGGAGGCGTCTGCGGCAACACCCCGTGACCGAGATTGAACACCCAGGGGCCGCCCTCAAAGGCGCTGCGAAGCTCTCCGACGGCATCCGCAAGCACCGCACCGCCATTCAGCAGCAGCACCGGATCGAGGTTGCCCTGAACCACCGCCTTCGGGCGCAGACGGGCACAGGCAAAGCCGGTCGGCACCATGCTGTCGAGGCCGATGCCGCCAACCCCCGTCTCGCTGGCGTATCGCTCGTATAAGAGGCCGGCGCCGCGCGGAAAGCCGATTACCGGACATTCGGGATGCCGGTGCTGCAGCGCCGCGACGATCCGTTTCGTCGGCACCACAACCCATTGCGCAAATGCCGCTTCGGGCAGGATGCCGGCCCAGCTGTCGAACAGCTGGACGATCTCCGCACCAGCAGCTATCTGCGCCGACAGCAGCTCGATCGTGGTCTCTACCAGCAATTCGATCAGCGCACCAAACCCTTTGGGATCGCGATAGGCCCACCCCTTAACCCGATGAAAATCCCGGCTGGCGCCGCCCTCGACCATGTAGGCGGCCACCGTCCAGGGCGCGCCGGCAAAGCCGATCAGCGCCGGCTGGGGCCCGAGCGCCGCGCGCACGCGACGGACCGCGTCGAGCACCGGGTCAAGGCGCGAGATCGTGCTCCTGCGGTCGAGCCGCGCCAGGCCGGCCGTATCGGAGATCGGCTCAAGCACCGGCCCCTCGCCGTCGCGAAACGACAATTTTTGCCCGAGTGCATAGGGCAGCAGCAGGATGTCGGAGAACAGGATCGCGGCATCCATGCCGTAGCGTCGTACTGGCTGCAGGGTGAGCTCAGCCGCGAGCTGTGGCGTCAGGCACAATTCGACAAACCCCGCCGCCCTGCTGCGAACCTCGCGATATTCGGGAAGATAGCGGCCGGCTTGCCGCATCAACCACCATGGTGGCGCGGAGAGCGTCTCTCCCGCAAGCGCGCGGAGCAGCGGCTTGGTCAAGGGGCTCGCCATCAGAGCAATTCTCCTTTCCTCATTTATATAGGCTTTTCTTAATGGTAGAAAGTTGAGGGTCTGGTGAATGCTGGGTATGGATGATCGATCCCCGGGTTGCGCACCGGGCCGGCGCGGGTGGCAAGGAGAGTGAGCGAAGCTGTGCGCAACAGCGCTGGCTTGGGTCGACCGACGCTGAAATCCAGCTTTTGCGCAGAAGACCATAGATGGGGATAAGCGGTGAACCAGGCTCCTCGATGCTAGGCTTCGCCCACCGCCGTGGACGGGATATTCCCCAGCGCGAAGGCCGGTTGATGAGTTGGGCGATCCGGGGGTCAAAGCCCGGCGCCACCGACATGGCGGGGAATGTTGTGGATCAGGTGCGAAGCGCTCACACCATTCTGGGGATAAGCCGGTCGGGCCGGAGGGGATCGCGATGACCCGGTTTCATCTCCATCTGGTCTCCGATTCGACCGGCGAGACCGTGCATTCGATGGCGCGCGCCTGCCTGGTGCAATTCGACGACGCGCAGGCGGTCGAGCACGTCTGGAGCATGGTGCGCACCCGCAGCCAGATCGACCGGGTAATCGTCGGCGTCGAGGCCAATCCGGGGGTGGTCCTGTTCACCCTGGTCAGCGACGCGCTGCGCCAGCTGCTGCAGCAAGGCTGCCGCCGGCTGCAGGTTCCGGCGATCCCGGTTCTCGATCCGGTGATCGGTGCGCTGGCGTCATATCTGCATCGCGAAGCCCGCGGGGTGCCGGGCAAGCAGCATCTGCTCGACAGCGACTATTTTGCCCGCATCGATGCAATGACCTTCGCGCTCAACCATGACGACGGGCAATCGAGCTGGGGTCTCGACGATGCCGATGTCTGCCTCGTCGGCGTGTCGCGCACCTCCAAGACGCCGACCTGCCTCTATCTGGCCAACCGCGGGGTGAAGGCTGCGAACGTACCGTTTGTGCCCGGGGTGCCGCTGCCGCCCGAGCTGCTCGGAGCCAGGCGCCCGCTGATCGTCGGCCTGACCAATGATCCCGAACGGCTGATCCAGCTGCGGCGCAACCGGCTCAGCATGCTGCACCATGATGAAACCACCGATTATACCGATATCGAGGCGGTGCGCGCCGAGGTGCGTGAGGCGCGGCGGATCTTTGCCGACCGGCATTGGCAGGTCATCGACGTGACCCGCCGCTCGATCGAGGAGACCGCCGCGGCCATCCTGAAATTGCTGGCGCGGCGCCATGGCCTTGACGAGTAGCGAGCTGATCCTTGCGTCGGCAAGCACGGCCCGCGCCGGGTTGCTGGCCGCTGCTGGCGTGGCTTTTCGAGTGGCCCCGGCGGCGATCGACGAGGCGGCGCTCAAGCGCGCCTTCCGTGCCGATCGGCGCGCGGCGTCCGAGTGTTCTCTGGCGCTGGCCGAGGCGAAGGCGCGCTGGGTCTCGCAGCGCGAGCCGCGGGCGCTGGTCGTTGGTGCCGACCAGATCCTGGTCAGCGCGGGCGAGTGGTTTGACAAGCCGGCGGATCTCGGCGCGGCGCGCGCGCAGTTGCAGGCGCTGCGTGGCCGCACCCACGTGCTGGCGACCGCAGCCTGCGTGGCATTGGCGGGCGAGCGGGTATGGCACATCGAGGTTGGGCCGAGGCTCTCGATGCGCTGTTTCAGCGATGCGTTCCTCGACGACTACCTCGCCGCGGAAGGGGCGGCGCTTCTCGGCGCGGTCGGGGCATATCGGTTGGAAGCTCGTGGGGTTCAGCTGTTCGACCGGGTCGAAGGCGATCATTTCGCAATCCTCGGCTTGCCCCTGATCGAATTGCTGGGGTTCTTGCGCGAATTTGGTGCGATTTCAGCGTAGCGAAACGGCTGCTGATCGGGTCGAGGCGACGGCGTGCTAAGGATCGCGACATGAAGATCACTGGGGCGACCCGCCTTGCCGGCATCATGGGCTGGCCGGTCGCACATTCCCGCTCGCCGCTGCTGCACGGGTTTTGGCTCGATCGGGCGGGGATCGATGGCGCCTACCTGCCGCTGCCGGTGCGACCCGAGAGTATTGGAACGGCACTGCGCGCGCTGCCGGTGTTGGGGTTTCTCGGCTGCAATCTGACGATCCCGCACAAACTGGCGGCCCTCGATGTGGCGGACCGGGTCGATCCGTTGGCGCGCCGGATCGGCGCCGCGAATACGATCGTCGTCGCCGCCGATGGCAGCCTCGAGGCCAGCAATAGCGACGTTTACGGGTTCCGCGAGAATCTGCGTGAAAGGGCGCCCGATTGGGACCCGCAAGCCGGCCCGGCGGTTGTCCTCGGCGCGGGCGGCTCGGCGCGGGCGGTCGTGACGGCGCTGGCTGAGGCCGGTGTCAGCGTGGTCCGCCTGGTCAATCGCACCCGCCGCCGTGCCGAATCGCTTGTTTCCGACTTGGCGTTGACGGGCACGCGCATCTCGGTTCACGATTGGCAGGAGGCGAGCGCGATCCAGGAGGGAGCGGGCCTCCTTGTCAACACGACGAGCCTCGGCATGGCTGGCGCGCCGGCGCTCGAGATTGATTTGTCGGCGCTGCCGCGCACGGCGCCGGTCGTCGATCTGGTTTACGTGCCGCTCGAAACTGGCTTGCTTGCCGCGGCCCGACGGCTCCGCCATCCGGTTGTCGATGGCCTTGGCATGCTGCTGCATCAAGGCCGGCCGGGCTTCGAGGCGTGGTTCGGGGCCGAGGCGAGAGTCACCAGCGAGCTGCGGGCGGCGATTGCCGCCAGCCTGACGGTCGCGCGGTGATTGTCCTCGGCCTGACCGGCTCGATCGGGATGGGCAAGAGCACCGCCGCGGCAATGCTGCGGCGCATGCGAGTGCCGCTGTTCGACGCCGATCAGATCGTTCACCGGCTGCTTGGCCCGGGCGGAGCCGCTGTGGCCGCGGTTGAGGCGGCTTTCCCCGGGGTGCGCACCGAGGGCGGCGGGATCGATCGCGCAGCTCTCGGGCAGCGGGTGTTCGGCGATCCGGACGCGCTGTCGCGGCTCGAGCGCATCCTCCATCCGATGGTGGCCGCCCAAGAGCGGCGCTTTCTGGCGCGCGCCCGCGCTCGGGGCGAAAAGCTGGCGGTGCTCGACGTGCCGCTATTGTTCGAGAGCCGAGGCGCCGGGCGGTGCGATTATGTGGTTGTCGTCTCGGCGCCGGCGATGCTGCAGCGACAGCGGGTCATGCGCCGGCCAGGGATGAACGAGGCGCGCTTTGCGGCGATCCTCAAGCAGCAGATGCCGGATGCTGAAAAGCGGCGGCTCGCGGATTTTGTGGTGCTGACCGGGCTCGACCGCAAGATGAGCTTGCGCCGGCTGCGCGCAATTGTCAGGCTTCTGCGCAGCAGCAACCCGAGCAGCGCCGGTGCCGGTCGGCGACCGGCTAAGCGGCGGCGGCAGGCCAGGTAATGCGCGAGATTGTGCTGGATACCGAAACCACCGGGCTCGATCCGCAGGCCGGGCACCGAATCGTCGAGATCGCCTGCGTCGAGCTGCTGCACCATCTCCCAACCGGCCGCGAGTTTCACCGCTACCTCAACCCTGGGCGGGATGTGCCCGCCGATGCGCTGTTGGTGCACGGGCTGACCGCGGAATTTCTTGGGTCCCACCCACCCTTTGCCGAAGTCGCCGGCGAGCTGCTCGAATTTATCGGCGCAGGCCCGCTGGTAATCCACAACGCCGAGTTCGACTTGGCTTTTCTGAACGTGGAGCTGGCTCGGCTCGATCAGCCGCCGATCGGCTGCCCCTCGGTCGACACCTTGGCGCTGGCCCGGCAGCGTCATCCGGGCGCTCCGGCGAGCCTCGATGCGTTGTGCCGGCGCTTTGACATCGATTTGTCCGGCCGGGCCGAGCATGGCGCCAGGATCGATTGCGGCCTGCTAGCCGCTGTCTATCTCGAATTGATCGGCGGGCGTCAACCGGGTCTCGACTTTGTGGCGCCGCAGGCGGTCGGGGTCGCTGCTGTCCGGATCACCCGCGCGCCGCGCCCGCACCTGCCCTCGGCCGATGAGCTGGCGGCGCATCAGGCGATGCTGGCGCTGCTGACCGCGCCGTTATGGCTCAGCGACGCATAAGGATCAAACCGCGGCATTGTCGTCATCGGACGGCGCTTCGTCCAGCGATTGATGGCGCTGCAGCAGGTCGGCGAAATCGATCGGATTGATCATCAGCGGCGGGAAGCCACCGTCGCGCGAGGCGGTGGCGATGATCGCGCGAGCGAACGGGAAGATGATCCGCGGGGTCTCAATCAGGACCAGGTTTGTCAGCATCGGCTCCGGCGCGTTCCTGACCGTCACCACCGCGGCATAGGCGAGCTCGACTAGAAACACCGGCTCGCCTTGCACCGTGGCGGTGACGTTGATGGTCAGCACCACCTCGTAGGCCTCGGGGTTCAGATTCCGCGCCTTGACGTCGACGTTGATCGCGACCTCGGGCTGGGTCGCTTGCTGGATCAGGCTTTGCGGCGCGCGCGGATTCTCAAATGATAAGTCCTTAATGTATTGGATGTTCACAAACAATTGCGGCCCGTCCGGGGGTGTCGGCATTGCGCTGGTTTCGCCATTGCCCCTGATTTCCCCCATCGCTCCCTCCCGCGTCAAAACCTGCCGGCAGGCTGGCTAGCATGGATCGGCAAGGGGCAGCAATGTCCCGGACAGCCGTTCCTTGCGCAGGCGTATATCACGGCTGTGCAATTTACCGGATATGTCGAACAGCACCGCTCAACGTTCGTTTATGGCGGGCTGATGCCGGGCGGGCGCTTGCCGGCAAAGGCCCAACCCCCTATCTGATCGAGAGACGGGTGGTGAGGCGCGGGACACGATGGGTGATTTTCAATATTTCGACATCATCCTGTTTGCAATGATCGCTGCCTTCCTCGTGCTGCGGCTGCGCAGCGTTCTCGGCCGGCGCACCGGCAACGAGCGACGGCGCGAACTGTTCGCGCGGCGTGCAGCACCGGCGGCCGACAAGCCGAACACCGAAAAATTGCCGATCCCGGTCAATCCCGGCAAGAGTGCCGCAGCGGCCGCGCTCGCCGACAAGCCGGCGCCTCCCGCAGCCGATGGGATCGACCGGATCCGCCGAGCGGATGACGGCTTTGACCCCGCGCGCTTTCTCGAGGGGGTGCGCGCTGCCTTTGAGCTTATCGTCGCGGCCTTTGCCCGCGGCGACAAGGAGGCGTTGCGCCCGCTGCTCAGCGATGAGGTGTACGGCCCGTTTGCCCAGACCATCGATGAACGGGCAGTCGCCAAGGAAACGTTGGAAACTCGCGATTTGCGGCTCGACCGGGCTGAGATCGTCGAGGCCGACCTCGTTGGCCGCACCGCGCGGGTGACGGTTAGGCTGGTGTCGCATCAGATCAATGTAACGCGGGCGATGGATGGCGCCATCGTCGACGGCGATCCCGAGCGCCCGATCGAAAAGACCGACTACTGGAGCTTTGCCCGCGACACCCGATCGGCCGATCCCAACTGGCTGCTCGTCGCCACCGGCGGCGGCTGAGCGCCGATGGCGCCGCGCGGCGGCGCTCGTCTTTGCTTCTGCCCTGACGGTTAGCCTCGCGCGGGATGCTGGTCCGCCACGACTGGGATTAACCCCGGTCGGGTTCAATCGGCTCGACGGCTGGTCCGCGGCGCATACGGCGGCGGCGATCCCGGCGCTTCTCAAATCGTGCGCTCGGCTGCTGCGCATGCCGGACGGCAGGCCGTTCGGCCCGCTCGAGAGCGGCGTCGATTACGGGCGGATCAGCGATTTGCGGCCGCTGTGTCGGCAAGCCGCGGCGGTGCCGGCGGGCGACGATGCTGTTGCGCGGAAATTTTTCGAGGCTGGGTTCGTGCCGATGGCGGTCGCCGATTATGGCGAGCGCCAGGGGCTGTTCACTGGCTATTTCGAGATCGAGCTGCACGGCTCGCGGCGTCGGCACGGAGCGTATCAGACGCCGATCTACCGCCGTCCGCCGGATCTCGGCGCCGGCCCGCGCTACAGCCGCGCGCAGATCGAAGACGGCGCGTTCGCCGGCCGCGGTCTGGCGCTCGTTTGGCTCGACGACCCGATCGCTGCGTTCTTTCTGCAGATTCAGGGTTCGGGACAGGTGAGGCTCGACGACGGCCGAACCATCCGGCTTGGCTATGCCGGGCAGAATGGGCTGCCCTATGTAGCGGTCGGCAGGCTGCTGCTCGAGCGCGGGCAGATCCCGCGCGGCAAAGTGACGATGGCCTCGATCGAGGCATGGATGCGCGCGCACCCGAAAGCCGGGGCGGCGCTGCGCCGCGAGGACCCTTCATATGTGTTCTTCCGCGAGCTCAAGGGCGGAGGCCCGATTGGCGCCGAAAGGGTGGTGCTGACACCAGAGCATAGCCTCGCCGTCGATCGCGCCTATATCCCCCTCGGCACGCCGATCTGGCTCGATGCCGAGGAGCGTTTCATGCCGGGCGAACGCATCCGCCGTCTGGTCGTCGCCCAGGACACCGGCGGGGCGATCAAGGGTCCGGTGCGCGGCGATCTCTATTGGGGCGCCGGCAGCGCCGCCGGCGACCGCGCCGGCGCGATGGACGCGCGCGGCCGCTATTACCTGCTGCTGCCGCGGCCCCTCGCCAACCGCCTCGCTGCCGAGGAGGCGCGCCGCTGAGCGCCGACGGTTGATCACACGGACGTCGGTGGGGCTGGGCCGGCGATCCCGAGGAAAACCACGATGGCACGGTTCAGCCGGAGAATTTCTTCATCGGCCAAGCGCCCGACCCGGACGCCGATCCTTGCTTTTCGACCACGGCTCCCAGTGCGTAATGGCATCGATGAACTCCTATCATGGGATCGGCTCATGCCTGAGCAAAAACGGATCGATTGATCTGCCGGCTCCGCAGCCCGTAATTTCCGGCTGCTGCGGGAATATCGAGGATCGAGGTAGGCCTGATGGCCGAGAGGCGGCTAAAAGTGGCGCTGTTCGTGACTTGCCTTGTCGACTTGTTTCGGCCGACGGTGGGGTTTGCCGCGGTTGAATTGCTGGAACAGGCCGGTTGCACGGTAGAGGCGCCGCGCGCTCAGACCTGCTGCGGCCAGCCGGCCTACAATTCGGGCGACCGCGGCGATGCGAAAAGGATCGCGTTGCGGGTCATCGAGGCGTTTGCCGGCTACGAATATGTGGTCGCCCCGTCCGGGTCCTGCGCCGGGATGATCCGGGTGCATTACCCGGAGCTCTTTGCCGACGACCCGGCGATCCTGCCGCGCGCGCAGGAGCTGGCGGCACGCAGCTGGGAGCTGATGGCGTTTCTGGTCGATGTCTGCGGCCTGGAGGCGGTGGCGGCGCGGTGGGAGCGCGAGGCGACCTACCACGATGCCTGCTCGGGGCTGCGCGAGCTCGGGGTCAGGGAGCAGCCGCGCCGGCTGCTCTCATCGGTTGCCGGGCTGCGGCTGCGCGAGTTGCCGGGAGCGGAGGTGTGCTGCGGCTTTGGCGGCACCTTTTGCGTCAAATACCCGCAGATTTCCGACAAGATGGTCGACGACAAGGCTGCCGACATCGTCGCCACCGGCGCCGCGGCCGTGCTGGCCGGCGATCTCGGCTGCCTCCTCAACATCGCCGGCAAGCTCACCCGCCGCGGCCAGTCGATCGAGGTGCGCCACGTCGCCGAGGTCTTGGCCGGCATGACCGCCGAAGTCCCGCCGATCGGGATGTCGCGGTAACGGCGATGCGCGCCACCAGCCGCAATTTCACCGGCAACGCCGAAACCGCCCTCGCCGACCGGAACCTGCAACGGGCGCTCGGGATCATGACGCAGAGCGGATTTCCGCTGCGCCGACGCGAGGCAGTGGAGCGGCTGCCCGAGTTCGAGGCGTTGCGCGACGTCGGCCGGTCGATCAAGGAGCACACGCTCGCCCATCTCGACTTTTACCTGGAGCTTTACGAACAAAACGTCGTCGTCAGCGGCGGCGAGGTGCATTGGGCGCGCACCCCGGCAGAGGCGTGCGCGGCGGTGCTGCAGATCTGTCGGGCGGCCGGCGCCAGGACGGTCACCAAAGGCAAGTCGATGATCGCCGAGGAGGTCGGGCTCAACGAGTTCCTCGAGGCGAACGGCATCACTCCGGTCGAGACCGATCTCGGCGAATACATCATCCAGCTGCGCCGCGAGCCGCCGAGCCACCTGATCGCGCCGGCGATGCACCTGGTTAAGGAGCAGGTGGCCGACACCTTTCGCGGCGCTCACCGGGCGCTCGATCCGGGCCGGCCGTTGGCCGAGCCGCGGCAATTGTGCGACGAGGCGCGCACCATGCTGCGGCCGCGCTTCCTCGCCGCCGATGTCGGCATCACCGGGGCCAATTTCCTGGTCGCCGAGACCGGGTCCAGCATCATCGTCACCAACGAGGGCAATGGCGATCTGACCCAGACTCTGCCGCGGGTCCACATCGTCATGGCCAGCATCGAAAAGCTGGTGTCGAGCTTCGAGGACGCAGCCACCTTGCTTCGCCTGTTGGCGCGCTCGGCGACCGGCCAGGAATTTTCGTCCTATACGACGGTGTCGACCGGGCCGCGGCGGCCGGGCGATGTCGATGGGCCCGAGGCCTATCACGTCGTGCTGCTCGACAACGGCCGCAGCGCGATGCTCGGTGGCGAGTTTCACGACATGCTGCGCTGCATCCGCTGCGGCGCCTGCATGAACCATTGCCCGGTCTATGCCGCAGTCGGCGGCCACGCCTATGGCTGGGTCTATCCCGGGCCGATGGGAGCGGTTTTGACCCCCGCCCTGATCGGCATCGAGGAGAGCGCGGCGCTGCCCAACGCCTCGACCTTGTGCGGACGCTGCGAAAGCGTGTGCCCGGTCAAGATTCCGCTGCCGAAGATGCTGCGCCACTGGCGCGAGCGCGAACATGCGATGAAGCTCAGCCCCAGAGTGTGGCGGGCCGGGCTGTCGCTGTGGGCCTGGGCGGCAAGCCGGCCGGCGCTCTATCATGCACTGAGCGAGATCGCGAGCCGCGCGCTTGGCTGGGCCGGCGGGCGCCGCGGCCGGTTTCGCAGCTTGCCGTTCGCCGGCGGCTGGACCGCGGTGCGCGACTTGCCGGCTCCCGAGGGCCGCAGCTTTCATAGCCTGTGGGCTGAGCGGTCAAAGCGCGGGCCCGCAAGATGAGCGAGGCGCGCGCGGCGATCCTGGCCGGCATTCGCCGCTCGTTGCAGCGTGGCCGGATCGACCCGCAGACCGAGGCACAGCTGCACGCGCAGATCGCAGCGCATCGCCGCAACCTGATCCCGGCGCGGGCCGCCGCACTCGATCATGCCGGCCAGATCGGCCTCTTCGTGGCGATGGCCGAGGAGGCGCAGGCGACCGTTAGCCGTGTCGCCTCGGCCGCGGAAGTGCCGGAGGCGGTGGCGCGCTATCTCGCCGGCGAGAACCTGCCGGCCGAGCTGGTCATGGCGCCCGATCCGGCGCTCGACGACATTCCGTGGCAGACGCGGCCGCTGCTGCGCATCCGCCGCGGCCGAGCCGGGGCGGACGATGCGGTCAGCTTGACGCCATGCTTTGCGGCGGTGGCCGAGACCGGCACCCTGATGCTGGTATCGGGCCCGCAGACGCCGACCACCCTGAATTTGCTGCCGGATACCCATATCGCCGTGGTCCGCGCCGGCCAGGTCGTCGCCGCCTATGAGGATGGCTGGGACCGGTTGCGCGCCGCCGCGTCGCCGGGGCAACAGCTGCCGCGCGTCGTCAATTTCATCACCGGGCCGTCGCGCACCGGGGATATCGAGCAGCGCATTGTGCTCGGTGCGCATGGGCCGCGGCGCCTCCATATTGTCGTCGTGGAAGATCGGGTCGGGGATCGGCAGGAAGAGAAGGATGACCGGGACGGCATATGATCGCGCAGCGGCATCGCACGATCGCGCTCTTTGGGCCGAGGCAATGCGCGGCGTGACCCCGCTGCGCGAGCGCGGCCCAGCTGCGCTCCCGCCCTCGGCGCCCCGCGCCCGCGCCCCCGCCGATAAGGACCCGCCGGCCGGCCCGGTCGACCCTTCCCGATTCGATCCCGGCGCCGGGATCGATCGGGCCAGCGCCGAGTGGCTGAAGCGCGGGCGGCGCCCGATCGAGGCTCGGCTTGATCTGCACGGCATGACCCAAGCCGAAGCGCACCGCGAGCTCGCTGACTTCGTCGAAGCCTCGCACCTAGCCGGCCGACGCTGCGTGCTGGTCGTCACCGGCCGTGGGCTTGGCCCGGGCGGACCTGGCGTCCTCAAAAGCGCGGTGCCGCGCTGGCTCGCCGAAGCCGGGTTGCGCCGGCGCATTCTGGCGATCGCGGCGGCCCAGCCGCGTCATGGCGGCGAGGGCGCGCTTTATCTGCTGCTGCGCCGTCAGCGGTGAGCGGCGAGCGGCACTTGCCCGCGGCAATCTTGCATTCACCGGCTGCTCCCGCCAAAAAGGCCGCCTATGCCAATCGACAAAGTGGCGATGGCCGGCAACAGTGACCTTTCCCCTTACGTCGAGCGCCTGAAGTCGGCTCGCGTGCTGTGCATCGGCGACGTGATGCTCGACCACTACATCTATGGCCAGGTCGAGCGCGTGTCGCCCGAAGCGCCGATCCCGGTGCTGCGCATCGAGCGGGAATTGAAGACCTTGGGCGGCGCCGGCAACGTGCTGCGCAACCTGACGGCGCTGGGGGCTGCGCCATCGTTTATCTCGGTCATCGGCAATGACGACACCGGCCGCGAGATCGGGCGGCTGCTCGAGGCGCAGGATGGCGCCGAGCTGCATGTCCTGGTCCAGCCGCAGCGCGCCACCACGGTCAAGACTCGCTATGTCGCGTCGAGCCAGCAACTGCTGCGCGCCGACCGGGAAAGCGCGGTGCCGCTCGACCCCTACATTCGCGAAGACTTGCTGCGGCTGGCGCGCGAGCTGGTGACCAACCACGCGGTGGTGATCGTCTCCGACTATGCCGAGGGCGTGTTGACCGAGGGGGTGGCGCTGGAAATCATCCGGGCGGCCGGCGAGGCCGGCACGCGCGTGATCGTCGACCCGAAAGGCGGCGACCACATCCGCTATCGTGGCGCCGATGTGCTGAGCTCGAACCGCCGCGGGCTCGCCGACGCGACCGGCATGCCGGTGGCGAGCGCTGCCGAGATTGTCGCCGCGGCACGCGCGCTGATCGTACGCTGCGGCTTCGGCGCGGTGCTGGTCTCGCTCGGTTGCGAGGGGATCCTCGTCGGCGCTGACGGCGTCGTCCAGGTCCAGCGCTCGGAAATGCGCGAGGTTTACGACGTCTCCGGCGCCGGAGACACGGTGGTCGCGGCCTTGGGCGCCGGGCTCGCGGCCGGGATGAGCCTGATCGACGCGGCCCGCCTCGCCAATGTCGCCGCCGGGATTGTCGTCGGCAGGACCGGCACCGCGGTCGTTTATGCGAGCGAGCTCGGCGGTTGCCTCAATGGCCGTGATCCCTACCCCGCCGACAAGGTGGCGGCGCTCGCCGACGCGCTCGAACAGGTCGAGCGCTGGCGCCGCGAGGGGCTCAAGATCGGCTTTACCAATGGCTGCTTCGATCTGCTGCATCCCGGGCATGTCGCGTTGCTGCGACAGGCCAAGGCGGCCTGCGACCGGCTGGTCGTCGGCCTCAACAGCGATGCCTCGGCAACTCGGTTGAAGGGGCCCGCCCGCCCGGTCCAGAACGAGGCCGTGCGGGCCGCGGCATTATCCTCGCTGGCGGCGGTCGATCTGATCGTGGTTTTTGGGGAGGATACGCCGTTCGAGCTGATCCGCACACTCAACCCGCAGCTATTGGTGAAAGGGGCGGAGTACCGGCCCGACGAGGTCGTCGGCGCCGATATCGTCAAGGGCGCCGGCGGTGAAATCATGCTCGCCGAGGTGACGCCCGGCTACAGCACCAGCGCCATGATCGCCCGGCTCGCCCGCTAAACTAGCTCCGCTCGGGCGGAGCGGGGGGATCAGGCGCCGTCGAGGCGGCCATCGGGATCGATCGAACGATGCAGCCTGGCCGCCGCGATACGGGCAAAACGTAAGGTTAAAGCGCGCCGCCGCGCCGCGCCAAGCGGGCTTGCCCGGCCGTCGCGCAGCACCGCCGCGCCAAATGCGTCTGCCACCATCAGGCCACATTCCTCGGGGATCAGCGCTGTCGGAAACCCGCTTGCCACGGCGAAATAGAGGCGATCGGCGAACTCGCGATAGGCCGGCCATTTGCGGTCGGCGCGGAAATCGGCGACCGAGCTTTTGATCTCGACGATGATCAGCTCGCCGTTACGGCTAACGCCGAGAACATCGGCGCGCCGGCTGTTGGCGAGCGGGAATTCCATCAGGCTCGCATAGCCGAGCTGGGCGAGCGCACGGCTGACGCCGCGGGCGAGCAATGGGGCGCTAATCGGCTCGATCGCCGCGGGTGCTGCAAGAGACGGGGCGGACGTCACGATCGGCGCATCGTAAGGCGAATGCATGTACAAGTCGTGCACTGATCCTGCGGGATCGACGGAGGGTATCGATGGCGGCGGTGACCGAGCGGGGGTTCCTGCGACAGGCCTGGCACTTGGCCTGGCCCTATTGGAAGTCCGACGAAAAATGGTCGGCCACCGGGCTGCTGGCCGCGGTTGTCGCCCTTAACCTGTTCACGGTGTGGCTGAACGTGCGCTTCAATTTCTGGTACAAGGCGTTTTACGACGCGCTGCAGCGCTACAATTGGGCAGAGTTCTGGCGCCAGTTCGGCATCTTCGGCATTCTCGCCTTTGCGCTGATCGTCGCCTCGGTCTACGCGCTTTATTTGCAGCAGATCCTGCATATTCGCTGGCGGCGCTGGCTGACCGAGCGCTATCTGAAGAATTGGCTGCACGACCAGACCTATTACCGCATGCAGCTCGGCCAGGGCGCCACCGACAACCCGGACCAGCGCATCTCCGAAGACCTCGACAGCTACGCCCGGACCAGTCTCGGCCTGTCGCTTGGCTTGATGAATTCGGTGGTGACCCTGCTCTCGTTCCTGACGATCTTGTGGACGCTGTCGGGCGCGCTGACGATCCCGCTCGGCGGCGCCCACATCGTGATCCCGGGCTACATGGTCTTTGCCGCGCTGATCTACGCGGTCGGCGGCACTTACTTGACCATCTGGATCGGCTATCCACTGGTTCGGCTGCGCTTTGACCAGCAGCGCTACGAGGCCGATTTTCGTTTCAGTATGGCGCGGCTGCGCGAGAACGCCGAGAATATCGCGTTCTACCGCGGCGAGCCGCACGAGCTCGACGAGTTCGAAACCCGGTTCACCCGCGTCGTCGCCAATTGGTGGGGGATCATCATGCGACAGAAAAGGCTGTCGTGGTTCACCACCGGCTATGCCCAGCTGGCGATCGTGTTCCCGTTCATCGTCGCCGCACCCCGCTATTTCGCCAAAGTTATCGAGCTCGGCGGGCTGATGCAGATTTCTTCGGCCTTTGGCCAGGTGCAGAGTTCGTTGTCTTTCATCATCACGTCATATACCGAGATCGCCCAGTATCAGGCCGTGGTGCAGCGGCTGGGGCGGTTTCACGGCGAGATCGCCCAGATCGCGGCCGACCGCCTCGCTCCGCAGCCGATCGAAATCGAGCGTGGCGGCGGCGGCGTCGCGGTCGAGGCGCTCGACCTCGACCTGCCGGACGGGGAGGCTTTGCGGCGCGGCATCTCGCTGTCGGCGAGCCCGGCCAAGCCGCTTTTGATCACCGGGCCCTCCGGGACCGGCAAGAGCACGCTGTTGCGCGCGATCGCCGGGTTGTGGCCGTTCGGCCGCGGCCATATCCGGGTCGCCGATGCGAACTCGCTGTTTCTGCCGCAGCGGCCCTATCTGCCGCTCGGCACCTTGGCGGACGCGCTCGCCTATCCGAAGACCGCGGGCGAGCTGCCGCGCGCGGGCCTCGTCGAGGCGTTGCGCGCGATCGGCTTGCCGCAGCTGGTCGACCGGCTCGACGAAGAGAGTAACTGGCCGCAGAGCCTGTCGATCGGCGAGCAGCAGCGGCTCGCCTTTGCCCGCGTGCTGCTGGTCCGGCCGCAGATCGTCTTTCTCGACGAGGCGACCTCGGCGCTCGACGAGCCGGCGGAGATGGCGCTCTACCGGCTGCTGCGCGAAGCGCCATGGCACCCGACCATCGTCAGCGTCGGCCATCATGACACGTTGCGGCGCTTTCACGACACGATCGTCGATCTGGCGCCGCAGCCGCAACCCCAGGCGGCGGCCGGATGATTGCACATTCCAGGAGCCCGCGATGAGCGACCACGAGGACCCGCTGCACGCCGCCCGGCTGGCCAAGCTCGATGGGCTCGAGGCGCTGGGGATCGACCCCTATCCCTACGGGTTTGCTCGGACCGACGAAGCGGCCGAGCTTGAGCGGCGCCATGCCGGGCTCGCCGCCGGCGCCGAGACCAGCGAGCGGGTGGGCGTCGCCGGCCGCATCCGCGCCATCCGCAACAGCGGCATGTTCATCGACCTGCACGACACCACCGGCAAGATCCAGGTGTTCTGCCATCGCGACTACCTCGACCCGCAGGGCCTGGCGGCGCTGCGCCTGCTCGACATCGGCGACCTGATCGGGGTCGAGGGGCTGGTGCGCCGCACCCCGCGCGGCGAGCTGACCGTCAACGCCGCGACGATCACGGTTCTGGCCAAGACCCTGCGCCCGCTGCCGGAGAAATTTCACGGCCTCTCCGACATCGAGCTGCGCTATCGCCAGCGCTATCTCGACCTGATCGTGAACCCCGAGAGCCGGGAGACGTTGCGCCGGCGCAGCCGGATCGTCGCCGCGCTGCGCGGCCATCTGCTCGGGCAGGGCTACCTCGAGGTCGAGACACCGATGCTGCACACGATCCCGGGCGGTGCCTCGGCGAGGCCGTTTGTCACCCATCACAACGCGCTCGACATCGAGCTATACCTACGCATCGCGCCCGAGCTGCATCTGAAGCGGCTGGTGGTCGGCGGCCTCGCCGACAAGGTGTTCGAGATCAACCGCTGCTTCCGCAACGAGGGCTTGTCGCCGCGCCACAATCCGGAATTCACCTCGCTCGAGCTGTACGAGGCTTATGTCGACTACACCGCGATGATGCGGCTGACCGAGGAGCTGATCGGCACGGCTGCCGAGACCGTGCTCGGGACGTTGCGGTTCGCCTATGGCGGAACCGAGATCGACCTGTCGCCGCCCTGGCCGCGGCGCGGCATGGCCGAGCTGGTCGCGGAGGCGACGGGCGTCGATTTTCTCGCGATCGAGGATGCCGCCGGCGCCCGCCGCGCCGCCGTCTCTCTCGGCGTGACCGTGACGGGCAACGAGAATTGGGGCCAGGCGCTCGAAGCTGTGTTTTCCACGCGGGTCGAGGACACGCTCCTCGCGCCGGTCCATGTCAC
>DASYBC010000107.1:0-5588 GCA_036500965.1 Allostellaceae bacterium | reverse complement strand
GCCAGCCGGGACCCAGATCATGGGCCAGTATCGTACGATGCAGAACAACGGCGCCGACCGTTTGATGGCGGTTTCGACGTTTGCTCATACGCCTGACGGCATATGGGTTCCGTTGACCGGCGAGCCGCTTGCCGACGGCCTCGGCCGCGCCGGGCTCGACGGGAATATCGACAATCACATCCTCGCTCGCTTTGGCGGCGCGGTGTTGCTCGACCTATCGCAATCGGCCTTGGGCATCGTGCAGGCCGACGTGTCGCGCGGCGGCAACACGTACATCTCGACCAACTCGAGCGACAACCTGGCCTCGCAGATCCTGCAGGCGACCATCAACATGCCGCCGACATTCTCGCGGCCGCAGGGCGGTCTGATCGCGCTGTGGATCACGCAGCCGATCGATTTCTCGGGCAGCTATAAGCTCCGCCCGATAAGCGCCGAGGCGGAATGAGGCGCGCTCGCCCGCTCCCCTATTTCGCCGAGGCGCCGATTACCACCATCGTCGCGGTCGTGGTGACGGTAGCGGCGGCGATCGATGGCCTCGTCGCGATCGGCGAGGCGGGACTCCCCGGGCCGCTCAGGACACTCGCGGCCTTGGTCGTGGGCGTCGTCGCCCCCCTGGTCGTGGTCTACGAAATCGCCGGCCCGGCCCCCGTGCTGATCCCAGCGCTGCGGCGCATGTTCCGGAGGCGTCCGTGATCAACGGCACCGTCACCCTCAATTACCTGCTGGGGCCAATCAAGGACCTCCTCGCCGCGCCGCAGGTGACCGAAATCGTTTGCCAGCAGCCAGGCGAGGTCGGTTTCGAGCAAGCCGGGAGATGGTACTGGCGAGACGTTCCCGCATTCGACTTCCGCCATCTCGACGCGATCGGGCTGTTGGCCGCTTCGCTGCTGTCAAAGGATTTCGACCCGGCGGCGCCGATATGCCTCTCGACCCTCCCGGGTGGACAGCGCATCTCTCTGGTGCGCCCACCGGCCGTAGCACCGGGCACAATCTCCCTGACGATCCGCGTTCCATCCGAGACGGTTTACACGGTGCACGACGCCGACTTCGGCGAGCTGATGCGCGAGGCCGAGACGCGCACGGATCGCGTCGCCCCGGTCGATGCCGAGCTGCTGAGCCTGTACCGGGCGAAGCGTTGGGAACCGTTCTTTTCGCTGGCGGTCAAGGCGCGCAAGACGATCGCCGCGACCGGGAGCGTCGGCAGCGGCAAGACGACGTTGCTGCGGCGCCTCGGCCGCGAGGTCCCGTCTGAAGAGCGCCTGGTCACAATCGAGGACACCAGCGAATTCGGCGCGCTGCCGCTGCGCAACCGTGTTGCGCTGTTTTACGGCGCCGCCGGCGTGACCGCCGAGGAAGCCGTCGAGACCTCGCTGCGGCTCCGGCCGGACCGGATCATGCTGCAAGAGCTGCGCAGCGCGGAGGCCTTCGCGTATCTGCGGGCGCTCGCGGCGGGCCACCCCGGTTCGCTCACGACGTGGCACGCCAACGGCGACGATCCGTGGACTCCGCTCTCGCTGATGGCCAAGCAGCACCCGGCCGGCCGCGAGGTTCCTGACGACAAGCTCGAAAAGATCGTCAAGGGGTTGATCGATATCGTCGCGTATTGCAAGCGGGCCTTGTCGTAACCTTCGTGCCAAAAGTGACGATCTGAAAATCACGCTGTTTCAATAGGTTGTAGCTGCAGGTCGGCTGCAACCAATTGATATAACGAGAGAGTCAGCTTTTCAATACCAAGGGCTCCGCGGTGACCTCTGGCGCCGTTTTGAGGGACACGGTTCTCGCCTCGGCGGCGATGCGGCTGATGGTGGCGCGATGGACCCGGAAGATGCGGGCGATTTCGGCGCCGGCGCGGCCATCGGCGAGCATCGCGAGGATCTCGGCTCTTTGCCGCGGCATGAGCTTGGATCGCCGGCCGCCCTTTCGGCCCTGTTCGCGCGCCGCCTTCAGCCCGGCGCGCGTTCGTTCACGCACCATGGCGCGCTCGAATTCGGCGAAGGATCCGAGCATCTGCATCATCATGCGTCCGGCCGGTCCGGAGGTGTCGATCGCCTCGGTCAAGGAACGAAAGTTGGCGGCCGCGGCATCGATCTTCTCCAGGATGTGAAGGAGGTCCTTGAGCGAGCGCGACAAGCGGTCGAGTTTCCACACAACGATGACATCGCCCTCGCGCAGATGGTCGAGCATGCGGTGCAACTGGGGCCGGTCCCACCGGCCGCCGGAGGCCTTCTCTTCATAGACGCGGGTGCAGCCCGCCGCCTTGAGGGCACTGACCTGGGCAGCGGTATCCTGATCATCGGCCTTCGAGACGCGGGCGTAGCCGAGTAGCACGGGGTGTCGCTCAAACCTGTTGCCTTTGGCTGCAATTTGGCAACAGAATTTCGCGCGGCGCAACCCCTTGGTTCTGCGTCTTCCGCGTTGTCGCCGCATAGACGATCGTTTGTGAATCGCCGGAAACGGCAACATCGATGCCGCTCGCTCGACCGGCGCGCGGCGAGATTTTGCATCAGGGGAGCCCCCGCCATTCCGGACGCCGCCGTCAGCCCGACGAAAAAGCCGCCGATCAATCGATGGGAGCATCGATATCTCGGCGAGGAACGATTCCCCGAGACGCTCTCCGCGCTCGAGATCGAGCACTTCTTCACGCTCGACGAGGATGAGCTTGCCCCGGTCCGGGAGCGCCGCGGGCCGTTTAACCGATTGGCCCTCGCCCTGCAGATCGGCTTTCTCAAGATGACCGGCAGGACGCTCAACTCGGTCGAGCTGATACCGCCGCAGATTCTCGATCATCTCGGCCGGCAGGTCGATTCCGCGGCGCCGCGGATCGCCTCGATCCGGGCGTTCTATCGCCGGCGGCACCGGACCTTGTTCGAGCACCACGCCACGGCACTTCGGCTGCTGGGGCGCAGCGAACTCACCGCGCACGCGGAACGCGGATTGGTCGCTTATCTTCGCCGGGAGGCGGCGGCCGTTTTCGACGACGCCGAACTCATGGCGCGCGCCCGGTCGTGGCTGGTCGAGCATCAATATCTGTTGCATCGCGAGCGTCACATCCGCCGTCTTGCGATCGCCGCGCGCCGCCATCAACAGCGGGCGCTGTTCAAGCTCGTTGCGGCGGCGATGCCGGCCGAGCGCGAGGCATGGGTGGCGCGCCTGTTGGCGCCGATCGAAGATGGCGGGGTCAGCCGGTGCGAATGGCTCGGCACCGTGCCGTCGAGCAGGACCGCGAAAGGTCTCGCCGAGCAGATGGAGAAGGTCGAATTCCTCAAGGAATTGGGCGCCGACCGGCTGGTCCTGCCGGAGCTGCCGCTCGCTGGTCTCGAATATTTCGCGCGGCGGATGATGTCGCGGAAACCGGCGGCGCTGACGCGGATCAAAGATCCGCACCGCACGATCGAGGTGGCCTGTTTTCTGAGCCTCACGCTGTTGCGGCTGATGGACGGGAGCCTGACTCTTCTCGATCACCAGATCTCGGCCCAGTGGCGTGGCGCGCGGGAACGGGCGGAGGAAACGCAGGCGGCCCGACTGCGCCGGTTGCGCCGGCTGCTCGGCGATCTTGCCGGGCTCGCCGGTGACGAATCGCTCGGCGCCGCCGAGTTGCGCGCACGGCTCAAGAGCCTGATCGCTCCCTTCGAACCGGAAAGGCAGGGGAGCCAGGTCGCCGCCATTCGTCAGGAACTCGGACGCAAGTCCCAGGACTTGGATCGGCTTCTGAAACTGGCGCGGGAGGCGCCCCTCGCGATCCCGACCGATCATAAGCTCGCCGCCGCTTTTGCAACGCTCGACGCGCTCGCCGCCTCACCCAATGCGTTGCCGGCATCGACACCGCAGCCCTTTGGCCCTTCGTGGCAAGCGCTGATCGATCAGCCGGATCGTGCGGCGGCGCTCGGCTGCTTTCGCGCGGCAACCCTGATGGCCTTGAAGCGGGCGCTGAGGAACCGCTCTGTCTCGGTCGATCACAGCCTGTCGTACAGGGCGCCGGAGGAAAAGCTGATCCCTCAAAAACTCTGGCAGCGCGACAGGGGCCGCTTCATTCGCGACCTCAACCTGCCGGCCAGCTCGGAGAAATATCTTCAGCGCCTGGAGGCAGGGTTGAGCGCCGGGCTTGCCGCCCTGGCTGAGGCGGTCCAGGCCGGTGCCGTCGCGATCGAAGGCGACGAATTGCGCTTGCCGCGTCGCAAGCCGGGCCCGAAGGACCCGCGAGTCGAACCGGCGCGACAAGCGCTCGCGCGCGCCCTCGGCGATGTTCAGTTTCCGCAAGTTCTGATCGAAATCGACGGCTTGACGCGGTTCTCGTGGACCCTTCTTGGCCGCGCGGCCCGGTCGGAAGGGGAATTGGTGACGCTCTACGCCGCCCTCATGGGGCTCGGCTCCGATCTTTCCGCCGCCGAACTGGAGCGCATGGTGCCCACGCTGGCGGCTGATAGCATCGGGCAGATGATGCTGAGGGTCGAAGCAGAGAAGCGGCTTCGCTCGGCGAACGACGCGGTGCTGCGCTTCATGCGCGAGCATCCCGTCGCCGCCCTGTGGGGGCGCGGGCTGTTCGCCTCGGCCGACATGATGAGCCTGGAGGCGACGCGCTATTTGTGGTCGGCACGGCTCGACCCGCGGCGCCGAACCTACGCGGTCGGGACCTACGCTCATGTCCTTGACCAATGGGGCATCCTTTATGATCAACCGATCGTCCTCAACCGCCGGCAAGCCGGCGCCGCGATCGAGGGTGCCTTGCGCCAGCGGCAAGTCGCGCGGATCGAGCGCGTCGCCGTCGACACGCACGGCTTCACGCATTTCGGAATGGCGCTCGCCAAGGTGGTCGGGTTCGACCTGTGTCCACACCTGGCAGGGCTCAAGAAGCGAAAGCTCTACCTGCCGAAAGGGCTGGAAATCCCGCAGGTCTTGCGGCCAATCGTGTCCGAAACCGTCTCCCGCCGTGCCATCGCACGAGGCTGGGAGGGGTTCCTGCGGCTCGGCGCCTCGATCAAACACGGCTGGGAATCGGCGACCACGGCGCTCGACCGCTTCGGGTCGGCCGCCGTCGGCGACCCCGTCTACAATGCCGGCGACGGGCTGGGCCGGCTGCTCCGGACCCTGTATCTCTGCGACTATCTCTCCAATCCCGTGTTTCGCGTCGAGATCCTCGATCTCCTCAACCAGGGCGAGGCGGTGCACAGCCTGCAGCGCGCCATCCACAACCGCATGATCACCGCAAAGCACGGGCGGACAATGGAGGAGCTCGGCACCATCTCCGGCGCGCTGACGTTGCTGGCGAATATCGTCATGGCGTGGAATACACACCGCATCCAGGCGATGATCGACGCCTCGCCCGGCGATCATCCCGACGAGGTGACACGGCGGCTCGCGCCGATCGGCCACAAGCACATCAACATGCGCGGCATTCTGACCTTCGATCTGGGTCGCCACAGGTCGAGCCTGCTTCGTCAGGCGCCATCCGCCGCCTTGGAACGCATGCCGGGGTGAAAAAGCTGACTTTCTCGTAATATCAATCGGTTGCAACCGACCTGCAGACGCAACCTATTGAAGCAGCGCAATTTTCAGATCGGCACTTCTGGCACGGAGGTTACGACAAGGCC
>DASYBC010000106.1:0-16312 GCA_036500965.1 Allostellaceae bacterium | reverse complement strand
CGGCACAAACGTCGCCCCACCGGCCTGCGCCAACACCTTGGTGATCGCCGCCGTCAACGTCGTCTTGCCATGGTCGATATGCCCGATCGTCCCGATGTTGCAGTGCGGCTTCGTCCGCTGAAACTTCGCCTTCGACATCGTCTCGTTCTCCGCTCAGACCCGTTTGGCGCCGCCCGATCAGGCCATCTTGGCGCGGACTTCGTCCGCCACCGCCTGCGGCACCTGCTCGTAATGATCGAAATGCATCGTATATTGCGCGCGCCCCTGGCTCATCGAGCGCAGCGTGTTGACATAGCCGAACATGTTGGCGAGCGGCACCATCGCGTCGATGACCCGAGCGTTGCCGCGGCTATCCATGCCGGTGACCTGGCCGCGCCGGCTGTTCAAATCACCGATCACATCGCCCAGGTATTCGTCGGGCGTCACCACCTCGACCCGCATGATCGGCTCCAGCAGCTTGGGTGCCGCCTTCATGACCCCTTCCTTGAAGGCGGCGCGGGCCGCGATCTCGAAGGCAAGCACGCTCGAATCGACATCGTGATAGGCGCCGTCGAACAAGGTCACCTTCAGGTCGATGACCGGGAACCCGGCGAGAACGCCGGTTTCGGTCGAAGCCTTCAGCCCCTTTTCAACCCCGGGCACATACTCCTTCGGCACGGTGCCGCCGACCACCTCGTTTTCGAAGACAAAGCCTTCGCCCGGCGCCAATGGCTCGAAGCGCAATTTGACCCGGGCGAACTGCCCGGCGCCGCCGGTCTGCTTTTTGTGGGTGTAATCAACCTCGGCGCGGCGGGTGATGGTTTCGCGATAGGCGACCTGCGGGGCGCCGACATTGGCGTCGACCTTGAACTCGCGCTTCATGCGGTCGACGATGATCTCGAGGTGCAGTTCGCCCATGCCCTTGATCACGGTCTGCCCGCTTTCGTGATCGACGGTGACCCGGAACGAAGGGTCCTCGGTCGCCAGCCGCGCCAGCGCCTGGCCCATCTTTTCCTGGTCGCCCTTGGTCTTGGGCTCGACCGCGATCTCGATGACCGGCTCGGGAAACTCCATGCGTTCGAGCACCACCGGCTGGGCCGGGTCGGACAAGGTGTCGCCGGTCGTCGTGCTCTTGAGCCCGGCCAAGGCGACGATGTCGCCGGCGCGAGCCTCCTTGATGTCCTCGCGATGGTTGGCGTGCATCGCCAGCATGCGGCCGATCCGCTCGCGGCCGTTCCTGACCGTGTTCAACACCTGGCTGCCGTTCGCCACCACCCCCGAATAGATGCGAACAAAGGTCAGCGAGCCGACAAACGGATCGCTCATGATCTTGAAGGCGAGCCCAGCAAACGGCTCGTCGTCCGAGGAATGGCGCACCACCGGCTCGTTGGTGCCCATCTTGACGCCCCGGATCGCGGCGACGTCGGTCGGCGCCGGCAGATAGGCGACGACGGCGTCGAGCAGCGGCTGCACCCCCTTGTTTTTGAACGCGGAGCCGCACAGCACCGGAACAAAGGCGCCGCCGATCGTGCCCTTGCGGATGCACCGCCGCAAGGTGTCCTCGTCCGGCTCCGCGCCGCCGAGATAGGCTTCGAGCGCCGCGTCGTCCTGCTCGACTGCGGTTTCGACGAGCCGGGTGCGGAAGGCCCGCGCCTCGGCCATCATCTCGGGGGGCACCTCGACGATGTCGAACTGGGCGCCGAGCGTCTCCTCGCGCCACTTGACCGCCCGCATGCCCACGAGATCGAGCACGCCGACAAAATCGCTCTCGACCCCGATCGGCAGCTGCAGCACCAAGGGATGCGCGCCCAGCCGGTCGTCGATCATCGCGACGCAGCGCGGAAAATCGGCGCCGATCCGATCCATCTTGTTGATAAAGCAGATCCGCGGCACGCCGTATTTGTCGGCCTGCCGCCACACCGTCTCGGATTGCGGCTCGACCCCGGCGACCGAATCGAACACGGCGACGGCGCCGTCGAGCACCCGCAGGCTGCGCTCGACCTCGATCGTAAAATCGACGTGGCCCGGCGTGTCGATGATGTTGATGCGGTGGTCGTCCCAAAAGCAGGTGGTTGCGGCCGAAGTGATGGTGATGCCGCGCTCCTGCTCCTGCGCCATCCAATCCATCGTCGCGGTGCCCTCATGCACCTCGCCCATCTTATAGGCGCGGCCGGTGTAATAGAGGATGCGCTCGGTCGTGGTGGTCTTGCCGGCATCGATATGCGCCATGATGCCGATGTTGCGGTAGCGCTCGAGAGGTGTCTGGCGTGCCATCAAAAAAGCTCCGGGGGCGTCGCCCGCAGGCGCAGCCCCAACAAAAACAGGTAACGGCCGTCCTCGGCGGCTCGATCGACCAGCGCCCTCGCTACCAGCGATAATGCGAGAAAGCCTTGTTCGCATCGGCCATCCGATGCGTATCCTCCCGCCTTTTGACCGCAACCCCGCGGTTGTTGGCAGCATCGAGCAACTCGCCCGACAGCCGCTCCTCCATTGTGTTCTCGCCGCGCCCGCGCGAGCTTGAGATCAGCCAGCGGATCGCCAGCGCCTGGCTGCGGTCGGGGCGCACCTCGACCGGCACCTGATAGGTGGCGCCGCCGACCCGGCGCGAGCGCACCTCGACCGCCGGGCGGACATTGGCGAGCGCGTCGTGGAACACCCGCAGCGCATCCTGGCCGCTACGTCTAGAAATGCGGTCAAAGGCGCCATAGACGATGCGCTCGGCGACCGATTTCTTGCCCTCATACATCAGGCAGTTCATAAATTTGGTCAGCACTGGGTCACCGAATTTCGGGTCCGGCAGAACCTGGCGTTTGACCGCGGCGCGGCGGCGCGACATGGCGTTCTCCTATCTCGGGCGCTTGGCGCCGTATTTCGAGCGGCGCTGCCGGCGATCCTTGACCCCTTGGGTGTCGAGCGTACCGCGAATCACGTGATACCGCACCCCCGGCAAATCCTTGACCCGCCCGCCGCGGATCAGCACCACCGAATGCTCTTGCAGATTGTGGCCTTCGCCCGGGATATAGCTCGTTACCTCGAAGCCGTTGGTCAGGCGCACGCGCGCCACCTTGCGCAGCGCCGAGTTCGGCTTTTTCGGGGTGGTGGTGTAGACGCGGGTGCACACGCCGCGCTTTTGCGGGCAGGCTTCCATCGCCGGAACCTTGTCGCGGGCAATCTGCGGCCGGCGCGGGTTTCGGATCAATTGATTTATCGTCGGCATTCTTCCACCCTCGCCAAACACGCCGCCCGCCCGCCGCCTCTACCGCGCCGGTGCGGTCGTGCACAAACTCGCCTGACAGTATCACGCCCCCTCGCAGGGGCGTCGAGCCACAACGAAACGACCAGGCTGCGTCTAGGTGGCTTCCTACAGCCAGCCCCGCGAAAGAGCACACATATAATTGCCTGCTGCGCGGCGGGTCAAGACCCTTGCCGCGAAATCTGGGCCACGAACATCCGCCGCCAAAATCCGCGGCCGAAATCCGCGGCGGAACGGCGGCAGGCGAAACCGCCCGCCGCCATTGCTTCTTACGCGGTCTTCTGGTCCGCCTCGACCAGCTCGGCCGGCTTCTCGGCCGCGGCAATCGCGGCGAGCTCGCGATCGCGCTCGGCGGCGACCTCGCGCAGCCGGGCGACGACGCTGCCGGTGCCGGCCGGGATCAGCCGGCCGACAATCACGTTCTCCTTGAGCCCGGTCAGCGTGTCGATCCGCCCCGACACCGCGGCCTCGGTCAGGACGCGGGTGGTTTCCTGGAACGACGCGGCGGAGATGAACGAGCTGGTCTGCAGGCTGGCCTTGGTGATGCCTTGCAGCACCGGATGCGCCGCCGCCGGACGCAGCCCGTCCCGCGCGGCCTTGGCGTTCTCGATCTCGAACTCCGAGCGGTCGACCTGCTCGCCAGCGAGCAAGGTGGTCTCGCCGGGATCCTCGATCTCGACCTTCTGCAGCATC
Organism: Allostellaceae bacterium; assembly: GCA_036500965.1. GTDB lineage: Bacteria > Pseudomonadota > Alphaproteobacteria > ATCC43930 > CGMCC-115725 > AP-15. The sequence continues at coordinate 12,387 of DASYBC010000106.1, read as the reverse complement.
TGACGCACGATCACCTCGATGTGCTTGTCGTTGATGCGCACGCCCTGCAGACGATAGACATCCTGGATTTCGTTGATCAGGTAGCTGGCCAGCGCCTCGACCCCGAGAATTCGCAGGATGTCGTGCGGGACCCGGTTGCCGTCCATCAACAGATCGCCCTTCTGGACGAAATCGCCCTCCTGGACGCTGATGTGCTTGCCTTTGGGGATCAGGTATTCGACCGGCTCGCCGCCCTCCTCGGTCGGGACCACGATGACCCGCCGCTTGGTCTTGTAGTCCTTGCCGAACTCGACCCGGCCGTCGCTTTCGCTGATGATCGCGAAATCCTTGGGCTTGCGAGCTTCGAACAGCTCGGCAACGCGCGGCAGACCGCCAGTGATGTCGCGGGTCTTCGACGATTCGCGCGGGATGCGGGCGAGCACGTCGCCGGCTTTGACCAGCGCCCCGTTCTCGACCGAAAGGATCGCATCGACCGACATGAAATAGCGCGCCTCGAGCCCGTTGCCGAGCAGCAGGACCTCGCCCGCCTCGTCGCGCAGGGTGATGCGCGGCCGCAGCTCGCTGCCGCGCGGCTGCTGCTTCCAGTCGATCACCACCTTCGACGAGATGCCGGTCGCCTCGTCGACGATCTCGCGCATCGAGAGGCCCTCGATCAGATCGACGTAGTGGGCCACCCCGTCCTTTTCGGTGACGATCGGGATCGTGTACGGATCCCATTCAGCCAGGCGCTCGCCGCGCCCGACCCGGGCACCCTCGTCGGCCAACAGCCGCGCGCCATAGGGCACCCGGTGGCGCGCCTTTTCGCGCCCGGCCTCGTCGTTGAGCACGATCTCCAGGTTGCGGCCCATGACCACCGGCACACCAGCCGAGTTCATCACCACATTGCGGTTCTTGATCTCGACCGTCGCGTCGAAGGCCGCCTCGACCGAGGATTGCTCGGCCCCGCGCTGCGCCGCCCCGCCGATGTGGAAGGTGCGCATCGTCAGCTGGGTCCCGGGCTCGCCGATCGACTGCGCCGCGATCACGCCGACCGCCTCGCCGATGTTGACGACGGTGCCGCGCGCCAGATCGCGGCCATAGCATTTGCCGCACACGCCGATCGGCGACTCGCAGGTCAAGACCGAGCGGATCGGCACGATGTCGATCCCGGCCCGCTCGATCTGGTCCACCGCATCCTCGTCGATCAGCGCCGCCGCCGGCAGCACCACCTCCCCGGTCAATGGGTTGAGGATGTCGGTCGCCGCGGTGCGCCCGATGATCCGGTCGGCCAAGGGTGCGATGACTTCGCCGCCTTCGACGACGGCGCGGGTCAACAGGCCGCGGGTGGTGCCGCAATCCTCCTCGGTGATGATCGCATCCTGCGCGACATCGACGAGGCGACGCGTCAGATACCCCGAATTCGCGGTTTTCAGCGCGGTGTCGGCGAGGCCCTTGCGCGCCCCGTGCGTCGAATTGAAGTATTCGAGCACGGTCAGCCCTTCCTTGAAGTTCGAGATGATCGGCGTCTCGATGATCTCGCCCGAGGGCTTGGCCATCAGCCCGCGCATGCCGGCCAGCTGCTTGATCTGCGCCGCCGAGCCGCGCGCCCCGGAATCCGACATCATCCACACCGGGTTGATCGGCTCGCCCGGCGGGGCCGAGCGGATCATCTTCAGCATCTCCTCGGCGACCTTGTCGGTGCAGCGCGACCAGACATCGACCACCTTGTTGTACTTTTCGCCCTGGGTGATCAGGCCGTCCTGGTATTGCTGCTCGTATTGCTTGACCTGGTCCTGCGCCTCGGCGACCAGGATGCGCTTGGCGTCGGGGATGATCAGATCGTCCTTGCCAAACGAGATCCCGGCCTTGCACGCCTGTTGAAAGCCGAGGCTCATCAGCCGGTCGCAGAAGATCACCGTCTCCTTTTGGCCGCAGTGGCGATAGACCTGGTCGATGACGTTGCTGATCTCCTTTTTGGTCAGCAAGGTGTTGACCAGCTCGAAGCCGACCGCCGGGTTGCGCGGCAGGATCTCGGATAGCAGCATGCGCCCTGGGGTGGTCTCGACCCGCCGCACCACCGGGTTGCCGTCGGCATCGACGGTGTGATAGCGCGCCCTGATCGGGGCATGCAGCGACACCGACTTTGATTCGAGCGCCTGCTCGATCTCGCCGATGCTGCTGAACACCATGCCCTCGCCCTTTTCGCCGGGGCGCTCCATGGTGATGTGATAGAGCCCGAGCACGATGTCCTGCGACGGCACGATGATCGGCTTGCCGTTGGCCGGCGAGAGGATGTTGTTGGTCGACATCATCAGGACGCGGGCTTCGAGCTGCGCCTCCAAGGACAGCGGCACGTGCACCGCCATCTGGTCGCCGTCGAAATCGGCGTTGAAGGCAGTGCAGACGAGTGGGTGCAGCTGGATCGCCTTGCCCTCGATCAACACCGGCTCAAACGCTTGGATGCCGAGGCGGTGCAGGGTCGGGGCGCGGTTCAGCAGCACCGGATGCTCGCGGATCACCTCTTCGAGGATGTCCCAGACCTCGGGCCGCTCCTTCTCGACCATGCGCTTTGCCGCCTTGATCGTGCTGGCCAAGCCGTAGAGCTCGAGCTTCGAGTAAATGAACGGCTTGAACAGCTCGAGCGCCATCTTTTTGGGCAGGCCGCACTGGTGCAGCTTCAATTCGGGGCCGACGACGATGACCGAACGACCCGAATAGTCGACGCGCTTACCCAGCAAATTCTGGCGGAAGCGGCCCTGCTTGCCCTTCAGCATGTCGGAGAGCGACTTTAACGGCCGCTTGTTGGCGCCGGTGATGATCCGCCCGCGCCTTCCGTTGTCGAACAGCGCGTCGACCGCCTCCTGCAGCATGCGCTTCTCGTTGCGCACGATGATGTCGGGCGCGCGCAGCTCAATGAGCCGCTTCAAGCGGTTGTTGCGGTTGATGACGCGGCGGTACAGGTCGTTCAAATCGGAGGTCGCGAACCGGCCGCCATCCAACGGGACCAATGGGCGCAATTCGGGCGGGATGACCGGGACGACCTCGAGGATCATCCATTCCGGCCGGCTCTTCGACTCGATAAAGGCTTCGATCAGCTTCAGCCGCTTGACCAGCTTTTTGCGCCGCGCCTCGGAGCTGGTGTCGCGCAATTCGCCGCGCAATTTCTCCCGCTCCTCGCCGAGATCGATCGCCGACAGGATCGTGCGCAATGCCTCGGCGCCGATCGACGCGGTGAACTGGTCGTCGCCGTAATCATCCTGCGCCTGCAGATATTCTTCCTCGTTCAAGAGCTGATGCTGCTTCAGCGGGGTCAGCCCCGGCTCGATGACCACGTAGTTCTCAAAATAGAGGACCCGTTCGAGATCCTTCAGCGTCATGTCGAGCAGCAGGCCGATGCGGCTCGGCAGCGACTTCAAAAACCAGATATGCGCGACCGGCGAGGCGAGCTCGATATGGCCCATGCGGTCGCGGCGCACCTTCGATAGGGTGACCTCGACGCCGCATTTCTCGCAGATGATGCCGCGGTACTTCATCCGCTTGTACTTGCCGCACAAGCATTCGTAGTCCTTGATCGGCCCGAAGATGCGGGCGCAGAACAGGCCGTCGCGCTCCGGCTTGAAGGTCCGGTAGTTGATCGTCTCCGGCTTTTTGATCTCGCCGTAGGACCAGGAGTGGATGCGCTCCGGGCTGGCGATCGAGATGCGGATCTGATCAAAGCTCTGCGTCCCGGTGACTTGCCCGAAGATGTTCATCAACTCGTTCATGCACGACCCCTCTTGAAAAACTAGGTTCGGGATGCGACGCCGCGCCCGGCTGCCCTAAGGCTCGCTTAGACGAGCAGCCTCACCCGACCGCTGTGACACTTGTAGCCTCGTTCTTCAGAATGGACGCGCGGCTACGACGCACTATTCCCACCTTTGTTGGTTTGGCCTGCTGTAAAAAGCTTCCAAGACCATGCACTCATTGTCGTTTCTCCTCTATGCGTCTTGCATTATGCTTACCGTAATCGGTCACCGTCGATCATTCCCGCGGAAGCGGGATCCAAGGCAAGCGTCGCGTCGCTCGCCCTGAGCCGCCGCTTTCGCGGGGGTGACGGCATAAGAGCGCCTGTTTAACCTGTTATTTACAGGCACGGAACAGGTCATCAAAAATTGCGCTGCTCGAGCTCGACATTGAGGCCGAGCGACCGCAGCTCCTTGACCAGCACGTTGAAGGATTCGGGAATGCCGGCCTCGAAATTGTCGTCGCCGCGGACGATCGCCTCATACACCTTGGTGCGTCCCGACACGTCGTCCGATTTGACGGTCAGCATCTCCTGCAAGGAATATGCCGCGCCGTAGGCCTCCAACGCCCATACCTCCATCTCGCCAAAACGCTGGCCGCCGAACTGCGCCTTGCCGCCCAGCGGCTGCTGGGTGACGAGGCTGTAGGGCCCGATCGAGCGGGCGTGGATCTTGTCGTCGACGAGATGGTGCAGCTTCATCATGTAGATGTAGCCGACCGTCACCTTGCGGTCGAACGCCTCGCCGGTGCGGCCGTCGACCAGGGTGACCTGGCCCGAGGACGACAGCCCCGCGCGCTCGAGCATCGCCACGATGTCGGCTTCGCTGGCGCCGTCGAAGACCGGGCTCGCCATCGGCACGCCGTGCTCGAGATTGCCGGCGAGCTCGATCAGCTCGTCTGGGTCAAGGCGGGCGATTTCAGCGCCCTCGGGCCCCTGATACATCTCGCCGAGCACCCCGCGCAATTCGCCGTCGCCAACCCCGCGGCGAACCCGCGACAGCACCTCGCCGATGCGCCGGCCGAGCCCGGCCGCGGCCCAGCCGAGATGGGTTTCGAGGATCTGCCCGACATTCATCCGGCTCGGCACGCCCAATGGGTTCAGCACGATATCGACCGGGGTTCCATCCTCGAGATAAGGCATGTCCTCGCATGGCATGATCCGCGAGATCACCCCCTTGTTGCCGTGACGGCCGGCCATCTTGTCGCCGGGCTGCAGCTTGCGCTTTACCGCGACAAACACCTTGACCATCTTCATGACGCCGGGCGGCAGCTCGTCGCCGCGCTGCAGCTTTTCGACTTTGTTTTCAAAGCGCGCGGTCAGCTCGGCGATGGCATCGTCCATCTGTTTGCGCAACGCCTCGATGTCGGCCATGCGCGCGTCGTCGCGGATCGAAATCTGCTTCCACAGAGCGGGCATATATTCGGCCAGCACCGCCTCGGTGATCTCGGCCCCCGATTTCATCCCCTTCGGGCCGCCGACCGCAATCTGGCCCAGCAGCAATTCCTTGAGCCGGGCGGCGAAGCTGCGCTCGAGGATCGCGCGCTCGTCATCGCGGTCCTTGGCCAGCCGCTCGATCTCGGCGCGCTCGATCGCCAGCGCCCGCTCGTCCTTGTCGACGCCGCGGCGCGAGAACACGCGCACCTCGACGATCGTGCCGGAAACCCCGGGCGGCAGGCGCAACGAGGTGTCGCGCACATCGGAGGCCTTTTCGCCAAAGATCGCGCGCAGCAGCTTTTCTTCCGGGGTCATCGGCGATTCGCCCTTTGGCGTCACCTTGCCGACCAGGATGTCGCCCGGCTTGACCTCGGCGCCGATATAAACGATGCCGGCCTCGTCGAGGTTTTTGAGCGCCTCCTCGCCGACATTGGGGATGTCGCGGGTGATCTCCTCCTGGCCGAGCTTGGTGTCGCGCGCCATCACCTCGAATTCTTCGATATGGATCGAGGTGAACACGTCGTCGGAGACGATGCGCTCGGAGATCAGGATCGAATCCTCGAAATTGTAGCCGTTCCACGGCATGAACGCGCACAAGACGTTGCGCCCGAGCGCCAGCTCGCCGAGCTGCGTCGAGGGCCCGTCGGCAATGATGTCGCCGGCGCCCACCCGGTCCCCGACCTTGACCAGCGGCCGCTGGGTAATGCAGGTGTTCTGGTTCGAGCGCTGGAACTTTAACAAATTGTAGATATCGACGCCGGAGGCGGCCGAGGAGGCCTCGGTCGTCGCCCGGATCACCACGCGGGTCGCATCGACCTGGTCGACGACGCCCGAGCGGCGGGCGATGATCGTCACCCCGGAATCGCGGGCCACGGTTTCCTCCATCCCGGTGCCGACCAGCGGCGCCTCGGCCTGGATCAGCGGCACCGCCTGGCGCTGCATGTTCGAGCCCATCAATGCCCGGTTGGCGTCGTCGTTTTCGAGGAACGGGATCAATGCCGCCGCGACCGACACCAGCTGCTTTGGCGACACGTCGATCAAATCGATGTCCTGCGGCCGCTGCATGACAAAATCGCCGCCCTTGCGGCAATTGGTCAGGTCGGCGACAACCCGGCCCTCGGCGTCGGTCTCGACATTGGCCTGGGCGATCGCATAGCGGCCCTCGTCCATCGCCGACAGATAGACGACCTCGTCGGTGACCCGGCCGTCGACCACCCGCCGGTAGGGGCTCTCGATAAAGCCGTACTGATTGACCCTTGCATAGGTCGCCAGGCTGTTGATCAGACCGATATTCGGGCCCTCCGGCGTCTCGATCGGGCAGATCCGCCCGTAATGGGTCGGGTGCACGTCGCGCACCTCGAAGCCGGCGCGCTCGCGGGTCAGGCCGCCCGGGCCCAGCGCCGACAGCCGCCGCTTGTGGGTGATCTCGGACAAGGGGTTGGTCTGGTCCATAAATTGCGAGAGCTGCGAGGAGCCGAAAAACTCGCGCACCGCCGCCGCCGCCGGCTTGGCGTTGATCAGATCGTGCGGCATCACCGTGTCGATCTCGACCGAGCTCATCCGCTCGCGGATCGCCCGCTCCATCCGCAAGAGGCCGATGCGGTACTGGTTTTCCATCAGCTCGCCGACCGAGCGCACCCGCCGGTTGCCGAGATGGTCGATATCGTCGATCTCGCCGCGCCCGTCCTTCAATTCGACCAGCACCTTGAGGATCGCCAGGATATCGGCCTTGCGCAGGGTGCGCACGGTGTCCTCGGTGTCGAGGCCGAGCCGCGAGTTCATCTTGACCCGGCCGACCGCCGACAGATCATAGCGTTCGGGATCGAAGAACAGGCTGTTGAACAGCGCCTCCGCGGTCTCCAGGGTCGGCGGCTCGCCCGGCCGCATGACCCGGTAGATGTCGATCAGCGCATCCTCGCGGGTGGCGTTCTTGTCGATCGCCAAGGTGTTGCGAATGTAGGGGCCAACCGCGACGTGATCGATGTCGAGAACCGGCAGCTCCTCGATCCCGGCCTCAACCAGGAGGGCGAGGGCGGCGGCGGTGATCTCATCGCCAGCCTCGAAATAGACCTCGCCGGTTTGCTCATTGATGATGTCGGAGGCGAAGTAGCGTCCGATCAACTCCTCGTCGCGCAGCAATATGTCTTCGAGCCCGGCCTCGCGCAGCCGGCGGGCGACGCGCGGCGTCACCCGCTCGCCGATCGGCAGCACCACCTCGCCGGTGCGCGCATCGCGCAGGTCGCTCGTCAGCTTGCCCTTGAAATGGTCGGGCTCGAATGGCGCCATCCAGCCTTGCGGGCCGTGGCGATAGACGATCGCCCGGTAGAAATTCGCCAGGATCTCTTCCTTGGGCATGCCCACGGCTTCGCCCGGCTGCATCGGCTTGCTTTCGGCCTTGCGCTGCGCGCGCAGCTCCGCGCTCGCGGCATCGTCGAGCGCCATCAGCAATGTCGTCGCCGGCAATTTGCGGCGCCGGTCGATGCGCACGTAGACGTGGTCCTTGGCGTCAAACTCGAAATCGAGCCACGAGCCGCGATACGGGATCACCCGCGCGGCGAACAGGTATTTGCCTGAGGAGTGGGTCTTGCCCTTGTCATGGTCAAAGAACACGCCGGGGCTGCGGTGCATCTGTGAGACGATGACCCGCTCGGTGCCGTTGATGATGAAGGTGCCGTTCTTCGTCATCAACGGCATGTCGCCCATATAGACGTCCTGCTCCTTGATGTCGCGGATCGAGCGCGAGCCGGTGTCCTCGTCGACGTCCCAGACGACCAGGCGCAGCGTAACCTTCAGCGGGGCGGCAAAGGTGATGCCGCGCTGCTGGCATTCATCGACATCGTATTTTGGCGCCTCGAGCTCGTAGCGAACGAATTCGAGCTGCGCGCGCTCGGAAAAGTCGCGGATCGGAAACACCGACCGCAGCACCTCCTGCAAGCCGACATTGGCGCGCTGCTCGGGCAGCTCGCCCATCTGCAGAAAATGGTCATACGAGCTCTTCTGCACCTCGATCAGGTTCGGCATCGGCGCGACCTCGGGGACGCGTCCGAAGCTCCTGCGGATGCGCTTTTTTCCCGTAAAGGATATAGCCATGCATGCTCCTCATTGTGGGCCGCCGCGGGCAGACCCGATCTCGGTTTCGCCGCCGGTGCGCCGTCAGCTCCGGCACCTTATGCCGGGCCAACTCCGCAGCACCGCCGCCAACGCCGCCGCACCCTGCTGGCGGTTGGGCAGCCCGCACCGTCGCTTCCCGTCCAGACGCCGAAACCCGGCGTGCGCGACGGATCGCGCCCCGGTTTTCTGGTTTCGGGTGCCGCTGCCAATCGGATCCGATGCCGGCCCCGGCTGCAGAAAAGTACGTTGCAGACCTGCTTTATCTCGCCAGAGCTACTTTATTTCGACAGTCGCACCGGCATCTTCAAGCTGTTTCTTGATCTTTGCCGCCTCTTCCTTGTTGACGCCTTCCTTGACCGGCTTGGGCGCCGCCTCGACAAGGTCCTTGGCTTCCTTGAGGCCGAGGCTGGTAATCGCGCGAACCTCCTTGATCACGTTGATTTTTTTCTCGCCGAATGCGGCCAGGATCACGTCAAACTCGGTTTGCTCGGCAGCCGCTTCGGCGGCCGGCGCCGCGGCTCCGCCAAACGCCGCGACCGCGACCGGGGCGGCGGCGGAGACCCCCCATTTCTCTTCCAGCATCTTCGACAGCTGCGCCGCCTCGATTACGCTCAAGGCGGAAAGATCGTCAACCAATCTTGCCAGATCCGGCATCTTCTACTCCCAGTTTCTAGGTTCGAGTTGATCAGACGGCGATAAGCCCGCGCTCGGACTACCCGGTTTCGGCCGGGGTTTCACCCGGCCCCTCCTCGGCATGCGCAGCAAGGACCCTGGCGATTTGCCCAGCGGGCGCCTGCAGCACCCGGGCGATCCCCGTCGTCGGCGCCACCAGCAGGCCGACCAGCCTGCCGCGCAGCTCGTCGAGCGACGGCAGCAGCGCCAATTCCCTAATGCCCGCCGCGTCCATGACCTGGCCGGCGAGACCGCCGCCAATGATCCGGAGCTTGTCGTTGCGATTGGCAAACTCAACCGCAACCTTCGCCGCGGCGACCGGGTCGCGCGAAAACGCGATCGCCGTCGGGCCGGTGAACAGCTCAGACAGCGGCGCAAACGGGGTCGCGCCGAGGGCGCGCCGCGCCAGCCGGTTTTTGGTGACGCGAAACCGCGCCCCGGCGCCGCGCATCTGGCGCCGCAGCTGGGTTGCCTCGGCGACGGTCAGCCCGGTCTGATGCGTGACCACGACGCAGACGGTGTCGGCGAGATCCTGCTGCAGGCTCTCGACCAGCTTGTGCTTTTGCGCTCGATCCACCGCGGTCTCCGAACCTTCTGCGTTCTATTGCTCGGCGAGCCGTCACGCGCCCACGCCGAGGCCGGCCCACCCGGCTTCCGGCTAGGTCCTGGCCTCTTCGCCCAGCTCCGCCAATTCGAGCCTGACCCCCGGCCCCATCGTCGAGCTCAGGCTCACCTTTTTGATATAGGTGCCGCGCACCCCGCTCGGCTTGTTCCGGGTGATGGCGCCGACAAAGGCACGTACATTATCTGCAAGCGCGTCCTCGGTAAAGCTCGCTTTGCCGACCCCGGCGTGAACGAGGCCCGCCTTCTCGGCGCGGAACTCGACCTGGCCGCCCTTGGCCGCGCGCACCGCTTCGCCGACATTCTGCGTCACCGTGCCGAGCCGCGGGTTCGGCATCAGCCCGCGCGGCCCCAGGATCTTGCCGAGCCGGCCGACCAGCGCCATCAAATCGGGGGTGGCGATCGCTCGGTCGAAATTGATCTCGCCGGCCTGGACCTTCTCGGCCAGATCCTCGGCGCCGACAATATCGGCCCCGGCCGCCTCGGCCTCCTTGGCCCGGTCGCCGCGGGCAAAGACCGCCACCCGCACGGTCTTGCCGGTGCCGTGCGGCAGCATCACGGTGCCGCGCAAATTCTGGTCCTGCTTGCGCGGATCGAGGTTCAAATTCATCGCCACCTCGATCGTCTCGTCGAACTTGGCCGTGGCGCGCGACTTGATCAGCTTGACCGCATCCTCGAGCGGGTGCGCCGCCGCCGGATCGATCCCCTGATAGGCCGCTTTGAGCCGCTTGCCGAGCTTTGCCATCGCGATCACTCCACTACATCGAGCCCCATCGAGCGCGCCGAGCCGACCAGCATGCGGCAGGCACCCTCGAGATCCTTGGCGTTGAGGTCAGCCATCTTCTGTTCCGCGATCTCGCGGATCTGGGTCATCGTGACCCGCCCGACCGCGCTGCCCTTGCCGGTCGTCTGCGAGCCCTTGTCGATCCCCGCCGCCTTTTTCAGAAAGTAGCTGTTCGGCGGGCTTTTGGTGACAAAGGTGAACGAGCGGTCGGCAAACGCGGTGATCACCACCGGGATCGGCATGCCGGGCTCGAGGCTCTGCGTTGCGGCATTGAAGGCCTTGCAGAACTCCATGATGTTGAGCCCGCGCTGGCCGAGCGCCGGGCCGATCGGCGGCGACGGGTTCGCCTTCCCGGCCGGAACCTGCAACTTGATCATGCCGACGACTTTTTTCGCCATTTACCTCTCCACAGCCGTCGCCGGCCGCCGCTCAGCCCCGGGCGGGCTCTGCCGGTGCGCGGGCCGCGCCCGGTCGGGGCGGCTCACACCTTCTCGACTTGCGAATATTCAAGCTCGACCGGGGTGGCGCGGCCAAAGATCGACACCGCCACCTTGATCCGCGCCTTCTCCTCGTCGACATCCTCGACCAGACCGTTGAACGAGGTAAACGGCCCGTCGCACACCCGGACCTGCTCGCCGATCTCAAAGGTGATCGACGGTTTCGGCCGCTCGATCCCCTCCTGAACCTGGTGCATGATGCGCGCCGCCTCATGCTCGCTGATCGGCGACGGCCGCCCGCGACCGCCGAGAAACCCGGTGACCTTGGCCGTGTTCTTGACCAGATGCCAGGTTTCGTCGCTCAAATCCATCCTGATCAGCACATAGCCGGGGAAGAATTTGCGCTCCGAGGTGACCTTGGCGCCGCGCTTGACTTCGGTCACATCTTCGGTCGGCACCAGGATGTCCTCGAACTTGTCGGCCAGGCCCTTCTGCTCGGCCTGCTCGCGAATTGACGACGCGACCTTCTTCTCAAAGCCCGAATAGACGTGAATGACGTACCAGCGGCTGCTCATGCTCACCCGTCCCGAAGCCCTAAGCCCCAAGCCCGAAAATCAGCCGCACGCCCGCTGAAAACATCTGGTCCACCAGGAAAAAGAAGCCGGCGGCGATGAACACCATGACGAACACCATCAAAGTGGTGACCATCGTCTCCTTGCGTGTCGGCCAGGTGACCCGCGAGAACTCCTGGCGAACCTCCTCGATGAACTTGACCGGGCTCGTCTTTGCCATAACTTATCCACATACGACAACAATCGGCGCGCGCAGCCGTTGCGCCGGCGCCCAAACCAATATGGCGCCGCCGGGTGCCGGGTTCCAGAGCAGCCGCATCCTCGCGAACGCAGCGCTGGCAGGAGTGGAGGGGCTCGAACCCCCAACCCCCGGTTTTGGAGACCGGTGCTCTACCAATTGAGCTACACTCCTAAGCGTCTGGGTCCGCGAAGGTGCCTTGACCAAAGCCCCGGGCTGTGGCCCGCCTCAGTAAAACCAAAAGAGCCACCGGCGTCCGCACTTATGCTGTACGCAGACGTGGACCCCGGAATCGCCGCGGGTGACCGCGCCGGCTGGTCGGGAAGGAACGGCTGGTGCGTGTCTGCAGATACGCAAGGCGAAACGGCAACACCTCGTTCGCTACGCGGCTGATCTATCGCAGTGCTCGCATCTTCCGCCAGAAGCAATGCTACGGCAGTCATTTGATGATCTTGGCGACGACGCCGGCGCCGACGGTGCGGCCGCCTTCGCGGATGGCGAAGCGCAAGCCCTCATCCATCGCGATCGGCGCGATCAGCTCGATCTCCATCGAGATGTTGTCGCCCGGCATCACCATCTCGGTGCCCTCGGGCAGGTGCACCGTGCCGGTCACATCGGTGGTGCGGAAATAGAATTGCGGCCGGTAATTGCCAAAAAACGGCGTGTGCCGCCCGCCCTCCTCCTTGGTCAGGATGTAGGCCTCGCACTGAAAGCGGGTGTGCGGCGTGATCGAGCCGGGCGCCGCCAGCACCTGG